>NZ_JBEYXC010000020.1:0-198047 GCF_040644695.1 Streptomyces sp. NPDC046909 | reverse complement strand
GTGGGCCACACAGGACGCGGACACGCTCCTGCGCAAGGAGCACACCTGGCTGCCCGCCCTCGCCCCGCACCTCCCGCTCCCCATCCCCGTCCCGCAACGCCTCGGCGAACCCTCCGAGCGTTTCCCGCGACCCTGGATCGTCACCACCTGGCTCCAGGGCGAGCCCGCCGACCGCGCCCCCGCCACCCGCGTCGCCGAGTCGGCCGACACCCTGGCCGCCTTCCTGACGGCTCTGCACCGGCCCGCTCCCGCCGGCGCACCGGTCGGCCGGGGTCGGGGCGGGCCGCTGGCCGAGCATGCCGAGGGAGTCACCAAAGGGCTCGCCTCGGCGGCCGAGACGGGGCTGATCTCCGATCCTGACGCCGTCCGCGCGGTCTGGGAAGACGCGGTTGCCGCGCCCGCCTGGGAGGGGCCCGCGGTGTGGCTCCACGGTGACCTGCACCCGGCCAACCTGCTCACCGCGGACGGCACCTTCTGCGGAGTCATCGACTTCGGTGACCTCTGCGCGGGCGACCCCGCCTGGGATCTCGCCGCCGCCTGGATCCTGCTCCCGGACGGTGCCGTCGACCGCTTCCACGCCGCCTACCGGCGCCCCCTGGACGCCGCGACCTTGCGGCGAGCCCGCGGCTGCGCGGTATGGCGCGCCCTCGGCTGCATCTTCATCGGAGACGCCGGCGTCCATGGGCAACCCGGAGGGAAGCCCACATGGGGTCCGCCCGGGCATGCGGCGCTGCGGCGGCTGGTCGCGACGGCGCACTGCTGATCAGCCCGTCTCCGTCACTGACGCGAAAGACGGAGCAGCGGGTGACGGCAGTACCGCCGCCACCCGCCGGCATCCGTCCTCAACGGCGAACCGTCCTACCCAAAGGCCAACTTGGTCGACCACCCGCCGTTGGTGGAGCTGATGACCGCGACACCGCTCCCGAGGGTCTTGGCTCCACCGGCATAGAACTTGACGGTGTTGTCGCTGGTGAGCGACCAGATGTCAGGTACGCCGTCGCCCGTGACGTCCGGAGTGCCGTACAGCAGCGGCAGAGGCATGGCCGTCGCGGTCCAGCCGGTGGCGTACGTCGTGTCGGCACCGGTGAGTGAATTCGCCGCGGCCGCGAGCGAGGTGAGGGTGGAGCCGCCGTTGCTGTCGGCGATCCCGTAGCGGAGATAGAGGTTGCCCGACGACGTGGACCGCCAGAGCAGGTCGGGCTCGCCGTCGGCGTTGTGGTCGCCGACGCTGACGAGGTCACGGTCGCCCCAGGCGCCGGCGTTCATGTACGTCGCCGTGGAGAAGCTGGCGCCCGTGTACCCGGTGAAGGCCCACAGGTTTCCGCCGGTCGTGGTGACGAACAGGTCGGGTCTGTCGTCCAGGTTGTAGTCACCGAGGATCAGCTGAGTGAAGGTGCTCGGGTCAGGGGCGTTCGACGGCAGCCGTATCGACATGCGCTCGGCGATGTTCACGCTTCCGTAGCCGTCGCCCGGATAGACGTAGAGGCTGCCGTTGGGCATGCGGGCGATCAGGTCGGTGATCCCGTCACCGGGCATGGTGTCGCCGCCATGCGCGATGAGTGCGGGTGAGCCGTCGGTGCCCTTCCAGTAGCCGTCCTCGTCCTCACTTCCCGCGAGGATCGTGCCGTCCCGGTGGGCCGCGTCGAGCCCTACGTGCAGATCGCCCGCTGCATTGGCCGGGTAGAGACGGAGGTTGCCGTTCTCGTCGATCACGAAGAGGTCCGGATGCGTGTCGCCGGTGACATCGCCCGCGACGTCGGCGGTGTCCTTGGGGGTGACGTAGAAGAGGTACTTGGTCCCGTTGGTCGAGGGGTTGCCCGCGGAGTCGACCGAGCGTGCGTACAGGACGTTCGGGCCGGCGACCGGCGGCGACAGGGAGACGGTGGCGGAGGCACCCGCGGTGACGCTCGTCGAACTCGCGTAGCTGGTCGAGTTGAAGGAGTACTGGAACTTGACGACGTCGGTGTCCCCGTCGGGCGCGAAGGTGAACTTGCCCGCCGTGCCGAACTTCACCACTGACCACACACTGCCCGTGCTGTCCGCCTCAGGGAAGTCGGTGGAGGTGACGGTCGGCGCGTTGGGTGCGTCAGCGTCGTAGACGAACCGGCACACGCCCGGTGATGCCGTGGGGCCGTATGCGGAAGCGGCGCCGGATTCGTCGATGGCCCGCACCCGCCACGAGTACGTGTAACCGTTCTTGAAGGCGCTCGACAGTACTTTCGTGGAGGCGTGGCCGTCGGCGTCGGTGGTGATGTTCTTGTCGAGGATCTTGTTGTCGCCGTCGCCCGTGTGCCAGAGCTCGAAGTCGAGGTACTTCAGGTTGCCGTCGGGGTCGGACGAGGTGGCGGCGAAGGTCAGGTCGGACTTGCCCACGGAGGCGTAGGGCTCGGTCATGTCGCAGTCCGGGCCCGGTGACATCGTCTTCGCCCACGGAGTCTTGGGCTTGCGGTTGTAGTAGGCCTTGATCCAGGGGGCGTGGTCGCCGACGGCCTTGAACTTCTTCCAGGCGTACGCCGAGAGATCGTCCTCCGCGTCGTCAGTGGCCTTCATCCCGATGGTGATCTTGCTCCAGCCGCCGTCGGCCGCGTCCTGGGCGAGGCTGGTGGCGTCGAACTTCACGTAGTCCTTGGGGCAGGAACTGTTGTAGCCGTTGGCCACGTCCTTGGTGTCGATCCGCTCCTTCAAGGCCGGCTGGTTCTTCCAGGTCGTCTTGGAGGAGATGCCGTCGGTTCGCCAGAGCTCCACCACCCGGCCCGAGCAGGACCAGGAGTACGTCTCCAGGGCGTAGAGGTCGGCCGAGGTGATGTGTGCGCCCTTGAGCGAGGCCGTCCAGTCGAGCCGGAAGAACGACCGGGACAGGCCCCATGTCGTCGACTCGTAGCCGACGCGCGCCTCCGAGGTGCCGTCGTTGAAGTTGGTGCCGTTCCAGAAGCTGGCTTCCGGGTGACGGCTGTAGGCAGTGGTCCAGTTCTCCGTGTGGCCGGAGAAGGACGGATCGATGAAGAGCGGGAACTCGATGTCCTCGTCCGTCAGCAGGTCGCTGTCCGGGACGACATGCAGGGTCGCCTCGCCGCTCTCGCCCTCCCCACCGTCGAGCGTGGCGGAGGCGGTTGAGGAGTGGGTGCCGGTCTGCGGTCCGGCGAGACCGGGCAAGGCCAGCACTTCGGCGGCCGTCAGATCCGAGGTGGCCTTCCGGAACGCGGCCTGCTGCACGGTGACTTGAGCTGATCCGGGGCGATAGGTCACCGGATCGGCGGTCTCCTCGTCCCCGGTCTCCTCATCCCCGGTCTCCTCGTCCCCGGTCGGCTCGGGTGACGCTGACGGCGAGGACGGGGACGCCTCGGGCTGGGCTGACGCGGTGGGCGCGTCGGTGTCCAGGTCCGACGAACCCTTGCTCTCGTCGGGGACCTCGGCTCCCGGCTCCTCCGAATACGAGGCCGAGGGCTCGTCCGTCGGGACGGCCGGCTCGGGACCACCGCCCTCGGTCGTCTCGCCCTCGCCGGCCGAGTCCCACATGTACGGCGTGGGCGACACCGCGATCTCCTTGCCGTCGGCGTCCTTGGCGTACACGGCATCGGTCAACGGGTCGATCGTGAAGGTGAGATCGGGCGAGGAGAGACCGTAGCTGAGCTCGGCGACTTGCGAACTGGCCGCTGCCGCAGGGGTCTTGACGATGAGAACGTGTGAGAAGCCGGAGTCCCGGGCCGTGAGCAGCAGGTCCACGCCCGGGAACACCTCCTGGTACAGGGCGCGGTCCTCCTCCACGACGGGCTCGGGGAGCGCGCCGGGCCAGCTGAGGGTCATGGTGTGACCCTCGCTGGTGAGCGAGACCAAGGGGCTGCTCTCAGCGGTCTCTTCCGCGCTGAACGAGGCTCGCCGCACACCCCGGGCCGCCCGGCCCGCGCTGCTGCCGCCGGAGAACTCCACCGGATTGTTCGTGGCGTTGGGCGTCCAGCCGCCGTCCCGGGTGCGCCGCAGAGTGGTGTCGATGGCATGCCACTCGCCGTCCACCTTCGCGCGGATGGCGGCGGTATGCGCCTGGTACTCGAACCTGCCGTCTGGGAGCGCGTACGTCGTGGTGGTCGCCGTGCGCAGTGTGGTGACCTCGACCCGCTTGCCGGTACGGCGGGCCTCGTCCTGAGCGGTGTCCTCGGTGAGGGGGCCGGAAGCCTTGGCGTCCTGCCGTGTCTTCCCCGGGCCGGACCCGGTACCGGAATTGTCGACCAGCGGCAGGACGCCGACTCCCAGCGCGGCGACCAGAGCCGCGGCGGTGAGTGCCACGGCCTTTCTGCCGCGCGGAATTCGCTGCGGAATTCGTTGCGCAAGTCCCATCGAGGCTTCCCCCACCGAATAGCTGTGAATTACCTGTGCGACCTCGATGCTCGCGGGAGGACAGAGATGCGCGGGCAGAGCATGACCCATTCCTGTGCCGTGCACCAGAGATTCGATTTTGCGACCTCTTCGCAATCTATATCCGTCAAACCTGACATTGAGATCAAAACAGCCCATGAGCTGCTGAGTTCAATGAGGATTTGCTGACGATCATGCAGATCATGTGAAGTCGTCCCGTTTTAAATGACTACTGAAATCTCTTGTCCGAAACGCCCCGTGATCAACATCACCTAAAGGTAAAGGGCGGTTGACAATAAGCCCAGGTGAACCCAAAGATCCGCTCACCAACAATGAGCTTTCTGCGGGCGGCATTTCACTCTGCGGCCCTTCGGGTGGGGGAGAAGTCCGTGCGTCGTTCCGCGCTGCGCCGTGTCCGTTCGCGGATCGGATGTGTCATAGCCGGAGGCCTGCTCGTCGCGTTGCTGCCCAGCCAGTCCCTCGCCGTGCCACCGACGGACGACGACCGCACCACCGTCGACCTCATCGACCTCCCGACGGAGGACGAAGCCGTCGACGCGGACACCGGAGACCTGGCCGAGCTCCAGGGCGAGGGCACCGTCGAGGCCAAGGAGTACGAGCCCGCCCACACCGAGGAACCGGCGGGCGGAACGGGCGCCGCCGCGCTCAGCTCGCCGAGCGCCGGGACGCTGGTCCGGGCCGGTGAACTGCCGGTCCTGGTGGGCGCGCCCGAGGACGCGACCAGCGCGGAGGCGAGTGCTCTCGCCGGTTCGTGGACGGTCGAGATGGCCTCCCCGGCCGAGACCGAGGCCGCCGACATCGCCGGTGCGCTGCTCACGGTCACTCCGCCCGCCACCGCCACCGGTGAGGTGGACATCGCCCTCGACTACTCCGACTTCGAGCAGCTCTACAGCGCCGACTGGGCGGACATGCTGGAGTTCGTCCAGCTCCCGGAGTGCTTCCTGACCACTCCGGACGTCGAGGGGTGCAGCGATGTCACCCACCTGAACACGGAGAACGACGACAACACGGGCCGCGTCACCGTGACCCTCGACGTGGACGACCTGGCCGGCACGGCCTCCAGCACCACCGCCTCCACCGCGACTGCGACCACGGAGGGAGTGGTGACGGACGGTGTGTACCGGGAGAACGAGGCACAGAGCAGCGGTGCGCTGAAGTCCCTGCTCCCGGCGGCCGGTTCGGCTGCGGGTTCGGCGGTCCTCGCCGCCACCAACAAGGGCTCCGGCGCGAAGGGCGACTTCACCGCCACTCCCTTGTCCAGCGCGGGCTCCTGGTCCGCGGGCGGATCCTCGGGTGCCTTCACCTATTCGTACAAGGTGACCTCCCCGCCCGTCCCGGCGGGACCGGCACCGACGGTGGCGTTCTCCTACAACTCGCAGGTCGTCGACGGCCGTACGTCGGTCACCAACAACCAGGCCTCCTGGATCGGCGACGGCTGGGACTACAACCCCGGCTCCATCGAGCGCAGTTACCGCACCTGCTCCGACGACACGGCCGGAACCGCGAACAACGCCTCGCACAAGACCGGTGACCTGTGCTGGGGTTCCGACAACGCCGTGCTGAGCCTGGGCGGTTCGACCACGGAGCTCGTCAAGGACAGCACGACCGGCGAGTGGCAGACCGCGAGCGGCGACGGTACGAAGGTCGAGCGGCTCTGGGACACCTCCCTCAACAACGGCGACAACTCAGGTGAGTACTGGCGCGTCACCTCCCGGGACGGCACCCAGTACTACTTCGGCCTCAACAAGCTGCCGAACTGGAGCAGCGGCGACGAGTACACGGACTCCGTCCTGACCGTGCCGGTCTCCGGCAACCAGTCCGGCGAGCCCTGCTACAACGCCGACTTCGCCTCCTCCTTCTGCAAGCAGGCCTGGCGCTGGAACCTCGACTACGTCGTGGACACCAAGGGCAACGCCATGTCCCTGTGGTGGTACCGAGAGGGCAACTACTACGCCAAGAACGAGGACTACGACTCCCCGTCGTACTACCACCGCGGCAGCTTCCTCGACCGCATCGAGTACGGCCAGCGCGAGAGCACCCTCTTCAGCGCCGAACCCGTGGCCATGGTGGACTTCTTCACCGCGGAACGCTGCTTCGGCGAAGATGGCCTCAAGTGCACCAACACAGCCTTCGAATCAGGCGATTCCGGCCAGTACCGCATCTGGTACGACACCCCGGCCGACCTGTACTGCTCGGGCGCGGCCGACGACAACTGCGGCGTGGGTTCCCCGACCTTCTTCTCCCGCAGACTGCTGTCGTCGCTGACGACCTACGCACAGCGCAAGTCGGGCGACACCACCCTCTACAAGGTCGACTCGTACGACCTCACGCAGTCCTTCCCCAAGACGCTGACCGACACCGCGCCTCCGCTCTGGCTGGAGTCGATCAGTCGCAAGGGCTTCGGCGTGGACGAGGACGGGGACCCGGACGGGGCCAGCGAGGCCATGGCCGCCGTCGAGTTCTCGCACAACAACTCCGCCATGCCCAACCGCGTCGTAGAGGGCAGTGACGACACACGCCCCGCCTTCGACCGGCTGCGGATCCGCCGCATCATCAGCGAGTACGGCGGCGAGACGGACATCGAGTACTCCACACCGACAGGCGCCTGCGCGAGCGGCTCCGGTTTCCCAGCCAAGGAGAGCAACGGCGGGCTCTGCTACCCCGTCTACTGGAGCCCTGGTTCAAGCGAGACGATCGACTGGTTCAACAAGTACGTCGTCACCTCCATCACCCAGAAGCCGCGCGTCGACGGCGAGCCCGACGTCGTCACCACGTACGCCTACCAGGGCGATGCCGCCTGGGCCAAGAACCAGGCCGAGTTCAGCAAGAAGCGGACTCGCACCTACGACCAGTGGCGCGGCTACGAGCAGGTCAACACCCTGAGCGCGCCCACGGACTCAAGTCTGGGCACCGTACAGACCGAGACGGCGGTTCGCTACTTCCGCGGCCTGGACGGTGATCCGCTGCCCGACAGCAAGACGCGGTCGGTCACCACCAAGGACTACCGCGGTTACACCATCGCCACGGACAAGCCCGCCTTCCAGGGCATGACGGCAGAGAAGATCACCTTCACCAAGGCCGACGGCTCGGTCACCTCCCGCACCGTCACCTACCCCTCGGCGCACCTGCTGGCGACCCGCACCCGAAGCGACGTCCCGGACCTCAAGGCGTACCGCGTCCAGACGGACAAGACGCTCACGGTCGTCCCGTCGTCCGGCACCGGTGACGACACCCGCACCTCCCGCACCGTCACAGTCACCACCGCCTATGACGACACCTACGGCCTGCCCACCCAGGTGGAGTCGCAGGGCGACACCGGTGTCACCGGCGACGAGACCTGCGCCATCACCTCCTACCTCCACAACACCTCCAAGCACCTGATCGGCCTGGTCAAGCAGGTCAAGACCACGGCAGGCCTCTGCTCGGCCGCCGCCACGGCCACCGGCGACGACGTGGTGGCGGGCACCCGCACCGCCTACGACGGAGGCGAGTACGGCGACGCCCCGACGGCCGGCCTGTCGACCAAGATCTGGACGGTCAACGGCGACGGCGACGGCTGGACCCGGACCTCCACCACGACCTACGACGACTACGGCCGGGTCGAGACCGTCACGGACGCCGCAGAGAAGACGGCGCACACGACCTACACGCCGCCGAAGGGCCAGACCTACTCCACCACCGTCGAGAACGCCGCCGGGCACACCTCCACCACCACCGTCGACCCGGGCCGCGGCACGGCACTGAAGTCCACCGACGTCAACGACAACAACACGGTCTACGCGTACGACGCGTTGGGCCGCGCGACCGCCATGTGGACCGCGTCGCAGGACCCCGCCACCGACAACCCGGCCACGAAGTACTCCTACGACGTCGTCGCGGGCAAGCCCACCGCCGTCACCACCTCCGTGCTCCGGGACACCGGCACCTACGACGACACGGTCGTCCTGTACGACGGCCTGGGCCGCGAACGCCAGACGCAGAGCGAGGCGTTCGGCGGCGGACGCATCGTCACGGACACGCACTACAACGCCAACGGCACGGTCTGGCGTACCGACAACTCCTACCTCGCCGAGGGCGAACCGGACGGCGAACTCTTCGAGCCCAAGAGCGACTTCCAGTTCCGCTCGTCCACGGTGACGACGTACGACGGACAGGGCCGCACGCTCACGGTCACGCCGTACGAGGCGGGTACCGCGAAGACGTCGAAGCAGACGGCGTACGTCTACGGCTACGACTACACCAAGCAGCTCCCGCCGACAGGTACGGCGTCGACCCGCACCTTCGCCGACGCGCTCGGCCGCACCGTGCGCATCGACCACTACACCGACGCCAACCGGACGACGTACACGTCGACCCGCTACACGTACGACACCCGTGGCAACCGGGTCTCGGCCAAGGACACGGCCGGAAACTCGTGGACATGGGAGTACGACGCGCGCGGCCGTCAGGTCGAGGCGGTCGACCCCGACACAGGCACCACCAAGACGACGTACAACGACCGGGACCAGCCCGTCACCACCACGAGCGCGGTGGGCACGGCGGACGCGAAGACGGTGTGGACCGGCTACGACGAGCTGGGCCGCAGCACCGGCCAGCGCCTGAACGACAGTTCGGGCAAGCAGCTGACGTCGTTCACGTACGACACTCTGACCGGCGGCCTCGGCCAGTCGACGTCGTCCACGCGATACACCTCGGACGGCGAGGCGTACACGACCGCGGTCACGGGCTACGACAAGGAGTACCGCCCGACCGGCAAGAGCGTGACGATCCCCGACACGACCGAGACCAAGGGCCTGGCGGGCACGTACGAGTACTCCTTCACCTACACGGCCACGGGCAAGATCGCCTCGGCCACGGTCCCGGCCGCGGGCGGTCTGGCCCAGGAGAAGGTGGTCACCCGCTACAACGGCGACGGCCTGCCGGTCTCGACTTCGGGTGCGGCCTGGTACACGGCCGACGTGGACTACTCCCCGTACGGCGAGGTCCTGCGGGCGGTCACGGGCGAGCAGCCCTACCGGGTGTGGACCACCAACGTCTTCAACGAGGCCACAGGGCTGGCTGAGCGCACGGTGGTCGACCGGGAGACGGCCACTCACCGGATCAACGACCGTCTGTACTACTACGACGCGTCGGGGAACATCATCCAGTTCACCGACACGGACGGCGCCGGCACCGTCGACCGGCAGTGCTTCACGTACGACGTGCTGGGTCAGCTGACCGAGGCCTGGACCTCGCCGAACCCGAGTTGCACCGCCTCGGCCGCGGGGAAGACCACGCGCGAGCCGGTGTACGCGGACGGCACGGTCAACGTCACCTCGGCCAACGACGGTTACTGGCAGGAGTACTCCTACGACGCGATCGGCAACCGCGAGACCCTGGTCGAGCACGACGCCGACGTGACCGTGACGGACGGCGCGATCGACACCTCCGGCGATGCCACGACGTCGTACGACTACGGCATCGACCCGTCGGGCTCCGGCGTCGTGAAACAGCCGCACACCCTGACGTCCATCACCACGGACACCGAGACGGTCGACACACAGGCGACCCTGGGTTACAGCTCGACGGGCAACGCGACCACGCGACTGTACGGGGGTGACACCCAGTCCCTGACGTGGACGTGGGACGGCAAGGTCGAGACCGTCACCGGCTTCGGCGCGGAGGGCGAGGGCCAGGCGGTCGGCCTGTCGGGCAAGTGCCTGGACCTGTCCTCGTCCTCGACGACGGCAGGCACGGCTCTCCAGCTCTACCCCTGCAACGGTACGAAGGCCCAGCGTTTCCGCATCGACCCGGCGAGCGACTCGGATGCCTCGACGGGCGAGCTGAAGGTTCTGAAGAACTGCGTGACGCCGAAGGACGGCGGCACGGCGAACGGCACCGCCGTCGTCATCGCGGCCTGCACCGGCGCGGCGAACCAGCAGTGGACCGCCACGTCCGGCAACGCCCTCAAGAACGTGGCGACCGGCAAGTGCCTCGACGTACCGGCCTCCAACTCGGCCGCGGGCACCGACCTCCAGCTCTACACCTGCAACGGCGGCACGGCCCAGACCTGGGTCTTCAACAACAAGACGACCTACCTCTACGACGCGTCAGGCAACCGTCTGATCGCCTCCACGGCCTCCTCCCACACCCTCTACCTGGACGGGATGGAGCTGTCGACGGACGTCAACGGCGCGACGGCGTACTGCCAGCGCTACTACGCCCACGCCGGCGCACCCACGGTCATCCGCTCGTCCACGCTGGGTTCGACCAGCTCATCGCTCATAGCGATGGTCACCGACCACCAGGGCACGGCCCTGGCCACGGTCAACCTGTCCTCCGGCCAGGCGGTGAAGCGCCAGAAGTCCGACCCCTTCGGCGTCGAGCGCACGTCGAGCGACACCTGGACCTCGCACCGGGGCTACATCGGCGGCACGGACGACAGCACGACCGGCCTGACCCACCTGGGCGCGCGGGAGTACGACCCGGAGACGGGACGGTTCATCTCCGCGGACCCGGTGCTGGACATCGGCGATCCGCTGTCGCTGAACGGCTACGCCTACAGCAACAACAGCCCTGTCTCACACTCGGACCCGAGCGGGCTGAAGCCGGTGCATGACGGCGGTGGAGCCACCGGTGCAGGCTATTGCCCCAGTGTGGTCAACCCGGCATGCGCTGAGTACGGGACCGCCGACGGCACTGGTTCCAGCTCGGATAACGAGACCGTCACCACCACCGTCGCCAAGACGGTCACGGTGACGAAGCCGCCGTCCGATTGTGACTGGCTGTGCTCGCTGGGGAACACGTGGGACAAATACAAAGTCGAGATCGTCAGTATCGGCGTCGACTTCACAGTCTCAGGGGCCTGCTATGTCGCCACAGGCATAGGCGGAACAGCGACAGGCGGCCTGGGATACGGTCTCGCGGCCGGTTGCGGTGCCCTGGGCGGCATGGCCGGTGGCCTGGCCGGCAACCTGATGGACGACAACGCTGATCACAGTGCCGGAGGCCAGCTCAAGGACGAGCTCACGGGCGGGCTCTTCGGTGGGATCGGTGGCGCGGCAGGGCATGGGCTCGGACAAGGGATAAGCGCACTCTCAGGCAAGCTGCTGGGAAGTAAGGCTGCCAACTGCTTCCTCGCCGGTACGAAGGTCCTGTTGGCGGATGGCTCGTCGAAGAACATCGAGGACATCGAACTCGGTGATGAGGTTCTGTCCACGGATCCTGAGACGGGGGAGACCAGTCCCCAGCCCGTCACTGCGCTGATCAGCACCGAAGCAGACAAGCACCTCAATGAGCTGACTGTTGAGAGCCCGACCGGCAGTAACAAGATCACGGCCACTGCCGAGCACCCGTTCTGGGTTCCCTCGACAGGGGAGTGGATCGACGCGGGTGACCTGAAGCCGGGCACGGTGTTGCTCACTGCCGACGGCACCACGGCGAAGATCAAGGAAAACCGGGCGTATAAGGATCACGTCCGTACGTACAACCTCACTGTCGCGGAACAGCACACGTACTACGTGCTGGTGGGCAGTACGCCGATATTGGTGCACAATACGTGTGATCCGAAATTCGTTAGTGATGCTCTGCGCGCAATTTCAGGAAAGCGAATTACCACGGGGCAAATATTTGGCGGAGACGGAAAGCAGATCGCCGATGAGATAACCAGTGGAAGTGACGATCTGGCGAAGAGTGCCCAGGGTTATCTGGAAGGGTCCCCTAGTATTCGGAACCTACCTAAGGGGGCGAAGTATGCGTCGGCGGATCACGTTGAGGCGAAGTATGCGGCGTGGATGCGGAATAATGGAGTTACTGATGCGCACGTAGTCATCAATCACAACTATGTGTGTGGGCCCCCTCTCGGCTGCCAGGTTTCGGTTCCTGCCATCCTTCCTCGTGGTTCGACCATGACGGTATGGTATCCAGGGGCGGGAAGTCCCATGAGGCTATCGGGAGTGGGTTGATGATCCTCAACGCCGTGATTCACGGTACGTACTACTACGCCGAGACGTGGCCGGAGATGTCGGTGCTGATCGCAGAGGTTATGGAGAACCTCGGGTCCGAGGAGTCTGATGGCCAATGGGTCAGTCCTGGCGAGCAGGCGTGCTTCATGTTTGCTGATGGGCGTCACGCCTCCGATGTCAACACTTGGTGGCCGGATAATTATTTGTATGTGTCGATGAACCGTTCGACGGGATATGGCGGGTTCACCTGGTTTGTTGGTGCAGAGCGAGCCGAAGAAGCCAATGATGGGATTTCTGACCATGTTTGGGTGTCCGACAACTCCAGTCCCCCAGAATTTGACCCTCGGGTTGTTTCTGATCCTGGTTTTCCGCTCTTCTATCACCCTCGTAGTGTCATCCCTGCTTCTCAAGTGCATATCGTCCTGGAAGAATTCTGCAGGCGTGGTACGGGAGATCGACCTGAGAGTGTTTCATGGGTTTGTGGTGAAACCAATGGGAGGCGTCTAGATGTCGATGTGTAGCTTGGCGCGCAGTCGTGAGGCTATGGCATTGTAGATGTGGCGGCGCTATCAAGCGATGAGCGAATCAAGCTGTTGCGATGAAATCGATCGGAGTAGGATTCAACCTGGTCGACGTTGCCGAACCTGGAATGAAGTGTTCTAATCAATCAACCTTTAGAATCTATAGTTGATTGATGGGGAATCATGGCTTCGAACATTTCTGGCAAGGCAATTGAACGGTCCCAGCGCTTCCTGGAGCCCGGGGAACAGGTCCAGCGAGTGGTGTTTGCGCAGGGTGGGATCAACCCCTGGTTCCAGGTCGTGTTCTTCCTGGTCGCGCTGATCGGATTGCGGATTGTCACCGGTGGGCTTCTCGGGGGTGCCCTGGGCGGGCTGGCGGGGGCGTTGCTCGTCAACGCGTTCATTACCCGGCGTCTGGTGCTCGTGACCGACCGGGCTGTCGTGGTTCTGGAGTACGGGCAGTTCGGGGGCGTGAAGCCGAAGCGGGTGCTTGCGCGGCTGCCGATGGGGACGGGGATCGGGCCGCTGTCCGGGACGTGGGCGCAGATCGAACTGGGCGGCGAGCGGCTCTGGGTGCACAAGAAGTGGCACGAGGCCGCAGGGGCATTCGTGCCGACGAAGCTCGGATAGTTCCGGCTTTCTGTTCTCGATTCGAGTGTGAGGGAGGGGTGCGTGGCCCGGAACGTGTGGGCGCGTGTGGCGGCGGCAGCGGTGGTGTCGGTGCTGGTTGCTGGGTGCGGGGGTGCTGAGGAAGAGCCGGCTGGGACGGTCAGCTCTTCCGCGAGCGCGTCTGAAGCGGCCGCTTCGGCGTCCGTGAGCGGCGGCGGTGGTCTGGAGCCGTTGACCAAGGCCGAGTTGACCAAGGCTCTGCTGGAGCAAGGGGATTTGGCGGACTACCAGGTCCAGGACCTGGCGGCTCCGGAGGCCGGAGCCGCCCCCGCCAACACCGACGGGGAGCTGTGTGCGGCGGTCGCCTCCATGTTGCTGTTCGCCACGAGTGCCGAACCCGTGGCCGTTGCCGGCCGAACCGTGTCACCCACGGCCGGTGACAGTCTCGGCACCGGCACGAGCCTCGTGCTCCAGTCCTACCAGGAGGCGGACGCCGAGCAGGGCATGGCTGACCTCCAGGCGTCCGTGGTCGGGTGCCCCGACGGGTTCGAGTTGAGTGACGACCTCAAGGCCTCCGCGGTGAAGTCCCTGGACGCCCCGGACGTGGGGGACGAGGCGGTGGCCTTCCGGCTCAGTGGAGGGGTCCTCGGGGCGGACACGCCGACCGCGTACACCGTCGTACGTTCCGGTTCGACGTTGGCCATTTTCTTCGCGGTCAACCTGATAAAGCCGAAGACCGTCGCGGTCCCGGACGAGGTCGTCGCTGCTCAGATCGGCAAACTGGAGAAGGTGGCTGGCTGAGCTTCCCCGGGCCACCCTTATCTCGGGGAGCCGAACTCCCGCCACCTCGGCGGCAAGGTGCGTGAACTGCGCTTCGTCATGGATGGCAACGCCGTACGCATCATGTAATGGCTCGCTCCTCGGCAACGCATCGTGTCGTGCAGGCGCAGAGGGTGTGCGAGGCGGATCACAGCCCTGCCGAGCACAGCTATGAGCGGATCGAGGAGGAGCGACCGTGAACCACTCTCAGTGGCGGACGCGACGTACCAAGAAGCTCTTGGGTGAGACGGTCGAAGAGTCCCCGGCCTATGTGGAGGCCGGTTACGCCTTCGAGCTGGGGCAGGCCGTCCATGATCGGCGTGCCCCAGCTCGGTATCTCGCAGGCGGAGTTGGCGAGTCGTGCGGGCATGACCCAGCCGCAGATCTCCAACATCGAGGGTGGCGACTCCGTGCCTACGCTGCCACTCCTCACTCGGCTGGCCAAGGCGCTCGACGTGTCGTTGAGCACTGACCTCGACGGGGACTCTTCCGCGTTCGTGTTCACCCCGCATGAGCGCCAAGGGCCTGGCGGTACGTCCTCAGGTGGGCGTTCCTCGGTGGCGTGATCACGGGGTCGCCTGGGAGGTGATGTGGGTGAGGAAGGGGCTCCACGCGGTTGGGGAGAGGAGGAGGGCGGGGCCGGTGGGGTGTTTTGAGTCGCGGATGGCTATCGACGGGGTGAGGCGGGTGGCTTCGACGCAGTTGTTGCCGGTGCCGTCGCTGTAGGACGACTTGAACCAGGCGTGCTCGGGGGCCAGTGCGCGGGCGGTGGGGTGCGTGGGCATCGGGCTACAGCTCTCGTTCTAGTCGGTGCAAGAAGGCGGGGGTGTCCTCGGGCGGCAGAGCCGATGCTGTCATGGCTTCGAACCGGCGTGTGAAACGGTCCACTTCACGCGGCTTGTCCGAGGTGGCGAGGGCACCCCAGGCGTTGTCGGTCTGTACCCGCGGCGGGAATCCGTCGCCGAAGTCGAGGATCGCGAAGTCGTGCGTGGCCCGGTAGCTCCAGCGGAACGGCAGAACCTGGATGGTGACGTGGTTCCATGACGACAGCTCCGCAAGCTTCGTGTACTGCTCGCGCATCACATCGGTGCCTCCGACCGGGTACCGCAGGGCGGCCTCGCCGAGGATGACGTGCAGCCTGACCGGGACGTCTCGGGTCAGCACGGCCTGGCGTTCCATCCGTACTGCCACGCTACTGCGGATGAGTTCGGTCGTGGTCTCCTCGATGGGCTTCTGTACCTCGTGCAGGGCGCGTGCGTAGCGCTCGGTCTGGAGCAGGCCGTACACCAGCATCGGGTGGTAGGCCTTCATCGCATGTGCCTCGGGTTCCAGGCCGACGAAGCCCGGCATGCCCACCGGCATTAGACCCCGGTGCTGGGTCAGCCAATCCTGCTGGTTCGACTCGCGGTTGAGGCTGATGAGGCAGTCGATGACCTCCTCGTCGGTGACACCGTACTTGGTGAGCAGCTTGCGCAGGTCCCCGACGTTGCGGAAGTTGAGGGAGCCCGTCTCAATGCGCTGGAGTGACGCCTCGGAGATCCGTAGCCCCGTGATCGCTTGCCTGCGGGTCAGCCCGATGCCGTTCTCTGTTTCGCAGTTCTCGCGTAATTGGCGTAGTTGCAGCCCGAGTTCGAGCCGTTGTGCCGTACGTCCGCGCTTCGCAGCCATGTGCACCGCCTTTGTGCTCCAGCACGTTGTGCTTGTCGCCGTGTGCAGAGTGTGACACCGGGTGTGCGGCTCGTGCTGCCGGTTGCGCAGATTCGGGCATAGTCCAATTTCTCCACCGCTGAATTTTCAGTGGGTGTTCGATTGTGAGTGCGTGAGCTGGCCGAACACGCTGATGGGGTCGCGAGAAGAAGGGACCCCCTGATGCCCAACCCCCAACCTCCCACCCTCCTCACCCCCGACTGGTCCACCAGCTACCCCATGACCCTCCGCAGCCCCCGCCTCGCCCGCCTCCACACCCGCCGTCGGCTGACCATGTGGAACTGGACCGGCGACATCGAGGACGCCGTACTCATCACGTCGGAGCTGGTCACGAACGCCGCCGTGCACGGTAAGGCGGCGGGGCATGAACTGTGGCTGAGGCTCGCCGTGTTGGAGGAGGGCGGCGTGCTGTCCATCGAGGTTTCCGACCCGGTGTGCGCGTTCCCTGCGATGGGGACGGAGTCCGGCGGCGGCCGTGAGGGCGGACGCGGGCTGCTCGTCGTACGGGAACTCGGCGCTGAACTGGACTGGTTTCTCCGTGCCGTTCTCGGCAAGACGGTACGGGCGAGGCTCGCACCGGCGTCCGCGTCCGGCTAAGTCGTCCCGCTGCCGACGGTGACGTGACCTTGGGGGTCGCCCAACCGGTCGGGGAAGGCCGGAATTCTCGCCCTCAAGGCGAGGAGCAAGTCAACGCCAGGCGTCCACCAGTTCCTGCGGACCCCAGTGCGCGGCCAGTGGGAGGTCGTCCGTCACGCCGGCGCGGGACACGGCCACCAAGGGGGTGTCCGGGCCGGTGCCGGGGACGGCGAGAGTGTCGCGGACCAAGGTGTCGTATTCACGGCGTCCGAACGGCTGTGACTCCAGCCATTTGATGGACCCGACGAAGTGCACAGCTGCCGCCACGGGGTCGCGGTCGGCGCCGATGAGGTCGATCTCGGGGTTGTTCTGACGGTTCCACCAGCCGCCGATCGTCTCGGTCCCGGGCCAGTCGTCGTTCGGGAGGAGGCGGAGCAGTGACTCCCGGACGATCGGTTCGACCGCGCGACCGCGCCAGGTGGTCCAGGAGCGTTCGATGCGCTGCAGGGCCAGGTCGCCGCGACCGCGCTCGATCAGGGGGATTCCGCGCTGGAGGAAGGCGAGCCAGAAGCGGAGGTAGGGATCGGCGATGCGGTAGCGCTTGTTCTTGGTGTCGGACTTGGTCGACAAGGGCAGATCCGCCGCGAGGACGCGCTTGGTCCGCAGGGTGTTCAGCAGCGGGGTGAGAGTGCCGGAGGGCAGCGCCCCGGCCCCTCCGGCCTGCGAGGCGATGGTGGAAAAGGTCCGCTCCCCGCTTCCGACGGCTTCCAGTACCGCTCGGGCGTGGGACGCCTCGGGGAACTCGCCGAGAAGAGTCAGTTCGCCTGCCATCAGGAGGGGGGAGAGAGGGTTGCTCACCGCCTCGCGCAGGAACTGCGTCCGGGGGGTGCCGGGCCGCCAGGACTGCACGATCTCGGGGAACCCTCCCGTGATCAGCAGTGCGTCCACTGCCTCGGCCGCTTCGAGCCCGGTCATCCTCTGTACGTCGGCGAGATGGAGCGGCCGTACCGTCATCTTGGCCGCGCGCCCGAAGAACGGTCGGCCGTGGGACTGCAGGGCCTCCATCACCGACATGTCGCTGCCGACGAGGAGAAGCAGCACCGGCTTGGCGGACAGATGCCGGTCCCACACGGTCTGGAGGGCGCCTTCGAACTCGTCGTCGCCCTCCACCAGCCACGGGACCTCGTCGATCACCGCGATGCTGGGAGTGTCGTCCGGTACGGCCAGGGCCAGTGAGCGCAGGGCTTGGTTCCAGTCGGTGGCTCGCAGCCCGGCCACTGGCTCGGCGCCGGGGAGGCCGGACAGGGCCGTCGCGAAGTCGGCTCGCTCGGCGACGGCATTGCGGCCGCGCGTCGCCTGGAAGACGGCGTAGGGGAGTCCGGAGCGGTCGCAGAATTCCTGGACCAGCCGGGACTTCCCGACCCGCCGACGTCCGGTCATGATCACCGCGCGGCCACGTGTGGTGCCTCTCTTCCCGATCACGTCGTCCAGCTGGCGGGAGAGCAGTTCGAGGTCGGCTGTCCGGCCTTGGAACTCCATCGACAGTCCTCAATGAACGTAGAGTCAATATTACGTAGACGGAATATACCTTAACTGTCGGCCTTGACTTGCGCGCGGGCGTCATGAGGAGGAGCCGCCCGGTCCCCTCCACCCGGCGGCTCCTCCTCTCCCCTCCTGGCCCTGCCCCGGTCCGTCACTACCGGGGGAGGACCACGACATACGCGGCGGGATCGCGGTCGCCGGACGCCATCAGTGCCGTGCGGACCACCGCCGCCTGCTGCTCCATGGACTCCCTCAGCTTCTTCGGGGTGATGTGGACGACCGTGATGCCGAGGCGCTCCAGGTGCTCGCGCTTGCGGGCGTACTCCGACCACAGCGCGTCCTCGTCCTGGCGGGGCGCCCGGGTGTCCAGTTCCACGGCCACCGCCTGCTCCGGCCAGTACGCGTCCAGGCCGCCGAGGTGGGGCCCGCCCGGCAGGCGGAGGTCCACGTTCCAGACCGGGTCGGGCAGGCCGTGTTCGCGGACCATGCGGTAGAGGCGGTCCTCCGCGATCGCGCGGCCCTCGGCCAGCAGGGAGTCCACGGCGTCCACCACGTGCGGGCGGCTCAGCAGCTTGGCGTTGTTCAACGCGCGGACCACCGACGCGGGTTCGCAGTGGCCGCCCCGCACCGCCTCGGTGAGGAGGCGGCGGACGACTCCCGCGTCCGAAAGTTCCGCCACCGCATCCGCCAGCGCCCGCGGCACCGGTGCCACCGGGAGGCCCGTGACCTGCTGGGGCGTCGGCATGGACGTCGTACGGACCACGCGGGCGCAGCCCGTCGAGCGGAGGCGGCGGAGGCGGGGGACCAGGACGTCCAGCTTGTCCAGGGACATCAGGGGGGGTGATGAAGTGAAGCCGTGGAGGGTCAGGGCCGCCAGGCCCGTGAGCATCGCCTCCGTGTACGTCGGGGCGTGGGGGTCCTCCGCTCCGGGCTGGGACGGGACTCCGGCCGGGCGCTCCTTCGCCGCGTACATCAGGGTCGCGTGCAGGCGCTCCTCGCTGGTCGGGGGGCCCGGGTGGAGCAGGAACACGCCCGGGAGGAGCTGCTGCCAGGGGCCGCCGGGGCGGCACTGCTCGTTCGTCTCGGAGGACGAGACTCCGTGCGACCTCAACTGCGCGGCCGTCATCACCCGGCGGCGCACCTCCGAGAGGTGGCGGACCGGGCGGGAGGAGAGCGGGGGGACCGGGGTGTTGTGGTTCATGCAGCGGGGATTCCCGCCGTCGGACCGGCCTCTAACCGCTGTTACGCGTCTGTCGATAAATGCGGACAAGCTGGTACTAAAGGACGGGTGTTCGGGTGCCGAGTAGGCGGCGAAAACCCCTGGTCCGAATGGGGTGGACCAGGGGTTACGGTCCTTATTGCCTGAACTTCGTAACGGCTACCGAGTGCCCAAGTTCAGGCCAGAGGTAGTCCTGGTCCGGGCCAGAGGTACTCCCTGGCTTCAGGCCGACTTCGCGTCGCACGCCTGCCCCCGCAGCGCCCTCGCCAGGTCGTCCCTCGCCTCCAGGACCAGGCGGCGCAGCGCCGGTGCGGCCTCCGCGTGGGACGTCAGCCACTCGTCCGTCGCCGCCACCGTCTCCGGCGACTGCTGCAACGACGGGAACAGGCCGCCCACCACGTCCATGCCGATCTGGATCGAGCGGTCCGTCCAGACGCGTTCGATCGCCGCGAAGTACTTCGTCGTGTACGGGGCCAGCAACTCCCGCTGCGAGGACTGGTTCCAGCCCGAGATCGTCGCCCCCACGAGAGCGTTCGACAGGGCGTCCGACTCCACCACCTGGGCCCATGCCTGTGCCTTCACCGCCTCCGACGGGCGGGCCGCCAGGCAGCGGACCTGGTGGCGCTTGCCGGATGCCGTGTCGTCCCGGGTCAGTTCGGCGGCCAGGGTGCTTTCGTCCGCGACGCCGTGTGACGCCAGCGGCTCCAGGAACGCCCAGCGCAGTTCCTGGTCCACCTCCAGGCCGTCGATCTTCGCCGTGCCCTCCAGCAGGCCTTGCAGCAGCTGGAGGTCGGCCGCGTCCGATGCCACCGTCGCGAAGAACCTCGCCCACGCCAGCTGGTGCTCGCCGGCCGGTTCCGCCTGGCGCAGTTCCTTCAGCGCGCCCTCCGCCAGGACGCGGCCGGCCGTCGTACGCCGCTCCGGCGCCACGTAGTTGACCAGCGACGAGTTGGCCCACGCGTGCAGCATCTGGAGTACGCCGATGTCGGACTCCCGGCCCGCGAAGCGCAGCACGAGGCCGATGAAGTCGCGGGCCGGCAGGAGGGCGTCCCTCGTCATGTTCCACAGGGCCGACCAGCACAGGGCCCGGGCTAGCGGGTCCGCCACATCGCCCAGGTGGGACTTGAGGGTTTCCAAGGACGCCGTGTCGAAGCGCGTCTTGCAGTACGTCAGGTCGTCGTCGTTGACCAGGATCAGTTCCGGGGCCTCCGTGCCCGCCAGGTCCGGTACGACGGTGCGCGGGCCCTCCACGTCGACCTCCACGCGCGCGTACCGCTCGACCGAGCCGTCCGCGTTCTTGCGGTACAGGCCCACCGCCACCCGGTGCGGGCGGAGTTCGGGGTGGGACTCGGCCGCCTCCTGGAGCACCGCCAGCTCGGTGATCCTGCCCTCCGCGCTCAACAGCACCTGCGGGGTGAGGGAGTTGACGCCCGCCGTCTGGAGCCAGGAGCGCGACCAGGTCGCCATGTCGCGGCCGCTGGTCTCCTCCAGGACCGACAGCAGGTCGGCGAGGCGCGTGTTGCCGTACGCGTGGCGCTTGAAGTAGCGGCGCGCGCCCTCCAGGAACGCGTCCTGGCCTACGTACGCCACCAACTGCTTCAGGACCGAAGCCCCCTTGGCGTACGTGATGCCGTCGAAGTTGAGCTTCGCGTCCTGGAGGTCGCGGATGTCCGCCGTGATCGGGTGGGTCGAGGGGAGCTGGTCGGCTCGGTACGCCCAGGCCTTGCGGCGGTTGGCGAAGGTGATCCAGGCGTTCTCGAAGCGGGTCGCGCCCACGTTCGCGAAGGTGCCCATGAAGTCGGCGAAGGACTCCTTCAGCCACAGGTCGTCCCACCACACCATGGTGACGAGGTCGCCGAACCACATGTGGGCCATCTCGTGCAGGATGACGTTGGCCCGCGCCTCGTAGGACGCCTGGGTGACCTTGCCGCGGAAGATGTACTCCTCGCGGAAGGTGACGATCCCCGGGTTCTCCATCGCGCCGAGGTTGTACTCGGGCACGAACGCCTGGTCGTACTTCCCGAACGGGTACGGGTAGTCGAAGTGGTCGTGGAAGAAGTCCAGGCCCTGCTTGGTGACCAGGAAGACGTCGTCCGCGTCGAAGTAGGGGGCCAGGCCCTTGCGGCACATCGCGCCGAGGGGGATGTCGAGCGTGCTGCCGTCGGCGAGGGTGCGGGAGTAGGAGTCCGTCACGTAGTGGTACGGGCCCGCCACCACACAGGTGATGTACGTCGAGATCGGCTTCGTCTCCGCGAAGCGCCACACGCCGTCCGCCCGCGAGCCCTCCCCGTTGCTCCAGACCGTCCACTCCTCCGGGGCCCTCACCTCGAAGCGGAACGGGGCCTTGAGGTCCGGCTGCTCGAAGTTGGCGAAGACGCGGCGGGAGTCGGCCGGCTCGTACTGCGTGTACAGGTAGACCTCGCCGTCCTCCGGGTCGACGAAGCGGTGCAGGCCCTCGCCGGTGCGGGAGTAGGCGCACTGGGCGTCGACGATCAGTTCGTTCTCGGCGGCCAGGTCTTCCAGGGTGATCCGCGAGCCGTCGAAGACCTCGCGCGGGTCGAGGTCGCGGCCGTTGAGGGAGACGGAGGTCACACTCGGGGCGATGAGGTCGGCGAAGCTCGCGGCGCCCGGCTCGGCGCAGCGGAAGCGGATCGTGGTGACCGAGCGGAAGGTCCGGGGCTCCTCGCCCGCGTCCCCGATGGCCGAACGGACGTCCAGGGACACGTCGTACCCGTCGACGGACAGCAGTGCGGCCCGCTCCCGGGCCTCGTCGCGGGACAGATTCTCACCGGGCACGGGCGGTACTCCCTCGGGCGGTGTTCGGTATGTGGACAGCACCGATCCTGCCATGTGCCCCTGACGGGCGGCAGCAGGGAATACGGGCGGCAGCGGGAAATGCGGCCCCGGAAGGGAATGGGGCGGGGTGCGGCCGGTGTTCCCTGTTTCAATCGAACACTTTCCTTAGGAGACCCATGTCCGAGACCAGCTCCGCGAAGACGCCCGTCGACTTCTGGTTCGACCCGCTGTGCCCCTGGGCCTGGATGACCTCTCGATGGGTGCTGGAGGTGGAGAAGGTCCGGGACATCGAGGTGCGCTGGCACATCATGAGCCTGGCCGTCCTCAACGAGGACAAGATCGACCAGCTGCCCGAGCAGTACCGGGAGATGCTGGCGACCAAGGCATGGAAGCCGGTACGGGTGGCCACCGCGGCCTGGCAGAAGCATGGCGCGGACGTCCTCGGCCCGCTCTACACCGCGCTCGGCACCCGCTTCCACAACAACGGCGAGGGTCCGACCACCGAGGCGATAGCCGGCGCCCTCGCGGACGCCGGGCTGCCCGCCGACCTGATCGACTACGCCGACCAGGAGGACTTCGAGTTCGAGGCCGAGCTGCGCGCCTCCCACAAGGAGGGCATCGAGAAGGTCGGCCAGGAGGTCGGCACCCCCGTCATCGCCGTCCCCGGTGCCGACGGTGAGCAGATCGCCTTCTTCGGCCCGGTCGTCACCCCCGCCCCCAAGGGCGAGGACGCGGCGCGCCTGTGGGACGGCACCCTGGCGGTCGCCTCCGTGCCGGGCTTCTACGAGATCAAGCGGACCCGGACCAAGGGCCCGGACTTCAGCAACCTGTAGGCGTCATGCGTCGGTGGCCTTCTCCTCGCGGAACTTCTCGGGGAGGAGGCCACCGTCGTTCTTGTTGAGGTGGCGGTAGTACGAGAGACAGCCGTGGGCGGTGCAGCGCCACAGGTTGTCCACCCGGTGGCGCTCCCCCTTCTCCTCCCGGACCGCCGCCCGCTCCTCGTCGGTGAGCAGCCGGAAGTCCTCCATGGTGCCGCAGGTCGGGCAAGCCAGCTTGCGTGTCATGCAACTCCCTGTACCCGTACGGTGATTCAGCCCCGCGCCCGGTCCCGTGCCTCCGACAGCCGGGCCAGATGCTCCTCGTACCCCTTCGCGTAGGACGCCGCCCGTTCCGCGTCCGGTTCTACCACCGCCGTCGGCCGCGTCCATGCCTCCGCGTCCAGTTCCACCCCGTACCGCTCCGCCGCCGCGAGCACCGCGCCCCGCGCGCCCACCTCGCCCTCGACGACCCGCAGCGGACGGCCCAGTACGTCGGACAGCAGCCGCATCCAGGCGGGGCTGCGGGTGCCGCCGCCGCACACCGCCAGCGTGCCCGTGAGGCCCGCCGCCTCCAGGCAGTGCCGGGCCGCGTAGCCGATGCCCTCGCAGGTGGCGCGGATCAGGTCGGCGCGGGTCGACTCCAGGGAGACGCCGGTGAGTTCGGCGCGGAGGCGGGGCTCGACGAAGGGGGCGCGTTCGCCGGAGGGGGCGAAGTAGGGCAGGACGCGGACGCCGTTCGCGCCCGGCGGGGTCTCGGCGAGCAGGGCGTCCACCTCTTCGTGGCGTACGCCCGTCGTCGACAGGACCCAGTCCAGGGCCGCCGTGCCGACCATCGCCGGCATCGCGCGCAGCCAGTGGCCGGGGCGGTCGGTGGAGATGTACAGGCCGGCCGGTTCGCCGGTCAGGTCCACCTCGGCGGTCGCGACGAGGCTGGCGAGACACGTCCCGACGATCAGCAGACCGTCGCCGGGAGCGGTGACCCCGGCGCCCAGCGCGCAGGCGGGCAGGTCGTACGGGCCGTCGGCGACCCGCGTGCCGGCCGGCAGCCCCTCGCCGCGCGCCTCGGCCGTGGCGACCGGATCGCTGACCGGGGCGAGGAGGCCCCGGCGGTGGGTCAGGCCGAGGAGTTCGACGACCCGGTTGTCGTACGTCCTCGTCCTCGGGTCGAGGAACGGCATCGACGCGTCCGACACATCCGTCGTCGCCCGCGCGGCGCCCGTGAGCCGCTGGAACACCATGTCCTTGCAGTAGACGGCCGCCGTCGCCGCGTCCAGCGCCTTCGGGTCATGGCTGTCCAGCCAGGCGAGGAGAGGGCCGGGACAGCCGGGGAACATGGCGCTCCCCGTCCGCCGGAACACCGTCTCGAAGGTGCCGTCCGCCAGCCAGCGGTCGACCAGTTCATGCGCCCGGCCGTCCATCCAGGAGGCCGCCTGCCGGACCGGACGGCCCGCCGCGTCGACCAGCCACACCCCGTCGCCCTGCCCGGTCAGCCCGGCCAGCTCCACGGGCTCGGTCACCCGCGCGGTCACCTCGTCGAGGACGGCCACGACCGCCCCGTACACCTCGTCCATGTCCTGCTCGACGAACCCGCCGTGCAGCGCGAGGCCCACCGGGCGTGCGGCGACGGCCAGTTCACGTCCCGTGGCGTCGAAGGCGGCGGCCTTGACCGTGGACGTGCCCACATCGATACCGACGTACATGAGCGCCTCCTCGGGCCTCAGGTCGGACAGTTCGTCGGCGGCACCCACGTCCATGGGAGCGCCTCCTCGGGCCTCACGTCAGACAGTGCGCCAGCGCTGCCCCGCGCACCCACCGCCCCACTTCCGCCGCGGCGATCCGCGCCGCCTTCTCCGCGACGGCGCGCGACGCCCCGCCCAAGTGCGGGGTCAGGACGACCTGTTCGGCAAGTCCCAGCAGCCGGTGGCCTGTTGGTACGGGCTCCCGCGCGTAGGTGTCCAGCGCGGCCGCCGACAGCCGGCCCGCCTCCAGCGCGTCGCACAGCGCCTCCTCGTCCAGGAGGGGGCCGCGGGCCGCGTTGACCACGACCGCGCCGGGCGGGAGGAGGGACAGTTCGCGGGCGCCGATCAGGCCCCGGGTCTCGGGGGTGAGACGGGCGTGCAGGGTGATCACCCGGGACTTGCGCAGGAGTTCGTCCAGGGACGTCACCCGCAGACCGTGGATCTCGCCGCGGACGTACGGGTCGTACACCATGACCTGCGCGCCGAACGCGCAGAGCACGCGGGCGACCCGGCTGCCGACCGCGCCGTAGCCGACCAGTCCGACGGGGAGGTCCTCCAGTTCCAGGCCGCTGTTCTCGTAGGTGTAGTACGCCGATCCCGCCCAACTCCCTTGCCGGGCGAGGAGATCGTGGGCCTGGGGGATGCGGCGCAGGGCCGCCAGCATCAGGCCGACCGTGAACTCGGCGGTGGCGGCGGCGTTGCGGCCCGGTGTGAAACACACCCGTACGTCATGGGACTTCGCGGCGTCGAGGTTGACGTTCACCGGGCCGCCCCGGCAGACGACGACCAGACGGAGGTTCGGGGAGGCCGCCAGGACGCGTTCGGTGACCGGGCCCATCTGTGTGACCAGCACCTCCGCACCGGCCAGCGCCTCGATCATCGCCTCCTCGGCATCGCTCGCCTCCGTGACCTCGGCGACCGGACCGAACGGCTCCAGCGGCCAGCCGAGCTCCAGTTCCCTTACCACCAGCGGGTGTTCACCGACCTCCTCGGCCACCGCGCGGGCGATCAGGCCCGGCAGCACGAAGTGGTCGCCCGCCGCCGTGATCCGCAGGGTCTCGCTCATCGCCACCCCTCGTCGTGTTCGCCGTGTTCGCCGTGTTCGTCGTGTTCGTCGTACAGACCTCGTAACGGACCTTGTGCTCGTCCAGGTCCCGCAGCGCGTCCGCCGGTGCCCCGTCGTCGACCAGCACCAGGTCGAAGCGGGAGAGCGGGGCGACCCGGTGCAGGGCGGTCCGGGCGAGCTTGGTGTGGTCGATCAGCAGGACGTCGCGGGCGGCCGCGTCGAGCATCGCCCGCTTCACCGACACGATGTGCTGTTCCTGGTGGTAGGCGTAACCCCCGTGCACGGCCGACGTGGACGCGAAGCAGACGTCGACACGGAGGGACTGGATCGCCTCGACGCAGGAGACGCCGAGGAAGGAGGAGTGCAGGGGGTCGTAGTCGCCGCCGAGCGCCATCAGGTGGATGCCGCGCTGGTCGGAGAGGAGGTTGAGCGCTTCGAGGAAGTTGGTGACGACGGTCAGCGGGGTGATCTCGCCGAGGCGGAGTCCGCGGGCTATCTCCAGGGCGGTGGTGGAGTCGTCGAGCATGATGGCCATGCCGGGCTCGATCAGCTTGAGCGCGTGCTCGGCGATCGCCGCCTTCTCCGCCCGCATCGCCTTCAGCCGGTACTGCACGTTCGACTCGAAGACCCCCGACGGCTGCGCGGTCACCCCGCCCCTGAACTTCCTGACGATTCCCTGCCGTTCGAGCTCGTCGAGGTCCCGGTGGATGGTCATCAGGCTCACCCCGAACCGCTCGGCGAGCTCCGCCGCGGTCGCCGAGCCGTCGGCCAGGACCCGTTCCGCCATGGCCGCCTGGCGGGCCGCGGGTCCCTGCGGTGTGTCGCTGCCGGTGCTCATCGCTTCCCTGTCCGTCGTCCTGGACGGTCTCTTCGACGGCGCTGACACGTCGAGTCGACTCGATAACAGAGGGTGTAACGGCCGAAGAAGGCCGTCAATCCCTCGCGCACGGGTAAATCTCGGTGCAGAGTGAGAAGTTCACGGTGTGCGATGTGCGGGAGGCCGGGATGGCACAGGAGGCGTGGCTCGGGATCGACCTCGGTACGCAGAGCGTCCGCGCGCTGGCGGTGTCCGGTGACGGCCGGGTCCTGGGCGGCGGTACGGCCCCGCTGGAGGGGCGGCGCGACGGGCCGCGGCACGAGCAGGAGCCGGGGGAGTGGTGGGACGCGGTGTGTACGGCGTCCCGGGCCGCGCTGACCTCCGCCGAAGACGTACGCCTCGCCGGGCTCGCGGTGTGCGGTACCTCCGGGACCGTCCTGCTGACGGACCCCGCAGGCCGGCCCCTCGGCCCCGCGCTGATGTACGACGACGGGCGGGCGTGGGCCGAGGCCGAGCGGCTGCGGTCGGCGGGGTTCGCGGTGCAGCACACCTGGGGGCTGCCGAAGGCCCTGTGGCTGGCCCGCACCCACGGCCGGACCCACGGTCACGGCACCGTCACCCACCAGCCCGACCTCATCACGGCCCGTCTGGTCGGCCACCCCGTCCCCACCGACTCCAGCCACGCCCTCAAGACGGGGTACGACGTGGCGGCCGAGGCCTGGCCGGACCTCCCCGGCGCCCTGGAACTGCCGGACGTCGTACGCCCCGGCACCCAGCTCGGTGAGGTCTGCGCGGCCGCCGCCGAGGCCACCGGCATCCCCGCCGGGACCACCGTGATCGCCGGGATGACGGACGGCTGCGCGGCCCAGCTCGCGTCCGGCGCCCTGCGCGAGGGCTCCTGGAACTCCGTTCTCGGCACGACCCTGGTCCTCAAGGGCGCCACCGCGGCCCCCGTCCACGACCCCACCGGCGTGGTCTACAACCACCGTGCCCCGGACGGGAGTTGGCTGCCCGGCGGCGCCTCCAGTGTGGGCGCGGGTGTCCTCACGGCGGCCTTCGCGGGGGCGGACCCGGCGGCAATGGACGAACAGGCCGCCGCGCACGAACCGGCGGGCGCGATCACCTACCCCCTCGTCTCACCCGGCGAACGGTTTCCCTTCCTCGCCCCGCAGGCCACCGCCCTGGTCCTCGGCGAACCCGCCGGCGAGGCCGACCTGTGGGCCGCCCTCCTCCAGGGCGTCGCCTTCGCCGAACGCCTCTGCCTGGACTACCTCCACCACCTCGGCGCCCCCCTCGACGGCCCCCTCACCTTCACCGGCGGCGGCGCCCGCAGCCCGTACTGGAACCAGCTCCGCGCCGATGTCCTCGGCCGCCCGGCCCGGGTGCCGGAACAGACCGAACCGGCCCTGGGGATGGCCGCGTTGGCGGCCCACGGGGTGACCGGGGAGGCGCTGCCGGACGTAGCCGAGCGCATGGTTCGTATCCGTACGGTCATGGCCCCGCGCCCCGACCGTACGGCGGTGTTCGCGGAGCCGTACGCCCGGCTGGTCGACGAACTCACGACCCGGGGCTGGCTGCCGGGCCCGGTCGCGGCGCACGCGCTCAGCCGGCTGAGCCTGGATACTGCGGACTCATGAGCGCCACCGGTACCTCCGCCACCACCCTCCTCCTCGCCCGCCACGGGCAGACCGTCTGGCATGCCGAGAACCGTTACGCGGG
Organism: Streptomyces sp. NPDC046909; assembly: GCF_040644695.1. NCBI lineage: Bacteria > Bacillati > Actinomycetota > Actinomycetes > Kitasatosporales > Streptomycetaceae > Streptomyces > Streptomyces sp. NPDC046909. The sequence goes on along the minus strand of NZ_JBEYXC010000020.1, from coordinate 169,785 downwards.
CGTCAGCGACGTGGCCCTCACGGAGACGGGCCTCGCACAGGCGCGGGCGCTCGGCCGCTGGGCGGCGGCGCATCCCGTCGACGCGATCTGGACGTCCCCGGTCTCCCGGGCCGTCATCACCGCCGAGCCCGCCTGCGAGGCCCTCGGCCTCACCCCGTACCGCGAACCCGGCCTGCGGGAATGCGACTTCGGGGTGGTGGAGGGCCGTACCCTCGCGGAGTTCGCGAAGGAGAACCCGGAGGCGGCGGAGGCGTTCCGCGCGGACCCGGTGGCGCACCCGTTCCCCGGCGCGGAGAACCCGGTCGAAGCGGCGGAGCGCGGGGCGGCGGCCCTGCACCGGATCGCCGCCGCGCACCCGGGCGAACGTGTCCTCGTCGTGGCCCACAACACCCTGTTCCGTCTGGTGCTGTGCGCACTCCTGCACATCCCCCTGAGCGACTACCGCCGCGTCTTCCCGCGACTGCGCAACGCGGCGGTCACCGAACTCCACATGGCCGCCCCCGATTCCGCCGCACTTCTCTCCCTCAATGTGCCCTGCGAGCAGGGCGAGCCGTAGCACCATGGGCGCATGACGGAGATCGACACCTCGGTACCCCACTCGGCCCGCATCTGGAACTACTGGCTGGGCGGCAAGGACAACTACCCGGTGGACGAGGCGGCCGGGGACGCCTACACCGCCGTCTTCCCCGGCATCGTCACCATCGCCCGCAGCAGCCGCGCCTTCCTCGGCCGCAGCATCCGGTACCTGGTGCGGGAGACGGACGTACGCCAGTTCCTGGACGTCGGCACCGGCCTGCCCACCGTCGACAACACCCATGAGGTCGCCCAGCGTGGCGCCCCCGAGTCGAGGATCGTCTACGTCGACAACGACCCCCTCGTCCTGGCCCACGCCCGCGCCCTGCTCACCTCGACCCCGGAGGGCGTGACGGCGTACGAGGATCTGAGCCTGTACGACCCCGAGGGCGTCCTGGAGGCGGCGTCGAGGACGCTCGACCTCACCCGGCCGACGGCCCTGATCCTCAGCGGCATCCTCGGCCACGTGGCCGACTACGACCAGGCCCGCGACCTGGTCACCCGCCTCCTCGCCGGGCTTCCCTCGGGCAGCTACCTCTCGGTCAACGACGGCTCCCGAGGCACCGACCCCGTCTACGAACAGGCCCAGGACGCCTACAACGAGACCGGCGCCGTCCCGTACTTCCTGCGCCCGGTCGACCAGATCGCCGCGTTCTTCGAGGGCCTGGAGCTGGTGGACCCGGGCGTCGTCTCCGTCCCGCTGTGGCGCCCGGAGGACGGCGCCGGGCGCCCGGAGCCGATCGGCCAGCACGGCGGCCTGGGCCGCAAGCCCTGACATGCGCCCCTCCAACAACTGGAAGGCCCCCGCGAGTCACGTCCTCGCGGGGGCCTCCGTCATTCCGCCTGCCGCGTGAAGGGTGAGAAGACGATCACGAGGCAGGACGACTCATACGTACCTCACGGCGCGAGCAGCAGAACATCCGCCCGGGACTTCGCGGCCGCGTAACGCCGGGCCACGTCCTGCCAGTTGACGACCGCCCACATCGCCTCGATGAAGTCGACCTTCTGGTTCCTGTACTGGAGATAGAAGGCGTGCTCCCAGGCGTCGAAGACGAGGATGGGGGTGGACCCCTGCCCGACGTTGCCCTGGTGGTCGTAGACCTGCTCGACGATCAGCAGCCCGCTGAGCGGCTCATAGGCGAGCACACCCCACCCCGAACCCTGGGTCGTGGCAGCCGCCTTGGTGAGCTGGGCCTTGAATCCGGCGAAGGAGCCGAACGACCCGGTGATGGCATCCGCGAGGTCGCCCACTCCGTCCACGGCAAGGGGCTCACCGCCGCCGTCCCCCGCCATGTTGGACCAATAGATGCTGTGCAGGATGTGCCCGGACAGATGGAACGCCAGGTTCTTCTCCAGCCCGTTGATCGACCCCCACTGCTCCTTGTCCCGCGCCTCCGCCAGCTGCTCCAGCGTGTCGTTCGCACCCTTCACATACGCCGCGTGGTGCTTGTCGTGGTGCAGCTCGATGATCTCGGGGCTGATCACGGGGGCGAGCGCGGAGTAGTCGTACGGCAGTTCAGGCAGCGTGTAGACGGGCATGACGGGTCCCCTCAAGAGCTTGTTGCAACTCGCTTGCAATAACAAGCTAACAGCAAAAAGCCCCCGTGTGGATCACAAGGGGGCTTTCGGCAGGTCGAGCAGGTCGAGCAGGCCGGGTCGTGTCAGCTCGCGGCGGCACGCCGGCGCAGGCGGAGTTGGGAGACGGCGATGAAGGCCCAGACGACGAGGATGACCCCGCCGATCATGTTGAGGAGCAGGAGAAGACGTCGTCGGGGCGCCAGTAGCTCAGGATCACGCAGGCGAAACCGAAGACGGAGGAGGCCAGGACGGCGACGCGGGGGACGCCGCCGGAGATGCGGCCCAGCGGCTTCGGGCCCTGGCCCCGGGCCACGAGGGAGTAGGCGATGCGCGAGGAGCCGTAGATGTTGGCGTTCATGGCGCTGAGGAGCGCCACCAGTACGACGACGTTCATCAGCCGGCCCGCGCCGGGGATGCCGAGGGAGTCGAGGGCGGCGACGTACGGGCCCTTCTCGGTGACCGCGGCCGAGTCCCACGGGACGAGCGTGACGATGACCGCCATCGAGCCGATGTAGAAGAGCGCGATGCGCCACGCGAAGACAGAGGCGAGGATGCCGATGGCCAGGCCCTCGCTGCCGTTGGGGAGGAAGTCGGTGAGGTGCCGGGGGAGTCCGTGCCCGGGAGGGCCCCGGCGATCGCCAGGACGCCCAGCACCAGGAACAGGCTGATCGCACCCACCCAGACCCACTCCGGTATGCCCGGCAGCCGGCCCGTCACGATCTTCGCCGCGTGAGATGGGTAAAAACGCCCACAGTCCGGGCGGCCTCTCCGCTCAGAGGGAGAGGCCGCCCGCTATCCGGACACGTCCGGCACGGACGGTGACCGGAACACCACGCCGGTGAACTACGCCGCCACGCTCGTGTAGTGCGACGCGTCGCCCTCCACCGAGTAGCTCTCCTTGCCCTCGATGCCGACCGGGATGTCACCTGCGACGGTCACCCGGTGCAGACGGCGCGCCTGACGGTCGTAGTTGTCGACGGCGTAGTGCTGGGTGATGCGGTTGTCGAAGAGCACGAGCTGGTTCTCCGACCAGCGGTGGCGCAGGATGTGCTCCGGCTTGACGACGTACGACTGGAGCAGGTCCAGCAGCGTGCGCGACTCCGTCACCGACAGGCCCACGATGCGCTGCGCGAACCCGCCGATGAACAGCCCGCGTTCACCGGTCAGCGGGTGGACGCGGACGACCGGGTGCGCGGTCCGGTACTTGATCGAGGTGAACTGGGCGCGCTGGGCGGCCTTCTGCTCGTCGATCTCCTCCGCCGGCACCGCGTAGTCGTAGTCGTTGGTGTGCTCGGCCCACAGCGTGTCGGCCAGCCGCCGCAGCGGCTCCGGCAGACTCCAGTACGCCGCCGCGGAGTTGGTGATCAGCGTCTCGCCCCCGTACGGCGGGAGCGTGATGCTGCGCAGGGTGCTGGCCTGCGGCGGGTTGAGGACGAAGGTGACGTCCGTGTGCCAGTGGCTGGCGCTGCCCTGCTCACTGTCGACGGGCAGTACGTTCGCGGCCCCGTCGACCGCGGGCACCGTCGGGTGCGCGGTGGTGAGGTCGCCGAAGTGGCGGGCGAAGGCCTGCTGCCCCTCGTCGTCGAGGTCGACCCCGTCGAAGACGAGCGCCTTGTGGACGTTGAGCGCCTCACGGAGGGCGGCGACCGTCTCCTCGTCGAGCGGCTTGGCGATGTCGACGCCGGAGACACGGGCGCCGATGTGGGCGGTGACCTTGGTGATCTCGATGCTCATGGGATGGTCCTCTCAGACGGGTCAGACGGGTCAGACGGGTCAGACGAGTTGGCCGACGGTGGCGGTGTACTGGTTGGCGGGGCGGGGAAGGCCGTAGCGCTCCCGCAGGGTGGTGCGGCGCGGCCCGTACTCCGCGCGGAGCAGACCGCGGGCGCGCAGGATCGGGACGACGTGGTCGACGAAGAGATCGAGGCCGGACGGCAGCACGGCCGGCATGATGTTGAAGCCGTCGGCGGCCCCGAGCGTGAACCACCGCTCGATCGCGTCGGCCACCTGCTCGGGCGTCCCCGCGAAGGTGAGATGCCCGCGCCCGCCGCCGAGCCGCCCGATGAGCTGCCGCACGGTGAGCCGTTCGCGCCGGGCGAGCTCGACGACGAGCGTGTAGCGGCTCTTCGCACCCTCGATGGAGTCCTCGGAGGGCAGATCGGCGGGCAACTCGGCATCCAACTCAAGCTGGCCCTGGGGCAGTTGGAGAAGCCGCTCCAGATTGGCCACCCCGTGCGTGTGCACGATGTGGTCCTCCAGAAGCTGCTCCGCCGCCCGCGCCTCCGCCTCCGTCGACCCGATGACGGGCACGATCCCGGGCAGCACCTTGATGTGCTCGGGATCCCGGCCGGCGTCCCGCGTACGGGCCTTGAGGTCGGAGTAGAACTCCTGGGCGTCCTTCAGGGTCTGCTGCGCGGTGAACACGGCCTCCGCGTACCGCGCCGCGAACCGCTTGCCGTCCTCACTGGACCCGGCCTGCACGAGGAGGGGGTAACCCTGGGGAGAGCGAGGCACGTTGAGGGCGCCTTCGACACTGAAGTACGTCCCTTGATGCCGGGGCGGATGAATCTTGGCGTCATCCCCCCAGACCCCGGCGTCCTTGTCCCCGACGATCGCGTCGTCCTCCCAGCTGTCCCAGAGCTTGAGAGCGACCTCCACGAACTCGGCGGCCCGCGCGTAGCGCTCCGCGTGCGCCGGTTCGGCGTCGAGCCCGAAGTTGCGCGCCGCTTCCGCACCGGCGGTCGTGACGATGTTCCACCCCGCCCGGCCCCCGCTGATGATGTCCAGCGACGCGAACTTACGGGCCAGGTTGTAGGGCGAGTTGTACGACGTCGACGCGGTGGCGATGAGCCCGATGTGCTCGGTCGCGGTCGCCAGCGCGGTGAGCAGGGTCAGCGGTTCCAGCGCCCCGGCGGGCCGTTGGGCGACGTTGCCCCACAGCTGGGGACCGTCGGCGAGAAACAGCGAGTCGAACGTGCCGCGCTCGGCGGCTCTGGCGAGCCGCACATAGTGATCGAGCTCGACATGAGCATGGGGGTCACTCTCGGGAAGCCGCCAGGAGGCTTCGTGGTGCCCGGTGTTCATGAGGAAGGCGTTGAGGTGGAGCTGGCGGGTCATGCGTGGTCCTCCGGGAAACTCAGGGCTCTTGTCATCAGTGGTCCTCTGTCACGCCCAGGGCGCCCAGCAACCGCTCCCGGTACTCCCCGAGCAGCGGATCCCGGTACGACCGCGGATGGTCCCGCTCGATCGCCAGATCGAGCCCCACCCGCCCGGACTCCAGCACCAGCACCCGGTCCGCCAGCACGATCGCCTCGTCCACGTCATGCGTGACCAGCAACACCGACGGCCGATGCCGCTCCCACAACTCCCGCAGCAGCCCGTGCATCCTGATCCGGGTCAGCGCGTCCAACGCCCCGAACGGCTCGTCCGCCAGCAACAGCTCCGGCTCCCGCACCAACGACCGCGCCAGCGCCGCCCGTTGTGCCTCGCCCCCGGACAGCTCGTTCGGCCAGGCGCGCTCCCGCCCCTTGAGCCCGACCTCCTCCAGAGCGGCCCGCCCCTTGTCCACCCCGTCGGTCCCCAGCAGTACGTTGTCCAGGACCCGCCGCCAGGGCAGCAGCCGTGAGTCCTGGAACACCACGGACACCCGCTCGGGAGCCGAGATCCGACCGCTCCCGACCACCTCGTGGTCGAGCCCCGCGATGGCCCGCAGCAGCGTGCTCTTGCCGGATCCGCTGTGCCCGAGCAGAGCGACGAACTGCCCGGCGGGGATGTCGAGATCGACGTCGTCGAGAACGACCCGCCCGTCGAACGACCGTGTGAGCCCCCGGAGTTGGACGGCCGGGCGGGAAAGAGTCAGCTGCTCAGTGTGCGTCGCCATGACAGCACCCTCCGTTCGATGAGACGGACCGCACTGTCGGAGGCGAGGCCGAACACCCCGTACACGACGAGTCCGACGAGAATGACGTCCGACTGGCCGTAGTTCTGGGCCTGGAACATCATGTAGCCGAGTCCGCTGGTGGCGTTGATCTGCTCAAGGACGACCAGCCCGAGCCAGGAGTTGGTGACACCGAGCCGGAGTCCCACGAAGAATCCGGGCAGTGCGCCGGGGAGGACGATCTGCCGGATGAACTGGAACCGGTTCAGCCCCTGCACCTCGGCGAGTTCGACGAACCGGCTGTCGATCCCGGACAGCGCGGCATGGGTGTTCAGATAGATCGGGATGTAGACGACGATCGCGATGATGGCGACCTTGAACGTCTCCCCGATCCCCAGCCAGAGGATGAACAGCGGGATCAGACCGAGTGTCGGGATCGCCCGGTTGAGATTGACCGACCCGTCGATGAGCGCTTCCCCGACCCGGCTGAGCCCGGCCGCCAGCGCGAGCACGACCGCGGCGACCAGCCCGATCGCGAACCCGGACGCGGCCCGCTGCAACGAGGTCAGGATGTCCCCGGTCAGCGTCCCGTCGGTCCACAGATGCACACCGGTCTCGACGACCGTCCAGGGCGCCGGGATCGCCGCCGGATCCAGCCGGCCCGCCACCGAGGCCGCCGCCCAGAGCGCGAGGAGCAGCAAGGGCCCGATGAGCCGGGTGGCGGGGAGCCGCGGGCCGGGCGAGAGGCCTCGCCGCTTCCGCCGTACCGCCTCCGAAGTCTCCGCGACGACCGGTGCCGTCGCCGCCGTGGTCGTCGTCGCCGCGCTCACTTCCGATACTCCTCTGCTACGGCCTTCGCGGCGATGGACTCGAAGCGGTGGTCGAAGAGCGAGGACACGTCGAACTTCTTCACGAACCCGCCCTCCGCGAGCAGATCGGCGGTCTCCTGCTCCCACTGGATCGCCTCGTCCCAACTCGGCGAGAACAGCGGCTTGTTGGCGAGCTTCGTGATCCCCTGCGCCTGCGCGAGGGTCAGGTTCTGCGTCTTGACGTAGAACTCCTCGTTCCAGATGTCGGGGTTCTCGTACGCCCAGACCTGGCCCTTGGCCCAGAAGGGGATGTACGCGGCGACCGCGGCCGCCTTCGCCTCGTCGTTCAGCACGCCGACCGGCGCCCACAGCAGGTTGAGCAGGTCGACGACGTCCGTGGTGATGACCCGGGCGCCCTTGGCCTCGTACTGCGCGAGGTAGGCGGGGGACTGGGTGTTGCCGAGCGGCGCGATGTCCACCTGGCCCGACTGGAGGGCGGTGAGGAACTGGTTGCTGGTCAGCGGGACCAGCTTCACCTCGTCGTAGGCGAGCCCGGCCTTCTTCAACGCCCGCAGCAGTACGACGCCTTGGGCCTGCCCCTGCGAGAACGCGATCTTCTTGCCGCGGAAGTCGTCGACGGTCCGGATGTCGCTGCCGGGCTTGGTGGCGAAGACGTAATTGGGCTTGCGCGTGATGTTGATCGCGACGATCTTCGCGTCGAATCCCTGGTAGTGGGCCTGGATCGGCGGAATTCCCGCGTTGTTGGCGAGATCCAGGGACTTGGCGCGGAAGGCGTTGATGACATCGGGCCCGGCGCCGATGTTCACCCAGCTGGAGACCTTGAAAGGCAGTTCCCCCAACTTGGCGAGCTTGAACTGGAGTTGCTGGGTGCCGGAGAAGGAGGCGACCTTCAGACTCGTACCGGCCGGGACCTTGTCGGCGAGCGGGGCGGTCGAGGCGCCCTTGCTGCCGGTGGCGGCACTGGACTCGGCGCAGCCGGTCAGGCCGGCGGCACCGGCCGCGACGCCCACGAGGGAGGTCAGGAACAGACGCCGGTCTATGCCGGACGTACGCGAAAAGGACATGGGAGGACTCCCTGAATTGGTGCATGAGAAAAATGCCTGGAAGGAATTTCACGCGGCAGAAATGAGCGGGTCACACGGGGCGACGTGTCAGCAACAGAAGGCGCGACAGTGCAGGTGAGGGCTCATGAACACGATGCTCCCGGTGGGGCGGAACCCCTGTCAACATTCGGAGTTTCTGAATTAAGTCCGCTCAGGTGACACGGTCAGCGGATCCCGGTAAAGCACGTCGAGCGCCACCGCACCGCCCGCCACCGCGAGCACGGAATCCGGGAAACTCGTCGGGATCACGGACCCGGAACGCTCGGCCCCGACCTCTTCCCGCAGCGCGGAGAGGCAGTCCTCCCGATGGATCGCGCCCACCTCGGTGACCACGACGACCTCCGGGTTCAGGATGTCGAGCAGCAGTCCGGCCGCCCGCCCCGTCATCCGCGACCGCTCCACAAGGAGCCGTACGGCCTCCGGGTCGCCGTCCGCCGCGGTCCGCACCAGATGCATCGGGTTGACGCCCGCGATGACCCCGGCCGCCCGCGCCCGTCCGCACAGCGTCCGCTCGCTCAACTCGACCTGAAGGCACCCGACCCGCCCGCACCCGCAGGTCTCCGTGCCGCCCCCGAGCGGCAGATGGGCGATGGCGCCGGCCTGCGAACGCGGCCCGTGATGCACCTCGTCGTTCGTCGCGAACGCGGCGTCCACGACGTTCCCCACGAACAGATGCAGCACGCTCCGGCTTCCGCGCGCCCGCCCGAACAGCCGCTCGGCGTTGACCAACGCCCGCGCGTGCCCGTCCACATGGACCGGCAGCCCGGTGCGCGCCCCGATCAGCTCCCGCACCGGCACGTCCCGCCACCCCAGCAGCGGATGCTCGACGACCGTCCCGGCCTCCCGGTCCACCCACCCCCCGGCCGCGAAACCGACCCCCAGCGGCCGGCACTCCGGCGCCGCGTCGAGCAGCGCCGCCAGCCCGTCCGCGGCCCGCGCCAGCACCCGCCCCGGCTCGAAGACCCCGTCGTGCTTGAGCTCCCGCGAGGCCACCACCCGCCCCCGCAGATCGAGCAGCGCGACCGTGGTGTGGGGGACGGCCACATGGACGCCGCCCACAACGAAACGCGAGGAATCCAGGTCGACGGGCACATGGGGCCGCCCCACACCGTTCGACCGCCGGGGCGCGGCGGCCTCCTGGATCAGCCCGAGCCGCGCGAACCGGGCGCAGTAGTCGGTCACCGAGGCGGGGGAGAGCCCGGTGAGCCGGGCGATGGTGGAACGCGCCACCGGCCCGTGCTCCAGCACGGACCGCAGCACGACACTGGCGCTGGTCCGCCGCCGGTTGGCATCGGAGGCGCGCGCGATGGGGGAAGGGGAGGGGGAAGAGGAGGAGACAGGGGAGGCAAGGGTGGTGGGCATGGCGATCATCCTCGGGAGCGGTCCGACACTGCGCCGTCGCGGAGGGCGAGGCACGCCGGAGCGGCCTCACCCGGGACGGCGACAGGCGGCAGCGCTCACGCGTCGCAGGTCGACATGGCGACGCGACGTGAGGGTGAGAGCCTGGGCGACCATGGCTCGAAGGGTAGGGGCACCGATCGGATCCGGCCAGAGTGCCCAGCCGCATTTGGTGGGACCCTACAGACGCCGTTCACACTCGACACGTGAGTGAAACGTCCCCGCCTCAGTGACCGGGGTCACCCCGTACCGGGTGTAACCCGCATCCTTTGTATGGAGACCACCAAGCCGCAGCTCCAGCCTTTGTCGACGGCTGACGGTGATCGGCGCGCGGGGCCCGGGATAGCGTCGCGATGTCCCCCGCCGTTCATACCCTCGCGGAGTCCCCATGAGCACCGCCGTCGCCCCCGTAGCCCGCCCCGGCCAGGTCCTCGCCGACCTGCTCCCGGCCTCCCGAGTCCGCGACATCGCGCTCGTCGTCGGCGGCGCCGCGCTCACCGGCCTCGCCGCCCAGATCTCCGTGCCGGTGCCCGGTTCCCCGGTGCCGGTGACCGGCCAGACCTTCGCCGCGCTGCTCGTCGGCACCAGCCTGGGCGCCGGCCGCGGCTTCCTCTCCCTCGCGCTGTACGCGATCGCGGGCGTCGCGGGCATGCCGTGGTTCGCGGGCGCCACCTCCGGCGCGAGCGCCCCCTCCTTCGGCTACATCCTCGGCATGATCCTCGCCTCCACCGTCGTCGGCGCCCTGGCCCGCCGCGGCGCCGACCGCTCGGTACTGCGCACGGCCGGCGCGATGCTCGTGGGCGAGGCGATCATCTACGCCGTCGGCGTCCCGTACCTCGCCTTCGCCACCGGCATGTCCGCCTCCGCCGCCATCGCGGCCGGCCTCACCCCGTTCCTGATCGGCGACGCCGTCAAGGCGGCCGTGGCGATGGGCCTGCTGCCCACGGCCTGGAAGTTCCTCAACCGCGCGGAGCGCTGAACTCGCCGACGTAGTCGGGAAACAGGCTCGCCGGGTCGTAGCGCGACTTCAGCCCGGCGAGCCTCTGCCGCGTCCCGGGCTCGTACAACCCGGCAGTCCGATCCCCGCCCCCGAACGCGAAGTTGACGGCCCGCCCGAGCGTGACGGGCGCGAGCAGGCCGAAGACCGGATCGAGAACCGCCCGGCCCTTCTCCCGTTCCCCCATGGCCAACAGCCGCACCAGGAACCGCCCTTCACGCCACGGCACGGAGTTCGCCGACGCGGACGCGGACGCGGCGAGCGCCCCACCCAGATGATTGACCTGTACGACGACCATGGCCCCGGCACCCGGCCCGGTGGCCCGCAGCACCTCACCGGCCACGTCGAGGTCCAGCTCGCTCACGAACGCGCTGTCCCCGTAGTAGGAGTGCGGAAAGTCCGGATCACTGTGGATGGTGTGGCTCTCGGCATACGGCATCTCCCGCAGCGAGTCGGACAGCACCGGCCCGATCTCCCGCAGCGGGGCGACGAGCCGTTCACCGTCGGCGCCGGTCCAGGCGAGCCGCACGGAGACGACGTACCGCCCCCGCAGCTGCGGCGGCAGGCCGGGCAGATCCGGATACGGTACGGCGGCGAAGGACGAGGTCAGCCCGTCCGGCACGGTCCGCGTCCAGGCCTCGTACGCCCGTAGTACCTCCGCCGCATCGACCTCCCGCCCGTCGAAGGAGAGCGAGCCGCCGTACACCTTCCCGACCCCCACGAGCCCGATCTCCAACTCGGTGACGACGCCGAGGCTGTGGCCGCCGCCGAGCAGCCCCCAGTACAGCTCGGGCGCGGACTCCCGGGTCACATGCCGGAGTTCACCGTCCCCGGTGACGACGTCCAGGGACCGCACATGATCGGCGGCATACCCGAACTCCCGCGCGAGGATGCCGAGTCCACCGCCCAGCGTGTAGGAGACGGCACCGACGCTCGGCGCGGAGCCGTTGAGCGGGGCGAGCCCGTGGGGTGCGGCGGCTTCGACGACCTGGCCCCAGCGGACACCGGCCTGGAGGCGGGCGGTGCGGGCGACGGGGTCGACGGCCACCCGGTCCATGAGCCTCGTGGAGACGAGCAAGCCGCCCTCCACCGGTCCCGGCAGCCCATGTCCGGTGGCCTGCACGGCGATCGACAGCCGCTCGGCGGCGGCGTGACGGACGGCGGAGACGATGTCGTCGGCGGAGCGGGCGGTGACGAGCTGTGCGGGGCGCACCGCGAACCCGGTCTGGAATCCGGCGAGTTCCTCTGCTGCGTGACTGTTCATGCACCGCAGGATGGAGGCATAACCTGACAGATTCCGTCAGGTTATGCCTCCACCGTTGGCTGGGCCGGCTCAGGTCAGACCGGCTCAGGTCAAGTCGGCCCTGCGGCTGGGCCGCCGTGTCGCCCACCACAGCCCCGCCGCACCGGCCGTCAGCAGGGTCGCGCCCGCCGCGCCCAGCGGGAGCATGTCGCGGGTGGGACCGGTCTTGGGCAGTTCGTCGCCGCCCGGTGCCACCGGCTTGTTGTCGGTGCCGAGCAGCAGCGGGGTGGCCGGGGCGTTCGGCGACGGGTTCGTCGTACCGAACGGAACCGGGCCCTGCTGCCAGAACGTCTTCTTCCCGTCACCGGCCTGCACCGGCAGACAGATCTTTCCGGTCTTTCCGAGATCGAATGACGCGTCCACGGCGTACGACTTCGACTTACCGGCCGCGAGATTGTCGATCGGGCAGGCGAAACCGCTGTTCGAGCCCTCCGGAAGATCGCTTTCGGCAATCGAGGAGCACCCTTGAACGTCATTGACCGTGAGGCCGTCGAAACCGACGACCAAAAGCTGGATCTTTCCGCTGTCCTTGGTCCCCTCGTTCTTCACCGTGGCGGTGATGTCGGTCTTTTCGGAACTGTTGTCGACCGAGATCTGTTCGGGCAGCAGCGTGATCAGCTTCACTCCCGCCGGTGCCTCGTCAACGGCCTTTCCCCCCTTGCTGCTTCCGGGCCCTTCCTCCGCGGCGGCGGTGGCGGAAAGGATCAGCACGGCCGAAAAAGATGCCGTGACCAGCGATCCCGCGATCGTCGTCATACGACGAGAACTCATGTTCGTCCCCCTTGGCTGCGCCTGAATTCGCAGTACTTGAAGAGCTACCACAAGATTTCTCCGCACTATGCTGGTACGGCGCGAAGTGTGACCATTGTGTTGAAGTAGGGGTTGACCGGTGCGTGGTTGAGGGGGTGCAACGGATTGCCGGGGAACATGGGAAACGCGGGAAACGCGAGGAGCGGCGGCGCTCCCGGAAAATTGGTGACGGGACGTTATCGCCTGGTCGAAAGCATTGGTCAGGGGGGAATGGGGCGGGTGTGGCGAGCCGCCGACGAGATGCTCGACCGGCAGGTCGCCGTCAAGGAGATGCGCATAGACGGACTCGACGCGGAGGACGCGCGTACGCGCCGGGAGCGCACGCTGCGCGAGGCCCGCGCGACGGCGCGCATCGACCACCCCAACGTCGTACGGATCTACGACGTCGTCGACGAGGGCGAACGCCTGTGGATCGTCATGGAGTTGGTCGCCGGCCGCTCCCTCGAACGCATGATGGTCGAGGACGGCCCGCTCGGCCCCCAGGAGACCGCCCGCATCGGCATCGGCCTGGTGACGGCACTGCGTCAGGTGCACGCCCGGGGCGTCCTGCACCGGGACATCAAGCCGGGCAACGTCCTCGTCGAGGGCAACGGACACCGCGTCGTCCTCACGGACTTCGGCATCGCGGCCATCCAGGACGCGAAGGCCCTGACGATGGTCGGCATGCTGGTCGGCTCGCCCGACTACATGGCCCCGGAACGGGTCTCCGGCCGCCCGCAGGGCCCCCCATCGGACATCTGGTCCCTCGGCGCGACCCTCTGCGCGGCCCTGGGCGGCCACTCCCCCTTCTCCCGCGACACCACCCTCGCCACCCTCCACGCCGTCCTCTACGAGGAGCCCGAACTCCCTTCTGCGGCAGGCCCGTTGCGCGACATCCTGGCGGCCTTGCTGGAAAAGGAACCGGAAGTCCGCCCGGGCCTGCCCGAGTTGGAGATCGCCCTCCACCCGGTGGCATTCCCGCCCCCTACGCCGACGGTGTCGGTGACCGGGGGAGAACACGGGGTGCCGGAAACGCCGGTGCTGGAGCCGGGGCCGGGGGGAACGTCAGCCGAGGCGCCCCAGGCAGGTCAGCCGGAGGCAGGGCCGATCCAGGGGCAGCCGGCGGAACCGGAGAGCCGCGTGGCCCCCGAGGAGCCGGAGTATCTGTCCGGGGCTGGGCCGGAGAGTCCGGGGGAGCGGAAGGTGGGGTGGACGCCTGAGGCGGGGTGGGTGCCTGAGTCGGGGCACTTGTCCGGGGACTTGGCTGGTGCTGGGCCGGAGCTGTCGGCGGAGCCCGGGGCGGGATGGGTGCCTGGACCTGCGGAGCTGCCCGAGGCCGGGCCTGGGCGGTTGTCCGGTCCTGAGCCTGGGGGTGTGGCTGGTGCCGGGCCCGAGCTGTTGGCGGGTCCTGGGGCGGGGTGGGTGCCTGGTCCTGCGGAGGTGTCCGAGGCCGGGCCTGGGCGTCTGTCCGGTCCTGGTCCTGCGGGGCTACCCGAGGCCGGGCCCGGGCGTCCGCCTGGTCCTGGGCCTGGTCCTGGGGAGTTGTCCGAAGCCGGATCGGAACACCCCGCCGGACCCGGGGCGGAACACCCGGGCCGCCCTCTCGCGCCGGAGCCGACGGGTCAGCCTTCTGCGTCCGAGCCCATGGATCAGCCATCTGCGACCGAGCCCACGCATCAGCCTTCTGCGTCGGAGCCGACGGACCGGCCTGCCGTGACTGAGCCCGAACCGGCGCGAGAGCTCGCCACCGGGTCCGAGCCCGACCCCGCCCCCGAGCCGTCAGCGCCCTCCACACCCGAGGCACCTCCCACGCCCTCCACGCCCACTCCGCAACCCCCGACCTCCGACCGCGCAACCCCCCAACTCCCCTGGTCCCCAAGGGAATCCCCCACCCCCGCCTACCTGGACGCCTCCCGAGTGGTCCCCCTCGCCCGCGACCCCAGGCGCCCCGAGCCGGAGACCCACCCGGACCCCGAAGCCGTACACGACGCGATCCCGCAACAGCGCACGGCACCCGCGGAAACCCAACGCCCGGCAACCCCGGACAAGGCCGACCCCCACGGGCAGACCCAGCGCCCCGCGCTCCCGGACGCGGCCGGCCCCGAGGGGTACGCGCACCACCCCGCACCCCCCGACACCGCCCACTCCACGCCCCAACCCACCCGCACCCCCACCCGCCACGAGCACCCCCCACCCCGCGCAACCACCCCCGCCCGCCGCGTAAGCCTGGACCGCCGCCACCCCGCGCCCCCCGTGGCCACGCCCACCTCCGCCCCCGGCAACGCCTCCACGGAAGCGGCCTCGTCCACCAGTTCGGAGGTCCGTTCCGAGACCCCCGTCGGGAGCAGCGGCGCGGCGACGCAAGGACTGGGCGGGGTCTCCCTCGACCGTTCCGAGGTGGAGACCGAGCGGCGCCCGATGCCGGAGTCGACGTACGGGATGCCGCCCGACGTGCTCCCCGGCGTGCTCCCAGGCGAGCTGCCGGGCCCGCGGCGCCCTCACCGCCGTACCGGACTCCTCGTCGGCGCGGCGGCCGTCACCGCGACCGCGGTCGTCACGGTCGTCCTGCTGATGAACTCGGGCTCGCCCGGCGGGAATCAGGCGGGCGGCGGCTCGCCCACGCCGTCCGCCTCGGTGAAGATCAGCCCGTCGCCCACCGTCGAGGGCACGTCGAGGCCGCAGTCGCTGCCGCCGGGCGCGCACCGGGAGGCGGGCGGGTTCGCGTGGGCGACGCCGAAGGACTGGCGCAGGGACGTGAAGACGGGCGCGGAGGTCCACTACACGTCCCCGGACGGCAAACAGGAACTCGTGGCCAAGTCCTCACTGGCGCGCGGCGACTTGATGGAGACCTGGCGGACCTCGGAGCAGAACGCCCACGAGGGCCAGGACTACCGGAAGATCCGCCTGGAGGAGACGACGTTCCGCGACTACCCGGCGGTCGTCTGGGAGTACACCTTCACCATGAAGGGCACCAAGTGGCACGCCCGCCTCCTGGGCTTCAACGCGGACGGCAAGTCGTACCAGGTCAACACCTGGTACCAGCCGGCCATCGAGACCCAGGCGACGAAGACGTACAACAAGGTGACGGACAGCTTCACGATCCTCTGACACCTAAGGGGCCCCGCGGACGGCAGGGCCCCTTAGGTGACTAGGTCACTCGGTCACCAGGTCACTCGGTCACCAGGTCACTCGATGGCGTCAGCCGACCTTGACGTTCTCGTCGCGGATCTCATCCGGGACAACGGCGGCCCGACCGCGCCCCAGCCGCTCCTTCATGAGGGCGATGCCCAGCACGAACGCCGCGACGAGCAGCGAGAGCAGCACGGTCGTACGCCCGCTGCTCGCCCCCTTCGTGTCGGTCAGCATGTAACCGAGCACGAACACGATCAGCCCGGCCGTCGCCCAGGTCAGATACGGGTACAGCCACATCTTCACGACCAGCTTCTCCGGCGCCTCGGCCTGGATGATCTTCCGCATCCGCAGCTGGGAGAAGCAGATCACCAGCCAGACGAACAGGGCGACCGCACCGGAGGAGTTGACGAGGAAGAGGAAGATCGTGTCGGGGGAGAGGTAGTTGAAGAAGACCGCGACGAACCCGAAGACGACAGAGGCGAGGATCGCGGTGAGCGGCACACCACGGCCGTTGGTCTTCGCGAACGCCTTGGGCGCGTCGCCCCGCTGGCCGAGCGAGAAGGCCATGCGGGAGGCCGTGTAGAGCCCGGAGTTGAGACAGGACAGCACCGAGGTCAGCACGATGACGTTCATGATCTGACCGGCGTGCGCGATGCCGAGGGAGTCGAGGGCGGCGACGTAGGAGCCGTCCTTCTTGATGGACGGGTCGTTCCACGGCAGCAGCGAGACCACGACGAAGATCGAGCCGAGGTAGAAGACGCCGACTCGCCAGATGATGCTGTTGGTGGCCTTGGTCACGGCCCGCTGCGGGTCCTCGGACTCGCCGGCGGCCAGCGTGGCGATCTCGCTGCCCATGAAGGAGAACACGACGAGCAGGACGCCGGTGAGGATCGCGCCGGCGCCGTGGGGGAGGAAGCCGCCGTGCTCGGTGAGGTTGCCGAGTCCGGCCTGGTCGGAGTCGACGCCGGGCAGCAGCCCGAAGACGGCGAGCCCGCCGATGACCACGAACGCCGCGATGGCGACGACCTTGATCCCGGCGAACCAGAACTCGAACTCGCCGTAGGACCCGACGGAGACGAGGTTGGTGGCGGTGAGGACCACCATCACGATGAGGGCCCACGCCCACTGCGGGACGGCGGGGACCCACCCTTCGAGGATCACGGCACCGGCGGTGGCCTCCACGGCCAGCACCACGACCCAGAAGAACCAGTACAGCCAGCCGATGGAGAACCCGGCCCAGCGCCCGAGCGCCCGGTCGGCATGGGCCGAGAACGAGCCTGAGGTCGGATTGGCGGCGGACATCTCACCGAGCATCCGCATCACCAGCACCACGAGCGTGCCGACGAGTGCGTACGACAGGAGGATGCCGGGGCCTGCGGTGGCGATACCGGAGCTGGAACCGACGAACAGACCTGCGCCGATGACACCACCAATGGCGATCATGGACAGATGGCGGTTCTTGAGCCCGGCCTGGAGACCAGTCATACGGAAGTTCCTTCGTGCCGGTTGTGGGGGGGCGTGGGGGGAGGGGAGAGCGGGATCGCCTCAATGAATCAGAGGCAAATAGATAAATGAACCTTCGAATCCAGATTGTTACTTGAGGTTTTCTTGAGCTTCTGTGGCTGGGGTCACTGTTTTCCTGCCCGACACCCGAGGCTGCTGCCCGGAAACAGCCGTGACACACTCATCCCATGCGCGTGTATCTCGGCTCCGACCATGCGGGCTTCGAACTCAAGAACCACCTCGTCGAGTGGCTCAAGGCGGCCGGCCACGACCCGGTCGACTGCGGCCCCCACATCTACGACGCCCAGGACGACTACCCCCCCTTCTGCCTCCGCGCCGCGGAGAAGACGGCGGCGGACCCCGACGCCCTCGGCATCGTGATCGGCGGCTCCGGCAACGGCGAGCAGATCGCCGCGAACAAGGTCAAGGGCGTCCGCGCGGCCCTCGCCTGGAGCGAGGAGACGGCGTCCCTGGGCCGCCAGCACAACAACGCCAACGTGGTCGCGGTGGGCGCGCGCATGCACTCGACGGAGGAGGCGACGAAGTTCATCGAAACCTTCCTCGCCACCCCGTACTCCGGCGACGCCCGCCACACCCGGCGCATCGAAATGCTGGCCGCCTACGAGACGACGGGCGACCTCCCCCCGATCCCGGCACACCACCCGCAGCAGTAGGGATCGCTGGGGACTGCCGTCCCGGCCCCCACCCACCCGGGGGGACTGCCGTCCCGGCCCCCACCCACCGGGGGACTGCCATCCCCAACCCCCACCCACCCGCTGGGGGCTTCGCTTCTCGCTGCCGGTTCAGGTCACTTCAGCCCGTCCGGCGTTTGAGGACGAGGCCCTTTCGGGGCCGACGGGGGTCTGGGGGCGGAGCCCCCAGGGCGGTCGGGGTCGAAGGGGCAGCGCCCCTGGAGGATGGGACGGGTAGGGGCGGCGGGGGCGAGGAAAACCCGACCCGCACCCCCGAACACAGACCCGCACCCCCGAACACAAAAGAGGAGCCACCGTGCCGGAGGGGCACACGATCCACCGCCTGGCCCAGGACTACGCCGCAGCCTTCCTCGGCACAACCCCCCAGGTAACCAGCCCCCAGGGCAAGTTCACCGAAGCCGCCACCCTCCTCACCGGCGCGGAACTCACCCACACCGAAGCCCACGGCAAACACCTCTTCCTCGGCTTCCGAGCCGCCACCGACTGGATCCACATCCACCTCGGCCTCTTCGGCAAGGTCACCTTCGGCAAGGTGACCGACGGCCCCACCCCCACCCCACCCCCCACCGACACGGTCCGCCTCCGCCTCGCGAACCCCACCGCGTACGTCGACCTCCGCGGCCCCACCACCTGCGCCCTCATCACCCCCACCGAGAAGCAGTCGATACACGACCGCCTGGGCCCGGACCCCCTCCGCGCAGACGCCGCCCCCGACGCCGCGTACCGACGGATCTCCCGAAGCCGTACGACGATCGCCGCCCTCCTCATGGACCAGAAGGTCATCGCGGGCGTGGGCAACGTCTACCGAGCCGAGGTCCTCTTCCGCCACGGCATCGACCCGTACCGCACGGGCAACACGATCACCCCCGCCGAATGGGACGCGATCTGGCACGACCTGGTCGACCTCATGCACGAGGGCGTGAAGAACAACCGCATCGACACGGTCCGCCCGGAACACATGCCGGAGGCGATGGGCCGCCCGCCCCGCAAGGACGACCACGGCGGCGAGGTGTACGTCTACCGCAGAGCCACCATGCCCTGCCACATCTGCGGCGCCGAGATCCGCACCGCCGACCTCGCCGCCCGCAACCTCTTCTGGTGCCCGACCTGCCAGAAACCCTGACCAGTCCGGGAAACCGTCAGAACCCGTGCGGCAACCACGGCGCCACCGCGGACCCGAACGCCAGGGAAGCCTCCCCCAACGCCCCCCGCCGAAGCTCCCGCACCCGCCCGGCCGCCGCCAGCGAGACGAGGCTCACCCCGCCGAGATACGCCGCCCCCAACTCCCGTACGGACAAGGCGAGATCCGCCGCGTCGTCGGTCCGCTCGCAGGACGCCCCCTTCGCGTCCCCCGAGAGCCGCCACCGCCCCGCGTTCCAGGGACAGAACTCGTCGGCGACCTCGAACACCACATCCACCGGCGCCTGATAGGTCCGCGCCTCCAGCGCGGCCCCCACATCCACCAGCCGTACGAACAACGAGTCCCGCACCCGCGGCGCGCACCGCCGGAAGTCGGAGACGAGGTACTGCCACACCTCGTCCACCGGCCGCCCCCGCACCGACACCGTCGACGTGAGGTCGATGTCGAACAGGAACCGCCACAGCGCCGCGTCCGCCGCCGGATCGAGCCCCTGCACCTCCCGCACGATCACGGTCCCCTTGGGCCCGCCGAGATCCCACTCCGGCTTCACGGCGAACCGCGCGTACCCGACGACCTCCCGGCCCCGCTCCCCGTCCCGCTCCGCGAGCACGCACTGCATCGGCGACGCCCCGCCCCGCTCGCTCTCCGGGTCGAGCACCACGAGCCGCTCCCACCCGGGATTGCGCACGACCATCCCCGGCCGCAGCGGCACCAGCCGCGCGTACACCGCCTCGCACGCGTCCAGCGCCGCGACGGGGTCCGCGTACCGCAGCCGTACGTCATCCGTCCCCGGCGGCACGGACAGCCGTACCCGTGTGGTGTCGATCTCGGAGTGCAGATGGAAGGTGGCCCCGCCGTACCCGAACCGCCCGTAGATCGCGGGCTCGGACGCGGTGAGCACGGCCAGCGGCCATCCCCATTCCCGTACGTCGTCCAGCTGCCGCCGCATCATCGACGTCAGCACCCCGCGCCGCCGATGCGTCGCGGCCACGCTGACCATGGTCACGCCGGCGGCAGGCACCGCCGCGCCGCCGGGTACCGTCAGCCGGAAGCTGAACACCCCCGCCGACCCGACGCACCGGTCCCCGTCCCATGCGCCGATGGAGCGGTCCGGCTCGGTGAGCGAGTTCCACAGCTCCCGCTCCTCCGTCGACTCCGGCACCCCGCCGAAGGCGCGGATCAGGGTGTCGTACCACTCGTCCCACTCGTCCGGTCGCAGCACCCGCAGGTCGGTCGCCCAGTCAGAAGCCATGGACCATGACTACCAGGGCATTGCGGGGCGAGCCAGGGAATTTCTCCGTGACGGCGGCACGACGGCTTTCTGTGAAGTTCACTGTGAAGTTGAACCTCGGACGGGGGACAAGTGGGACCTCCCGTGCCAAGCAGCTGGTCCGATGGATAGGGTCCCCAACTAATGGCAGCAGGACGAGAGCGGCGCGCGGAAGCCGAGACGTTCACGGCCCGGTTGAAGATGCAGTGGCACCGGGCCCGCACAGGGCTGCGCAGAAGCGCCGTGGACTACTTCCGCGGGGACGGTTCGGACTGGGTCGCCCTGGCCGGTCTGCTCATCACGATCCCGCTGATCGCGGCCACGACGCTCGCCAACTCGGTGTGGTGCTCCCCGGCCGCGCTGGTCCTCCCGATCGTCGCGGGCGGCCTGCTGCTGCGCCCGGCGAGCCTGCTCGGCCTGTACGCGGCGGCGGCGACGGCACTGATCGTGGAGTCGGTGCAGCTCGGCCCGTACACGGAGGGCCCCTCCAGAGTCACCCCGGGCATCGTGCTCGTCGTCGCGGCCTGCGGTTTCTTCGGCCTCCTGATCGCCCAGTTCCGCAGCCGGGTCGGCGTGCCCTGGCGGCGCGGCGGCACCATGCTCTTCGACCTGCGCGAACGCATCCGGGTCCAGAGCAAGCTCCCCAAGCTGCCCCCGGCCTGGCACCGCGAGATGGCGCTGCGTCCGGCGGGCGGCCAGTCCTTCTCCGGCGACTTCGTGGTCGCGGCCCGCACCAACGGCGGCCGCACCCTTGAGGTCGTCCTCACGGACGTCTCCGGCAAGGGCATGGATGCGGGCTCCCGGGCGCTGCTCCTGTCCGGCGCCTTCGGCGGCCTGCTGGGCAGCCTGCCCCCGCACGCGTTCCTCCCGGCCGCCAACGGCTATCTCCTCCGCCAGGACTGGGACGAGGGCTTCGCGACCTCCATCCACCTGGTCCTGGACCTCGACTCCGGCGACTACGAGCTCTACTCCGCCGGCCACCCGCCGGGCCTCCAGCTCAGCGCGGGCAGCGGCCGCTGGGAGGAGAAGGCCGCGGAAGGCCCCCTCCTCGGCGTGTACGACGGCGCCCAGTTCGACCCGGTGAAGGGCTCCCTGCGCCCGGGCGACGTCCTGATGCTCTTCACGGACGGCCTGGTCGAGACGTCCGACCGGGACATCGTCGAGGGCATCGACCGCCTGACCGGCGAGGCCGACCGCTATGTGGCGGGCGGCTTCCACGGCGCCGCCTGGCACCTGATCGAGGCGGTGGCGAAGGACGTCAACGACGACCGGGCCCTGCTGCTGATCTGCCGCGAAGGCCCGACGGCCCAGGCCGCCAACCTCTAGGAACAGGCCAGGAACCGGTCGGCGGGGGTGGGGTTTACCCCCGCCCGTATCCGCCAGCCGCCCACATGGCCGCGGCACCCCCCGAATCCGTACGTTCGAGACACACCCCGCGAACGAACGGAAGGACCGCCCATGCCCGCCGACTGGGCCGTAGAACTGCACGGCGTACACCGGCGTTACGGCCGCGGCCGCAGCGCCGTCCACGCCCTCCGCGGCATCGACCTCACCCTCCCGCCCGGCACCTTCACCGCGGTCATGGGCCCGTCCGGCTCCGGCAAGTCCACGTTCCTCCAGTGCGCGGCCGGCCTGGACCGCCCCACCTCCGGCACGGTCCGCCTCGGCGGCACGGAGATCACCGGCATGAAGGAGAACAGGCTCACCGCTCTGCGCCGCACCCGCCTGGGCTTCGTCTTCCAGGCCTTCAACCTGCTCCCGTCCCTCACGGTCGAGCAGAACGTGGCCCTCCCGACCCGCCTCGCCGGCCACCGCCCCGACCGCCGCCGCACCGCCGAGGTCCTCGCCCAGGTGGGCCTCGCCGACAAGGCCCGCCGCCGCCCCGGCCAGCTCTCCGGCGGCCAGCAGCAGCGGGTCGCGATCGCCCGCGCCCTGGTCACCCGCCCCGACGTCGTCTTCGCGGACGAGCCGACCGGCGCCCTCGACACGACCACGGCGTCGGAGATCCTCGCCCTCCTGCGCCACGCGGTCGACACCCAGGGCGCCACGGTCGTCATGGTCACCCACGACCCCACGGCCGCCGCCTGGGCCGACCGGGTCCTGTTCCTCGCGGACGGCGAACTGGCCGCCCACCTGGACCGCACGACCCCGGACCGGATAGCGGCACACATGACGACCCTGACGGCGCGACGGGCCCACATACCGGCAGCGGCGTGACGAAGGCGCCGGCCAACTTCTCGGCGAACGGGCACTCAATCCACCTAGGGGCGCGGGGCTGTATCGATATGCGGCTCCGCCGCGTGGGCGCGACCAGCACCCACCCACCCGCACCCGGCCACGAACCACACACGCCTCAACCCTTAGGACCCCCCGATGTTCACGCCCAACGGCCTGGCCCGCGCAGCGCTCCGCTTTCGGCCCTCCGCGTTCGTCGGCACCTTCGTCGCGCTCGCCATGGCCGCGATGATCGTGGCGGCCTGCGGCATCCTCCTGGAGACGGGTATACGGGCCGAGGTCCCGCCCGCCCGCTACGCGCACGCCCCCGTCGTGGCCGCCGCCGACCAGCGGGCCCACTACGGCGAGGGCGACAGCGCCGACAGCGAACCCCTCCCGGACCGCGCCCGCCTGGACGCGTCCCTGGTGGCGAAGGCGGCCGAGGCCCCCGGCGCCCGCACGGCCGTCGCGGACGTCACCTTCCCGGCGAAGGGCCCCCACGACACGGCCCTCACCGCCCACAACTGGTCCTCCACCACCTTCACCGGCGACCACCTCGCCACCGGCCACGCCCCGGCCCCCGGCGAGGTCGTCCTCAGCCACGCCACCCCGGCCGACGAGGTCACCCTCACCACCCCCACCGGCACCCGCACCTACCGCGTCGCCGGCACCACCGAAGGCGCCCTCGGCGATTCCGAACGCACCGCCTGGTTCGCGGACGACGAAGCCGTACGGCTCTCCGGGCACCCCGGCCGCGTCGACGCGATAGCCGTACTCCCCGAGCCCGGCGTCAGCACCGACACCCTCGCCGGACAGGTCGCCCACGCCCTCGGCGGCAAGGCCAAGGTCCACACCGGCGACGGCCGCGGCACCGTCGCCGACCCCAGCCTCGACGAGGCCAAGGAGATCCTCATCGCCCTCGGTGCCTCCTTCGGGGGCGTCGCCACGATGGTCGCCATGTTCACCGCCGCCGGCACCGTCGCCCTCGCCGTCGGCCAGCGCGCCCGCGAGTTCGCCCTGCTGCGCGCCATCGGCACCACCCCGCGCCAGATCCGCCGCACGATCGCCACCGAAGCACTCCTGATCGCCCCCGTCGCGGGCGCGGCCGGCTGCGTCCCCGGAGTCGCCCTCGCCGCCTGGTGGTTCGGCCAGCTGCGGGACCGGGGCGCGCTCCCGCGCGACGTCGACCTCGCCGTCTCCTGGATCCCGCTGGTCTCCGCCGCCGGCGCCGTCCTTCTGACCGCCCTGGTCGCCGGATACACGGCCGCCCACCGCAGTTCCCGCATCAAGCCGGGCCAGGCCCTGACCGAGGCGTCCGTGGAGCGGCTGCGCGTCGGCTGGATCCGCACCCCGCTCGGCATCGCCGCGGCGGTCGGCGGCCTCGTCTGCGCGGGCCTGGCCGCCTCGATGACCGGCGAGGACGCGGCCAACACCGCGCTCGGCATCGTCATGCTGTTCATGCTGGCCGTGGCCCTGCTCGGCCCGCTCGTCGCCCGCGCCTGCGCGGCCCTGTTCGGCCTCCCGCTGCGCGGAGCGAGCGCCTCCGCCGTCCTGGCCGCCGCCAACTCCCGTACCAACGCCCGCCGTCTGGCCTCCGCGATCACCCCGATCGTGCTCGCCATGGCCTTCTCCTCGGTCCTGCTCTTCCTGCACACCAGCGAGGACCACGTCACCGCACAGCAGCAGCGCGACGGGATCACCGCCGACCACATCGTCACCGCGACCGGCCCCGGCCTCGCCCCCGACGCCGTACGACGGGCCGAGCGCACCCCCGAAGTCACCGCCGCCGTCGGCCTGTTGAAGACCTCCGTGCTGGTCCCCGGCTCCGGCGGCACCCTGGAAGCCGCCACCGCGCAGGGCGTCACGGGCTCCGCACGCGATCTGGCGGCCGTACAGGACCTGGACGTCATGGACGGCCGACTGTCCCTGAAACCCGGCGAGATCGCCGTGGACGCCTCGCTCGCCGGCACCGCGGACGCGAAGGTCGGCGACCGCCTCCCCATCCGGCTGCCCGACGGCACGAAGGCGGCGCCGCGGATCGTGGCGACGTACGGACGCGGCATGGGACTGTCCCAGGTGACGATGGCCCGCGCCGACCTCGCCGCCCACGTCACCTCCGCCTTCGACACCGAGCTGTGGACGAAGGGCGCGGCGACCGGTCTGGGGGAGCTCGGCACGGTGCTGGCCCGCGCCGACTACACCACCGCCCAGTCCGTCGACCGCGAGCTCAACGCCTGGGCGAACAACGTCATGGCGGCCGTCCTCGGCGGCTTCGCGGCGGTCGCCGCCGTCAACACCCTGGTGATGACGGTCCTGGACCGCCGCCGCGAACTCGGCACCCTCCGCCTCATCGGCTCCACCCGCCGCCAGATACTGCGCATGATCCGCTGGGAGGCCCTGCTGGTCGCCCTCGCGGGCATCGCCCTCGGCACGGGCATCGCGCTCGCCACGCTCGTCCCGATGATGAACGGCCTGACGGGACAAGGCCCTTACATCCCGCCGCTGGTCTACGGCTCCCTCGCCGGGACGGTCGTCGTCCTCGGCCTCGCCGCCGCGACCCTTCCCGCCCGCGCGGCACTGCGCGGGGAGACACTGGAGGAGTGACAGAGGCACCGAGCACCCTGACCCCGGCCGAGGTGGAGACCCTCGCCCGCGCCGCCCACGAGGGCCAGACCGACAAGGCGGGCCGGCCCTACGCCGAGCACCTCCAGGCCGTGGCGGACGGCGTACGCGCGCGGGGCGGCGACGCCGACCAGATCGCCGCCGCCTGGCTGCACGACGCCGTCGAGGACGACGCGCTCTCCGCGCACTGGCTGGAGGAGGCCGCGCTGAGCCGCCGTACGAAGGACATCGTGCTCGCGGTCACCAAACGGTCCGGAGAGCCCCCGGAGGCGTACGCGGGACGGATCCTCGCCACTCCCGGCGCGCTGTTGGTGAAGGAGTCGGACCTGGCACACAACGCAGACCCGGCGCGCCTGGCCATCCTGGACGAGGAGACCCGGAAACGACTGACCGAGAAGTACGCACGGATGCGCGCGCTTCTCGGTCTGGGGTGAACGAAAGTCCGAAGCGGACATAAGCAAGAAAGTGTCTTAGGCGAGAACCTTCTCGCGGCGCTCCCGCGGCTGCCGCTCCCGCGCCACTTCCGCCGCGTCCCGTCTGAAGGCCCACTCCATGCTCGGCTCCATCGCGAACCGGAAGACCCGCTGTACGGGCTTGGTGCACAGCAGGGTGACGACGGCGCCCGCGAGGAGGGTGACGAGGATCTCGCCGAGCGGGCGGTGCAGCCAGGCGTGGTCGAACCAGCCCTCGTAGGCGGCGGCCTTCACGACGAAGCCGTGCAGCAGATAGCCGTACAGCGTGCCCGCGCCGAGGGCCGTGAACCACATGTTCCGGCGCGGCACCCAGGCGAAGAAGCAGGCCGTCAGGAGCAGCGAGCAGCCGAACATCGCGAGCACCATGACCGGCCCGGCCCACCACGGCGCGCCCAACTGCTGGGCGGCGTCCCGGTGGTAGAACCACGAGGTGTTCATGCGCGGCACGGCCCACCAGCCGACGGCGAGCGCGGCGGCGAACACCGGCACCGACAGGATCCGCACGGCACGGGTGCGCACCATGTGGAAGTGCTCGGCCTTCATGCACAGCCCGAGCACGAAGTACGGCAGGAACTGGAGGATCCGCTGGAGGTCCAGGTCGTCGCCGATCGACGGGGTGACGGAGGCGAGCATGGCGACGCCGAGCGCGAAGGGGAGCGGCCGGCGGATCATCTTGAGGATGGGCGTGGCCATCCGCCAGACGAAGAGCGCGCACAGGAACCAGGTCAGATACCAGGGGTCGAGCAGGCTGATGGGATGGCCCGGCGTGTTCTCGAAGTAGCGGTGGTAGAGCGAGTACGCGGTCTCGAACACGATGTACGGCACCGCGACGCCGGTGATCAGTCGCCTGAGCCGGTCGGGGCGCATGTCGAAACTGCGGGAGAAGAAGCCCGAGATGATGATGAACGCCGGCATGTGGAACGAGTACACGACCGTGTACACGCCCTCCAGGATCCGGCTGTCGCCCTTGATCGGCTCCCAGGCATGGCCCATGGCCACGAGCACGATCGCCAGGTACTTGGCGTTGTCGAAGAACGCGTCGCGCTGCTTGCCGACGGGCTTGGGGGACTGGGCGGCGTGGAACATCTGAGGCACCCTAGCGTTGTCTGTGCGTTTCCGTAAAACTCGCCAGGTCATTCCTGGTTATCGGCTTCGGATACCCCGGAAATCGTGAAGTCGGCGATTTTTTGAAGTGACGGTCAACACACCATTCCTGAGGCCACTCTTGGCATGATTCATCACCATTAAATGGGGCATAAGGCCAGCAGGCGACGTTGCCGGAATGTCCGATTCCTGCATCTGTGGCGGCCCTTCGAATTACCTGCGAACAAGATGTGTGGAGACCGAAACGATCTCGTCGAATTCCCTGTGTGGGTGCACCCTCGAATTCCCGTACGAAACAAGGCGGGTTGAAGGCGGGTTGAGGGTCGGGCCGGACGGCCGGCGCACAGATCAGGCACAGGTGTGGTCAACGATGCCT
This sequence comes from Streptomyces sp. NPDC046909, assembly GCF_040644695.1. NCBI lineage: Bacteria > Bacillati > Actinomycetota > Actinomycetes > Kitasatosporales > Streptomycetaceae > Streptomyces > Streptomyces sp. NPDC046909. The sequence continues at coordinate 142,789 of NZ_JBEYXC010000020.1, read as the reverse complement.
CACCAGCCGCATAGAGCGGCCTGGTTGGTGGCACGATGGTTCCTGGCGGGGGTGCGCGGGCTGGCACCTCCGGGCCGGGAGAGCGGACCGACCGAGGGTGTGTGATCAGTTGTGGCCATTTCGCTGTCAGTGGTGCTGCTGTTGGCGATCATCTTGGTGGTGTTGATCCGTGGCGGATCCCTCAAGGCCGGACCCGCCGTCGTCGCCGTGCTGTTCGGCTTCTTCCTCGCCTCGACCGGCATGGCCGACGACATCCAGCGCTTCCTCGACTCGATAGCGGAGACCATCAACTCGATCCAGTTCTGACCCTGTTGACCCCGCCGGGCTAGGCTGACCAGCCTGGTCATGGGGGCCGGTGACGGACAACAGGGGGACGTACGGGGATGGCGCTGCGCGACTCGGACCCGGCGGAGGTGGGCGGTTATCGCATCGAGGACCGTCTGGGCAGCGGCGGAATGGGCGTGGTCTACCTCGCCCGCTCCGCCTCCGGCCGCCGTCTCGCGGTCAAGGTGGTGCACGGCCAGTACGCGGACGACGACGAGTTCCGTGCCCGGTTCCGCCGCGAGGTGGCCGCCGCCCGCCAGGTCAGCGGTGCCTTCACGGCGCCCGTCGTGGACGCCGACGCCGACGCGTCGCGCCCCTGGATGGCCACGCTCTACATACCGGGCGCGAACCTGGGCGCGCACATACAGGACAACGGCCCCCTGCCCCTGCCTCGCCTCCGCGAACTCGCCGCGGGCCTCGCGGAGGCGATCCGCGACATCCACCGCGCCGGAGTGGTCCACCGCGACCTGAAACCGGCCAACGTGATGCTCGCCGACGACGGCCCCCGCGTCATCGACTTCGGCATCTCCCGCGCCACCGAGTTCGCCGCCTCCGACGTCCTCACCCAGACCGGCCGCGTGATGGGCACCCCGCCCTTCATGTCCCCGGAACAGTTCTCCGCACCCCAGGACGTGGGCCCGGCGGCCGACATCTTCTCGCTGGGCGCGGTGGTCGCGTACGCCGCCTCGGGCCGCGGCCCCTTCGACAGCCCCAGCCCCTACGAGACCGCGATCCGCGTCGTCGAGGGCACCCCCGAACTCGACGACGTCCCCGCCGAGTTGCTCCCCTTCATCCGCCTCTGCCTGGAGAAGCACCCCAAGTCCCGCCCCACGGCGGACGAGTTGCTCCGCCTGCTGCGCGACGGCGACTGGCCCGCCCCGCGCCCCGCGGAAGCGCAGCCGACCTTGGTCGACGCGGGCGACGCGGGCAAGTCCCGCCGCCGCAGGCGCCTCTGGCTGACCGCCGCGGCAGGCACCCTGGCGTTGGCGGCGGCGGCCACCACGACACTCGCGCTGACCGACGACGCCGGCTCATCCGCCTCCGGCGGCCTCCCGGCCGGCTGGAAGCCCTGGCACCGGCAGGCGAAGGACCCGAGCCTCGACAAGGACCCGATCGGCCCCTCCACCGTCTTCAACCGCTGCACCTCCTCCGGCACGTCCCTCGTCTGCGCGGGCGACGAGATCATGGCGACCCGCTTCGCCCTGGCCGACGGCAGGAACACCTGGGCCCTGCCCATCGACGGGACCGCCGACGGCGACGACTTCAGCAGTAGCAGCAGTTCCGGCGGCGGCACGATCATCGGCACCCGCAAAGGCCGGGTGTACGTCTACGGCGCCGACGACCGGCCCGTGGCCGACGCGACGACGACCCCGGTCCGCTACACGATCCAGGCCGTGGACGCCGAGACCGGCAAGGTCATCTGGAAGACGGTCACCGCCGACAGCGAGAACGGCACGGAGCCCAGCAGCGACCAGGGCGCCTCCGCGGCCGTCCCCGCGGGCGTCGTCACCATGTACGGCAGGACAGGGAGCCAGTACGCCCTCCTCGACGCCGACGACGGCAAAGTCCGCTGGAAGCGCCCCCTGCCCAACCCGGAGCAGTACCTCGCCCTCCTGCACAGCGTCGCCGGACAGGCATACCTGCTCACCGGCAAATACACCTCCGACGAGATCGAGAACACGACCGTCGCCCAGCTCGACCCGGCCACCGGCAAACCCCGCTGGACCGTGAAACTCAAGGGCGACATGAACATCGTCGGCGGACACGACGGCCGCCTGGTGCTGATGCGGACGACCGGCGCCCACCGCACCCTGACCCTGATCAACACCGCCACGCACATCGTCACGACCGTGAAGCTCGCCAAGTCCCAGCCCGCGACCGCCACCCCCACCCTCACCGGCGGCACCCTCTACTTCACGCTCACCAACGGCGGCATCCGCGCGGTGGACCCGGCCACCGGCCGGCAACTCTGGGCGGCCAACTCCGGCGTCGAACAGTCCGGCCCCCCGACCGTCTCCGCCACCCGCCTCTACGTCGCCTCCCCGAGCGGCCGTCTAGCCGCCCTGAACCGCGCCACCGGCGAGGTAGAGGGCACCCTCCCGGGCCGCGACGACGGCGCCGTCGAAGGCCCCCCGACCGGCGCCCCCCTCACCCTCGTCGGCGACGCCCTCTACATCCCGTACGGCCTCCGCTCCGTGTACACGATTGACGTACGGACCCTCTGACCCCACGGCCCCTCGGAACCCGCGCGAAAACGCCTCAGGGCCAGGCGGAGGATTGATCCTCTGACCTGGCCCTGAGCCGTATGGAGCGGGCGACGGGAATCGAACCCGCGTAGCTAGTTTGGAAGACTAGGGCTCTACCATTGAGCTACGCCCGCACAGGACGCGCCGCAGGTCAGGTGACCGCGGCACAGAAGGCATCGTAGCGGGTCGGGGCCGCTCGCCGCACACCCCGTAAATGCGGCGGTCCCGCGGCCTGCGGGCATGTACCCTACGTGTCGCACCAGACGGGGTGTGGCGCAGCTTGGTAGCGCGTCCGCTTTGGGAGCGGAAGGCCGTGGGTTCAAATCCCGCCACCCCGACCACCTTTCTTGATCGCCTTTTGGGGCGTGTCGCGGCTGCGGTTACTATGCAAGCTGCATGCCCGTGTGTCTCTCGTCGGACCCTGACGACGTCCTCCGGGCGGCGAATCCGCCGGGGCCGTTCTGGCACCGGCAGAATCCAAGAAGTCAGCCACAAGGAGACCGAACCGTGAAGAGCGCCGTGGAGACCCTGAACCCGACCCGGGTTCGGCTCACTGTCGAGGTGCCCTTCGAGGAGCTCAAGGACAGCCTCGACGCGGCGTACAAGAAGATCAACCAGCAGGTCACGGTGAAGGGCTTCCGCAAGGGCAAGATCCCGGCCCGCGTCATCGACCAGCGGTTCGGCCGTGGTGCTGTGCTGGAGGAGGCCGTCAACGACGCGCTTCCGAAGTTCTACACCGAAGCGGTCAACGAGGCCGAGCTGGACGTCCTGGGCCAGCCCGAGGTCGACATCACCGAGCTGAAGGACGGCGACACGCTGAACTTCACCGCCGAGGTCGACATCCGCCCGTCCCTGGAGCTCCCCGAGGACTTCTCCTCCATCGAGGTCGAGGTCGACGCCGTCGAGGTGACGGACGAGGACGTCGAGAAGTCGGTGGAGCAGCTCCGTGAGCGCTTCGCGTCGACGTCTCCCGTCGAGCGCGCCGCCGAGGACGGCGACGTCGTCACGATCGACCTGGAGGCCAAGGTCGACGGAGAGGTGCTGGAGGACGGCATCGCCAGCGGTGTCTCCTACACCATCGGCTCCGGCGAGCTCCTCGAGGGCATCGACGACGCCGTGAAGGGCCTGGAGGCCGGTGGCGAGGCCACCTTCACCTCCGAGCTCAAGGGCGGCTCCGCGGCCGGCAAGGAGTCCGAGGTCACCGTCAGGGTCACCCAGGTCGCCGCCCGCGAACTGCCCGAGCTGGACGACGAGTTCGCGCAGCTCGCCTCCGAGTTCGACACCCTCGACGAGCTGAAGGCCGACAGCCGCAAGCGCCTCGAGAACATGAAGCAGTACGACCAGGCCACGCAGGCCCAGGAGCGCGTCCTGGAGAAGCTCCTGGAGCTCGTCGAGGTGCCCGTCCCCGAGAAGCTGCTCGAGGACGAGATCAACACCCGCAAGCACAACCTGGAGCACCACCAGCTCGGCCAGATGGGCCTCGACCTCGCGAAGTACCTGGAGATCCAGGGCAAGACCGAGGAAGAGTTCGACACCGAGACCAAGGACGCCGCGGTCAAGGGCATCAAGACCCAGTTCGTCCTCGACGAGCTGGTCAAGCGCGAGAAGCTGAACGTCAACCAGGAGGAGCTCACCGAGCACCTCATGCGCCGCGCCGCTTCCTCCGGCATGTCCCCCGACCAGTTCGCCCAGGCGGTCGTCGAGGGCGGCCAGGTCCCGCTCCTCGTCGGTGAGGTCGCCCGCGGCAAGGCCCTCGCGGTCGTCGTCGAGGCCGCCACGGTCAAGGACACCAACGGCGAGGTCATCGACCTCGACGACGAGGACGAGGTCGAGACGGCCGCCGAGGTCGCCGCGGAGGCGACGGAGGCCGACGCCACGGACGCCGAGCCGGAGAAGACCGAGGGCTGAGCCCACGGCACCGAGCAGGTCGTAGGACGGGCCCTGGGTCACTCATGACCCAGGGCCCGTTCGCCTACCCAGTGGTCCTCCCGCCGGGGGTGCCCGGCGCTACGCCCCCGGCGAACAGCCCCGTATCCGGGATTCCCCGAAGGGACCAGCGCGTTAGGGTCCATGAATACGAGGGGAGTGGAGTCCCCAAGTGGCTCCAGCCCCGCAGGGAACACGCAGGGAAACGTGAAGACGGCCCGGCGCCGTCGTAAGACGAGCAGGTGGATACGTGACGAATCTGATGCCCTCCGCCGCCGGCGAGCCTTCCATCGGTGGTGGCCTCGGCGACCAGGTCTACAACCGGCTGCTCAACGAGCGGATCATCTTCCTCGGCCAGCCGGTCGACGACGACATCGCGAACAAGATCACCGCACAGCTGCTGCTCCTTGCCGCGGACCCGGACAAGGACATCTACCTCTACATCAACAGCCCCGGCGGCTCGATCACGGCCGGCATGGCGATCTACGACACCATGCAGTACATCAAGAACGACGTGGTGACCATCGCCATGGGCCTCGCCGCCTCCATGGGCCAGTTCCTGCTCAGCGCGGGCACCCCCGGCAAGCGCTTCGCGCTGCCGAACGCCGAGATCCTGATCCACCAGCCGTCCGCCGGCCTCGCCGGCTCGGCCTCGGACATCAAGATCCACGCCGAGCGGCTTCTGCACACCAAGAAGCGCATGGCTGAGCTGACCTCCCAGCACACCGGTCAGTCGTTCGAGGAGATCACCCGCGCCTCCGACCGCGACCGCTGGTTCGACGCCGACGAGGCCAAGGAGTACGGCCTCATCGACGAGGTCATCACCACGGCCGCCAACATGCCGGGCGGCGGCGGCACCGGGGCCTGAGAACCCCCGCAGGGGCCCGGAAAGACCCAGACCCCGCGCAAAGCCCCCAGCCGACCGCCTCAGCCCCTAGGAGAGAGACAGTGAACGACTTCCCCGGCAGCGGCCTGTACGACCGCACACGCGCCGAGTACACGGGCCCCTCGGCGGAGTCCCGGTACGTCATCCCGCGCTTCGTGGAGCGCACCTCGCAGGGCATTCGCGAGTACGACCCGTACGCGAAGCTCTTCGAGGAGCGCGTGATCTTCCTCGGCGTCCAGATCGACGACGCCTCCGCCAACGACGTCATGGCGCAGCTGCTGTGCCTGGAGTCGATGGACCCGGACCGGGACATCTCGGTCTACATCAACAGCCCGGGCGGCTCCTTCACGGCGCTGACGGCGATCTACGACACGATGCAGTTCGTGAAGCCCGACATCCAGACGGTCTGCATGGGCCAGGCGGCCTCGGCCGCCGCGATCCTGCTGGCCGCCGGTACGCCGGGCAAGCGCATGGCGCTCCCGAACGCCCGTGTGCTGATCCACCAGCCGTACAGCGAGACCGGCCGCGGTCAGGTCTCCGACCTGGAGATCGCCGCGAACGAGATCCTGCGGATGCGTGCTCAGCTGGAGGAGATGCTGGCCAAGCACTCCACCACGCCGATCGAGAAGATCCGCGAGGACATCGAGCGCGACAAGATCCTCACGGCCGAGGAGGCGCTCTCGTACGGCCTCATCGACCAGATCATCTCCACCCGGAAGATGAACAACGCGGCCGTCCGCTAGTCGGAGGCTGTATCGTCTGCCGCCCCTTGGCACGGTTCGTGTGCTTTGACACGCTGCACGTCAAAGTGAACCGGGCCAAGGGGGGCCCGAACGGGGGGCCAGGCAAGGTACCGTCGGATTAAGGCAGCACCAGGAGCCGCTGGATTCGAAAGCGTCCAGGCGTCTCCCAGGCGAAGGGGAAGCACACCGTGGCACGCATCGGTGACGGCGGCGATCTGCTCAAGTGCTCGTTCTGCGGCAAGAGCCAGAAGCAGGTCAAGAAGCTCATCGCAGGGCCTGGTGTGTACATCTGCGACGAGTGCATCGATCTCTGCAACGAGATCATCGAGGAAGAACTCGCCGAGACGAGCGAGGTGCGCTGGGAGGAACTCCCCAAGCCCCGCGAGATCTACGAGTTCCTCGAGGGCTATGTGGTGGGCCAGGAGGCGGCGAAGAAGGCCCTCTCCGTCGCGGTCTACAACCACTACAAGCGCGTCCAGGCCGGCGAGAACGGCGGCGCCAACGGCCGTGACGACGCGATCGAGTTGGCGAAGTCCAACATCCTGCTGCTGGGCCCCACGGGCTCCGGCAAGACCCTCCTCGCCCAGACCCTCGCCCGCATGCTGAACGTCCCGTTCGCGATCGCGGACGCGACGGCGCTGACGGAGGCGGGTTACGTAGGCGAGGACGTCGAGAACATCCTGCTGAAGCTCATCCAGGCGGCGGACTACGACGTCAAGAAGGCCGAGACGGGCATCATCTACATCGATGAGATCGACAAGGTCGCGCGCAAGAGTGAAAACCCCTCGATCACAAGGGATGTGAGCGGCGAGGGCGTCCAGCAGGCGCTGCTGAAGATCCTGGAGGGCACGACGGCCTCGGTCCCCCCGCAGGGCGGCCGCAAGCACCCCCACCAGGAGTTCATCCAGATCGACACCACGAACGTCCTGTTCATCGTGGGCGGCGCCTTCGCGGGCCTGGAGAAGCTCATCGAATCGCGGGCTGGTGCGAAGGGCATCGGCTTCGGCGCGACGATCCGCTCGAAGCGCGAGCTGGAGGCCAAGGACCAGTTCGAGGACGTCATGCCCGAGGACCTGGTCAAGTTCGGCATGATCCCGGAGTTCATCGGCCGCCTCCCGGTGATCACCTCGGTCCACAACCTGGACCGCGAGGCCCTCCTCCAGATCCTGGTCGAGCCCCGCAACGCCCTGGTGAAGCAGTACCAGCGCCTCTTCGAACTCGACGGCGTGGAGCTGGACTTCGAGCGCGAGGCCCTGGAGGCCATCGCCGACCAGGCCATCCTCCGCCAGACCGGCGCCCGAGGCCTCCGCGCCATCATGGAGGAAGTCCTCCAGGGCGTCATGTACGAGATCCCGTCCCGCAAGGACGTGGCCCGCGTCGTCATCACGGCAGACGTCGTCCACTCCAACGTCAACCCGACCCTGATCCCGCGTGACGCGCGGAACGGCCGGGGCCCGGGCGAGCAGAAGACGGCGTAACCCCCGCCGCACCCAAGCCAGACGAAGGGGCCCCGGTCAACCGACCGGGGCCCCTTCGCAGTTCGGGAATGTCAGGCCTTGACGCGGACGTCGTTGCGGAGCTTGGCGGTCAGCTCGGCGGCCTCCGCCACGGTCTTGCTCTTGCCCGTGATCAGCTCGGCCACGTCGTACGAGAGCACGTAGGCGACCGTGCTGTGGTCACCCCAGACGCAGAAGGGCATCTTCACGGTCATGCCGGATTCGGTGGACTCGATCTCCTGGCACTTCATGACGCCGTTCTCGAAGCCGGAGGGCTTCTGTTCCGTGGGGGAGCCCACGAGCTTCTGGCCGGAGTCCTTGTCCTTCTCGGCTTCCTTCTTCATGTTGGCGAACATCGCGTCGACGACCTTCTCCGGGTCCTCGATGCTGCCGTAGACGCCCGCGAACATCAGCTCCTTCGGCGCGGATTCCGACCCCGCGGAGTACTCCGCGCTGACGTCCTTCGGGTCCTTGACGCCCCACGACTCCGCGTCCTTGATGTCGCTCTCGGTGAGCGTGTCGGACTCGGCTTTGTCACCCTTCTTGTAGGTGTCGTCGATGACCGTCGCCGGTGCCGTCAGCTTGTACGTGCCGTCGTCCGCGATGTCCGACCCGCCGCCACTTCCGCCGATCACAAGGTACGCACCCACCGCGATCGCGGCCACGACAGCCACCGCGCCGAGGATGATCGCCGTCTTCTTCTTGCCGCCGCCCGGCGCCGGCGGCTGCGGCACGCCGTACGGGTCCTGGCCGTAGGGCGGCTGCTGGCCGTAAGGCGGCTGGCCGTACGGCTGGGTCTGCGGCGGCACGCCCTGCGGGGCCTGCTGCGGGTAGCCGTACCCCGGCTGGGGCGGGGCCGGCTGCTGGGGGTAGCCGTAGCCGGGCTGGGGGGCCTGCGGCGGCTGCTGGCCGTACGGGCCCGGCTGACCGTACGGACCGGGCTGCTGGGGCTGCCCGCCGTACGGGCCCGGCTGGTTGTAGCTCATTACTGGGTTCCCCTCCAGATGCTTATGTGTTCCGAACATCCTGGCGCAGGCACAGGCGGCGCATTGCATCGGGGGGCCTCACCGTTACAGAACAAAGCCGTTTCGGGACACGCCCGGGACACCCCTAAACTGACCCCGTGACCGAGAACGCTCAGCAGCAGCCACCAGCGCCCAACACCGAACTGCCGACCCAGTACGCGCCGGCCGAGGTAGAGGGGACGCTGTACGAGCGCTGGGTAGAACGGGGTTACTTCGCCGCCGACGCGAAGAGCGACAAGCCCGCGTACACCATCGTCATCCCGCCGCCGAACGTCACCGGAAGCCTCCACCTGGGGCACGCCTTCCAGCACACCCTCATGGACGCGCTGACCCGTCGTAAGCGCATGCAGGGGTACGAGTCGCTGTGGCTGCCGGGTATGGACCACGCCGGTATCGCGACCCAGAACAAGGTCGAGCAGCAGCTCGCCGAGGAGGGCAAGTCCCGCCACGACCTGGGGCGCGAGGAGTTCGTCGAGCGCGTCTGGCAGTGGAAGGAAGAGTACGGCGGCAAGATCCTCGGCCAGATGCGCCGCCTCGGCGACGGCGTCGACTGGGACCGTGAGCGCTTCACGATGGACGAGGGCCTGTCGAAGGCCGTCCTCACCATCTTCAAGAAGCTGTACGAAGACGAGCTGATCTACCGCGCCGAGCGCATCATCAACTGGTGTCCCCGGTGTCTGACCGCGATCTCCGACATCGAGGTCGAGTACCAGGAGGACGACGGCGAGCTCGTCTCCATCAAGTACGGCGAGGGCGACGAGACGCTCGTCGTCGCGACCACGCGCGCGGAGACCATGCTCGGTGACACCGCCGTCGCCGTTCACCCCGACGACGAGCGGTACAAGCACCTCGTCGGCAAGCGGATCAAGCTGCCGCTGACCGACCGGACCATCCCCGTCGTCGCCGACACCCACGTCGACCCCGAGTTCGGCACGGGTGCCGTCAAGGTCACCCCGGCCCACGACCCCAACGACTTCGCGATCGGCCAGCGCCACGGCCTGGAGTCGATCACGGTCATGGACGAGCGGGCCGTCATCACGGTCCACGGTCCCTTCCAGGGCCTGGACCGCTTCGAGGCGCGCTCCGCGATCGTCGCCGCGCTGCGCTCGCAGGGCCGGATCGTCGCCGAGAAGCGCCCGTACGTCCACTCCGTCGGCCACTGCTCGCGCTGCAAGACGACCGTCGAGCCGCGGCTGTCCATGCAGTGGTGGGTCAAGGTCGGCCCGCTGGCGAAGGCCGCCGGTGACGCGGTCCGCGACGGCCGGGTCGCGATCCACCCCGCCGACATGTCGAAGCGCTACTTCGACTGGGTCGACAACATGCACGACTGGTGTATCTCGCGCCAGCTGTGGTGGGGCCACCGCATCCCCGTCTGGTACGGCCCCGACGGCGAGGTCGTCTGCGTCGGCCCCGACGAGGAGCCGCCGACCGGTGAGGGCTGGCGTCAGGACACCGACGTCCTCGACACCTGGTTCTCCTCCGGCCTGTGGCCGTTCTCCACGCTCGGCTGGCCCGAACAGACCGAGGACCTGCGGAAGTTCTACCCGACCGACGTCCTGCTGACCGGCCACGACATCATCTTCTTCTGGGTCGCCCGGATGATGATGTTCGGCCTCTACGCGATGGACGGCGAGGTCCCCTTCAAGACCATCGCCCTGACCGGCCTCGTCCGCGACGAGCGCGGCAAGAAGATGTCGAAGTCCTTCGGCAACGTCGTCGACCCGCTCGACTGGATGGACAAGTACGGCTCCGACGCCGTCCGTTTCACCCTCGCCAAGGGCGCCAACCCCGGCACCGACGTCCCGATCGGCGAGGACTGGGTCCAGGCCTCCCGGAACTTCGCCAACAAGATCTGGAACGCCACCCGCTTCGCGCTGATGAACGGCGCGACGGTCGAGGGCCCGCTGCCGGACCCGTCCGAGATGTCCTCGACGGACCGCTGGATCCTCTCCCGCCTCAACAAGACGATCGCCGAAGTCGACGCGTACTACGACGACTTCCAGTTCGCCAAGCTCGCCGACGGCCTGTACCACTTCGCCTGGGACGAGGTCTTCGACTGGTACGTCGAGCTCTCCAAGACGACGTTCATGGCGGGCGGCGAGGGCGCGAAGGTCTCCGGCCGGGTCCTGGGCGAGGTCCTCGACGTCACCCTCAAGCTGCTGCACCCGATCGTCCCGTTCGTCACGGAGACCCTCTGGACCACCCTCACGGGCGGCGAGTCGGTCGTCATCGCGGACTGGCCCAAGGACAGCGGCTTCCGCGACGACGCGGCCGAGCGCGAGATCGAGACCCTCCAGTCGGTCATCACCGAGGTCCGCCGCTTCCGCGCCGACCAGGGCCTCCAGCCCGGCCAGCGGGTGCCCGCGCGGCTGACCCTGGACGGCACGGCACTGGCCCCCCACGAGGCCGCCATCCGCCAGCTCCTCCGTCTCCAGCCCGAGGGCGAGTCCTTCACGGCCACGGCGACCCTCCCGGTCTCCGGCGCCGAGGTCGCCCTCGACCTCTCCGGCACCATCGACGTCGCGGCGGAGCGCAAGCGCCTCGCGAAGGACCTGGCGGCGGCGGAGAAGGAGAAGGCCCAGGCCAACGCCAAGCTCGGCAACGAGGCGTTCCTCGCGAAGGCCCCGGACAACGTGGTCGACAAGATCCGAGGCCGCCTGGCAAAGGCGGACGAGGACATCACGAGGATCCAGGCCCAGCTGGACAGATTGCCTCAGCAGTAGGCGCCCTGAAGGGGCGCGGGGAACTGCGCGACCAGCCACAACGTTCCCCGCGCCCGCCTGACGGCATCAGCCACCCCACTCCGTAGGCACCCTGTCAGTCCCCCTCCGTAGACTGACCCCGTGAGTGAGAGCGACGACCCCTTCGACGAGATCATCGCGGCCGAGACCGACCGGGACCCGGACCTCGCGGTCATAGAGGCCGGCAGCCGCACCCTGCGTACCCAGGGTGGCGCCCCGACCGCAGACGTCCCGACGCGCCCTGAGGACCCCGAGGTCGACAAGGCCCTGCGCCAGGTCGAGGCGGAACTCGCCGGCCGCTGGGGCGAGACCAAGCTGGAGCCGTCCGTCACCCGGATCGCCGCGCTGATGGACGTCCTGGGCGAGCCGCAGAGGTCGTACCCCTCGATCCACATCACGGGGACGAACGGCAAGACCTCCACCGCCCGCATGATCGAGGCCCTCCTCGGCGCCTTCGAGCTGCGCACCGGCCGGTACACCAGCCCCCATGTCCAGTCCGTCACCGAGCGCATCAGCCTCGACGGGGCGCCGATCTCCGCCGAGCGGTTCATCGAGACGTACGAGGACATCAAGCCGTACGTCGAGATGGTCGACGCGCAGCAGGAGTACCGGCTGTCCTTCTTCGAGGTGCTGACGGGCATGGCGTACGCGGCCTTCGCGGACGCGCCCGTGGACGTCGCCGTCGTCGAGGTCGGGATGGGCGGCACGTGGGACGCCACCAATGTCATCGACGGTGACGTCGCCGTCGTCACGCCCATCGATCTCGACCACACCGACCGGCTCGGTGAGACGCCCGGCGAGATCGCCACCGAGAAGGCGGGCATCGTCAAGCAGGACGCGACCGTCATCCTGGCCCAGCAGCCGGTCGACGCCGCGCAGGTGCTGCTGAAGAAGGCCGTCGAGGTGGACGCGACCGTGGCCCGCGAGGGGCTGGAGTTCGGGGTCGTGGCGCGTCAGGTCGCCGTCGGCGGACAGCTGCTCACCCTCCGCGGGCTCGGAGGGGAGTACCACGAGGTCTATCTCCCGTTGCACGGCGCCTACCAGGCGCACAACGCGGCCGTGGCGCTCGCCGCCGTCGAGGCCTTCTTCGGCGTCGGCTCGCAGCGGCCCGAGCCGCTCGACATCGACACCGTCCGTAAGGCGTTCGCGGCCGTCTCGTCGCCGGGCAGGCTCGAAGTCGTCCGGACGTCCCCTACCGTTGTGCTCGACGCCGCGCACAACCCGGCGGGCGCCCGTGCGACCGCCGACGCGATCGGTGAGGCCTTCGACTTCAGCCGGCTCATCGGGGTCGTGGGGGCGAGCGGGGACAAGAACGTACGGGGGCTGCTGGAGGCCTTCGAGCCGATCTTCGCCGAGGTCGTCGTCACCCAGAACTCCAGTCATCGGGCGATGGACGCCGACGAGCTGGCCGCGATCGCCGTCGAGGTGTTCGGGGAGGAGCGGGTGCAGGTCGAGCCGCGGCTGCCGGACGCCCTGGAGGCCGCGATCACGCTCTCCGAGGAGGAGGGCGAGTTCGCGGGCGGCGGGGTGCTCGTGACCGGCTCCGTCATCACCGTCGGCGAGGCCCGACTGCTCCTGGGGAGGGGCTGACCCGTGCGTACGCTCTGTGCTTCGACCCTGATCGGCGAGTTCTTCATCATCGGCTTCGCCGGACTGGTCGCCATGAAGGACCCCGATCTGTCCATGTCGACGGTGTGGACGGTCAGCGGGATCGCGATGTTCCTGTGCGTGGTGCTGTGCGGCCTGGTCACCCGGCCCGGCGGCGTCGCCATGGGCTGGGCCCTCCAGATCCTGCTCATCGCGTCCGGGTTCGTCGTACCGACGATGTTCTTCATGGGGGCGATCTTCGCGGCGCTGTGGTGGGCCTCGGTGCACTACGGGCGGAAGATCGACGAGGCGAAGGCGAGATTCGCCGCGCAGGCGGCCTCCCCGTCGGGTTCCACTACACCTGACGCTGCGTGACCAGCGCACGGACACGCCCTGTAACCTCGGTCTTCCCGCACCAAGCTTGACACGCTCGACTAAGGAGCCTCCTCGTGACGCAGCGCACCCTCGTCCTCCTCAAGCCCGACGCCGTCCGTCGCGGCCTGACCGGCGAGATCATCGGCCGGATCGAGCGCAAGGCCGGCTGGCAGATCACCGCGCTGGAGCTGCGCACCCTGGACCAGGAGACGCTGGAGCAGCACTACGGCGAGCACAAGGGCAAGCCCTTCTACGAGCCGCTGGTGGAGTTCATGGCCTCCGGCCCGGTCGTGGCGCTGATCGTCGAGGGCGAGCGGGTCATCGAGGGTGTGCGCGCGCTGGCCGGTCCGACCGACCCGATCGCCGCCGCCCCCGGTTCGATCCGCGGTGACTACGGCGTGATCGTCCGCGAGAACCTGATTCACGCGAGCGACTCCGAGGAGTCCGCCGAACGCGAGGTGAAGATCTTCTTCCCGGGGCGCGCGTAACCCGTGTGCCGCCGGTGAAAGTCCGGGGCCCCGGTCCCGGACTTTCTTGGCATATGCGTGGCGATCGAGGGAACCAGCACCCCCGAACGCCCCTCTCCAGGAGCGAACGCAGTCAGCATCTGCTGACAATGGCGGAGACCCTTACGCAGTGTCCGTGCGGGCGCCACTACGATGGAACCCTTCACGTCACCGCACCCACTTCGCCGACCTGAAAAGCCCTCAAGCTCCCAGGAAGGCCAGACGAATCCTGATGGGGAACTCAATGTCGTTCATCGGCCGTGACATGGCTGTCGACCTCGGGACCGCCAACACGCTGGTGTACGTCAGGGGTCGCGGGATCGTACTCAACGAGCCGTCCGTCGTCGCGATCAACACCAACACCGGTGGCATCCTCGCGGTCGGCGCCGAAGCGAAGAAGATGATCGGGCGGACCCCCGGCAACATCGTTGCCGTACGTCCGCTGAAGGACGGCGTGATCGCCGACTTCGAGATCACCGAGCGGATGCTGCGCTACTTCATCCTGAAGATCCACAAGCGGCGGTATCTGGCTCGTCCGCGGGTCGTCGTCTGTGTGCCCTCGGGCATCACCGGCGTCGAGCGCCGCGCCGTCATCGAGGCGTCGTCCCAGGCCGGCGCCCGCCAGGTGCACATCATCGAGGAGCCCATGGCGGCCGCCATCGGCTCCGGCCTGCCGGTCCACGAGGCCACGGGCAACATGGTGGTGGACATCGGCGGCGGCACGACGGAGGTCGCGGTCATCTCGCTCGGCGGCATCGTCACCGCCCAGTCCATCCGCGTCGCGGGCGACGAACTGGACAACGCGATCATCCAGCACATCAAGAAGGAGTACTCCCTCCTCCTCGGTGAGCGGACGGCCGAGCAGATCAAGATCACGATCGGTTCGGCGTACGACCTCGACGCTGACGAGCACACCGAAATCCGCGGCCGGGACCTCGTCTCCGGGCTGCCCAAGACCGTCGTCATCTCGGCCGCCGAAGTCCGCAAGGCGATCGAGGAACCCGTCAACGCGATCGTGGACGCGGTCAAGACGACCCTCGACAAGTGCCCGCCCGAGCTGTCCGGCGACATCATGGACCGCGGAATCGTTCTGACCGGCGGCGGCGCCCTGCTGCGTGGCCTCGACGAGCGGCTGCGGCGTGAGACCGGCATGCCGATCCACATCGCCGAGGACCCGCTGGACAGCGTGGCGCTCGGCTCCGGCAAGTGCGTGGAGGAGTTCGAGGCGCTCCAGCAGGTGCTGGACGCCCAGCCGCGCAGATGACGTAACTCTTCGATTCCGCCGTACGAGATGATCTCCTCTCGTGCGGCGGATCGTTGATATAGAGGCATAAGCTCGCGCATACAGCTTCCGCGCGCTTCGCATCTGAACACCCGCACATTCCTGAACACTGCACATTCCTATTGAGGAAGGCACGGCCGCCGCACGTGAGGGACACACGAGAGAGCCGGCTGCTCCTGGTGCTGCTGATCGCCATCGCGTTCGCACTGATCACGGTGGACATCCGCGGCGGGGAGGACTCACCGGTCGACGGTGCCCGTCAGGTCGCGGCCACGGTCTTCGGCCCGATCGAGGACGGCGTCTCGGCGGCGGTGAACCCGGTCGGCAACGCGGTCTCCGCGATCCGTGACTCGGGTGAGCGGCACGACCGGCTCGCCGCCCTGGAGAAGGAGAACGCGGCCCTCAAGGCGAAGCTCGGCAGCGACGACCGCAACGCCAGCCGCCTCAAGCAGCTGAACTCCATGCTGAAGGTCGCGGGCGAGGGCCAGTACGGCATCAAGGGCGCCGAGGTCATCGCCATAGGAGCGGCCCAGGGCTTCTCCTGGACCATCACCATCGACGTCGGCTCCAACGACGGCATCCAGCGCGACATGACCGTCCTCAACGGCGACGGACTCGTCGGCCGCGTCACGACGGTCGGCCCGAACACCGCGACCGTACTCCTCGCCAACGACCCCGACTTCACCGTCGGCACCCGCATGGAGGCCAGCGACGAGCTCGGCTTCGCCTCCGGGCAGGGCGACCGCCCGCTGCGCGTCGAACTCCTCAACGGCAAGGCCGACGTCAAGAAGGGCGACCGCCTCGTCACCTTCGGCTCGCAGGCCGACAAGCCCTTCGTGCCGGGCGTCCCGGTCGGCGTGGTCTCCCGCGTCGACCCCTCCGGCGGCGACCTCACCCGCACCCTCTACGTCACGCCGTACGTCAGCTTCACCAAGCTCGACATCGTCGGCGTCGTCGTCGAGGCCCCGAAGAAGGACCCGCGCGACACGGTGCTCCCCGCCAAGCCGAAGCCGACCCCCACGCCGACGGTGACCGTCACGGTCACCCCGTCCGCGAACGCCCCTGTCGACGGCCAGATCGAGCAAGAGCAGTAGGAGCTGATTCCCCTTGCGCGTCAACCGGATCCTGCTCTCCACCTCCCTCGTCGTCGTCGCCCTGGTCCTCCAGGTCAGCGTCCTGTCCCGGCTTCATCTGCCGGGCGCCGTCCCCGACATCCTGCTGCTGACCGTCCTGGGCCTCGCCATGGTGTACGGCCATGTCGGCGGCGCCCTCGTCGGCTTCGGCGCCGGACTCCTCGCCGACCTCGCCCCGCCCGCCGACCACGCCGCCGGCCGCTACGCGCTGGTCCTGTGCGTCATCGGCTACCTCGCCGGGCTCGCCAAACCCGAGAACGGCAGACTCAAGTCCGCCACCGGCCCGATGCTCGTCGTGGTCGCCGCAGCCGTCGGCACGACCCTGCTGTACGCCGGTGTCGGCGCCCTCGTCGGCGACACCGCCGCCCGCCATGTCGGCCTCGGCAGCCTGCTGTTCACGGCCGCGCTGTACGACCTGCTGCTCGCGCCCTTCGTCGTCCCCGGCATCATGGCGCTCGCCCGCCGCGCCGAGAACGACCCCCTCGCGGAGACCAACACCTCCGCCAAGAAGGCCACCGACATCTCCTCCGGATGGCTGTCGTCCGGGACCGGGCTGAAGATCGGCGGCCAGCGGGGCGGACTCGGCTCCCTGAAGACCAAGGCACGGACCCGGACCGCGCGCGTCGGTCGCATCAAGGGGGTCAAGCGGCTGTGAGGGCGGGGCACGTGGCTGTGAGGCCGGGTCAAGGTGCTGTCGGGGCGCGCGAGTTCACTCGAACGTGTTTGCCGGGCCGGAACGTCGCCTCACAGGTCAGCCGTTCATCATTCGTACGCGCACATCGCACGGCGCACTGAGAGGGGGCGGCAGCCGCAGTGACCAACATCCCCGAGACCGGTCGGACTCCACGGGTCCAGATCAGGCTCATCGTGATCCAGATCCTCGTCCTGTCCCTCCTCGGCACCCTCGGCGGGCGCCTGTGGTACCTCCAGATCCGCGAGGGCGACGAGTACGCCAAGGAGGCGTCGGGCAACCACGTCCAGCAGGTCGTCGAACCCGCGGTGCGCGGCTCGATCCTGGACGCGCGGGGCGTGCCGATCGCGGACAACGAGACACGGCTCGTGGTCTCCGCCTCCCGCACCGACCTGCTGAAGATGAAGGACGACGGCAAGGCCGTCCTGACCAAGCTGGCCAAGGTCCTCGGCATGAAGCCCGAGGAGGTCATGCAGAAGGTCCGGCTGTGCGACGCCGAGACGCCCCAGCCCTGCTGGAACGGCTCGCCCTACCAGCCGATCCCCATCACCGACGAGGCCACCGCCAAGCAGGCCCTCCAGATCCGCGAGCGCGCCGAGGACTTCCCCGGCATCACCGCCGAGCCCGAGGCCGTGCGCCGCTACCCGAGCCCCGGCAAGGCCAACACCGCCCAGGTCCTCGGCTATCTCTCCCCGGTCACCGACGAGGAGATCACCAAGGCCCAGGACACCGACTCGCCCTATCTGCGCTCCGACCAGGTCGGCCGTTCAGGGCTTGAGCGCGAGTACGACAAGGAACTGCGCGGCAAGGCAGGCGTCACCCGCTACGAGGTCGACAACCTCGGCCGCGTCATCGGCCAGGCCGAGGCCGACGAGGCCCAGCCCGGCTCCAACCTCGTCACCAGCATCGACTCCCGCGTCCAGCGCGTCGCCGAGTACGAACTGAACGAGGCGATGAAGGAAGCCCGCAAGCAGTTCGACGACAACACCGGCGAGAACTACAAGGCCGACTCCGGCGCCGTCGTCGTCATGGAGGCCAAGACCGGCCGCATCGTCGCCATGGCCTCCAACCCGACCTACGACCCCAACACCTGGGTCGGCGGCATCTCGGCCAAGGACTACAAGAAGCTGACGGGCAAGGAGTCCAACTACCCGCTGCTCAACCGCGCCATTCAGGGCCAGTCGGCGCCCGGCTCCATCTTCAAGGTGGTCCCGACCGCGGCCGCCGTGAACGCCGGGTACTCCTTCGACGGCCCCTACGAGTGTTCCAGCTCGTACTCGATCGGCGGCCAGGTCTTCAAGAACTTCGAGTCCAAGGGATACGGCCCGATCAGCCTCGGCCGCGCCCTGGAGGTCTCCTGCGACACCGTCTTCTACCGCCTCTCCCACGAGGAGTGGAAGAAGGACGGCGGCCTCAAGCCGAAGAAGGACGCCAACAACTGGTTCTACAAGACCGCCCACCAGTTCGGCCTCGGCGCCACCACCGGCATCGACCTGCCCAACGAGGTCACCGGCCGCATCCCCGACCGCCAGTGGAAGCAGGCGTACTGGAAGGCCAACAAGGACGCCTGGTGCAAGTACGGCAAGAAGGGCGGCACCTACGCCGAGCAGATCGCCTACGAGAACTGCCTCGAAGGCAACCTGATGCGCGCCGGTGACTCCGTCAACTACTCCATCGGACAGGGCGACACCCTCGTCACCCCCATCCAGATGGCCACCATCTACGCGGCGATCTCCAACGGCGGCACCCTCTACAACCCCTCCGTCGGCAAGGCCATCGTCAGCGCCGACGGCCAGAGCGTCGACGAGATCGAGCCCAAGTCGCACGGCAAGCTGCCCATAAGCAAGAAGACGCTGGCCGAGATGGACGAGGCCCTCGCGGGCGTCGCCACCCGCGGTACCGCCGCCTGGCGGTTCGCCGACGTCGGCTGGCCGCAGGACAAGATCCCGATGCACGCCAAGACGGGTACGGCGGAGGTCTACGGCAAGCAGACGACGTCCTGGTTCGCCACGTACACCAAGGACTACGCGGTCGTCATGACGATCTCCCAGGGTGGTACGGGCTCCGGCGCCTCGGGTCCGGCCGTGCGCAACATCTACGACGCGCTGTACGGCGTCTCCGACGACGGCACGATCGACAAGAAGAACGCCCTGCTGCCCACTCCGCAGAAGAGCCTGCCGAAGGTCCGGACGGACGGCACCATCAAGTCCCCGAAGGTCGGCAAGGACCCGGCCAAGGAGCAGCGGGTCAGCCAGGAAGGCGCCCCCGAGCCGGACGAGACCCAGCTGGCGGCCACCGTCGAGAAGCCGGCGACAGGCAACCGCAACACCCGCAGGCGGCGGCGCCGAAGGGGAAGCCGGAGGATGTGCACATGACCGGCAACAGCTTCTCCGTCTCCGGCTACGGGCCCGAACGGGCGGGCTGGACACGGCTGTTCGCCCGCGACTCGCTCGCCCGCCGACTGGACTGGCCGATACTGTTCGCGGCCCTCGCCCTGTCGGGGCTCGGCTCGCTGCTGGTCTTCTCGGCCACCCGCAACCGCACCGAGATCAACCAGGGCGACCAGTACTACTTCCTGCTCCGCCACCTCATGAACACCGGCATCGGGTTCGCCCTGATGATCGGCGTCGTCTGGATCGGCCACCGCGCGCTGCGCACCGCCGTGCCGATCCTCTACGGCGCCTCGGTGTTCCTGATCCTGATGGTGCTCACCCCGCTCGGCTCCACCGTCAACGGCGCGCACTCCTGGATCGTGCTCGGCGGCGGCTTCTCCCTCCAGCCCTCGGAGTTCGTGAAGATCACGATCATCCTGGGCATGGCGATGCTGCTCGCGGCGAGGGTGGACGCCGGCGACAAGCCGTACCCGGACCACCGGACCGTGCTCCAGGCGCTGGGTCTGGCCGCCGTGCCGATGCTGGTCGTCATGCTGATGCCCGACCTCGGGTCGGTCATGGTCATGGTCATCATCGTGCTGGGGGTGCTGCTCGCCTCCGGCGCCTCCAACCGCTGGGTGTTCGGCCTGCTCGGCGCGGGGGCGATGGGCGCGATCGCGGTCTGGCAGCTCGGCGTCCTGGACGACTACCAGATCGCCCGCTTCGCCGCCTTCGCCAACCCGAGCCTCGACCCGGCCGGCGTCGGCTACAACACCAACCAGGCCCGGATCGCGATCGGTTCGGGCGGACTGACCGGCGCGGGCCTGTTCCACGGCTCGCAGACCACCGGCCAATTCGTGCCGGAACAGCAGACCGACTTCGTCTTCACGGTGGCGGGGGAGGAGCTGGGCTTCGTCGGCGCGGGCCTGATCATCGTGCTGCTCGGGGTCGTGCTGTGGCGGGCCTGCCGGATCGCCCGTGAGACGACCGAGCTGTACGGCACGATCGTGGCCGCCGGGATCGTGGCCTGGTTCGCCTTCCAGGCCTTCGAGAACATCGGCATGACCCTCGGGATCATGCCCGTCACCGGTCTGCCGCTGCCGTTCGTGTCGTACGGAGGGTCGTCGATGTTCGCCGTGTGGGTGGCGGTCGGGCTGTTGCAGTCGATCAGAGTGCAGCGGCCGATGTCGGCCTAGCGTCACCACAGGGGGGGTGGAATGTCGGACGAGTATGTCGCCGTGTGCCCGGTCGGCGAGGAACTGGTGAGCCGGATCCTTGCCTTGGCCGAGCTGGACCTGACCGACGCGGACGCCGTCGAGGCGGGGATGCGCGAGGCCGGCTGGCCGGACTGGTCGGAGGCGGTGCGGGGGCCGGCGTACGAGGAGACGCCCGATGTCCCCGAGGCCACCCATGTGACACCGCAGGGCCACTTCGTCACCGCCGACGGCGACGGCACGCTCTATCTGCCCTTCGCCTACCTCTACTCGGTCGACGGAGGCCTGCTCGACGAGGACATCTGGGGTGCCGTCCCCGGCTGGACCAGCCAGGAGGGCGCCTGGCGGCCGGAGTTCGACGCGCACCACGCCGGTGTCGTCCAGCGCTTCACCGACCGGCTCGGCCTGCCGGACCACGACATCCGGCAGCCCAAGTACGAGACCCGGTATGTGAGCTGGCGCCTTGAGCACAACGTCGTGATCGTCGGGCAGGGGCCCGAGCCGATGTCGTACCACCAGTTCGAGGACGCCCACATCCATCTCCTCTCCCGGACGGCGAAGGACGCGCCGTTCCCGGACAGCGAGGAGATGCGGGCGCTGCTCACCTCCTGATCTCCGGGGGTTTGCCCAGGATTCACGGTCGGTGCCCTCTGCCGTCCCGCCCCGACTGCGTCTAGATTCAGTTCATGGCGGACACAAAGCGCGAGATCGAGCGGAAGTACAGGTCCGACGAGAGCGGGTTGCCCGACCTGACCGGCGTCGCCGGGGTCGCGGCTGTCATCGACAAAGGTGTCGCACACCTGGACGCCACCTACTACGACACCCCCGACGAGCGCCTGGCCAGGGCCTCGATCACCCTGCGCCGCCGCACCGGCGGCTCCGACGCCGGCTGGCATCTGAAGTTCCCCGTCGCGCCCGGGGTGCGGGACGAGATCCAGGCGCCCCTCTCCGACACCGTCCCGCGCGTCCTGGCCGGCCTCGTGCGCTCACGCGTCCGTGACGCCGAGCTGGTCCCCGTGGTCCGGCTGCGCTCCGACCGGGACGTACGCCACCTCGTCGACGCCGAGGGCGCCCTCCTCGCCGAGGCCAGCGTCGACGCCGTGCACGCCGAACGGCTCGCCGGGGGCACCGCCGGCACCGTCCAGTGGACCGAGATCGAGGTCGAACTCGCCGACGGGGGCGACCCCGTCTTCCTGGACAAGGTGGAGAAACGGTTGCGCAAGGCGGGCGTACGGCCGTCCCTGTCGGCGTCGAAACTGGAGTGGGCGCTGGCGGAGACGGGCGGCCTGAAAGACCGGCGCAAGCCGCGCGGAAGGGCGCCGGAGACCGCGGGGGAACACGTCCTCGCCTATCTCCGCGCCCAGCGGGACGCGATCGTCGAACTCGACCCGGCCGTCCGGCGGGACGTGTACGACTCCGTGCACCGCATGCGGGTCGCCACCCGGCGGATGCGCAGCGCCTTCAAGTCGTACGGGAAGCTCCTGGACCGTGCCGTCACCGACCCGATCGGCGAGGAACTGAAGTGGCTCGCGGGCGAGCTGGGCGTGGACCGCGACCAGGAGGTCCTGACGGAACGTCTGACCGCCGCCCTCGACGAGCTGCCGCGCCCCCTCCTCGCGGGCCCCGTGCGCACCCGGCTGCGCACCTGGTCGCACGCCCGGAGCGGCGGATCGCGCCGCCGCCTCATCGCCGTACTGGACGGAAGGCGGTACCTGGAGCTGCTGGCCGCTCTGGACGCCCTGGTGGCCGAGCCGCCGTTGTTGAAGGCGGCCGGTGGGAGGCCGTCGAAGGTGATCCCCAAGGCCGTACGGAAGGACTTCGGGAAACTGACGGAGCTGGCGGAGCAGGCGGTGGAGCTGTCGCCGGGGTCCGACCGGGACCTCGCGATCCACGAGGCGCGCAAGAAGTGCAAGCGGACGCGGTACGCGGCGGAGGCGGCGTCCAAGGCGCTGGGGGAGCCCGCGATCGATCTCGTCCGGTCCATGAAGACGCTGCAAGGTCTGCTCGGCGATCACCAGGACAGCGTGATGACCCGCGAGGCGCTTCGGGAACTCGCAGGTCAGGCGCATGCGGCGGGGGAGAGCACGTTCACGTACGGGGTGCTGTACGGGCGTGAGGAGCGGCGGGCCGAGCTGGTCGAGCTGGATCTGCCGGTGACCTGGCCGTCGATCAAGAAGTCGATGGGGGTGTGATCGGCGGGACGGGGGTGGTCCGCGATCGCGTTACGCTAGATGGTCACCCCTGTCTGTCCAGCCCACCCGAAGGTTCGCGAGATGCCTGCCGAAGTCGCTGCGGTCGCCGAGTCCGTGTTCCCGCAGCTCGAAGCTCTGCTCCCGCATGTGCAGAAGCCGATCCAGTACGTCGGCGGAGAGCTCAACTCCACGGTCAAGCCGTGGGAGTCCTCCGACGTCCGCTGGGCGCTGATGTACCCCGACGCCTACGAGGTCGGGCTGCCCAACCAGGGCGTCATGATCCTCTACGAGGTCCTCAACGAGCAGGAGGGCGTCCTCGCCGAGCGCACGTACAGCGTGTGGCCGGACCTGGAGGCGCTGATGCGGGAGCACGGCGTCCCGCAGTTCACGGTGGACAGCCACCGCCCGGTGAAGGCCTTCGATGTCTTCGGCCTGTCGTTCTCGACGGAGCTGGGCTACACGAACATGCTCACCGCCCTGGACCTGGCGGGCATCCCGCTGGAGTCGAAGGACCGCGGCCTGGACGACCCGATCGTCCTGGCGGGCGGCCACGCGGCCTTCAACCCCGAGCCGATCGCTGACTTCATCGACGCGGCGATCATCGGCGACGGCGAGCAGGCCGTCCTCGACATGACGAAGATCATCCGTGACTGGAAGGCTGAGGGCCGGCCCGGCGGCCGCGAGGAGGTCCTCTTCCGCCTCGCGAAGACCGGCTCGGTGTACATCCCGGCGTTCTACGACGTGGAGTACCTGCCGGACGGCCGGATCGGCCGCGTGGTCCCCAACAAGTCGGGCGTCCCGTGGCGTGTGTCCAAGCACACGGTCATGGACCTGGACGAGTGGCCGTACCCCAAGCAGCCCCTCGTCCCGCTCGCCGAGACGGTCCATGAGCGCATGTCCGTGGAGATCTTCCGCGGCTGCACGCGCGGCTGCCGCTTCTGCCAGGCCGGCATGATCACCCGCCCGGTGCGCGAGCGCTCGATCACGGGCATCGGCGAGATGGTCGAGAAGGGCCTGAAGGCGACGGGCTTCGAGGAGGTAGGCCTCCTGTCCCTGTCGTCCGCGGACCACACGGAGATCGGCGACATCGCGAAGGGCCTCGCGGACCGGTACGAGGAGGACAAGATCGGCCTGTCCCTCCCCTCCACCCGCGTGGACGCCTTCAACGTGGACCTGGCGAACGAGCTGACCCGCAACGGCCGCAGGTCGGGTCTGACCTTCGCGCCGGAGGGCGGCTCGGAGCGCATGCGCAAGGTCATCAACAAGATGGTGTCGGAGGAGGACCTGATCCGCACCGTCTCGACCGCGTACGGCAACGGCTGGCGCCAGGTGAAGCTGTACTTCATGTGCGGCCTGCCCACCGAGACCGACGAGGACGTCCTCCAGATCGCCGACATGGCGATGAACGTGATCGCCGAGGGCCGCAAGGTCTCCGGCCAGAACGACATCCGCTGCACGGTCTCCATCGGCGGCTTCGTCCCGAAGCCCCACACCCCCTTCCAGTGGGCCCCGCAGCTCTCCGCCGAGGAGACGGACGCCCGCCTGGAGAAGCTCCGCGACAAGATCCGCGGCGACAAGAAGTACGGCCGCTCGATCGGCTTCCGCTACCACGACGGCAAGCCGGGCATCGTCGAAGGCCTGCTGTCGAGGGGCGACCGGCGGGTGGGCGCGGTCATCCGCGCCGTCTACGAGGACGGCGGCCGCTTCGACGGCTGGCGCGAGCACTTCTCCTACGACCGCTGGATGAGCTGCGCCGACAAGGCCCTCGCCGACTTCGGCGTCGACGTCGACTGGTACACCACCCGCGAGCGCTCCTACGAGGAGGTCCTTCCCTGGGACCACCTGGACTCCGGCCTCGACAAGGACTGGCTCTGGGAGGACTGGCAGGACGCCCTCGACGAGACGGAGGTCGACGACTGCCGGTGGACGCCTTGCTTTGACTGTGGCGTGTGCCCGGCCATGCAGACCGAAATTCAGGTCGGCCCGACGGGCAAGAAGCTGCTGCCGCTGACGGTGAAGCAGCCCGCGGGGGCCGGCGGGCACGTGCACTGAGGTGAGTTGAGTCGATGAGTCCCCGTTCCGGAGTTCCGGGGCGGGGACTCTGTCGTGTCCTGCCGCGCCGGAACCGAAGAGACGCCAAGTCGATATCCGGGGGCGGGATCCGATGGTCGTGGTGGGGGCGTCTACGTCGGTATGGACCTGGAGAAGCCGTCGGCGGTGCGGTCGTCGCAGGGGAGCCCTGAGGGGTGTCTCGCTGTGGCGATTCGTGTGCCTGTGCGGATTGTTGTGCTGGTGCTTGTGGTGCCTGTGCGGGTGGTGTGGGACGCGCTCGTCGTGGTGGGGCGGTTTTTGAACGACACCTTGTTGCGGCCGCTCGGGCGGGCTCTGGTGTGGGTCGGGCGGGCGGTGTTCGTGTGGCCGTTTGTGGGGCTGTGGCGGTATGTGGTGGTGCCGTTCGGCAAGGGGGTGGGGTGGCTGGGGAAGTACCTCGTTGTCTTGCCTGCGGTGTGGGTGTATCGGTATCTGCTGACTCCTGTCGGGCATGCGCTCGTCTGGGTCTACGCGCGCGTGCTCACGCCCATCGGGCATGGGGTGATGTGGCTGCTGCGGTGGGGTGTCGTCGTGCCTGTGGTGTGGGTGTACGAGTGGGTTCTCGCGCCCCTCGGGCGTGGGCTCCTCTGGGTGGTGCGGGGGATCGGGCTCTGTCTCTACTGGGTCGCGCGCGTGCTGTTCGTGCTGCCCGCCCTTGGGCTGTGGCGGTGGGTGCTCGTTCCCGTCGGGCGGGTGCTCGCCGTCGTCGGGCGGGAGGTGTGGGACGCGCTCGGGTATGCCTGGCGGATCGCCGGGCATGTCTCGCTGGCCGTGGGGCGGTTCCTCGGGGCGCTCTTCCGGTGGATCTTCGTGGAGCCGGTGCGCTGGGTGTATCGGTCCCTGTTCACGCCGGTGGGACACGTTGTACGGGATCTTGTGCTGCGGCCCGTCGCCGAGGTCGCGCGGGGGGTGGGGCGGGCCGCACGGCAGGCGCTCGCCTCGGCGCGGGAGTCCGTGCGGCAGGCGCGGGCCGACTTCCGGCGGATGGTGTTCGGGGAGCCCCGGGAGAGGGTTGCCGTGGACCGGCGGGAACCGTCGGGCCGTGAGACACGTACTCTTGGTAGCAGTACGACCGCACTCACGAAGGACTGAACGACACTGGGCAAGCGACAGCCCGAAGGCCCGCCGCCCGCACCCGCGGTGCAGCGCATCCGACTGCGCTACACCAAGCGCGGCCGCCTCCGGTTCACCAGCCACCGTGACTTCCAGCGCGCCTTCGAGCGTGCGCTGCGCCGTGCCGAGGTGCCGATGGCGTACTCGGCGGGGTTCACGCCGCATCCGAAGGTGTCGTACGCCAATGCCGCACCCACCGGCACGGGCAGTGAGGCGGAGTACCTGGAGATCGCGCTCACCGCGGCGCGTGATCCCGAGAAGCTGAGGATGCTGCTCGACGAGTCGATGCCCGCCGGGCTCGACATCGTCGACGCGGTCGAGGCCCGGACCTCCGGGCTCGCCGACCGGCTCACGGCTTCCGTCTGGGAGCTGCGACTCGACGGAGTGGGGGTGGAGGAGGCCGAGACGGCCGTCGCCGCCTTCAATGCCGCCGACGTCGTCGAGGTCCAGCGGAAGACCAAGAACGGCATCCGGACCTTTGACGCCCGCTCCGCGGTCGTACAACTCGATACGCACAGTCCACAGGCTGATAGGCCGACCGACCAGGCCTGTGCGATACTGCGGCTGGTTGTTCGGCACGTGACGCCTGCCGTTCGACCCGACGACGTCCTGTCCGGTCTCCGCGCCGTGGCCGACCTGGCGCCGCCGGTCCCCGCAGCGGTGACCAGGCTGGCGCAGGGGCTGTTCGATGAAGAGACCGGCACGGTGACCGACCCGCTCGCGCCCGACCGCGAGGCAGCTGAGGCCCCCACGGCCGCTGCCGCCGCGAAGGCGCCGGCGTAGGGAAGGTCCCGCGAAAGGACGGACGTCGTAGCGCCGCCCTCGTACTCGGGAGCCACCTGGGTCGGGCAGCGCACCGACCAGAAGACTTTCGCCAGGCCGTACCCAACAGGGTGTACGGAACCGGCGAGACAGGACACAGAGAGCTCCCGTGCGGCGCCCGCGCCCCGGACGGCGGCACCGCGCATCGCGCGAGCCGCGGACGTCACCGGCATCGCCGGACCAGGCGCGGCGCCCGGGAGCCTGACGGGAGAAACGCCCGCATGCTCGAGCCGACCGAACCCACCGAGGGTTCCGAACTCAACACACCCAGCGACACCCTGCCGCCTCGCCGGCGGCGCCGTGCCGCATCCCGGCCGGCGGGTTCGCCGGTCGCCGCCGCGACCGAGACGCCGGACGAGGTGACGCCGGCCATACCGGCCGAGGACCTCGTCGAAGAGCCGCTCGAAGAGCCGACGGTCGCCGAAGCCGAAGAGGTCGTCGAGGCGCCTGAGGCCGCGCCCGCCGGTCGTACGCGGCGTCGTGCCACCCGGCGTGCGTCCGCGCCCGCCGGTGCCCCCGCTGCCGCCGAGGTCGTCGCCGAGACGGCTGCGGCCGAGGTGACGGAGACCGCCGAGGCCCCTGAGGTCGCCCAGGCCGCTGAGGCTCCCGAGCCCGAGGCCGCCCCCGCTGCTCGTACGCGGCGTCGTGCCACCCGGCGTGCGTCCGCGCCCGTCGGCGCTCCCGCTGCCACTGAGGCCGCCGAGACCGTCGTACCGGCGGCTGCCGCCGAGGTGACGGAGACCGCCGAGACCCCTGAGGTCGCCGAGACCGCTGAGGCTCCTGAGGCCGCGCCCGCCGCCCGTACCCGGCGTCGTGCCACCCGGCGTGCCTCCGCGCCCGCCGGTGCCCCCGCTGCCGAGGCCGGTCAGGACACCGCCGCTCAGGCGGTGGCCGAGCCTGAGCCGACCGTCGTCGAAGAGGCTGTTGCCGAGGAAGAGGCCCCGCGCCGGGTCCGCCGTCGTGCCACGCGTCGGGTGTCCGCGCCCAGCGGGGCGCCCGAGAGCGTGGAGGCCCCGGTGAGTGCTGCCGAGGAGAACGAACCGACCGAGACCGTCGTGGAAGCGGAGCCGAAGGCCGCCGAAGCCGAAGAGGCTCCCGCCGAGGACGCTGGTCCGCGGCGTGCGCGGCGTCGTTCCGTGCGGCGCGCCGCCACCGGGTTCTCCGAGCCCGCCGCGCGGGCCGCCGCCGAGGAGGACGCCGAGGACGAGGGCTCGCGCCGGCCCGCGCGACCCGCCGTGGCCGTGTTCCAGGCGCCCGTGTTCACCGAGCCGCAGTTCCAGACGCCCCAGCGGGCCGCCGCCGAGGCTGCTGCCGCCGAGGCGGAGCCCGAGGAGCCGGAGGAGCCCGAGGCGTTCCAGGAGGAGCAGGCGCCGCGTCGTCGGCGTCGCCGCCGGGGTGCCGAGGAGCCCGTCGAGGCCCAGGTCGTCGAGGCCGTGGCCGAGGAGGAGACCGAGGACGCCGAGGAGGGCGCCGAGGACTCCGTCGAGGCCGAGGACACCGAGGAGGGCGGCTCGCGCCGCCGTCGTCGGCGTGGTGGCCGTCGCCGTCGTCGCGGTGAGTCCGCCGAGGCGGACGGCGAGGAGAGCGACGAGCTCGCCGCCGAGCAGGACGAGCGGGCCGATCAGGACGCCGCGGACACTGCCGAGCAGGGTGAGGAGGATGCCGAGGAGGACTCCGACGAGGGTGGTTCCTCGTCCTCCAGCAGCCGTCGCCGCCGGCGCCGTCGTCGTCGCGCCGGTGACTCCTCCGTCGACACCGAGCCCGGTGACGGTGACCCGGAGCGCACGGTCGTCAAGGTCCGTGAGCCCCGCCCGAAGGCCGAGCCGTCCGACGAGGTGCAGTCCATCAAGGGCTCCACGCGTCTCGAAGCGAAGAAGCAGCGGCGCCGGGAAGGCCGTGAGCAGGGCCGTCGCCGTGTTCCGATCATCACCGAGGCCGAGTTCCTCGCCCGCCGTGAGGCCGTCGAGCGTGTGATGGTCGTCCGGCAGAGCGGTGAGCGCACCCAGATCGGCGTCCTTGAGGACAACGTGCTCGTCGAGCACTACGTCAACAAGGAGCAGTCGACCTCGTACGTGGGCAACGTCTACCTGGGCAAGGTCCAGAACGTGCTGCCCTCGATGGAGGCCGCCTTCATCGACATCGGCAAGGGGCGCAACGCCGTCCTGTACGCCGGTGAGGTCAACTTCGAGGCGCTGGGCATGGCCAACGGGCCGCGGCGCATCGAGTCCGCCCTCAAGTCCGGGCAGTCCGTGCTCGTGCAGGTCACCAAGGACCCGATCGGGCACAAGGGCGCCCGCCTCACCAGCCAGGTCTCCCTCCCCGGCCGCTACCTCGTGTACGTGCCCGAGGGCTCGATGACCGGCATCAGCCGCAAGCTGCCCGACACCGAGCGGGCCCGGCTGAAGACCATCCTCAAGAAGATCGTCCCCGAGGACGCGGGCGTCATCGTCCGTACCGCCGCGGAGGGTGCTTCCGAGGACGAGCTGCGCCGTGATGTCGAGCGACTCCAGGCGCAGTGGGAGGACATCCAGAAGAAGGCCAAGAACGGCAACGCCCCGACGCTGCTGTACGGCGAGCCGGACATGACCGTCCGGGTCGTCCGGGACATCTTCAACGAGGACTTCACCAAGGTCGTCGTCAGCGGTGACGAGGCGTGGGAGACCATCCACGGATACGTCTCGCACGTCGCGCCGGACCTCGCCGACCGGCTGTCGAAGTGGACCTCCGAGGTCGACGTCTTCGCCACGTACCGGATCGACGAGCAGCTGTCGAAGGCGCTGGACCGCAAGGTCTGGCTGCCGAGCGGTGGTTCGCTGGTGATCGACCGGACCGAGGCGATGGTCGTCGTCGACGTCAACACCGGCAAGTTCACCGGTCAGGGCGGCAACCTGGAGGAGACGGTCACCAGGAACAACCTGGAGGCGGCCGAGGAGATCGTGCGTCAGCTGCGGCTGCGCGACCTCGGCGGCATCATCGTCATCGACTTCATCGACATGGTGCTGGAGTCCAACCGGGATCTGGTGCTGCGGCGTCTGCTTGAGTGCCTGGGCCGGGACCGGACCAAGCACCAGGTCGCCGAGGTCACCTCGCTGGGGCTCGTGCAGATGACCCGTAAGCGGGTCGGACAGGGGCTGCTTGAGTCCTTCTCCGAGACCTGCGTCCACTGCAACGGCCGCGGTGTCATCGTGCACATGGAGCAGCCGACCTCCGCCGGTGGCGGCGGCAAGCGCAAGAAGCGCGGGCGGGGCGGCATCGAGCACGTCCACGAGGCCGCGGTGGCCGCCGAGACCGCCGAGGCCCTCGAGAGCGCCGAGGTGGAGGAGGCGGAGACCGAGGCGGAGGTGGCCGCCGAGGTCGCCGAGCCGGTCGCGCTGGCCGAGCCCGTCTTCGAGCCCGACGAGGAGCTGTACAGCAGCGTCGCCGAGGCGGAGGCCGCGGTGGGCCGTGGCCGTTCCCGGCGGCGGGCGAGCCGGCGGGCTTCGGCCCCGGCCGGTGCGCCCCGGCGGGAGCGCGCCGAGCGGGCTGAGCGTGCCGAGCGGGCGGAGGCCGCCGAGCAGGCCGAGGCTCCCACCGCTCCCACCGCTCCCACCGCTCAGGACGTGACCGTCCAGGAAGAGGTAGAGCGTCCCGTGCGGGTCGAGTCGGCCGCGCAGGCGCAGGCCGAGCCGGTCGCCGTCGAGGACCCGGTCGTCGAGGACGCCGCGCCCAAGGGACGTACGCGTCGTCGTGCGACCCGGAAGGTGTCCGCGCCGGCGGGTTCGCCCGCGGGTGCCGAGGCGGCCGTCGTGACGGTCACCGAGGCCGCGCCGGTCGCGGCGGAGGCCCCCGCTCCGGCGGAGGCCCCGGCTGAGCAGCCCGAGGCGCCCGCCGAGAGCGCCGCCCCGGCCCGTCCGCGGCGCCGTGCCGTGCGCAAGGCCACCGCGCCGACCGCGTCCGAGGAGACGGCCGTCGTGGTGGTCCCGGCGACGGAGACGGCGACGGAGACCGCTGCTGAGGAGCCGGCCGCCGAGGAAGCCGCTCCGGCCAAGAAGACGGCCCGTAAGACGGCGAAGAAGGCGACGGCCAAGAAGGCCGCCACCAAGAAGACCGCGGCGGCCAAGAAGACGGCCGCCAAGAAGGTCACGGCGAAGAAGGCCGCCACCAAGAAGACGGCGGCCAAGAAGACCGCGGCGGCGGAGCAGACGCTGTCCTCGGTCACCGCCTCCGCCGACGAGAGCTGACACTTCTCAGCGTTCTGTAAGCGCTCTGTACAGGCTCTGTACAGGCTCTGTGAGCGAACCGCCCCCGGTCTTCGGGGGCGGTTCGCTTTTTTTGGGATCGCCTGCACAACCACTTGGTGTCTTGGGTCGTCATTACGTGTGTCGAAAGCGCGAACGACAAGTGAATCGCCATTCGGCGCCTTCGGTATGATGTGAACTGAGTTAGGTCAAAAAACAGGACAGTTGGGGTTTCGTCCCCATATAAGCAAAGTATTGGGGCGCAAACAGGTGAAGGCACTCGTGCTCTCCGGAGGAGCGGGCACCCGCCTCCGCCCGATCACCCACACCTCGGCCAAGCAGCTGGTACCCGTCGCGAACAAGCCCGTGCTCTTCTACGGCCTTGAGGCGATCGCCGAGGCCGGGATCACCGAGGTCGGGATCGTCGTCGGCGACACCGCGGACGAGATCCGCGAGGCGGTGGGCGACGGCTCGCAGTTCGGGATCGAGGTCACCTACATCCCGCAGGACGCGCCGCGGGGCCTCGCCCACGCCGTGCTGATCGCCCGGGAGTTCCTCGGCGAGGACGACTTCGTGATGTACCTCGGCGACAACTTCATCGTCGGCGGCATCACCGGTCTGGTGAAGGAGTTCCAGGCCGAACGGCCCGAGGCGCAGATCCTGTTGACCAAGGTCCCCAACCCCACCTCCTTCGGTGTCGCCGAACTCGACGCCGACGGCCGGGTGGTGGGCCTGGAGGAGAAGCCGAAGCAGCCCAAGAGCGACCTGGCGCTGGTCGGTGTCTACCTGTTCACCCCGGCCATACACGAGGCGGTCCGCTCCATCGAGCCCTCCTGGCGCGGGGAGCTGGAGATCACGCACGCCATCCAGTGGCTGATCGACGACAAGCGCGACGTCCGCTCCACCACCATCTCCGGCTACTGGAAGGACACCGGCAACGTCGTCGACATGCTGGAGGTCAACCGGTCCGTCCTGGAGACCCTGGAGCCGCACACCGCGGGCACGGTCGACGAGGCCAGCGAGATCATCGGCCGGGTGCGCATCGAGGCGGGCGCACGGGTGAGTGGCAGCCGGATCGTCGGCCCTGCCATCATCGGTGCCGGCACGGTCGTCAACGACGCGTACATCGGTCCCTTCACCTCCGTCTCGGAGGACTGCCGGATCGAGGACAGCGAAATCGAGTACTCCATCGTGCTGCGCGGTTCCTCCGTGACCGGGGTGCGCCGCGTGGAGTCCTCGCTCATCGGACGTGACGTCGAGGTCACGCCCGCTCCCCGTAACCCCAAGGCCCACCGGCTCGTGCTCGGTGATCACAGCAAGGTGCAGATCTCCTCATGACCACCCGCATCCTGGTGACCGGCGGCGCCGGTTTCATCGGTTCGCACTACGTCCGTACCGTGCTCGGCCCCGAGGGCCCCGGTGACATCTCGGTCACCGTCCTCGACAAGCTGACCTACGCGGGCAACCCGGCCAACCTCGACGAGGTGCGCGAGCACCCCGGGTTCGCCTTCGTGCAGGGCGACATCTGCGACCCCGAGCTGGTCGGCAAGCTGATGGCCGAGCACGACCAGGTGGTGCACTTCGCCGCCGAGTCGCATGTGGACCGCTCCATCGACGGCGGCGCCGAGTTCGTCCGTACGAACGTCGTGGGCACCCACACCCTCATCGACGCGGCCCACCGCGCGGGCATCAAGACCTTCGTGCACATCTCCACCGACGAGGTCTACGGCTCGATCGACGAGGGCTCCTGGCCCGAGACGCACCCGCTGGAGCCCAACTCGCCGTATTCCTCCGCGAAGGCCTCCAGCGACCTGATCGCGCTGTCGTACCACCGCACCCACGGCCTGGACGTGCGTGTGACCCGCTGCTCGAACAACTACGGGCACCACCACTTCCCCGAGAAGGTCATCCCGCTCTTCGTGACCAACCTCCTCGACGGCAAGAAGGTCCCGCTGTACGGGGACGGCGGCAACGTCCGTGACTGGCTGCACATCGACGACCACGTCCAGGGCATCGAGCTCGTGCGCACCAAGGGCCGGGCCGGCGAGGTCTACAACATCGGCGGCGGCACCGAGCTCTCCAACAAGGAGCTCACCGGTCTGCTGCTCGCGGCCTGCGGCGCCGACTGGGAGACCAGCGTCGAGTACGTCGAGGACCGCAAGGGCCACGACCGCCGCTACTCGGTGGACTGCACGAAGATTCGCGAGGAACTCGGTTACGAGCCCCGCAAGAGCTTCGAGCAGGGCCTGGCGGAGACGGTCCAGTGGTACCGCGACAACCGTGCCTGGTGGGAGCCGCTGAAGGAGCGCGCGGCGCTCTGACGCGCCACCGGTCCGAACGGGCCCGGGTCCGCCCCGGGCCCGTTCAGGCGTACCCAGCCTCCCCGACAAAAAGAAGAGACATGAATCCGACACAGGAACAGGCAAGCGCCCCCTCCGGCTGGCTGGTCACCGGAGCGGGCGGCATGCTCGGCCAGGACGTGCGGGAGCGCCTGGCCGCCGCGGGCGAGAAGTTCACCGCGCTGGACCGCACCGCGCTGGACCTCACCGACCCCGACGCCGTACAGCGGGCGCTGGAGCTGCACCGGCCCGCCGTGGTCGTCAACTGCGCGGCCTGGACCGCCGTGGACGACGCCGAGACCCGTGAGGCCGAGGCGCTCGCGATCAACGGCGACGGACCGGCCCACCTCGCCGCCGCCTGCGCCCGCACCGGCGCCGTCCTGCTCCACGTCTCCACCGACTACGTCTTCGCGGGCGACGCCACCACCCCGTACGCCGAGGACGCCCCCACCGCCCCGCGCAGCGCCTACGGCCGCACCAAGCTGGCCGGCGAGCGCGCCGTGCTCGCGACCGAGCGCGGTTACGTCGTGCGGACCGCCTGGCTGTACGGCACCGGCGGCCCCAACTTCGTCCGTACGATGATCAAGCTCGCGGGCATCAAGGACACCCTGGACGTCGTCGACGACCAGCGCGGCCAGCCCACCTGGAGCGCCGACCTGGCCGGGCTGCTGGTCGAGCTGGGCCGCGGCGCCCTCGCCGGCACCGCACCGGCCGGCGTCTACCACGGCACCAGTACCGGCGAGACGACCTGGTACGGCTTCACCCGGGAGATCTTCCGGCTGCTCGGCACCGACCCGGACCGGGTCCGCCCCACCACCAGCGAGGCGTTCGTCCGCCCCGCCCCCCGCCCGGCGTACAGCGTGCTCGGTCACGAGCGCTTCGCCGCGGCCGGCATCGAGCCGCTGCGCGACTGGCGCGCGGCGCTCACCGAGGCGTTCCCGGAGATCCTCCGGGTCCACGAGAAGGAGAACTCGGCGTGACAGTCAAGGTCAGCGTCGTCATCGCGGTCTACAACCCGGGCAAGTACGTCGAGGACTGCATCCAGGGACTGCTCCGCCAGAGCCTGACCCCCGACGAGTTCGAGGTCTTCTTCGTCAACGACGGCTCCACCGACGAGACCCCGGCCCGGCTGGACCGGCTCGCGGCCGAGCACCCGCACATCCACGTCATCCACCAGGACGCCTCCGGCTGGTCCGGCCGCCCCCGCAACACCGGCATCGACGCCGCGCGGGGCGAGTACGTCATGTTCGCCGACCACGACGACTGGCTGGGCGACGAGGCCCTGGAGCGGATGTACGAGTACGGCAAGGCCAACGAGGCCGACGTCGTCATCGGCAAGATGGCCGGCATCGGCCGCCCGGTCCCGCAGGAGCTGTTCCGGGTCAACCGGCCGCGCGTCTCGGTGGCGAACGCCCCGCTGATGGACAGCCTCACCCCGCACAAGATGTTCCGCCGGGAGTTCCTCGCCGAGCACAACATGCGCTTCAAGGAGGGCCGGCGCCGCCTTGAGGACCATGTCTTCGTCGTCGAGGCCTACCTGCGCGCGAAGAGCGTCGCCGTCCTCAGCGACTACCTGTGCTACTACCACATCACCCGCGACGACGGCTCCAACGCGGGCTTCCAGCGCTTCGACCCGGTCGGCTACTTCAACAACCTCCGCGAGGCCCTCGACATCGTCGAGGAGCTCACCGAGCCGGGCGCGCTGCGGGACAGGATCTTCAGCCGCTGGCTGCGCAACGAGATGGTCGAGCGGCTGCGCGGCAAGCGACTGCTCAAGCTCCCCGAGGACTACGCCGAGGAGCTCTACCGCGAGATCCGCGGGGTCGTCACCGAGCGCTTCGGCCCCGGTGTCACCGCCAACATCGCCCCCGTCCAGCAGGTGGTGGCGGGCCTCATCCACGCCGACCTCTACGAGGACATCCGGGCCCTCGCCGAGTGGGAGGCCGCGATCAGGCCGACCGGCACGCTGGACTCCCTGACCTGGGAGGACGGCGGCCTGAACATCGGCTTCACCTCCGAGTACCAGGTCGACGACGCCCCGATGACCTTCCGGAAGGACGGCGAGCGCGACCTGCTCGGGCTGCCGCTCTCCGACAAGGCGCTCCTGGCGCTGACCGAGCAGGACATCGCCCTGGACGCCCCGGTCGGCGCCAGCGACGTGGACCTGGTCGTCCGGCACCGCGAGGACGCCCGGCAGTACTACCTGCCCGTCACCTCCGAACTGCACCGCGTGGACGCCGGCGACGGCTCCTTCCGGCTGCGGATCACCGCGAACTCCGTGCTCGACCCGGAGACCGCGGCCGGCGGCGAGCCGCTGACCCGGGGCCTGTGGGATCTGCACCTGCGCATCAAGTCCTGCGGCTGGAGCAAGGAGACCCGGCTCGGCGCGGTGCGCGGCGAGGACGTGGAGGCCGGGCGCCTTGCCGCGCTCACCGGCGAGCCGCGACGCATGGTCCTGCCGTACTTCACGGACGGGCCCGGCAATCTCTCCCTCGACGTCGACCAGCACACCAACAAGCTGGAGCGCGAGGCCGTGACGCTGATGGACCCGGCCGCGGCCGAGGTCGACGGCTCCACCGTCCGGCTCCCGCTGGCCCTCGCGGTGGACGCGGGGGAGCCCGTCCAGCTGCGCTTCGAGCGCAAGAACGTCGGCAAGTTCCCCGCCGACGCCGTCGCGGACGGCCGTACGGTCACCGCCGAGCTGCCGGTCGAGGAGCTCACCGGGAAGCGCTGGGCGGTGCGGATCGGGGTGCCGTCGGCCGACCGGGGCGAGGCAAAATGGACCCGGCTCCCCGTCGACGTGGTGGTGGACGCCGAGGGCCGGGCCAAGGTCATCGACCGGCACACCCCGCCGGCCAACGCCGCGCCGAAGCCGAAGCCCGCTCCGAAGAAGAAGCCCGCCCCGCCGCGTCCGCTGTGGCGCCGGGCGGCCGGGCGTCTCAAGCGCGCCCTGACGAACCAGCAGAAGAAGAGCTGAGGACCCTTTGATGCGACCTCTTTCCCTCGACGGCGCCTGGGTGCACGAGCCGAAGGTCTTCCCCGACGGCCGGGGCAGCTTCCACGAGTGGTTCAAGGCCCCCCTCTTCACCGAGGCGGTCGGCCACCCGCTGAACCTCGCCCAGGCCAACATGTCGGTCTCCAGCCGGGGCACCCTGCGCGGCATCCACTTCGCGGACGTGCCGCCCAGCCAGGCCAAGTACGTCAAGTGCGTGCGCGGCGCGGTCCTCGACGTGATCGTGGACATCCGGGTGGGCTCGCCGACCTTCGGCCAGTGGGAGATCGTCCGCCTGGACGACCAGGACCACCACGCCGTCTACCTCTCCGAGGGCCTCGGCCACGGGTTCATGGCGCTCACCGACGACGCGACCGTGGTCTACCTGTGCTCCGAGGGGTACGCCCCCGAGCGCGAGCACGGCATCCACCCGCTGGACCCGGAGCTCGGCATCGAGTGGCCCGCCGACCTCGCCCCGCTGCTCTCCGCCAAGGACGAGCAGGCCCCCACCCTGGCCGAGGCCCGGGAACAGGGCCTGCTGCCGGCCTACGAGGACTGCGTGGCCTACCGGGCGAGCCTCGGGCGCTGAGCCCAGTTTGACCGGGCCTGTGGAGGCCCGTAACCTTGACCGTCGGCGTGTCGACTGGCGCGCCACATCCCCGTAAACCTTTCTTCCTCCGGAACACCAGGTGTTCCGGAGAGGCCGTCCGCGTGTCGGGCGGCTGGACTGCGGGGGTGCCGTTCCCCGAGCGAGAGAGTGAGATCCGCGTGTACGCCATCGTGCGCAGCGGTGGTCGCCAGCACAAGGTTGCTGTCGGCGACATCGTTGAGGTTGACAAGATTTCCACTGCCAAGGTTGGCGACACGGTCGAGCTCTCGACCCTGCTCGTTGTCGACGGCGAGTCCGTGACCAGCGACCCGTGGGTTCTGGCCGGTATCAAGGTTCAGGCCGAGGTCGTGGACCACCACAAGGGCGTCAAGATCGACATCCTTCGCTACAAGAACAAGACCGGCTACCGCCGTCGTCAGGGCCACCGCCAGCAGTACACGGCGATCAAGGTCACTGAGATCCCCGCGGCTGCGAAGTAAGGGACTGAGGAGAGATGGCACACAAGAAGGGCGCATCGTCCACCCGTAACGGTCGTGACTCCAACGCTCAGCGCCTCGGCGTGAAGCGCTTCGGTGGTCAGGTCGTGAGCGCGGGCGAGATCCTGGTCCGTCAGCGCGGCACCCACTTCCACCCCGGCGCGGGCGTCGGCCGTGGCGGCGACGACACGCTGTTCGCGCTGAACGCCGGTGCGGTGCAGTTCGGCACGCACCGTGGCCGCAAGGTCGTGAACATCGTTCCGGTCGCCTGAATCAGGCACTGATCGGAAGCTTTGCGCGAGGCGGACCTCACTTCCCTTGTGGGAAGGCGGGTCCGCCTTTCGCGTGTTAGTACAAGAGACAGTCCCGTACGTATCTGGAGGCACCCCCCATGACCACCTTCGTGGACCGCGTCGAACTGAATGTCGCCGCGGGTAACGGAGGTCACGGCTGTGCCTCCGTCCACCGGGAGAAGTTCAAGCCGCTCGGCGGCCCCGACGGCGGCAACGGCGGACGGGGCGGCGACGTCATCCTGACCGTCGACCAGTCGGTGACGACCCTCCTGGAGTACCACCACTCCCCGCACCGCAAGGCCACCAACGGCAAGCCCGGTGAGGGCGGCAACCGTTCCGGCAAGGACGGCCAGGACCTGGTCCTGCTGGTTCCGGACGGCACCGTCGTCCAGGACAAGGCGGGCAATGTCCTCGCCGACCTGGTCGGCCACGGCACCTCCTACGTCGCCGCCCAGGGCGGCCGCGGCGGCCTCGGCAACGCGGCGCTGGCGTCCGCGCGGCGCAAGGCGCCCGGTTTCGCGCTGCTCGGGGTGCCCGGGGACGTCCAGGACATCGTCCTGGAGCTGAAGACCGTCGCCGATGTCGCGCTGGTCGGCTACCCGAGCGCGGGCAAGTCCTCGCTGATCTCGGTGCTGAGCGCGGCCAAGCCGAAGATCGCCGACTACCCCTTCACCACCCTGGTCCCGAACCTCGGCGTGGTGACCGCCGGCTCGACCGTCTACACCATCGCCGACGTCCCGGGCCTGATCCCGGGCGCCAGCCAGGGCAAGGGCCTCGGCCTGGAGTTCCTGCGGCACGTGGAGCGGTGCAGCGTGCTGGTGCACGTCCTGGACACGGCGACCCTGGAGTCCGAGCGCGACCCGATCTCCGACCTCGACATCATCGAGGAGGAGCTGCGGCAGTACGGCGGCCTCGACAACCGCCCCCGTCTGGTCGTCCTGAACAAGATCGACGTCCCGGACGGCAAGGACCTCGCCGAGATGGTCCGCCCCGACCTGGAGGAGCGCGGCTACCGCGTCTTCGAGGTGTCCGCGGTGGCGCACATGGGGCTCAAGGAACTGTCGTTCGCGCTGGCCGACCTGGTCGCGAAGTCGCGTGCCGCCAAGCCGAAGGAGGAGGCGACGCGGATCGTCATCCGGCCCAAGGCCGTGGACGACGCGGGCTTCACCGTGGTGCGCGAGGACGACGGGCTGTTCCGGGTGCGCGGCGAGAAGCCGGAGCGCTGGGTGCGGCAGACCGACTTCAACAACGACGAGGCCGTCGGCTATCTCGCCGACCGCCTCAACCGCCTCGGTGTCGAGGAGCAGTTGATGAAGGCGGGCGCCCGCTCCGGTGACGGCGTCGCCATCGGCCCCGAGGACAACGCGGTCGTCTTCGACTGGGAGCCGACCGTGATGGCCGGCGCCGAGATGCTCGGCCGCCGTGGCGAGGACCACCGCTTCGAGGCACCGCGTCCGGCGGCACAGCGGCGCCGCGACAAGGAGGCCGAACGGGACGAGGCCTCGCGGGAGTTCGACGACTTCGAGCCGTTCGAGCATTAACCCCGGGAAAACCAGCGGCATACGGCGGGGCAACCAACCGTCGTATCGGTGAGTCGTACAGGGCGGCGTGGATGAGGATCTTGAGTCTCTCCGCGGTCAACTGCCCTTACGACAGCCGGAGTTCACGTGACCGTGTCTGCCTCGCCCGTTTCGCTCTCGCTCAGAACCCGGCGCGCCGTCGTCGTGGCGATCGCCCTGGTCGCCGCGACGTGCGGCGCGCTTCCCGTCGCTCAGGCACAGTCCAGGACTGAGGTGCGGCAGGACTTCAACGGTGACGGCTATGAGGACCTCGCCGTCGGCGCGCCGTACGCCACGGTCGGCGGGAAGAAGGCCGCCGGGTACGTCGCCATCGTGTACGGGTCGAAGAAGGGCCTGAACCTCGCGACCAAGAAGGTCTACACGCAGGCCTCGCCCGGAATCCCGGGTTCGCCCGAGACCGACGACCGCTTCGGTGACCACGTCATCCCGGCCGACCTGGACGGCGACGGTTACACCGACCTGGTGGTGCCCGCGACGGGGGAACACTGGATGTGGGGCGGCGAGGCGCAGGTCCACAGCCAGACCGTGCTGTGGGGCTCCGCGAACGGCCTGACCGGGGCGAAGCTGCTTCAGCCGGGGCGGCTCCTCGCCCCGTACTACAGCATCGCCGGTGACTTCGACGGCGACGGCCACACCGACCTCGCCCTGCCCGGCGGTGTGCGGTTCGGCCCCTTCACCCGGGACGGCGTGCCCGCCCGGACCCAGGCGATCCCCGCATACCCCGCCGACGACTCGATCCTCGACATGGCCGCCGGGGACGTCGACGGCGACGGCATCACCGACCTCGTCTCGCTGACCATGCCCGCCGACTGGGAACCCGGCGACCAGAGCTCCAACCACACCCTCAACTACCTGCGCGGCACCCAGCAGGGCCTCACCGCGCTCACCGCCCTGCGCGACGCGTCGGGCGCGAAGATCGAGGGCGGCGACGACATCGAGCTCGGTGACGTGAACGGCGACGGCCGCGACGACATCGTCTTCGGCAGGCCCTACCCCGCCAACGGCAACGACGAGCCGAGCGACCCGAGCCAGTACGGCAGCCGGGTCGGCGTGGTCCTCGGCACGGCGCAGGGCCCGAGGACCGGCGACCCCCGGATGCTGTACCAGGACACCCCGGGCGTCCCGGGCGCCGACGAGCCCGGCGACCTCTTCGGCGCGTCCGTCGCCGTCGGGGACGTCAACGGCGACGGCTACGCCGACATCGTGGCCGGCAACCCGCTGGAGGACTTCTCCGGCGTCCAGGACGCGGGCACGGTCGCCGTGATCCCGGGCGGGGCGGCCGGCCCCACCGGCGCCGGTTCGAAGGTGTTCAGCCAGAACACGGCCGGTGTCCCCGGCACCGCCGAGCGCCGGGACCGCTTCGGCGGGGCCGTCACCCTCCTCGACACCGACGGCGACGGCCGCGCCGACCTCATCGTGGGCGCACCCGGCGAGAACTCCGACGCCGGCTCGCTCTCGGCCTTCCGCTCCACCAGCGCCGGCGTCACCACCACGGGCGCCCTCTCCTTCGGTGCGGGCACCCTCGGCACGACGGGGCCGGGCGCCCGCTTGGGCGAGGCGTTCCCACGCTGAGCCCGCTGACCCGGGCGACCCGCACCAAGCTGATGATCGGTCAGGCCTGTTGTGGCGCCCGAACGTTCCCGCGCCGCGACGGGTCTTCTGTTGTCTCCCTAGCTGTCATGTACGCGAATTGCTCTGTTCAACAGGCGGTCTGCCCGGAAGCGTGAGCTTCAACGTGTCCAAGCGTCCAGTGAGGCAGGGGAGTTCACTGATGACCGGAGCAGCATCGCCCGACCGACGCCGTTTTCTGACGACCAGCGCAGCGGTACTGTCAGCTGTGGCCTCCACCCAGCTGTGGCTGCCGGCCACCGCCCGGGCAGCCGAAACCCCGGTGCCCGACGGGGTGTTCAGCCTGGGTGTCGCCTCCGGCGACCCCCTCCCCGACGGCATCGTGCTGTGGACCAGACTCGCCCCCGACCCGCTCAACGGCGGCGGTATGCCGGACGTGGCGGTCGCGGTGGAGTGGGAGCTCGCGGAGGACGACCGGTTCAGAAAGACCGTACGACGGGGTGTCGCACAGGCCCTGCCCGAGTACGGGCACAGCGTTCACGTGGATGTACGGCATCTGCGCCCTGGCCGCGACTACTGGTACCGCTTCCGGGTCGGTGGGCAGCTCTCGCCGACCGGCCGCACCCGCACCGCGCCCCCCGCGCACAGCAAGGGCGGCAGCCTGCGGTTCGCCCTGGCGTCCTGTCAGAACTGGCAGCACGGCTATTTCACGCCATACGCCGACATGCTCGCGCAGGACCCCGACTTCGTGCTCTTCGTCGGCGACTACATCTACGAGTCGACGCCGTCGGCGACCGGGGTGCGCCGGCACGAGGGCACGGGAGAGCCGTACACCCTGGTCCAGTACCGCAACCGGTACGCGCAGTACCGCACGGACCCGGACCTCGCCGCGATGCACGCGAACGCGCCCTTCGTCGTCACCTTCGACGACCACGAGGTCGACAACGACTGGGCCGGCGAGATCCCCCAGGACCCCGACAAGCAGACCCACGACGCGTTCGTGGCCCGGCTCACCGCGGCCTATCAGGCGTACTACGAGCACATGCCGGTCCGCGCGACCTCGGTGCCGAACGGTCCGCACATCCAGATGTACCGGCGGCTGGAGTTCGGGCGGCTGGCCCGGCTCAACGTGCTCGACACCCGGCAGTTCCGCAGCGACCAGGTCACCACCCAGGAGGCCGCCCAGGATCCGTCGCTCACCATGCTCGGCGCCGAGCAGAAGCAGTGGCTGATCGACGGGCTGCGGGACTCGCCGGCCCGCTGGAACCTCATCGCCTCGCAGATCATGATGGCGGAGACCGACATCCTGCTCGGCGCGGGCAAGCAGTGGTTCTACGACGCCTGGGACGGCTACCAGGCCGAACGCAACCAGTTCCTCGCCGAGTTCGAGAGCGTCCGCAACCCGGTCGTGCTCAGCGGCGACCGGCATCTGACGATGATCAGCGACCTCAGGCTGGACTTCGCCGACCCGGACTCCGATGTCGTCGGCGCCGAGTTCGTGGGGACGTCCATCTCCAGCAACGGCGACCAGGACCAGGCCGCCTTCCACGCCCAGTGGGACCCGCTGATGGCGGACAACCCGCACTGGAAGTTCATCGACGCCCACCGCGGCTACCACCTCTTCGACGTCGACCGGCACGGTATCGACGCCCAGGTCAGGGTGGTGGACACAGTCCGCACCCCGACGGCGGTGCCGAGCACGCTGGCCGCGCTGCGGGTGGACGCGGGACGGCCGGGCGTGCGGCTGGTGTGACCTCCGGCGCGCTCATGAAATCTGTGTGACGGGAGCCTGGGACTCATCTGTGTCCCAGGCCTCTCTCAGCGCGGTCTCAGGAATCCCTCTTACCGTCCCTTGACCATGGAGACGGACTGTACGAGAGATGAAGGCGCGGCGAACGACGGTGTGATCGCCCCGCTGCCCGCCGGGACCCGGCTGCTGCACATAGGCCCCCACAAGACCGGTACGACCTCGATCCAGGGCGCGCTGTTCGCCGCCCGGGAGAAGCTGGGCGAGCACGGGGTCGACTGGCCGCACACGTCCCGGCACCCCATGGACGCCGTCCTGGCGGCCGTCTCGCGCGGCGGGATGATGGGCGACCGCGGACCCAGTGAGAAGCAGTGGCTCCAGCTGGTGGACCGGGTGAAGGCCGCCGGTGACCGCACCGCCGTGGTCAGCAGTGAGTTCTTCGCCGACGCGCCCGACGACGAGACCATCGAGCGGGTCGTCGAGCAGCTCGGCGGCGAGTCCGTGCATGTCCTGATCACCCTGCGCCCGATCGCGAAGATCATGCCCTCGCAGTGGCAGCAGTACGTGCAGAACGGTCTGCGCATGGGCTACGAGGACTGGCTCACGCACATGCTCAGGAAGGCGCCGTACGAGCAGCCCAACCCCAGCTTCTGGCGCCGGCACCGGCACGACCGGCTGATCGAGCGCTGGGCCCGGGTGGCCGGGCCGGGGCGGATCACCGTCGTCGTGGTCGACGACCGGGACCGCGGCGGGCTCATGCGCACTTTCGAATCGCTTCTCGGACTGCCGGAGAACCTCCTCCAGGAGGTCCCGGACACCGCCAACCGTTCCCTCACGCTCGCCGAGACCGAAATGCTGCGGAATCTTAATAAGGAATTCCGCGGCAATGGACTGCCCGACGAGCTGTATTCCAGGCTGGTCCGGCACGGCGCGGTCATGCAT
Source organism: Streptomyces sp. NPDC046909 (assembly GCF_040644695.1). Taxonomy (NCBI): domain Bacteria; kingdom Bacillati; phylum Actinomycetota; class Actinomycetes; order Kitasatosporales; family Streptomycetaceae; genus Streptomyces; species Streptomyces sp. NPDC046909. The sequence continues at coordinate 99,259 of NZ_JBEYXC010000020.1, read as the reverse complement.
ATGAAGAACACGTGCAGCCCGACCGCTCAGGACGTGAAGATCCGCACCCCGCAGTGGGCCGTCGAGGCCGCCGCCGGGATCGGCGCCGAGATGGCGCAGCGCATCGGCACGATGGGCGTGCGCGTCCTCGGCGACCTGGACCTGCTGTCCAGCGTGCCGAAGCCCGCGACAAAGGCCACGACCGAGACCGCGGCGGAAGCGCGGATCGCCCCCGAGGTCGCCGCCCAGGCGCTGTACGGGGCGCTGGCCGCGGCCGCCGCCACGCCGATCCGGAACACCGCCCCGGCGAAGGCGCGCACTGTTCACCAGACCTCGTCCAGGGAACTCATGAAGGTGCTCGGACACCGTTGCCTGAAGCGGCTCGGGCGGCGCTGAGCGGTACGGTCGTCACCCACAGCAATACACAACTCCCTGTGGAGTTACTCACAGCAATTCCAGGGTGCTCACCACAACGGTCTCCTCAATCACCAGGAGTGCAAGGTGAATGACAGATGGCGCGCACATATGCAGCGGACGGCGCTCACCTTGCACTGCGGTAACCCCAAGTGGGACCATTTCGAAGTTCCCTGTCGCCCCGAGGTAGGTCATCTGTGTCCCAGCACATCGCCAAGCCCCGTACCACCGCAGTGATCCTGGCCGGCGGTACCGGTCAGCGTGTGGGTCTTTCGATCCCCAAGCAGCTGCTGAAGATCGCCGGCAAGGCAGTCATCGAGCACACCCTGACCACCTTCGAGAACGCCGACTCGATCGACGACATCATCGTTCTGATGGCGCCGGGCTACGTGCCGGACATAGAGAAGATCGTCGCCAAGGCCGGGTTCACCAAGGTCAAGAAGATCATCGAGGGCGGCTCCACGCGGAACGAGACCACCGAGCGCGCCATCGAGGCGCTCGGCGAGGGCCTGGCCGAGGGCGAGGACCTCAACGTCCTGTTCCACGACGCCGTCCGCCCGCTGCTCTCGCAGCGCGTCATCGACGACTGCGTGGTCGCCCTGGAGCGCTTCCAGGCCGTCGACGTCGCCATCCCGTCCGCGGACACCATCATCGTGACCCGCACCCACGGCGAGGACGGCGAGTTCATCACCGAGATCCCGGACCGCTCCCGGCTGCGCCGCGGCCAGACCCCGCAGGCCTTCAAGCTGTCCACCATCAAGCGGGCCTACGAGGTCGCCGCCGGTGACCCCAACTTCCAGGCCACGGACGACTGCTCGGTCGTGCTCAAGTACCTGCCGGACGTGCCGATCCACGTCGTCGCGGGCGACGAGTACAACATGAAGGTCACCCAGCCCGTCGACGTCTTCATCGCCGACAAGCTCTTCCAGCTGGCCTCCACCGCCGCGCCCGAGCAGGTCTCCGAGGAGGCCTACCGCGAGCTGCTGACCGGCAAGACCGTGGTCGTCTTCGGCGGTTCGTACGGCATCGGCAAGGACATCGCCGAACTCGCCGAGTCCTACGGCTCGAAGGTGTACGCGCTGGGCCGCTCCACCACCGGCACGCACGTCGAGAACCCCGAGGAGGTCGACGACGCGCTGTCCAAGGCGTACGCGGAGACCGGGCGCATCGACTACGTCGTCAACACCGCGGGCGTGCTGCGCATCGGCAAGCTCGCGGAGACCGACAACGCGACCATCGAGGAAGCGCTCAAGGTCAACTACCTTGCCCCGGTGCAGATCGCACGTTCCAGCTACAAGTACCTGGCGGAGACCAAGGGCCAGCTGCTGCTCTACACCTCCAGCAGCTACACCCGCGGCCGCGCCGAGTACAGCCTCTACTCCTCGACCAAGGCCGCCATGGTGAACCTCACCCAGGCCCTGTCCGACGAGTGGGCCGGCGACGGTGTGCGCGTCAACTGCATCAACCCGGAGCGCACCGCCACCCCGATGCGCACCAAGGCCTTCGGGCAGGAGCCCTCGGGCACCCTGCTCTCCTCCGAGGCCGTCGCCCGTACCTCCCTCGATGTGCTGCTGTCCGAGCTCACCGGGCACGTCATCGACGTCCGCCAGCAGGACCCGACGGCCGCCGCGGGCCAGGCCTCCGGGTTCGAGCAGGCACTGGCCGCCGTCCTTGACCGTCAGGACGGCGTGGCATAATCAGCTGTAATTAGACATCTGCTATTCAGGCCTCTGTGTTCGCCCGTTATCGGAGCATTCGCAGGGGCCTGAATCAGTACCCCGCGCGAATTCCTCACATTTTCGCTGCATATAAGAACCAGACCGGCACTCCCCCTCCAAGAGCAGGTTCCTCTGTGATAACCAGAGCCATTCGCGTCGCCCGGGTGGGCAGCGCGGCCGAGCTGGCCGCCGCGGTCCTCATGATCCTGGGCTTCCCGGCGCTCATGCTGACCGCGCTGATCCCGAGCGTCCCGGCCTTCGCGATCGCCGCCGCGGTGACATACCTCGCGGACCACTATCTGCACCGCAAGGGCAGCTATCTGATCAACCGCCTGAGCAAGGTGCGCGCGGGTCTGTCGATCCGCTTCCTGATCAGGCAGCTCCTGCTGCTTCTGCTGCTGGCCCGCCTGGACCTGTCGGACGGTCTGATCTTCTACGGCGCGATCGCCTGCTTCATCGCGTTCTACGGCCTCCAGGCCCCGCACGGCGCGCTGACCACCCTGATCCGCAACCGCCGCCGGATGCCGGTCGCCACCCGCAACGTCGACCTGAAGTCCCGCATCCGCATCCCGGACGCGCCGCCGCAGGGCCTGCTCAACCGGTCGGCCGAGAAGATACTGCACCTCGACCTCGCCGCCGTGATCGGCGTACTGGTCGCCGCGTCCCTGGACGAGTCGCTGGCCGCCGTCATCGGCATCGCGGTGACGATAGCGCTGGGCTCGCTGTACGTCCTGGTCCTCATGCCGTACGTGCGCGGCGCGAAGATCCCGCCGAACGACGAGAAGGTGCTCGCCGCGGTCGACGACTGGCTGCGCGACTACCGCCCGGAGACGGTGCTGTACTTCTCCGGCTCCAAGGACTCGGCGTACCAGGTCAACATGTGGCTGGAGACCATGGAGCAGCTGGACTCCAAGCCGCTGATCCTCTTGCGTGAGCGCGTCATACTGCAGAACCTCGCGCCCACCACGGTCCCCGTCATCTGCGTGCCCGGAGGGGTGCACCTGATGAACATGGACCTGTCGACCGTGCGGGTCGCGCTGTACGCGGCCAACGTCGGCAAGAACATCCACCTGCTGCGCGTCCCCACCATGAAGCACGTCTTCATCGGCCACGGCGACAGCGACAAGCTCGCCAGCGTCAACCCGTTCAGCAAGGTGTACGACGAGGTGTGGACCGCCGGGCGCGCGGGCCGCGACCGCTACGCCATCGCCGACGTCGGTGTCCGCGACGACGACATCGCCGAGGTGGGCCGCCCGCAGCTGGCGCCGATCCAGACCTGGCAGGGAGTGCCGGAAGGTCGTATCCCGACCGTCCTCTACGCGCCCACCTGGGAGGGCTGGGACGGCGACCCGGGCAACACCTCGCTGATGCTGGCCGGCGAGAACATCGTGAAGAAGCTGCTCAAGGCCGACCCGCCGGTCCGTGTCCTGTACAAGCCGCACCCCTTCACGGGCACCGTCCTCGCCCAGGCCGGCACCGCGCACAAGCGGATCACGGCCCTGATCGAGAAGGCCGCCGTCGAGCGCGCCGCCGACGCCCGCTTCACCGCCGACGCGGCCGCCCAGCAGCGGGCCAAGGCCGAGCTCGTCCGCATCGAGGCCCGCATCACCGAGCTGTCCGGCACCGGCGGCGAGAAGGGCGACGAGGCCGAGGCCACCCGTGAAGGCGTGGTCGACGTCGCGAAGCACGAGGAGATCGCCCGGCTGCGCGCCGAGTGGAACGACGCCTACTGGGCCTCCTTCGGCAGCCACGAGCACCGCGTCATCACCGGCGCCGAACCGCGGCTGTACGACTGCTTCAACGTCTCCGACGCGATGGTCTCCGACATCTCCAGCGTGGTCTCCGACTTCATCGCGAGCGGCAAGCCGTACGCGGTGACGGACTCCGCCGCGCTGGGCGAGGAGGAGTTCAAGCGGCAGAACACCGCCGTGCGCGCCGCGACGATCCTGTCCAACAAGGCGACCGAGCTGGGCGCCCTGCTGGACGCGGTCCGCGACCCGGCGGGCGACCCGCTCGCCGAGGACCGCAAGGAGCTCAAGCAGTATCTGCTCGGCCCGGACGAGCCCACGTCCATCGAGCAGTTCAACACCGCGGTCGCGAACCTCTCCCTCAAGGCGGAGGCGCGCAACGTCGGCCAGGAGTCACGGGCGGCGGCCGGAGCCGCGGAGGCCACGACCAAGGCGTGACCGGCCCGCGCGGCTGATCCGTTCGGCCTCAGGGCCCGGTTTTCGAGGAGTGATCCTCGAAAACCGGGCCCTTTTGCGTACCTGAGGGGGGAACGGTCGTTGTAGACCGTGACCTGCGTCACAAAGCCAGTGCACAGAGACAACCGCTTGCGACTTTCAACCGTCTAACGGTTAGCCAATAAGGGGATTACGGGGGAAATGTGACCCAGCCTGACGTCACCGTGGTCATCGGTGCGTACGAAGCCATGCCGTACCTGGTCGAGTGCCTCGCGTCCGTCGAGGCCCAGACCCTCGACCCCGCGCGCCTTGAGGTCATCGCGGTGGACGACGGCTCGACGGACGGCACGGGGGAGTGCCTGGAGGCGTTCGCGGCCCGCGCGGCCATGGCGGTCACCGTGATCCGGCAGGACAACTCCGGCGGCCCCAGCGGCCCGCGCAACGTCGGCCTCGGCAAGGCCGCCGGACGGTACGTCTTCTTCCTCGACGCCGACGACCGGCTCGGCCCCGAGGCCCTGGAGCGCATGGTCGCGATGGCCGACCGCAACGGCACGGACGTCGTCCTCGGCCGCGTCGAGGGCGTCAACCGCAAGCCGCCGGGCTCCATGTGGGGCCGGACCCTCGAACGCACCGACGTCTGGTCCTCCAACATCAAGTTCACGCTGAGCGCGCAGAAGCTGTTCCGCCGCGCGCTCCTCGAACGGCACGGCATGCGGTTCGACGAGTCCCTGTGGACCGGCGAGGACGCGCTGTTCACCATGGAGGCCTATCTGCGGGCCGACGGCGTCTCCCTCATCGACGACTACACCTGCTACTACCTGGTCGGCCGTGACGACGGCAAGCACGTCACGAAGAGCGGCAGCTACACCCTCCGCTTCGACTCCGCGCGCGCCCTCATGAACCTCATCGCGGAGATGGTCCCGGCGGGCCCCCGGCGCGACATGCTCATGGTCCGCCCCTTCCTCGTCACCCTGCTCCCGCAGTTCGGCCCGAAGTACCTGCGTGACAGCGAGGAGGTCCGCCGGCACAAGTTCGAGCTGGCGAAGCCCCTCCTGGACGCCTACTGGACCGACGAGGTCGCCCACCGCCTCCGCGTCAACGAACGCCTGCGCCTCCACCTGGTCGCCGCGGAACGCCCCGAACTCCTGGTGGAGGTACTGGAGTTCCTCCGCACGAAGAAGACCCCGGACGCGCTGCTGGAGCGCAACGGCCGCCGCGTCTACCTCGCCTACCCCCGCTTCCGGGACACCGCCACCGGCATCCCGGACTCCGTCTACCTCGCCGAACCCCGCGAGGCCCGAGCGGTCCCCGGCTTCCGCGAGGGCGGCCTCGACTCCTTCGTACGCCGCGCCACCCGCAAGGCCCGCCGCATACTGCCGACGAGGGACGTCAGCTCGGCCCCGGCGGTGTGACGGAGGGCGGGGCGTCACGGGGGGTGCGGAGGCCGGCCCGGCGTCACGGGGTGGTGGTCCGCCGTTCCTCGGCCTCCTCCGCCTCCGCCCGTGACTCCTCCGCCCGCAGCTCCTCCGCCTCGGCCTGCCGCTGGCCGGGGATCTCCGCCGCCAGGCGCTCCCGCATCCGTGCCCGGTGCTCCCGTGCCTCCACGCACAGTGCCTGGACGGCCGCGTCGAAGCGCACCTGGGACGCCGGTTCCGCCGGGCCCAGCAGATGCCGCTTCAACTCGGCGCGGGCCTCGGCCAGTTCGTCCAGTGCGGGGTTCCGTACCGCCGCCAACAGCCGTGCCACCCCGCTCGCGTCCGGCGCCAGCACGGTCGCGGCCCGAGCGGTCGGGAAGGCCTCCCGGAACGCCTCCTCGGCCAGCCCGCTGGTGTTGGCCACCGCATAGGGCTTGCCGCTCGCCAGGAAGTCGCTGACCACGCTCGACACATCGCTGATGAGCAGATCGGCCCGGTTGAAGCAGGCGTACAGCGCCGGCCGGGCATCGGTGACGACCTGGTGCTCCCACTCCGGCAGCGAGGCCCAGTACGCCGCCTCCCAGGCCGCCGTGGCCCGCTCCACCGCCCGCGCCCGCCCCCTCGGCGGCGCCGACTGCAACAGCATCCGCTCGACCTGATCGGCACCGGCGCGGAAGTCGGCCGTGGTGAGCCGGTCCAACTCCGCGGTGCACCGGGCGAGTTCCCCGTCCCCGGCCGGCCGTACCCCCGTCCGCCGCCGGTTCGCGGCCCGCACCAGCTCCCGGATCCGCTGATCGGCCGCCCCCGCCCGCGCGTCGACCGAGCCGGTCAGCGGATGCGGCTTGTAGAGCAGCCGTACCCCGTCGTCCGCGAGCAGCGCCCGTACGAGGTTCTCGCCGGCCTCGATCACCGACGTGTTCCCGGGGTTGCCGTCCCAGCCCTCCCACGTGGGCGCGTAGAGGACAGTCGTGTACGTCCCCGTCGGCGGGCCCGAATACGGCCGTACGGCGTCCAGTTGGGGCCGTCCAGTCTCCACGACGTCCCGGTCGTCCACGCCGACCTCGGCCAGCGCGTACCGCTCGCGCGCCGCGGGACCGGCGACCCACACCTCGTCGTAGGCCTTCGCGTACGGGTTGCACGAGGACAGCTTGTCGCTCTCGCCGTGGTTGACGAAGGTGTGCTTGAGGGTGGGGATGCGCAGGACCTGGGAGGTCTTGCCGGAGTTGGAGGGGTGGATCAGGACCTGGAGGGTGGACTGCTCCAGGCGCATCAGGGTGGTGACCTTCGGCAGGCAGACAATGGGGACGTCGGTCGCCGCGATCTTCTGCACCATGAAGCGCTCGCGCAGGATCACGACCGGCCGCGCGTCGAGCTTGGCGAGCGGCTCCAGCCACATGTTCGCCTGGTAGGCCGAGGACGCGCCGCCGGAGAAGTACAGGCCGACGGTGGGCCGGTAGTCGGCCAGCCACGCGTCGAACCAGTCGAGGACCTCCTGCTCGCCCGCCGGACGGCGGCTCGGCAGCAGCCGCAGCAGCAGCTCGCCCAGACCGAGGAGGGCGAGGAGCAGGGACAGCGCGACCCCCGCCGCCGCGGCCGCCGGGATGTCGGTCGCCGCCGTGGCCCCCAGACCGGCGGTGGCGGGCCCGCCGAACAGCAGCAGCCGGTGCCCGGGGCGGCGCAGCAGCAGCGCGGGAGGGGCGGGGGACAGCCGCAGGGCGCTTGCGTCGATGTTCCGGGTGACCACCGGCAGGGTGCGGGTGCGGCGGACCAGGACGGAGACCGCCTGGATGGCGAAGTGCAGGGCGTAGAAGACCAGCAGACCGGCGATGAGCGGGGCGTACACGCCCTCCCGCTGCTGCTCGCCCAGCCGCAGCAGCCCCACCACCAGGAGCAGGTCGCGCAGCATGTGCCGCACGGTGATGTCCAGGTGCGACTTGGCGAAGACCGACATCATGCCCCGCTGCCAGCGGTACAGCACGCCCTCCCCGGCGACCGAGGCGGCCGTCGCGAGGAGCAGCAGCGGGATGTCGGGGAGCAGGGCCGCGACGGCCTGCGCGGTGCAGGCGGCGGCGAGGAGACCTGTGACGAGCACCTGGGCCGCCCGGCGGCGCAGGGGGAGGCGGCGGCGCGGGCGGCGGGTGAAGAGACGTTTCAGGGACCGTCGGGGACGGGGTCTGTTCGGCGTAGGGGGCACTGCGTCACTCCAAGGTCGTCGCAGGAGGTGCGCCCGGGTTAACGCGCGCCCACCTCTGGACGACACGCGCGTGTCCGGGCGCCTTCGAGCGACCGTGGAGTGATAAGGCGCCGGTCTACTGGCGGCCCGACTGCAGCGCCCGGCGGATCGGACCGCCCACGACCCGGCGGGCCCGGCGGTAGACCGACGGCGCCGGTACGGCCCCGGATGCCTTGGAGCCGGACTTGGCGCGGTCCAGGTCCCGCTTCAACCGCTCGTTGTCGAGGGTGAGTTGGGTGATGTGCTGCTGCATCCACGCCATCCGCGGGGCGAGCGAGGCCACGTCCGTCTCCAGCCAGGGGCGGACCCCCGCCGGGAACGACAGCTTGTCCATGCGGGCCTCGAAGGCGGCACCGCCGTCGCCGTGCGTGAAGGTGTTCTGCAGCCCGTTGCGGTCGAGGAACCCGGTGAAGCGTTCGAAGCGCTCGTGGTGACCGCTCATCAGCTTGCCGAAGTCGGCGTCCGCGTACAGCCGCGCCGGGTCCAGGTCCGCGGGCACCTTGTCGATCCTGAGGTGCGGGATGTCGAAGTAGCGGCACAGCTCCAGCGTGCGCGAGTCCCCGGTGAGCACGGTCGCCGGGGTGCCGGCGAGCAGGGCCGCGATGTTGCCGTGGATGCGCGAGCCGAAGGAGAAGTCGAACTCGGCGAGGTCGTCGATCCAGGTGATCGGGTCGATGTAGACCCGCACCTTGTCCTCGCGGTACATCGGGTGGTCCGGGTGCGACGGCATCCCGGTCACCTTGGCGTTCGGGTCCGACATGTCCCGCCAGTGCAGCTGCCGTGCGTCGGAGAGGTTCTGGCAGATGAAGCGCAGGTTCGGATAGGCGGCGTGGACCCGTGTGATGACCTTGCCGAGACCCTGCTTCTGGACGGCGTTGTGCGAGCCGTTGATCGCGATGCGGGACTCGGCGGTCAGCTCGGGCGACCGCTTCTGTACGTCGAGTTCCTTGCCGTACATGAACAGCGAGGGGCAGCCGATCGTCTCGACGTCCCGGAAGCCCATGTCCTTGAGGTACTGCTCGGTGAACTCGCCGCGCACGCCGATCGAGGCGCTGTGGTCGAGGACCGCCGAGACGAAGTCGCGCACGGCGGGCTCGATGGGCTTGAGCCGCGCCGGGTCGTAGTTCAGCCCGGTCTGCGCGCCGACGCCGGCCACCACGACCGGGATCTTCAGCTTCCTGATCAGCCGCGTCAGCCGCTTCAGCTGGACCTCGAACGACGGGCGGAACGCGTTCGCCAGGGGGACGACGAAGGCGTCGTACTCCTCGTTGATCCGGGCCGCCGCCGCGAGATCCGTGCGGATCCCGTTCGAGACGACCTCGGTGTCCGGGGTCTCCAGGATCTTGTGGGTGGCGTCGCTGAAGATCAGGTTGCCCGAGTTCGTCGCGATCACGTCCCGCTGGAGGGCTTCCTCCACGGGCACGACGTCGTACGGGCTCTTACCCGATCTGAGGAGTATGCGCTTCACACGGCGAACTGTAGGTTGCACAAACTTCAAATTAAGTTTGGATGCTCTTTGATTTCTATAAGCAACCCCTACAACCTTTTTGCCGTATGCGACGCGTGAGCAAACAGTTACGTCGTGATGTGTCCGGGGGCTGGACCGAACCGGCGGGCGAGGGGCCCTCTTCGGTAGATTGCTGCCACGCGCAAGGAAGTGGGGACAGTGCAGGTGGCAAGCGCTAGGCAGGCCGTGAGCGAGGCCCGCAGGATCGTCGTCAAGGTGGGTTCCTCGTCGCTGACCACCGCCGCGGGCGGTCTGGACGCCGACCGCGTCGACGCGCTCGTCGACGTCCTCGCCAAGAGCCGCAGCGGGGGAGAGCGGGAGATCGTCCTCGTCTCCTCCGGCGCCATCGCGGCCGGCCTCGCCCCGCTGGGCCTGCGCCGCCGCCCCAAGGACCTCGCCCGCCAGCAGGCCGCCGCCAGCGTCGGCCAGGGCCTGCTCATGGCCCGCTACACCGCCTCCTTCGCCCGCTACGGCGTCCGCGTCGGCCAGGTCCTGCTCACCAGCGACGACATGAGCCGCCGCTCCCACCACCGCAACGCCTCCACCACCCTCGACAAGCTCCTCGCGATGGGCGCGTTCCCGGTCGTCAACGAGAACGACACCGTCGCCACCGACGAGATCCGCTTCGGCGACAACGACCGCCTCGCCGCGCTCGTGGCCCACCTGGTCCGCGCCGACCTGCTGGTGCTGCTCTCCGACGTCGACGGGGTGTACGACGGCGACCCCAGCAAGCCCGGCACCTCGCGGATAGCGGAGGTGCGGGGGCCCGCTGACCTGGCCGGGGTGGAGATCGGCAGCACCGGCAAGGCCGGCGTCGGCACCGGCGGCATGGTCACCAAGGTCGAGGCCGCCCGGATCGCCGCCGCGGCCGGCATCCCCGTGGTGCTGACCAGCACGATCCACGCCGCCGACGCGCTCTCCGGCGGCGACACCGGCACCCACTTCCTCCCCACCGGCAAGCGCTCCGCCGACCGGCTGCTGTGGCTTCAGCACGCCTCGACCCCGCAGGGCTCGCTGACCCTGGACGACGGCGCGGTCAAGGCGGTCGTGCAGCGCCGCAAGTCGCTGCTGCCGGCCGGGATCGCCGCCGTCGAGGGCGAGTTCAACGCCGGGGACCCCGTCGAGCTGCGGGATCCGGAGGGACGCGCGGTGGCCCGGGGGCTCGTCAACTTCGACGCCAAGGAGATTCCCCAGCTGATCGGGCGTTCGACGCGCGAGCTGGCCCGCGAGCTGGGTCCGGCGTACGAACGGGAGGTCGTGCACCGGGACGACCTGGTGATCCTTCAGCCCTGAGAAGGGGCCCGGTCTCCTGGCCGCTTGGCTTTTCCCACCCGAAAACAGGGTGAACGCCCCGGCAAGACGGTCGTCCTCAGGTGGACGTTCCGCAAAAGTGCCACGCGAACCCTTGCGGCCTGCTCAACTTTGTCTCAGGGACACATTCCGCACGACCACCGGGTCGGTCACTGGTAGAGGAGGCCGTCGTGAGACGAGTGCGCCCTGGGGCACAGTCCCGCAGTGGTGCCGCCGAGGTCTCGTCCCGAGCGGCCGGTGAGGAGCGCGCCTTGACGAGCGTCGCGGCCGGCGACCGGTACGAGGAGCCGCAGGACCTGCCGCGGCTCTGGCATGTCACCCTCAGCGTCTCCGGGAAGGAGGCCCCGCTGAAGGAGGTGCGGCGCGGCCTCGAACAGCTCGCCCACGACCATCCCTTTCTCCTGACCAGCCGCTATGCCAACGACCACGCGGAGATCCGCTACTGGGAGGAGGCCCGCGACCTGCACGACGCCGCCGCCGTCGCCCTCCGCCTGTGGGGCGAGCACCGCCAGACCGCCCAGCTGCCGCCCTGGGAGATCGTCGGCCTGGAGGTCATCGACCGCGAGACCTACCACCAGCGCATCGCCGAGGGCTACGGCCCGCCACCGGCGAGCCCGGTGGGCGTACACCCGTTTTGATACGACCACGGACCGCGACCATCAATTGAGGAACCCCCGCGGCGAGCAACCACGTCCGCGAGAGCGGCGCCGGTTTAGGCGCAAAGGGGTGGTGTCTCGGGGTTTGGGATGAGCGGTGGACGCCCCCGTCCGGCGCACTACCCTTCCCTCATGACCTCGCTCTCGCCGTACGACTCCCTCACCCCGGTCACCCAGGCCGCGTACCGCGCCAAGGCGGCCGCCGCCGACCTCGCGCCGCTGCCGCGGGCCGCCAAGGACGACGCGCTGCTCGCCATCGCGGACGCGCTGGAGGTCCGTACGAGCGAGATCGTCGAGGCCAACGCCAAGGACATCGCCAAGGCCCGCGAGGCCGGCACCAGCGACACGATCATCGACCGGCTCACCCTCACCCCGGAGCGGGTGCGGGCCATCGCCTCCGACGTCCGGGACGTCGTTGCGCTGCCCGACCCGGTCGGCGAGATCGTCCGCGGCTCGACCCTCCCCAACGGCATCGACCTGCGCCAGGTCCGCGTCCCGCTCGGCGTCGTCGGCATCATCTACGAGGCCCGGCCCAACGTCACCGTGGACGCCGCCGCCCTCTGCCTGAAGTCCGGCAACGCGGTCCTGCTGCGCGGCTCGGCCTCCGCGTACGAGTCCAACACCGCCCTCGTACGGGTCCTGCGCGACGCGGTGGGCGGGGCAGGGCTGCCCGCCGACGCCGTCCAGCTGGTGCCCGGCGAGAGCCGCGAGAGCGTGCGCGAGCTGATGCGGGCCCGCGGCCTGGTCGACGTCCTCATCCCGCGCGGCGGCGCCTCGCTGATCCGGACCGTCGTCAACGAGTCCACCGTCCCCGTCATCGAGACCGGCACCGGCAACTGCCACGTCTACGTCGACGCGCAGGCCGACCTCGACATGGCGATCGACATCCTGATCAACTCCAAGGCGCAGCGCCCCAGCGTCTGCAACTCCGCCGAGACCCTCCTCGTCCACCAGGACATCGCCCCCGAGTTCCTGCCGCGGGCCCTGGACGCCCTCGCGGAGGCGGGCGTCACGGTCCACGCCGACGAACGGGTCCTGGCGTACGCCAAGGACTCCGAGGCGACGGTCGTCGAGGCCACGCCGGAGGACTGGGAGACCGAGTACCTCTCCTACGACATCGCCGCCGCGGTCGTCGACTCCCTCGACAAGGCCGTGGAGCACATCCGGCTGTGGACCTCCGGTCACACCGAGGCCATCGTCACGACCTCCCAGCAGGCCGCCCGCCGCTTCACCCAGCTCGTCGACTCCACCACCGTCGCCGTGAACGCCTCCACCCGCTTCACCGACGGCGGCGAGTTCGGCTTCGGCGCCGAGATCGGCATCTCCACGCAGAAGCTGCACGCACGCGGCCCGATGGGGCTGCCGGAGCTCACGAGCACGAAGTACATCGTCACGGGGGACGGGCACGTACGGCGCTGAGGTGTGCGACCGCGTGCGGCGCGGGCATATGCGTGGGGCACGCGCTTCTGGTGTGAGCCCGTACCGCACGAGAGGTGTCTCACAAGGCGGATGAATTTCCATACCGTCTGCCCAAATTGACCCCCCAGGTCTACTCTGGATCCGTGCCGGAGGACGTGGGGGGCACGCCGTTCCCTGACGGCTGGGAGCCCGACGACGACCACGACCGCGGGGTGTCGGACGAAGAGTTCGCCTCCGTGGTCTTCGACGAGGCCTTCGTACGGGCGGCCGTGGTGCACGAGCCGACCGCCGTCGAACGCCTCCTTGCCGCCGCCCAGGCGAGAGCGGAGGCCTCCGAGGCCGAGGCCCGCCGGGCGCACGGGCGCGGAGAGCGCTACGAGGACGGGTACGGCCCCGACGGGCGCGGTGGTTTCGGCCATGATCCCGAGCTCGACGAGCTGGACGACACCGACGATCTCGCCTTCGGCGAGCGCCGCTACGGCGCCGCCGGCACCTACGGCAAACAGGTCCGCTGGCACCGTCCGGTCGCCTGGATGCTGGCCCTGGTGATGGGCATCGGCATGGTCGCGCTGGCCTTCACCGCCGTCTACCGGGGCGCCTCCTCCAACAGCCGGGACCAGGGTCCGCCACCGCCCGCCTCGACCGGTCTGGAGCAAGGGAGCGCGGCGACCCCCTCGGTGTCGGCCGACTACTCCCAGCCTGCCGTCTCGGCGGTCCCGAAGACGCCCTGAACACTTACCGGCCATCCGCTGACGATCCTGGTGAGAACCTGTCAGAACTTGTCGCGCAGCAGGGCGTTTACCTGAGCTCCCGGAGACCTACTCTGAAGATATGGGAGGGCCTGGAGACCCACCTGAGGGGGCACCCGAGGGCGGCCCCGGTGGTGGAGAGGACGAGTACCGATCCGTCGTCTTCGACGAGTCGTTCGTCCGTGCTGCCCGCCTCCAGGAGTTCTCTGCGCAGGAGCGCATGGGCGACCACGCCCCCGCCGTCCGGCGCCGCCCGCCCATGCACCGCGGCCTGTCCCGGCAGGCGCTCGTCCTCGTCCTGCTGATCGCCCTGGCCTTCGGCACCGCGATCTACATGGGCGTACGGCACCCCTACGAGACCCCCGCCGCCGTACGGGACTCCCACCTTCCGCTCCGGATGACCGTCGTCCCGCTCGCCCCGCAGGGCAAGGTGCCCGGCGCCGCGGACGCCGAGTCCCTGTACGACCACAGCCCCGCCGCGAAGTACCGCGTCGGCGCCGCGGGCATCACCTTCCCGGCCGCGCGGGACACCTCGCACTTCTCCGAGACCCAGGTGCTCAGCGCCCTGGACACCGTCAAGGAGTACATCGTCCACTCCGCGCTCGACCCCGAGGTGCTCACCGGTGGGCAGACCCGGCCCGTACGGGTGCTGCTGCCCGCGGACCAGTACCTCCAGTTCGACGAGAGCCTCAGCCATCCGGCCGCCGACGGGGCGCACGCGGTGACCGGATGGCTGGTTCGCTTCGACCCCGAGAGTGTGGAGCTGGCCGATCCCAGGATCCGCGTCCAGGGGACCCTGCGGGCCGCGGAGACCGAGTCGACGATCCTGGAGATCACCGCGGACCACACGTTCGTCTACGCGCTGCGGCCCGTCGGTGCGGGGGCCGAGGACGAGGTGTCGTTGTTCACCGTGCGGCGCGAGATGCAGTTCCGGTTCGACCGGGACGATGTGCGGCTGCATCAGGCGCAGTTGTCCATGTCGTATGTGCAGGCCGGGCCGCTGTCCTGCGGTGACAACTCGGCTGATCTGCTGAGTCCGTTGCTGGCCGGCCAGACCGCGAAGGCGGGCGGGCCGGCCGGGACGGATCCGTACGCCACGGGTGAGGCGACGGCGGTTTGCGGGACGTTGGCGACGGGGGCTCTGCCGAAGCTATGACGGGCGGTGCGCCCAGTGCCGTTGGGGCTTTGGTTGGGTGGCGGGTGCGGGTTGTGTGTGGCTGGTCGCGCAGTTCCCCGCGCCCCTAGGTAGCTCTAGCCGCCCTTGGTCGAGAAGAGACCCGCGTCAGTCTTCGTCGCGCCGTGTCTCCGTCGGGGGCTCGTCGTCCGTCGGAGTCGAGCCGGCGAAGCCGCCGAAGCCCCGGCGTACCCTGCCGCCCAGGTCGCCCGCTCCGCCGGCGATGTCGGTGACCAGCTTCATCAAGGGGTCCTTGGAGCTCTTCACGTTGGTCGCGTAGTGCGAGGCCGACTCGCGGAAGGAGTCCGTGACCGAGGTGTCCTTGTCCTCGGTGCGGCGCGGGTAGTGGCCGTCCATGATCCGCTGGTAGTCCCGGGACTCGGACCACTTCTTCAGCTCGGCGGCGCGGACCGTGGTGAAGGGGTGGGTGCGGGGCAGGACGTTGAGGATCTTCAGGACGGAGTCGCGCAGGTCGCCCCCAGCCTCGTACTCCTCGGCCTGCTTCAGGAACGCGTCCACGTTCATCTCGTGCAGGTGGTGGCCGCCGGCGAGCTTCATCAGGCCGCGCATCGAGGCCCGCAGGTCCTGGCCGACGAGGAGGCCCGCGCGGTCCGCCGACAGCTCCGACTTGCGGAACCACTCGCGCAGCGCGGTCACGATCGCCATGATCGCGAGGTTGCCCAGCGGGATCCACGCCACTCGGATGGCGAGGTTGGTCAGGAACAGCAGGATGGTCCGGTAGACCGCGTGGCCGGACAGGGCGTGCCCCACCTCGTGCCCGACGACCGCCCGCATCTCCTCCTCGTCGAGCAGGTCGACCAGGCCGGTGGTGACGACGATGATCGGCTCGTCGAGGCCGATGCACATCGCGTTCGGAATCGGGTCCTGGTTGACGTACATCGGCGGGACCTTCTCCAGGTCCAGGATGTAACAGGCGTCCCGCAGCATGTCGTTGAGGTACGAGAACTGCTGGTCCGAGACCCGCACGGAGTCGGAAAGGAAGAGCAGCCTCAGGCTTCGCTCGGGCAGCAGTCCGCTGAGCGCCTTGAAGACCGTGTCGAAGCCGCTCAGCTTCCGCAGCGCCACCAGGGCGGAGCGGTCGGCGGGGTGTTCGTAGGCGCGCGAGGAGATTCCGGGGAAGCGCCTGCGCTGCCTGCTCGGCACGTTCTCGTGCCCGTTCTGCTCGTGGCCGTCGTCGGACATGTCTTCCCCCATGTGCGTGAGTGTGGCCCTTTGCGGACCCTTGTGCGGTCCTTTGCGCCCCCGAAGCAGAGCCCAGCCTAGGCGGAGATACGGTGGACGGGCAGTACAGCGAAGGAGTCCCGTCATGGAGCACAACCCGGCGTCCGCCTGGCTCACCGGAGCCGCGAGCGCAGCCGAGCAACAAGGGTCCGGGTATCTGCTCCGGGTCGTACTGGTCGTGATGGTGCTGGGCTGTGTGCTGACCGCGTGGTTCCTGCTGCGTGGCTACAAGCAGAAGGACGACTGAGGCGCCCCCCGAGTTCCCCTCGGCGGCAACCCGGCGCCCCAACGGCGGAGTCGGCGTGATCGGCGCCGAGCCGCCCGCTTACGATGGGCCGACATCTTTATCCCGCCCACACCGGATAGGTCCCGCTGAAGATGAGCTTCCACAGCACCGCTGCCCAGTTGGCCACCCTTGCCGCCGAGGGCGGAGAGCACGGCGGCAACCACGAGAGCCTCAACCCCGCCCTGACCGGTGGCGGCGCCCTCTTCATCCTGCTGCTCCTGCTGTGGATCACCACCCGCTTCAACCGCGACCGCTGAGCCCGCACGGCTCCCCGGGGGAGTCCGGTACGCGCCGCTTTCCGGCTTTGTCCGGGGAGCTGACGGCCGGGGTCCTCAGGACGGGCCGGTAGGGTCTGCACGCATGGGAGAGCAGGACATGCCTACCGGCCCGGGCAACGGCCCGTCGAACCCCGGCAAGCGCCGCCTCGGCGTCATGGGCGGAACGTTCGACCCGATCCACCACGGGCACCTCGTGGCGGCCAGTGAGGTCGCCGCGCAGTTCCACCTGGACGAGGTCGTCTTCGTACCGACCGGACAGCCGTGGCAGAAGACCCACCGCAAGGTCTCGCCGGCCGAGGACCGCTATCTGATGACGGTCATCGCGACCGCCGAGAACCCGCAGTTCTCGGTGAGCCGGATCGACATCGACCGCGGCGGCCCCACCTACACCGTGGACACCCTGCGCGACCTGCGCGCGCTCAACCCGGACACGGACCTCTTCTTCATCACCGGCGCCGACGCCCTCGCCCAGCTCCTCACCTGGCGCGACACCGAGGAACTGTTCTCCCTCGCGCACTTCATCGGGGTCACCCGCCCCGGCCACCACCTCACGGACGCCGGACTCCCCGAGGGTGGTGTCTCTCTCGTGGAGGTTCCCGCGCTGGCCATCTCCTCGACGGACTGCCGTGGAAGAGTCGCCAAGGGAGACCCCATCTGGTACATGGTGCCGGACGGAGTCGTGCGCTACATCGACAAGCGCGAGCTGTACCGCGGCGAGTGAGCCGAGAGGGGCACCGGTGAACGACCGATACGACGCGGGCTACGGCGGCGGCCACGAGGACCAGTACGAGCTCGTCGGCTACGACGAGTACGGCCGGCCCGTCTACCAGCAGGTCGCTCAACAGCAGAACCAGCCGCAGCAGCAGCCCTACGACCCGTACGCGCAGCAGCAGGGCTACGGCTACGACCCGTACGCGGCGGGCGGACAGCAGACAGGGCAGCAGACCGGACCTCAGACGGGGCAGTATCCCGCGCAGGCGTACGACACCGGAACCCAGCGGCCCGTCCCTCCGTACGACACGGGCAGTCAGCGTCCAGTGCCCCTGTACGACCCCTACGACACCGGTCAGCAGGCGCCCGTGCCGCCCTACGACCCGTACGGGCGCGGAGGGGCACCCGGGGCCTCCGGCGCGCCCGGGACGGCGTACGACCCCTACGGTCGGGCCGCCGCCAGCGGGCAGCAGCCGCGGGTCGCCGAGCAGACCGCCTACATCCCGCAGCAGGCCGGGCCGGCCGAGGAGACGGACGGTCCCGTCGGCGGCGCCCGGTCCGAACGGGACTACGAGACCGGGCAGTTCGCCTTCGTCGAGGATCCCGACGGTGACTCCGAGGACGTCATCGACTGGCTGAACTTCACCGAGAACCGCACCGAGCGCCGCGAGGAGGCCAAGCGGCGCGCCCGCAGCCGCCTCATCGCCCTGGTCGTCGTCCTCGCGCTGACCGCGGTCGGCGGAGTCGGCTACCTCTGGTACGCCGGGAAGCTGCCCGGCCTGTCGTCGTCCTCCGACTCCAAGAGCGGCACCGCCACCTCCGTCGCCGCCCAGAACCGCGACGTGATCGTCGTCCATCTGCACAACACCGCGAAGGGCGGCACCTCCACGGCGCTGCTCGTCGACAACACCACCACCAAGCAGGGCACCACCGTCCTGCTGCCCAACTCCCTCGCCGTGACCGACGACGACGGCACCACGACCACCCTCGCCAAGTCGGTCGAGGACGACGGCTCCTCCGGCACCCGCGAGGCCATCGACACGGTCCTCGGCACCCAGATCCAGGGCACCTGGCGCCTGGACACCCCCTACCTTCAGAACCTCGTCGACATCATCGGCAACATCGAGGTCGACACCAACGCCGACGTGCCCGACCCGGCCGCCAAGAAGAAGGGCACCGCGCCCCTGGTGAACAAGGGCGAGGACCAGACCCTCAGCGGCAAGATGGCCGTCGCCTACGCCACCTACCGCGCCTTCGGCGAGGCCCAGAACGCCCAGCTGGAGCGGTTCGGCCAGGTCATGCAGGGCGTGCTGCGCAAGGTGTCCTCCGACGCGCAGGGCGCCACGGTCACCGTCCAGACACTGGCGCAGATCCTCGACCCGTCGCTCACCGACAAGGACCTCGGTACCTTCCTCGCCAAGCTCGCCGACCTCGCCAAGGGCGGCGACTACAAGACCGCCCTGCTGCCCGTCCAGAACGACGGCACCCTGAGCGCGCAGGCCAGCGACAGCGTGGTCAAGGACGTTCTCGGCGGCACCGCGAAGAGCCCCGACAAGGACGCCGCGGTCCGTGTCTCGGTCCAGAACGCCAGCGGCGTCAAGGACAACACCGAGAAGGCGCGCGTGGTGCTCCTCAACGGCGGCTTCACCTTCCTGGAGGGCGGCACCGCGGCCGGCACCCAGGCCGCCTCCAAGGTCGTCTACACGGACGCCGCCGACAAGGACAACGCCACCGAGGTCGCCAAGACCCTGGGCCTGCCCACCAGCGCGGTCACCAAGGGCAAGACCTCCTCGAACGCGGACGTCTCCGTGGTCCTCGGCCAGAACTACGACCCGTCCTCGTAGCAGCCGTCGGAAGGCCGGGTCACGGACGCCCGTGACCCGGCCCCACCGGGCGCTCCCTCAATCACGTGGGGTGCCCTCGGCGGTCCGTGAGACCCTTGATGTCAAGTGACCGCCGACCGAAAGCCGTGTAGTGACCGCCACTGACCGCTCCATCGAGCTCATCCGCACCGCCGCACAGGCGGCCGCCGACAAGCTCGCGCACGACATCATCGCCTACGACGTCAGCGACGTGCTGTCGATCACGGACGCCTTCCTGCTGGCCTCCGCGCCCAACGACCGCCAGGTCAAGTCGATCGTCGACGAGATCGAGGAGCGCCTCCAGAAGGAACTCGGCGCCAAGCCGGTGCGCCGCGAGGGCGACCGCGAGGCCCGCTGGGTCCTCCTCGACTACGTCGACATCGTCGTCCACGTCCAGCACAGCGAGGAGCGGGTCTTCTACGCCCTGGAGCGGCTGTGGAAGGACTGCCCCGAGCTGGACCTGCCCGAGGACGCCAAGGCCACCCGCGGCAAGGCCGAGGAGCACGCCAAGCTCCAGGCCGCCGAGGAGGCGGCCGACCTCGGGGGTGACTGGTGATGAGCGCCACCGGTGAGGTCACGGCCGGCAAGCCCGGCCGGGGCCGGCGCGTCATCCTGTGGCGGCACGGCCAGACCTCCTGGAACGTGGAGCGCCGCTTCCAGGGCACCACGGACGTCGAGCTCACCGAGGCCGGCGTCGCCCAGGCCCGCCGCGCCGCCCGGCTGCTCGCCTCCCTCAAGCCCGACGCGATCATCGCCTCGGACCTGAAGCGGGCCGCGAACACCGCCGCCGAACTCGCCGTACTCACCGGCCTCGACGTCAGCCACGACGAGGGCCTGCGCGAGACCTACGCGGGCGTCTGGCAGGGGCTGACCCACGAGGAGATCATCGCCGCGCACGGCGAGGAGTACGCCGCGTGGAAGCGCGGTGAGCCGGTCCGCCGCGGCGGCGGCGAACTGGAGACCGAGGTCGCCGACCGCGCCGCCCCCGTGGTGGCCCGGCACGCCGACAAACTCCCCGACGAGGGCACCCTCGTCGTCGTCAGCCACGGCGGCACGATCCGCACCACCATCGGCCGTCTCCTCGGCCTGGAGGCCCGGCACTGGGAGAGCCTCGGCGGCCTCTCCAACTGCTGCTGGTCCGTCCTCGGCGAAGGCGCCCGCGGCTGGCGCCTCCTGGAGCACAACGCCGGCACGCTGCCGGAACCGGTGCTCGGGGACGACGACTGAGCGGATTTCACTTTCTGGCAGGTCGCAGGCTAAAGTTCTTCTTGTTCGCCCCGCCGGGCGGAGCGAACAAAGCAAGGGGCTATAGCTCAGTTGGTAGAGCGCCTGCATGGCATGCAGGAGGTCAGGAGTTCAATTCTCCTTAGCTCCACAGATCGACACTCTTGAGTTGTCAAAGATCAGTTGATGAAGATCCCGTCCTTAGAGGGCGGGATTTTTCATTTCCATCAGGCGGGCCGTGCGCCGCGCCGTCTCCTCGTCGTCCGGGGTGTAGACGACGATCCGGCACTCCGGCATCCCGTGGATCGACAACGACACCGACGTCATCCGCAGCTCACCCACCACCGCATGCCGGAAACCCTTCACACGCCGTCCGGGCTCCGCCACGTCGCCGCTCTCCCACAGCCGCGCGAACAGCGGACTCGCCGCGGACAGCTTGCGTATGAAGCCCTCCCAGGCGGGCTCACCGGCATGCAGCCCGTAGGCCGCCCGCAGGGTCGCGACCATCACCGGCAGCTCCATCTCCCGGAACATCAGCGGGCAGTCGTCCTCCTCCGCGGTGAACAGCCCCCACAGGGCGTTGGGAAGGCGACCGGAGGGCTGCATCAGCGCCACGTCGAACAGGGTGCGGTAGACGTCGTTGGCGGCCAGGATGTCGAACCGCGCGTTGTAGACCACCGCCGGGCGGGGCTCGAGGGCGTCGATGATGCCCTGGACCTCCGGACCCACGGTCTGCGCGGCATCCTCCGGGACGGCGGAGTACGGCACGTCCGCCAGGTGGTACAGATGCTCCCGCTCCGGCGGATCGAGCCGCAGGGTCCGCGCCACGGCGTCCAGGACCTGCGCGGAGGCGTTGATCGGGCGGCCCTGCTCCAGCCATGTGTACCAGGTCACGCCCACCCCCGAGAGCTGGGCGACCTCCTCACGCCGCAACCCCGGCGTACGCCGCCGTAAGCCCGGTGGCATCCCCACGTCCGCCGGTGTCACCCGCGCCCGCCTGCTGCGCAGGAAGGCGGCCAGCTCAGGTCGGCGGCGCTGTGTCGTCCCCATCGTCACATCCCCCATCGTCGACGCCCGGCCCGTCCGCTGCCAGGTGCTGTCAGTACCAGCATCGGCGGGCTCTCGGCACCCGTACCGGAGCGGCGTCACGCTCGACGGCATGACGACAACACCCCGTTCCGGACCGGGTACAGCGCCCGTTCCCAGCACTGCGATCAGTGAAGCACCCGGCACTGACAACGGGCCCCGGCCGCTGCTCGCCGTCGTGCTCGCAGCCCTGTTCATGGCGCTGCTCGACGTCTTCATCGTGAACGTCGCGGCCCCCACCATCGGTACCGAACTCCACGCCTCCGGCGCTGAGTTGCAGCTGGTCGTCGCCGGCTACACCATCACGTACTCCGTGCTGCTGATCACCGGGGCCCGGCTCGGCGACCGGTTCGGGCACGGCCGGGTCCACCTCGCCGGGATGGCCCTGTTCACCGCCGCCTCGCTCGCCTGCGGTCTCGCGCAGGGCGCCACCGAACTCATCGCCTTCCGGCTGATCCAGGGCGCCGGCTCGGCGGTGATGATCCCGCAGGTGCTCAGCCTCATCCAGCGGAACTTCGTCGGCGAGGCGAGGGTAAAGGCGCTCGGCGCGTACTCGGCGGTCCTCGCCGTCGGCGCCGCCGCCGGACAGATACTCGGCGGAGTCCTGGTCAGCGCCGACCTGCTGGGCACGGGCTGGCGGCCGGTGTTCCTGGTGAACGTGCCCGTCGGCGCCGTCCTCCTGATCATCGGCCGGCGCGTGCTGCCGCGGGAGCGCGGGGGCGAGCCGGAGCGCGGGCGCGGCATGGATCTGCCGGGACTGGTTCTGCTCGGCGCGGCCGTATCGCTGTTCACGGTGCCGCTGGTGCTCGGGCAGGAGGAGGACTGGCCGCTGTGGTCGTGGCTGTCGCTGGGCGCGGCCGCCGTGCTGTTCTCGGTGTTCTGGCGGTACGAGTCCGGGCTCGCCCGGCGCGGTGGTGACCCGCTGATCGCGCCCCGGGTGCTGCGCCACCCCGGCATGGGCCTCGCCGTGCTGCGGATCCTGACCGCCATGGCGGTCAACGGGGGTTTCCTGTTCGTGCTCACGCTGCACGTCCAGGGCGGGCTCGGCTACAGCGCCCTGCGCGCCGGTCTCACCTTCGCGCCGACCGCGGTCGTCTTCGGCGTGGTCGGACTGACCTGGCGGCGCTGGCCCGCCGCCTGGCAGCGCGCCCTGGCACCGACCGGGTTCCTGCTCACCGCGGCGGCCGTGGCCGGGGTCGGCCTGGTGCTCGACGGCGGCGGTCACGGCGGGGTGTGGGTGTACGTGTCGTACGCCGGGGTCGGCGTCGGGCTCGCGCTCGCCTTCAGCCCGACCCTGACCCGGGCGCTGGCCACGGTGCGGCCCGAGGACGCGGCGGACGCCAGCGGGCTGCTCGCCACGGTCACCCAGCTCGGCCAGCTGACCGGGGTCGCCGCGTTCGGCACACTGTTCTTGAACCGGCTTGAGTCACTCGGGGCCTTGGAGGCGTATACCTCTGCGGAGGCGCTGTCGGCGTGCATGTTCGCGCTGGCCGGGACGGCCGCGCTGGGGGCCGTGTCCGGACTGGTACTGAGGCGTCGCTGACCGTATTGGTCCGGCCGTGGCAGAATCAAACGGCCGGAAGGGGGCGCGGCCCGACGGGAGGGAGCAGTGATGCCTGCGAGCATCCTCAAGGAGGTCGGCCACCTCCTTGAAGCAGCGTCGACACGGGACACGGTCACCCGGCTCACCTGCCCTTCCTGCGGTTCCCTCCATGTCGCCCAAGTCCTCGGTGACAACGGCGGGATTTCCTACGTGTGCACGGCCTGCGGCCACAGCTGGAGCTGATCGATGGGTGCACACAGGCGAAAGTGCGATTGGTGCGGCAGCGGGACGCCGATCGTCCGGGACATGGAGCCGGTCAATCCCGACTACCAGTACTGGTGCGAGGAATGCGCGCGGGCGCTGATCATAAAAGGCGACCCGATCGAGACGTACCGCGAACTCGAGGGTGAGCCGATCTACGGTCGACTCCTCGAGGAGCACTGCACACTCAAGCGTTTCTACTCGTTCGTTACGGCTTGACCGGTTCGTCCGGTGGGGGCCGGAAACGATTTGGTGTTCCGCCCGGGGGACCGTTAATGTTGGCGTCGTCGCCGCGGGAAACCCGGAGGACACCGAGCAAGGGGCTATAGCTCAGTTGGTAGAGCGCCTGCATGGCATGCAGGAGGTCAGGAGTTCAATTCTCCTTAGCTCCACAGAAAGATCCCGCCGGGTCGTCAAGATCCGGCGGGATTCTTGCGTTTCCAGGGGCAGTTGGCCCGCATGGTCCGTGTACGACGAACGCGTACGACGAAGGGGGCCGCCCGGATCGGGCGGCCCCTTCGTGATGTCCGCTCAGCGGCCCAGGGCGCGGCGGCCGCGGCCCTGGGAGAGGACCGGGAGGTTGCGGGACGGGCCGTTGTCGCGCGGGGCCGACTCCTCCAGGCGCAGGGCCAGGGCGGGGCAGCGGCGGACCGCGCGGAGGGCCTTCGCCTCGGCGTAGCGCGGCACCTGGGCCTGGGCGACGGTCGGGAAGCCGTCGGCGCCCAGTTCGAAGACCTCCGGGAGGATGTCGGCGCACAGGCCGTGGCCCCGGCAGAGCGTCCAGTCGACGTAGATCTTCTGGCGGCTGGGGCCGTTCTCCTCGGACTCGGCGCCGCTCGGGAGGCCCGCGGGGGTGATGCCGCCCTCGAAGAGCGGCAGAACGCCCGCCACGGGCCGTCCGCAGCCGTTTCCGAGGACGTGCGCGGCGAGGTCGTCGGTGAAGGCCTTGATGGTCGACTCCAGGAACATCGCGGAGCCGTCCGGGTGCGAGCACGCGCCGCGCCGCTTCACGTTCTTGGCGACCTGCTTGAGGGCCTCCAGGGCGGCCGGGCCGCCGCCGTTGAGGATGTCCTCCATGCCGCGCGCGGCGGCCGGCAGCCCGAGGTAGCAGGGGCCGCACTGGCCCGCGCTCTCCTCGGCCAGCCACTTGGCCACCATCAGGGACTCGCCCAGCGGGCAGGTCTCCTGACTGATCGGCAGGATCGCGCCCGCGCCGAGCGCGCCGCCCACCGCGTCCAGCGAGTTGCGGGAGACGACCGCCTCGTTGACCGTCGCGGCGTCGATCCACTTGCCGTGGTAGCCGCCGGTCAGCACCCCCTGGGGGACCGGCGGGGCGCCGGCGAGCTGGAGGATGTAGCGCAGCGGCACGCCCGTGGGGGCCTCGATCACCATGGGGCGGGCGACCGCGCCGGAGACCGTGAGCATGACGGTGCCCGGCTCGTCGTACAGGCCGGTGTTGCCGTAGCGCTCCGGGCCGATGCGGGCGGCGATCGCCAGCTGGGCGAAGGTCTCGGCGTTGGACAGGAGGGTCGGTGCGCCGCCGACGCCGTTCTGGGAGGCGCTGACCTTGCGGCCGGGCGGGATCGCCGGGCCGCCGTCGATGGAGCGGATCAGCGATGCCGCCGCTCCGGTGACCATACGGACGGGATTGCGCTGCACGCGCGCGCGTAGAGCCGAGCGGCGGCCGTTGCTGAGGCCGCGTTCGGCGAGCGCGGCCTCCATGGACCGCTGGGTGGATTCCCGGGTGACCCCCACCACGAGCGTGCGGGCACCCAGGGCTTCGGCGGCCAGCAGGGCGCCGTCCAGGATGAGGTGCGGGGCACGGTTGATGAGCACCGTGTCCTTGCGGCAGGCCGGTTCGTCCTCGCTTCCGTTCACGACGACGACCGGTCGTACACCGCGCTTGATGGCCGCTTCGGCGACCGAGCGCAGCTTCTTGTGGAAGGGGAAGCCCGCGCCGCCGCGGCCCTTCAGGTTGATGTTCTCGGCGAGCTTCGCGAGCTGCTCGCCGCCCAGGGGTTCGAGCGGCCCGTGCACCTTCAGGTGCATGGGCAGATCGAGTCTTTCGACAAGGTCGAAGCCCGACGTGAGCTGGGGAAGTCCGACCACGCGGACTTCTGGGACGTCGGGCAGGGCCTCGTTCACCTATAGCCTCCGGAAGGCATGTTCCAAGGTTCGCCCGAGCCCGGTGTGTCGAAGTCGTACGAGTTACCGGGCGTTGGATCAGTGGCGGGACCGCTGTTGTACGTGTCGTTCGGGTTGTACGTGTCATAGCCGGTGTTCGTCTCACCGGTGTCGTACACATCACCCCGGAGATAGCCGGCGGTGCCTGAATTGCGGTAGGTCGGGATGTTGTATCCGGTGTCCTGGAGCGGGTCGTAGGCCGACGGGGGAGCCTCGCCGACCGGCGGGGGCGAGGGGATCGGCCAGCTGCCCGAGGTGCTGCCGCCGCTGTCGTAGGTCGGGATCGCCTGGGTGGGCTGCATGTCCGCCGGCAGGTCCATGCGCGCGGTCTGGTCGGCGCCGTACGTCGGCTGCGAGGGGATGCGCGGGGTCGGTGTGACGGCGCGGTAGGCGGCCGCGAAGCCGTTCGCGGGTTCCGGGGCGGGCGGTGCGGGGGCCTCGTACGAGGGCGAGGGCGCCGTACGGGGCTCCCGCGCGCGCGTGCCTTCGTAGCCGGGGAGCGCGGACGCCGTCTCGGCGTTCCTGGCCCGGCTCGCGTCCAGTTCGTCGCGGCCCGAACGCTCCTCGGTGCCGAGGACGGCCTGGATGCGGTCGGCGACCTTGCGCTTGATCGGGCGGGGTGCCGCGCGCAGGGCGAGGGCGGCGATGACGCCGGCCAGCGAGAGGCTGTAGAGGATCACGAAGATCGGCTTGGCTTCGCGGCCCGAGTACAGGCCGTGGACCAGCGCGAAGCACCAGGCCGGGTAGGCCAGCATGTGCATGGCGCGCCAGCGGGCCGCGACCGGGGCCGGGGAGGCGAACTGGTTGCGCAGGGCGCCGGTGATGCCCACGAAGATCATCAGCAGGCCGGCCAGCGAGCCGAGGCCGATCAGGCCGGCGCTTCCGGTGACGCCGAGCGAGAACGGGATGATCGCGGAGATCAGGGTCGTGTGGTCGAGCGCGACCTTCGTGGTGATGTGCAGCAGCAGGAACGCGATCGAGCCGACCGCCGTCGTCCGGTGCACCGCCTGGCCGATGATCCGCTGCTTCGGGTTGAGGAAGATCCGGTCCTGGGCGACCAGGCCCCAGATCACCGAGCAGCTGAGGCAGACGAGGGACAGTACGCCCGCGCCGAAGTTCAGGAAGTCACGGAACGTGTCACCTCCGACCAGCACGGACACGGGTATGAAGAGCAGGACGACAGCCGACGCCTTGCCGTAGGCCGAGCGGCCTGGCTTGGGGAGCGAGCTGTTACTACGACGAGGGTTCATGGGGGCAACTCCGAGCAGTTCGGGAAAGCGGTCCCGCTGCCGCACTCTAAGTGGAGCCATACCGATCGGTACGGGGTTTGAGTTATTGCGCTGTTACCAAAAGGCTGTGGGGTCGTTGTGTTGTCCCTTAGCGGCCGTTACGCGAAGTAACTTTTGACGTTTGTTCAATTCGGTACCCGATGTCCGGGGCCATAGGGGGCATACGTAAGCGCGTCGCGGCTTGCTCAACGGCTGCGGTACTCTGACGCCATGCGTGCCGTACGCCTTCTGCTTAGCGAGCCGCGCTGATCACTCCCGACCGCCGGGCGAACCGGACGGGTCGGCATCGGCGCGGCGTCCCCTCCTGTGCGAGGGGATTTTTCATTTGCCGGCTGTCGCGGTCGGCAGCACAGCCGCTGGCAGAGACGATCGATGGAGCTTAAGGATCATGAGCGAGACGAACCCCGCTGCCGCCACTGGTGTGTCGGTGGATGCCGCGCCGAACCGCTACACGGCCGCCGTCGCGGCCGAGATCGAGGCACGCTGGCAGGACTTCTGGGACGTCGAGGGCACCTACGCCGCGCCCAACCCCAAGGGTGACCTGGCGGGCGACCCGGCGCTGGTCGCCAAGCCCAAGAAGTTCATCATGGACATGTTCCCGTACCCCTCCGGTGCGGGCCTGCACGTCGGCCACCCCCTGGGCTACATCGCGACCGACGTCTTCGCTCGCTTCCAGCGCATGACCGGCCACAACGTCCTGCACACCCTGGGCTTCGACGCCTTCGGCCTGCCCGCCGAGCAGTACGCCGTGCAGACCGGCACGCACCCGCGTGTCTCCACCGAGGCCAACATCGAGAACATGAAGGTCCAGCTGCGCCGGCTGGGCCTGGGCCACGACAAGCGCCGGTCGTTCGCCACGATCGACCCGGAGTACTACAAGTGGACCCAGTGGATCTTCCTGCAGATCTTCAACTCCTGGTACGACGACGAGGCGAAGAAGGCCCGCCCGATCGCCGAGCTGGTCGCCCAGTTCGAGTCCGGTGAGCGCGCCGTACCGGGGCACACGCGCGCGTGGAACGAGCTGACCGCCGCCGAGCGCGCCGACGTCCTGGGCGAGTTCCGCCTGGCCTACGCCTCCGACGCGCCCGTCAACTGGTGTCCCGGCCTGGGCACCGTGCTGGCCAACGAGGAGGTCACCGCCGACGGCCGTTCCGAGCGCGGCAACTTCCCCGTCTTCAAGGCCAAGCTGCGCCAGTGGAACATGCGCATCACCGCCTACGCCGACCGGCTGCTGGACGACCTGGACGCGCTGGACTGGCCCGAGGCCATCAAGCTGCAGCAGCGCAACTGGATCGGCCGCTCCGAGGGCGCCCGCGTCGACTTCCCGATCGACGGCGAGAAGATCACCGTCTTCACCACCCGCCCCGACACCCTGTTCGGCGCGACCTACATGGTGCTGGCCCCCGAGCACCCGCTGGTCGAGAAGTTCACCCCGGCCGCCTGGCCCGAGGGCACTCACGACGTGTGGACCGGCGGTCACGCCACCCCGGCCGAGGCCGTCGCCGCCTACCGCGCGCAGGCCGCCTCCAAGTCCGACGTGGAGCGCCAGGCCGAGGCCAAGGACAAGACCGGCGTCTTCATCGGCTCGTACGCCACCAACCCGGTCAACGGCGAGCGGATCCCCGTCTTCATCGCCGACTACGTCCTGATGGGCTACGGCACCGGCGCGATCATGGCCGTCCCCGCGGGCGACCAGCGCGACTTCGAGTTCGCGCGCGCCTTCGAGCTGCCGATCACCTGCATCGTCGAGCCCACCGACGGCCGCGGCACCGACACCTCCACGTGGGAGGACGCCTTCGCCTCGTACGACGCGAAGATCATCAACTCCTCCGGTGAGGGCATCTCCCTGGACGGCCTGGGCGTCGTCGAGGCCAAGGCGCGCATCACCGAGTGGCTGGAGCGGACCGGCACCGGCGAGGGCACCGTCAACTTCCGGCTGCGCGACTGGCTGTTCAGCCGCCAGCGCTACTGGGGCGAGCCCTTCCCGATCGTCTACGACGAGGACGGCATCGCCCACTCGCTGCCCGAGTCGATGCTGCCGCTGGAGCTGCCCGAGGTCGAGGACTACTCGCCCCGCACCTTCGACCCGGACGACGCGGACACCTCCCCGGAGACCCCGCTGTCCCGCAACGAGGACTGGGTCAACGTCACCCTGGACCTGGGCGACGGACGCGGTCCGCGCGCGTACCGGCGTGAGACCAACACCATGCCCAACTGGGCCGGCTCCTGCTGGTACGAGCTGCGCTACCTGGACCCGCACAACAGCGAGGCCCTGGTCGACCCCGAGATCGAGCAGTACTGGATGGGCCCGCGCGAGGGCCAGCCGCACGGCGGTGTCGACCTGTACGTCGGCGGCGCCGAGCACGCCGTGCTGCACCTGCTGTACGCGCGCTTCTGGTCCAAGGTGCTGTTCGACCTGGGCCACGTCTCCTCCGCGGAGCCCTTCCACAAGCTGTTCAACCAGGGCATGATCCAGGCCTTCGTCTACCGCGACAGCCGTGGCTTCCCGGTGCCCGCCGAGGAGGTGGAGGAGCGCGACGGCGCCTTCTACTACCAGGGCGAGAAGGTCTCCAAGCTGCTGGGCAAGATGGGCAAGTCCCTGAAGAACGCGGTCACTCCGGAATCCATCTGCGAGGAGTACGGCGCCGACACCCTGCGCCTGTACGAGATGGCCATGGGCCCGCTGGACGTCTCCCGGCCGTGGGACACGCGCGCGGTGGTCGGCCAGTTCCGGCTGCTCCAGCGGCTGTGGCGCAACGTCGTCGACGAGGCCACCGGTGAGGTGACGGTCGTCGACGCCGAGGCCGACGAGGACACTCTGCGCGCCCTGCACAAGGCGATCGACGGGGTGCGCGGCGACCTGGAGGGCATGCGGTTCAACACCGCCATCGCCAAGGTCACCGAGCTGAACAACCACCTGACCAAGGCGGGCGGCGCGGTCCCGCGCCCGGTCGCCGAGTCGCTGGTGCTGCTGATCGCACCGCTGGCTCCGCACATCGCCGAGGAGCTGTGGCGCAAGCTGGGGCACACCGACTCGGTGGTCCACCAGGACTTCCCGGTCGCCGACCCGGCGTACGTCGTGGACGAGACCGTGACCTGCGTCGTACAGATCAAGGGCAAGGTCAAGGCGCGTCTGGAGGTGTCGCCGGCCATCTCCGACGAGGAGCTGGAGAAGGTGGCGCTGGCCGACGACAAGGTCGTGGCGGCGCTGGACGGGGCGGGGATCCGGAAGGTGATCGTGCGGGCGCCGAAGCTGGTGAACATCGTTCCGGCGTGACGCGGTGTGATTCCGGCGTGAGGCGTTGCGTCGGCGCCCCCTAGGGGTTGGCTGCGGGCAGGTTCGGGGTTCTTCCGGAACTCCGGGCCTGCCCGCTGCGTTTACCGTGGAAGAGCGGCGCGGAACATCGCGCCCGGTCGGAGGAGGAGCATTGTGGAGGCACTGTTGGCGATAGTCGCTCTGCTCTTCGTGCTCTTCCTGGTGCTCGGCGCCTACGCCACGGTGAAGGTGGTCGGCGCCGCCAAGCGGGGCGTGGACCGCACCATCACCCAGGCCCGCCGCACGGTCGAGGACCACACCCTGCGAGCCAAGTCCTTCGCCCAGCCCGGCGCCGCGGGCGAACTGGCCCAACTGCGGCTGAAGCTGCGCACCTCCATGCGCGCCACCCAGGACGCGCTGCACGCGGGCGTGGCCGAGGACGAGTCGCTCAAGGAGTCCCTCGCCCTCTTCCAGCGGCTCAGCGCCCACGGACACGAACTGGACAGCGAACTCAGGCGCCTGGAGTCCGAGCCGGACCGGGCCACCCTCGCCGAGCGGCTGCCCGCGCTGCGCGAGCGCACCGAGCAGATCACCCGCTCCGCGGACTCCCTGCGCTGGGCGGCCCGGGACCGCGCCCGCCGGTTCGCGGACGACGACCTGGACTCCCTGAGCACCCAGATCGACATGGAGGCCGGCGCCCTGCGGCACTGGACGACACCGGAGCCGGCGGAGCCGGGACAGCAGTCCCCGCCGCCGTGGCCCGACGCACCGGTCGCCGACGGTACGACGGCCCAGCAGACCTGGCCGGAGACCCCGCGCTCGCGCTCCGCCGAGGAACCGACGCGGCCCGCCATCAACCCGCAGGGACAGCGCCCCACCTACCCCTGGCAGAAGAAGCCCCGCCCCGAGAGCACGACTTGATCCGGTCAAGGCTCTCCCAGGTGAGAGGGGTCGGGCTGCCGCCCGGGCGCTACGCCAGGTAACCTCCAGCTCATGTCCCGCCATGTCGCGATCGTCACCGATTCAACGGCCTACCTGCCGCCGCGGACGATGGAGCGCCACGGCATCACCGCGGTGCCCCTGACCGTGGTCCTCGGCGACCAGGCACTCGAAGAGGGCACCGAGATCTCGACCCGGTCCCTGGCCCAGGCGCTCCAGAAGCGGCGCCCCGTCACCACCTCGCGGCCCAGCCCCCAGCTCTTCGCGGAGACCTACCGCAGGGTCGCCGAGACCGGCGTCACCGGCATCGTCTCCCTGCACCTGTCCGCCGAGCTCTCCGGCACCTACGACGCGGCCGTCCTCGCGGCGCGCGAGGCGCCGGTGCCGGTGCGGGTCGTCGACACCGGGATGATCGCGATGGCGCTCGGCTTCTGCGCACTCGCGGCGGCCGAGGCCGCGGAGTCGGGGGGCACGGTGGACGAGGCGGTCACCGCCGCGGAGAAGCGGGCCGCGGGCACCTCCGCCTACTTCTACGTCGACACCCTCGACTATCTCCGTCGGGGCGGGCGTATCGGGGCCGCGCAGGCGCTGCTCGGCTCCGCACTCGCGGTCAAGCCGCTGCTCCAGCTCCAGGGCGGCCGGATCGAGCCGCTGGAGAAGGTACGTACGGCGTCGAAGGCGATCGCCCGCCTTGAGGAGATCGTCGCGGATCGGGCGGGCAGTGCGCAGGTGGACATCGCCGTTCACCATCTCGCCGCGCCTGACCGGGCGTCGGCGCTGGCGGACCGGTTGCGGGCGCGGGTGCCGGGGCTGGCGGATCTGCATGTGAGCGAGGTCGGTGCGGTGATTGGGGCGCATACGGGGCCTGGGTTGTTGGGGGCTGTGGTTTCGCCGCGGTGATGTGATCGTCGGGGCTGGGGCTGGGGCTGGGGGCGTTGGCCTCGGGGCTCGGGGCTCGGGCCTCGGGCCTCGGGGCTCGGGGCTGAGGGTGGGGGTTCGGGGACGGGGCTCACTCGTGTGGGTGGCGGAGTTATCCACAACTGGGCTGGTGTCCCCGGGGATTGAGCAAGATCATCGCGAACGTGCGGGATGTCCGATCCTCGGCGCATGGCACTTCGATCACGTTCACGCACAGCGACTCCGACCAGTGGGCCGGGCCGTGGGCCTGCCTCTGACGTCCGTACGCGTCATCGGCGTAGGCCGCCCGCTAGGGGGCGAGCCCGGCAGCGGTATGCGTCGGCCGAGGAACTCCGGCGGCGGGCGGAGGTCATCTTCGCCGAACGGGCCGGGGAGCGGCGGGAGTCGGGGACGGGGCCGCCGGGTGGTGAGGGTTCCGGGGCTGGCGGTGGGGGGATCGGGGCGGACATCCGTCCTGACGTCGGCCGGATCGGTGCCGACATCGGTTCTGACGCCGGACCTGACATCGGCCGGATCGGTGTGGACGCCGGTCGTGACGTGGGGCCCGCCGAGCCAAGCTGGGGCGATGTTCCCTCGGTTCCGGGAGGGCGGTCGGGGCGGGTGCGGGCGGCTCTGTGGGAGCGGATGCCGGTGTGGGTTCAGGCAAGGTGCGGGGTGGAGCGGCGGAGCGCGGTCGCGCTCGCGGTGCTGCTTGTCGTCGCCGCGGGGTTCGCGGTGCAGCATTTCTGGGCGGGGCGGACGCATTCGGTGCGGGCGCCCGAGGTGGTGGCGGCACCTTACGCGGAGCAGAGCGCGGGGGCTGAGGGCGGTGCAGCGGCTGGTGCAGCGGGCGGTGCCACGGGCGGTGGCGCGGCCGGGGCGTCGACTGCTGGGGGTACGGCCCTCCCCGAGATCGTGGTGGACGTCAGCGGCAAGGTTCGCAAGCCCGGGATTCACCGACTTCCCGCCGGGTCACGGGTCGTGGACGCGCTGCGTGCTGCGGGTGGGGTGCGGCCGGGTACGGACACCGGTGGTCTCAATCGGGCGCGCTTTCTCGTGGACGGAGAGCAGGTCGTCGTCGGAGGTCCTGCCGCGCCGGGGTCGGGTGCCGGTGGCGCGGGCGGTGCGGCGGCTGGCGGTGGCGCCGGGGCGGCCGGTGCGGTACCCGGAGCCGGACCCGCAGCGCCCGTTTCCCTCAACACAGCCACCGTGGATCAGCTCGACACCCTGCCCGGTGTGGGCCCCGTCCTGGCTCAGCACATCGTCGATTACCGCACCCAGCACGGTGGTTTCCGTTCTGTCGACGAGTTGCGTGAGGTCAATGGCATCGGGGAACGTCGTTTCGCCGATCTGCGGAATCTCGTACGGACATGAGCCGCGGATCCGAGGTGGAGCCGACCGCTTCGCCGCCGACTTCCCAGCGCCGCCGAGCCGTGCACGCCGGTTCCGGCAGTCGGCTCGGGGCCGCCAACCCACGGCAGGAAGGGCCGACCGACCTGCGCCTCGTCCCACCCGCGCTCGC
This sequence comes from Streptomyces sp. NPDC046909, assembly GCF_040644695.1. NCBI lineage: Bacteria > Bacillati > Actinomycetota > Actinomycetes > Kitasatosporales > Streptomycetaceae > Streptomyces > Streptomyces sp. NPDC046909. The sequence continues at coordinate 65,921 of NZ_JBEYXC010000020.1, read as the reverse complement.
CGCTTGGGCGACGGCGGCGCTGATGCTGGACGCCGCGCCTGAGTGGATCACCGGGGTCGCCGTGGTGTGCCTCGTCGCAGGGGGCGTACTGCTGTTGACGCGGAGTCAGTCTGAGGCGTGGGCCGGGTCTGGGGCGAGAGCCCGGTCTGGCGCATGGGCCCGGTCTGGGGTGCGGGTCGCTGTTGCGGCGGTGCTGCTGTGTGTTGCCGCGGCTGCCGTGTCGGCCGGGCTGCATGGGGCGGATCTGCGTCGGGGGCCGGTGCCGGGGCTGGCGCGGGAGTACGCGACGGTGACCGCCGAGATCGAGGTCACCTCCGACCCCCGGCTCACCCGGCCGCGGGTCAAAGGGGACCATGTCGCGCCGACCTCGGTCCTGATCAACGGCGAGGTGCGGCGGGTCGAGAGGGCCGACGGGACGGTGGTGGCGACGCGGGCGCCGGTGCTGGTGATGGTCGACATGGGGAGTGGGGCGACCGGCGGCGGGGGCTCCGGATATTCGACGGCGGGTTCGGGCGGGCGGGGAAACCTGGGTGCCGCTTTCGTGGGTGGGGCGGCAGGAGGGGGGCCTTCTAAGGGCGAGTCGGCGAGAGGTGAACCTCCCAGCGCCGGGGCAGCAGATGGGGCTCCCGTTGCTGGCGGGCCCAACTCCTCGCCCTGGCTTCGGCTTCTGCCGTCCACGCGGGTTCGGGTGAGTGGGAGGTTGGCGCCGGCCGCGGTGGGGGGTGATCGGATCGCGGCTGTGGTGCGGGTGCGGGGGCAGGAGGTGCCGCGGGTCGTGGCGGGGGCGTCGGGGGTGCAGCGGGTCGCCGGGCGGTTGCGGGGCGGGTTGCGGGAGGCCACCGACGGGCTGGCGGGGGACGCTCGGGCGTTGTTGCCGGGGTTGGTCGTCGGGGATACGTCGCGGGTTACCGCGGAGTTGGACGAGGCGTTCAAGGAGACCGATCTCGCGCACACGCTCGCCGTCTCCGGGAGCAATCTCACGATCATCCTCGCCCTGCTCATCGGGCCTCCTGGGCTGGCTCAGCGGGTGGAGCGGCGGGGGCTCGCGCCGCGGCTCGGGATTCCGCTGCGGACGACGGCGCTGCTCGGCGGGGCGCTGACGCTCGCGTTTGTCGTGGTGTGCCGGCCGGATCCGAGTGTGCTGCGGGCGGCGGCCTGCGGAACCGTGGTGCTGCTCGCCCTGGCGACCGGGCGACGGAGGTCGCTGATCCCGGCGCTGGCGACGGCCGTGCTGTTACTGGTGCTGTACGACCCTTGGCTGGCCCGGAGTTACGGGTTCCTGCTGTCCGTACTGGCCACCGGGGCCCTGCTCACGCTGGCCCCGCGCTGGAGCGAGGCCCTGCGACGGCGCCGGGTGCCGCCGAGGCTGGCGGAGGCGCTGGCCGCCGCGGGTGCCGCGCAGGCGCTGTGCGCCCCGGTCGTCGCGGTGCTGTCGGCGCGGGTGAGCCTGGTGGCGGTGCCCTGCAATCTGCTCGTGGAGTTCGCCGTGGCACCGGCGACGGTGCTGGGCTTCGCCGCGCTGGCGACGGCGCCCGTGGCGATGCCGGTGGCCAAGGCGCTGGCGTGGTGCGCGAGTTGGCCCGCCGGATGGATCGCGGACGTGGCCCGCACCGGGGCGGCGCTGCCCGGCGCCGGGGTGGACTGGCCCGGCAGCTGGACGGGGGCGGTGCTGCTGGCCCTGGCGACGCTGGCCGTGGTGACGGTCGGGCGGCGACTGCTGCGGCACCCCTGGTGGTGCGGGGTCTGCGGAGTGCTGCTCGTGCTGGCGGTGGTGCAGCCGCCGCCGTTGACCAGGGTGATCACGGGGTGGCCGCCGCCGGGGTGGAGGTTCGCGATGTGTGATGTCGGGCAGGGGGACGCGACGGTGCTCGCGGCGGGCGACGGCACCGGGGTGGTGGTGGACGCCGGGCCCGACCCGGAACTCGTCGACGGGTGTCTGCGCACGCTCGGCATCACACGCATTCCGCTCGTCGTCCTCACCCACTTCCACGCCGACCACGTGGCGGGCCTCCCCGGCGTGCTGCGCGGGCGGGCCGTGGGGGCGATCGAGACGACCGGGTTCGAGGAGCCCGCGGACCAGGTGGAGTTCGTACGGAGACACGCGGCGCGGCAGCGCATCCCGCTCACCCGTGCCGTGGCCGGGGAGCGGCGGCGCACCGGGCCGCTGTCCTGGGAGGTCGTGTGGCCGCCGGCCAGCGGGGGAGACGGGCTTCAGGCACCGGAAGCGGAGGGGCCGAACGACGCCAGCGTAACCCTGTTCGTACGGTCGGGCGGGCTGCGGCTCCTGCTGCTGGGGGACCTCGAACCCCCGGCCCAGCGGGCGCTGTTGAGGTCGCCCGCAGGGGCGGCGCTGGGCGGTGTGGACGTGCTGAAGGTCGCTCATCACGGCTCGGCCTACCAGGATCCGGAACTCATACGCAGGGTGGCACCGCGGCTGGCGCTCATCTCGGTGGGCAGGGACAACTCGTACGGGCATCCGGCGCCCGGCACGGTCGCGGCGCTGCGGGCCCTGGGCGCGGTGGTGCTGCGGACGGACGAGGACGGGGCGCTGGCGGTCACGGGGACGGGCGCGGCGTTGCGGGTGGCGGGAGACTGAGGGCATGAATTCCGCACAGGTTGATGCCTATCTCCGCCGCCTGGGGGCCGAGCACCCGGCGCGGCCCACCGTGGACGCCCTGCGGGAACTACATCTGCGCCATCTGCGGACCGTGCCCTTCGAGAACCTGTCGATCCATCTCGGCGAGGAGATCGTGCTGGAGGAGAAACGGCTGCTGGACAAGGTGGTGGGGGCGCGGCGGGGCGGGTTCTGCTACGAACTGAACGGCGCGTTCGGGGCGTTGCTCGCCGCGCTGGGCTTCGACGTGACGCTGCTCGCGGCGCGGGTGTACGGGGAGGAGGGGCGGCTCGGGATCCCGTACGACCATCTCGCGGTCAGGGTGAGGACGGTGGACGGGGGTGAGTGGCTGGCCGATGTCGGGTTCGGGGCGCACAGCCACTATCCGCTGGCGCTGCGGGGCCGGGGTGAGCAGATGGATCCCGGGGGGACGTTCCGGGTCGTCGAGGCGGGGCCGGACGCGGCGGGGGTGCGGGGCGGGTCCGCGTCGGCGGACGCCGTGGACGTGGACGTGGACCTGGACTTGGACGTCGTCAGGAACGGCAAGCTCCAGTACCGGCTGGAGGTGCGGCCTCGGGTGCTCGGCGACTTCGTGGCGGGCGCGTGGTGGCACAGCACCTCGCCGGCCTCGCACTTCACGCGGTCGCTGGTGTGCTCACGGGTCACGGAGGACGGAGGGAGGATCACGCTCGGCGGCCGGAGTCTCACGGTGACGGCGGCGGACGGGACGCGCGAGGTGCGGGAGTTGGAGACGGACGAGGAGGTGCTCGGGGTGTACCGGGAACGGTTCGGGATCGGACTGGACCGGGTGCCGACGGTGCGGGACGTCGGGGACGCCGGGCGCAAGGGGTGAGCTGGAGCTTGTCGCTGTTCAGGTGCCTGACAATGGCTTCGTGAGCGATGTGAGACATGTGCTGGTGCTGCCCGACCGGGATGCCGCCGAGGAGGTGGCGGAGGCCCTCGGGGAGCGCTTCGGGGTGGTCGAGGAGCCGCAGCTGGTGCGGGACGCGCTGGCCGGTGAGGACGATGCCGAGGACGCGCAGTGGCTCGTGGTGCTGCGGGACGAGCAGGGGCGGCTGGATCCGGCGGAGCTGGACGAGTTCGTGGGGGAGTGGGACGGCTGGCGGGAGGAGCCCTAGCAGAGCCGTTTGTCCCTGCCGGCCTGATCCGCTGGACAGGCCCTGGCCCGGGGCGTGTCACAATCCGCGGTCCTTTCCGCGTCTTCTTGGTGCAGCCTTCCGTCACACCGAGGAGCCGAGGCCATGAACACGGTCGTGTGGACCGCGCAATTCCTGCTCGCGACGGTGCTCATCCTTGTCCAGGCCGCGAGTCGGCTGCGGCCGTCGGACCGGACGGGTGCGATGGCCGTCAACCTGATGCTGATCGCGCTGTGCACGCTCGTCGCGGCGGTGCAGGGGTGATCGGGGACCGGGCGTCGGCGTTCGTTGTCAGTGGCCCGTGCCATCCTTGTCGCGATGGCCAAGAAGACTGCGAACGACGACCCGCTCGCCCCCGTGACACTCGCCGTGGGGCAGGAGGACCTGCTGCTCGACCGTGCCGTGCAGGAGGTGGTGGCTGCCGCGAGGGCCGCCGACGCCGACACGGACGTACGGGATCTGACCTCGGACCAGTTGCAGCCCGGCACACTCGCCGAGTTGACCAGTCCGTCGCTGTTCGCGGAGCGGAAGGTCGTGGTCGTGCGCAATGCGCAGGATCTGTCGGCCGACACCGTGAAGGACGTGAAGGCGTATCTGTCGGCGCCCGCCGAGGAGATCACGCTCGTGCTGCTGCATGCCGGTGGGGCGAAGGGCAAGGGGTTGCTCGACGCCGCGCGGAAGGTGGGGGCGCGGGAGGTGGCCTGTCCGAAGATGACCAAGCCGGCGGACCGGCTGGGTTTCGTGCGGCAGGAGTTCCGGGCGACCGGGCGGTCGGCGACACCCGAGGCGTGCCAGGCGCTCGTCGACTCCATCGGGAGTGATCTGCGGGAGCTGGCGGCGGCCGTGTCGCAGCTGGTCGCCGATGTCGAGGGCACGATCGACGAGGCGGTCGTCGGGCGGTACTACACCGGGCGGGCCGAGGCGTCGAGCTTCACCGTCGCCGACCGGGCCGTGGAGGGGCGGGCCGCGGAGGCGTTGGAGGCGCTTCGGTGGTCGCTGGCCACCGGGGTGGCGCCGGTGATGATCACCAGTGCGTTGGCGCAGGGCGTGCGGGCGATCGGGAAGCTGTCGTCGGCCCGGGGCGGGCGGCCGGCTGATCTCGCCCGTGAGCTGGGGATGCCGCCGTGGAAGATCGATCGGGTGCGGCAACAGATGCGGGGGTGGACGCCGGACGGTGTCGCCGTCGCGTTGCGGGCGGTGGCCGAGGCGGACGCGGGGGTGAAGGGCGGCGGGGACGATCCCGAGTACGCCCTGGAGAAGGCGGTCGTCACCATCGCCCGGGCGGCGCGGTCGCGGGGGCGGAACTGAGGAACGCCGGAGCCGAGAACGCCGGAGCCGGGAGCGCGAGCCGAGAACGCCGGAGTTTAGAACGCCGGAGGTCAGAGTGCCGACGGTGAGAGTGGCGGGTGCCTGAGCACCAAGGACAAGAGTGCTGGGCGTCTGGGGGCTGAGGGCTGAGGGCAAGAGCGCTGGGAGCCAGGGGGCCGAGGGCAAGGGCGCTGGGCGCCTGAGGGCCGGGGGTGAGAACGCCGGGGGCAAAAGGGCCAGCGTCTGAGCGCCGGGGCAAGCGCGCCAGGGCGGGTTGAATGCGCCAGGCCCCGAGGCGAAGGCGGTCGTCGGCGAGGTGTAAGGGCCCCTCGGGGATGCGTGACGAGTCCCCCTCGGAGAGACGTGATGGACCCTCTTCGGGGAGGTGTGACGGGCCCTGTTCGGGGATGAGCGATGAACCCCCGCCGGGGATGCGCGATGAGCCCGCTTCGGAGAGGCGCGACGGGCCCTCTTCGGGGAGGTGTGACGGCCCTCTTCGGCGAGGTGTGATGAACCCCTTCCGGCGAGGTGCAATGAACGCTCTCCGGGCGGGTGTGATGAGCCCCCTCCGGGAAGGTGTGATGCGCCCTCTCCTCTGACGCGTGACGGAGTCCTCTCCAGGGAGGAGAATCCGTTTCATCAGCCGTATATCGCCGGAACAACGGGAAGGTGGCGGTTGCCATGGCTGAACATCCGCACGCAGCGCTCGTCCGCAGGGGATACGAGGCGTTCTCCCGGGGGGACATGGAGACCCTGAGGGGGCTGATGGCCGGGGATGCCACGCATCATGTGCCCGGCTCGCACCAGTTGTCCGGTGACTACAAGGGGCAGGACGCGATCATCGACATGTACCGCCGGCTCGGTGAGGAGACGGGCGGGACCATGCGGGTGCAGTTGCGTTATCTGCTGGTCGACGGGCGGGGGCATGTGATGGCCCTGCACCGGTTCACCGCCGAGCGGCAGGGCAGGAGCATCGACGAGACGGGCGGGATCGTCTTCCGTGTCGTCGGGGACAAGGTCACCGATCTCGACGAGTGCGCGGAGAACATCGACGCCGTCGACGCGTTCTGGGCCTGAGCCGTTCCGGCCTTGAGCCATTCCCGCCTTGTGAGCCGTTCCATGCCGAAGGCCCCGGCTCTCCGCCCTGGGGAAGGGCGGGCTCCGGGGCCTTCGGGTCGGACTTTTCAAACCGTTCAAGCTGTCGAGCCCGTTCCCGCGTGGCGAACGCAGGCCGCGAACAGACTCTTGGGGCCGGTCGGGAGCGGAAGAGAGAGGGCCCGCTCGGGTCCGTCCGGCGTCAAATCAAGTGTCAGCCCTTGAGGGACGAGACCTTCGAAGCAAGCGCCGACTTCTTGTTGGCGGCCTGGTTCTTGTGGATGACGCCCTTGGAGACGGCCTTGTCGAGCTGACGCGCGGCAGCGCGCTGGTACTCGGTGGCCTTCTCGGCGTCACCCGCGGCAGCGGCCTCGCGGGCCTTGCGGATGGCGGTCTTCAGGGAGGACTTGACGGCCTTGTTGCGCAGCCGAGCCTTCTCGTTGGTCTTGATCCGCTTGATCTGGGACTTGATGTTCGCCACTGATTGAGCCTTTTCAGGTTCAGGCACGGAACCGCGAGCGGCCCGGGCCAGGTGATTTCTTGGGGTGTGCCTCGCGCTGAGAGGGCATGAGACACAGCCACCCAGGCTACCAGGGGGTCGGGCGACGGCCCAAAACGGTCCCCGGTCGCCCGCCATGGGACCATGGAGCCTACGTATAGATCCGACCCGAGGCATAAGGCGCCTCAAGAGACAGGACCCTGCGTGCCCGCGACCCCTAACAATGTGCCCGAGCCGAGCCGTACCGACCCGGCTCTGATCCGCAATTTCTGCATCATCGCGCACATCGACCACGGCAAGTCCACCCTCGCCGACCGGATGCTCCAGCTGACCGGTGTGGTCGAGCAGCGGCAGATGCGTGCTCAGTACCTCGACCGTATGGACATCGAGCGCGAGCGCGGCATCACGATCAAGTCCCAGGCCGTGCGTCTGCCATGGGCTCCCACCACGGAACCCGGCAACACGCACATCCTCAACATGATCGACACCCCCGGGCACGTCGACTTCACCTACGAGGTCTCGCGGTCGCTCGCCGCCTGCGAGGGCACCGTCCTCCTCGTCGACGCCGCCCAGGGCATCGAGGCCCAGACTCTCGCCAACCTGTACCTGGCGATGGAGAACGACCTCAAGATCATCCCCGTACTGAACAAGATCGATCTTCCGGCCGCCCAGCCGGAGAAGTTCTCCGAGGAGCTCGCCAACCTCATCGGCTGCGACCCCGAGGACGTTCTCAAGGTCTCCGCGAAGACCGGTGTCGGCGTCGACGCGCTGCTCGACAAGGTCGTCGCCGAGATCCCGGCCCCGGTCGGCGTCAAGGACGCGCCCGCCCGCGCCATGATCTTCGACTCCGTCTACGACTCGTACCGCGGTGTCGTGACGTACGTCCGTGTCATCGACGGCCAGCTCAACAAGCGCGAGCGCATCAAGATGATGTCGACCGGCGCCACCCACGAGCTGCTGGAGATCGGCACGAACTCGCCCGAGATGCTCGCGGCCGACGGCCTCGGCGTCGGTGAGGTGGGCTATCTGATCACCGGTGTGAAGGACGTCCGCCAGTCCAAGGTCGGTGACACCGTCACCAGCCAGGCCAAGGGCGCGACCGAGGCGCTGGGCGGGTACAAGGACCCGAAGCCGATGGTCTTCTCCGGTCTGTATCCGCTGGACGGCTCCGACTACCCCGAGCTCCGCGAGGCCCTGGACAAGCTCCAGCTCAACGACGCCGCGCTGGTCTACGAGCCGGAGACCTCCGCCGCGCTGGGCTTCGGCTTCCGCGTCGGCTTCCTCGGACTGCTCCACCTCGACGTCATCCGGGAGCGTCTGGAGCGCGAGTTCGGGCTCGACCTCATCGCCACCGCGCCGAACGTGGTCTACCGGGTGGTCATGGAGGACGGCAGCGAGCATGTCGTCACCAACCCGAGCGAGTTCCCCGAGGGCAAGATCAACGAGGTGTACGAGCCCGTCGTACGGGCCACGATCCTCGCCCCGACCGAGTTCATCGGCTCGATCATGGAGCTGTGCCAGACCCGGCGCGGCACCCTCCTCGGCATGGACTACCTCTCCGAGGACCGGGTCGAGATCCGCTACACCCTGCCCCTCGCGGAGATCGTCTTCGACTTCTTCGACCAGCTGAAGTCCAAGACCCGCGGCTACGCGTCCCTCGACTACGAGCCCACCGGCGAGCAGACCTCCAGCCTCGTCAAGGTCGACATCCTGCTGCACGGCGACAAGGTCGACGCCTTCTCGGCGATCACGCACAAGGACGCGGCGTACGCGTACGGTGTGCGGCTCGTCGCCAAGCTGCGCGAGCTCATCCCGCGGCAGGCCTTCGAGGTGCCCATCCAGGCGGCCATCGGCTCCCGGGTCATCGCCCGCGAGACCATCCGCGCCATCCGCAAGGACGTCCTCGCCAAGTGCTACGGCGGTGACATCTCCCGTAAGCGGAAGCTCCTGGAGAAGCAGAAGGAGGGCAAGAAGCGGATGAAGATGGTGGGCTCTGTGGAGGTTCCGCAGGAGGCCTTCATCGCCGTACTGAGCAGCGACGACAGCGCGGGTGCCGGCAAGGGCAAGAAGTAGCCGCGTTTTCCCGCGAAAACAGGGGCCTGTCACGTATGAGCGTGACGGGCCCCTACGCATGCGTAGGGTCGCTCTCTGTACGAAGTGACAGGCCGTCGCCCCTTACGCAGGCGGCGGTCGCGTTCTAGTCTGATCTCCACTCGATGGTTACTCGTGAGTTAAACAACACTCGAGCAGCACACCAGCCGCACTGAGCCACCAGCCGCACTGAGCCAGCCGCCGCACTGTCGCGGGCCCCGGAGGATGTCGTGAGCGACACACAGACCCTGATCGAGAACCGTCCGCCGAGCGTGGCGACCCTCTTCCTGGAGCGCGTCGAGGCCACGCCGGACGCCGAGGCGTACCGGTACCCGGTGCCGGCCGCCTCCGGTGAGGGCCCCGACGAGTGGAAATCGCTGAGCTGGGGGCAGGCCGCCGAGCGGGTCTACGCCATCGCCGCCGGGCTCATCGAGCTCGGGGTGCAGCCGGAGCAGCGGGTCGCGCTGTCCTCCTCGACGCGGATCGAGTGGATCCTCGCGGACCTCGGCATCCTGTGCGCCGGCGCCGCCACGACCACGGTGTATCCGCAGACCAACGCCGACGAGTCCGCGTTCATCGTCTCCGACTCCGACAGCCGGGTGCTGTTCGCGGAGAACGCCGAGCAGCTGGCCAAGGCGCAGCAGAAGCAGGCCGAGCTGCCCGACCTCCACCATGTCGTGGTCTTCGACGGCGCGGGTGTGGAGACCGGCGACCGGGTGCTCACCCTCGCCGAGTTGGAGGCCCGGGGCGCCGCCCGCCTGGAGAAGGACCCCGACCTGATCAAGGAGAAGGTCGGAGCGATCACCAAGGACCAGCTCGCCACCCTCATCTACACCTCGGGCACCACGGGCCGCCCCAAGGGCGTCCGGCTCCCGCACGACAACTGGGCGTACATGGCCAAGGCCATCGCCGCGACCGGCCTGATCAGCGCCGAGGACGTGCAGTACCTGTGGCTGCCGCTCGCCCACGTCTTCGGCAAGGTGCTCACCTCGGGCCAGATCGAGGTCGGGCACGTCACCGCCGTCGACGGCCGCGTCGACAAGATCATCGAGAATCTGCCGGTCGTGCAGCCGACGTACATGGCGGCTGTCCCGCGCATCTTCGAGAAGGTCTACAACGGCATCGCCAACAAGGCCCGCGCGGGCGGCGGCGCCAAGTACAAGATCTTCCAGTGGGCGGCCGGCGTCGCCCGCGAGTACGCCAAGGTCACCCAGGACAACTTCCGCCGCACCGGCACCGCGAGCGCCCCGTTCGCCCTGGAGGCCAAGCACAAGGTCGCCGACGCGCTGGTGTACGCCAAGATCCGCGAGGCCTTCGGCGGCAACCTGCGCGCCTGTGTCTCCGGCTCCGTGGCCCTCGCCCCGGAGATCGGGTTCTTCTTCGCCGGCGCCGGCATCCACATCCTTGAGGGTTACGGTCTTACGGAGTCCTCGGCCGCGTCCTTCGTGAACCCGGGGGAGGCCTACCGCACCGGCACGGTCGGCAAGCCGCTGCCCGGCACGGAGGTGCGGATCGCCGAGGACGGGGAGATCCTGCTGCGCGGGCCCGGCATCATGGAGGGCTACCACGGGCTGCCCGAGAAGACCGCGGAGGTGTTGGAAGCCGACGGGTGGTTCCACACCGGGGACATCGGTGAGCTCTCGCCCGACGGGTACCTGCGGATCACCGACCGCAAGAAGGACCTCTTCAAGACCTCCGGCGGCAAGTACATCGCGCCGACCGAGGTCGAGGGGCAGTTCAAGTCGGTGTGCCCGTACGTCTCCAACATCCTGGTGCACGGCGCCGACCGGAACTTCTGCACGGCGCTCATCGCGTTGGACGAGGTGTCGATCCTCGGCTGGGCGAAGGAGAACGGGCTCGACGGCAAGTCGTACGCGGAGGTCGTGGCCGCGCCGGGCACGGTCGCTCTCATCGAGGGGTATGTGAAGGAGCTCAACGAGGGGCTTCAGCGCTGGCAGACCATCAAGAAGTTCCGGCTGCTGCCGCGGGACCTCGACGTGGAGCACGGTGAGATCACGCCGAGCCTGAAGCTGAAGCGGCCGGTTGTGGAGCGGGAGTACAAGCACCTCATCGAGGAGATGTACGCCGGGGCTCGCGAGAAGTAGGGGGTGGCGGGGGATTGCGCGGCGGCTGCGGCTGGTTCGTGGCTTGTCGCGCCCACGCGGCGGAGCCGCATATCGAAACAGCCCCGCGCCCCTTACGGGGCGTTACAGGCGGCCCCTGCTTACCAGTCGGCGCAGTTCCCGGACCTCGGCGCGCAGTGCTGCCAGGTCCGGTGGGGTCTCCCCCTCCAACTCCGCCTCCAGAGCCGCCAGTCTGCCGCTCACCTCACTCTGGTCCGCCTGGTCCTGTGCCAGCAGCCGCTCCAGCTGGAGGTTCTTGCGGTGCAGGTCCAGGAACACGGTGACCTTCGCCCGTAGCACCCAAGGGTCGAAGGGCTTGGTCAAGTAGTCCGCGGCGCCGGTCGCGTAGCCGCGGAAGGCGTAGCCGGAGTCGTCCTCCGCGCCGGTCAGGAAGATGATCGGGACGTCCTTGGTCTGGTCGAGCCGTTTGATGTTCGCGGCGGTCTCGAAGCCGTCCATGCCCGGCATGCGGACGTCGAGCAGGACGAGGGCGAACTGCTGGCGGAGCAGCGCCTTCATCGCCTCCTCGCCCGAACGCGCGCGTACCAGTGGCTCGTTGAGGGACCCCAGGACGGCCTCCAGGGCTACCAGGTTGTCCTCCATGTCGTCGACGAGGAGGATGCTGGCGCGCTCTTCGGTCGTTGCCTCAGCGCTCATGGTGACTGTGCCTCATTCAGTCGTCGGCGGGACCGGCACTTCTCCCGTCGGGTCCGGTGCTTCGGTCTCCGAGTCGCCCTCGGCCTCTTCGGAGTCTTCCCCGCCCTCGGGGTCCAGGAGCGCGCACACGACGGTCAGCAGCTGATCGACGTCGACCGGTTTGGGTACGTAGTCGTTGGCGCCCCGCGCGATCGACTTCTCGCGGTCACCCGGCATCGCCTTCGCGGTCAGCGCGACGATGGGCAGGCCGCTCCAGCGCGCGGTGCGGCGGATGGCGGCGATGGTCTCGTAACCGTCCATCTCCGGCATCATGATGTCCATCAGGACGAGCTCCACGTCCGGATTGCGCTCCAGCGTCTCGATGCCCTCGCGCCCGTTCTCCGCGTAGAGCACGGGCATCCCGACCCGGCCCAGGACATGGGTCAGGGCGAAGACGTTGCGGATGTCGTCGTCGACGATCAGCACCCGCCGCCCGGGCAGCACCTGGCCCGCCCGCCCCGTCTTCCACGCCTCCAGCTTGGTGGGCGTCGGCCAGGAGTCGTCGACGTCGGCGGAGGTGAAGGGCTCGGTCGACAGCTGTTCCGGCACCGGCAGGGCGCGGTCCTCGGCGGTCGGGCCGGTCGCCGTGTGGCCGGGGCTGATGACAGGGACGTACAGCGTGAAGGTCGAGCCCCGGCCGGGTTCGCTCTCGGCGACGATCCGGCCGCCCAGCAGGCCGGCGATCTCCCGGCTGATCGACAGACCGAGCCCTGTGCCGCCGTACTTGCGGTTGGTGGTGCCGTCGGCCTGCTGGAACGCCTCGAAGATCACCGGGAGTTTCTCGGCGGCGATGCCGATGCCGGTGTCGGTGACGGAGAACGCGATCACCTGGTCGGTGTCGCGGACCAGGGTGTGCTCGGTGTCCAGGATCCGGTTGACCCGCAGCTCGACCCGGCCGGTCGCGGTGAACTTGATGGCGTTGGAGAGCAGGTTGCGCAGGATCTGCTGGAGCCGCTGCTCGTCCGAGTACATCTCGCGCGGTACGTCCTCGCCGACCGCCACCTCGAACGCGAGCCCCCGGTCCAGGGTGAGCGGGCGGAACGTGGCGTGGACGTAGTCGAGCAGCTTGATCAGCGGCAGCTTCTTCGGGCGTACGTCCATGCGGCCCGCCTCGATCTTCGACAGGTCGAGGATGTCGTTGATCAGCTGCAACAAGTCCGAGCCCGACCTGTGGATCGTCGTCGCGAACTGGACTTCCTGGTCGGAGAGATGGCCGTCCGGGTTGTCGGACAGGAGCCTCGCCAGGATCAGCAGGGAGTTCAGCGGGGTCCGCAGTTCGTGGGACATGTTCGCCAGGAACTCCGACTTGTACTGGGAGCTCGTCGCCAACAGGGCCGCCTTCTCCTCCAGTTCGGCGTTCGAGCGCTGCAACTCGGCCTGCTGCTTCTGGAGTTCGTCGGAACGTTCCTGGAGCTGGCGGGCCAGCCGCTGGGACTCGCCGAGCAGGGACTCCGTACGGGAGTTGGCGATGATCGTGTTGATGGCGACGGCGATGGTGTTCACGAACTGGTCGAAGAAGGCGAGGTGGACGTCGGAGAAGCGGGAGAAGGACGCCAGCTCGATCACGCCGAGGAGCTTGTCCTCGAAGAGGATCGGGATGATGACCACACTCGTGGGCGCCGCCTCCCCGAGCCCGCTGTTGATCTTGATGTAGTCCGGCGGGGCCTCCTCGACGAGGATCCGCTTCTTCTCGCGTGCCGCCTGCCTGACCAGGCCGTGCACCGGCAGGCCCCCGGTCTCGACGGTCGCGCCCTGCGCCGAGCCGTACCCGGCGATGAACGCGAGCCCTTTCGCAGGAACGGTTGTGCGGAGAGAGGCACCGTCCTCATCGGGATCGGCCAGGAAGAACGCGCCGTACTGGGCGTTCACCAGCGGGGTCAGCTCGCGCAGCAGCAGGTCGGCGACCTCCATCAGGTCCCGGTGGCCCTGCATCAGCGCAGCCAGACGGGCCAGGTTGGACTCCAGCCAGTCCTTCGCGCGGGTCGTCTCGCGGAGGTTGGCCACCATCAGGTTGATGTTGTCCTTCAGCTCGGCGACCTCGCCCTGCGTCTCCACCGTGATCGAGCGGGACATGTCGCCCTGCGCCACCGCGGAGGCGACCTCGGCGATCGCGCGGACCTGGGTGGTCAGGTTCGACGCCAGTTCGTTCACGTTCGTCGTCAGGCGCTTCCAGGTGCCGTACACGCCCTCGACCCGTGCCTGGCCGCCGAGTTGGCCCTCGGAACCGACCTCGCGGGCCACGCGGGTGACCTCGGAGGAGAAGGAGGACAGCGTGTCGACCATGGTGTTGATGGCGGTCTTCAGCTCCAGGATCTCGCCGCGGGCGTCCACGTCGATCTTCTTGGAGAGGTCGCCGTTGGCGACGGCGGTGGTGACCTGGGCGATGTTCCGCACCTGCGAAGTCAGGTTGTCCGCCATGTAGTTGACGTTGTCGGTCAGATCACGCCACACACCCGACACGCCCAACACCTGCGCCCGGCCGCCCAGTCGGCCGTCGGTTCCGACCTCGCGGGCCACCCGGGTCACCTCGTCGGCGAAGGCGCGCAGCTGCTCCACCATGGTGTTGACGGTGTCCTTCAGCTCCAGGATCTCGCCGCGGGCGTCGACGGTGATCTTCTTGGAGAGGTCGCCGTTGGCGACGGCGGTGGTGACCTGGGCGATGTTGCGCACCTGCGAAGTCAGGTTCAGGGCCATGAAGTTGACGTTGTCGGTGAGGTCCTTCCAGACACCCGACACACCCCGCACCTGCGCCTGACCGCCCAGGTTGCCTTCCGTGCCGACCTCACGGGCCACGCGGGTGACCTCGTCGGCGAAGGCGGAGAGCTGGTCGACCATGGTGTTGATGGTCGACTTCAGCTCCAGGATCTCGCCCTTCGCCTCGACGGTGATCTTCTTGCCGAGGTCGCCCTGGGCCACGGCCGTCGACACCAGGGCGATGTTGCGGACCTGCGAAGTCAGGTTGTCCGCCATGAAGTTGACGTTGTCGGTGAGGTCCTTCCAGACACCGGAGACCCCCCGTACCTGGGCGCGCCCGCCGAGATTGCCCTCGGTGCCGACCTCGCGGGCCACGCGGGTGACCTCGTCGGCGAAGGCGGAGAGCTGGTCGACCATGGTGTTGATGGTCGACTTCAGCTCCAGGATCTCGCCCTGCGCGTCCACGGTGATCTTCTGGCTGAGGTCGCCGTTCGCCACGGCCGTCGTCACCTGGGCGATGTTCCGCACCTGTGAAGTCAGGTTCGACGCCATGAAGTTGACGTTGTCCGTGAGGTCCTTCCAGACACCCGACACACCCCGCACCTGCGCGCGCCCGCCCAGCTGCCCCTCGGTGCCGACCTCGCGGGCCACCCGGGTCACCTCGTCGGCGAAGGCGGACAGCTGGTCCACCATCGTGTTCACGGTCAGCTTCAGTTCGAGCAGCTCACCGGTCGCCTCGACGGTGACCGTACGGGTCAGGTCGCCGCGCGCCACCGCCGTGGTCACCAGGGCGATGTCCCGCACCTGGGCCGTCAGCCGGGACGCCATGGTGTTGACCGCCTCGGTCACATCCCGCCAACTGCCCGACAGGCCCTGCACCTTGGCCCGCCCGCCCAGCCGCCCCTCGGTACCGACCTCACGGGCGACCCGCGTCACCTCACCGGTGAACAGGGACAACTGGTCGACCATCTTGTTCACGGCCCGGCCCAGGCGCCGCAGATCCCCCCGCAACTGACGGTTGCCGTCGTGGAGATCGACCCGCTGGGTCAGATCACCGCCGGCCACCGCGTCCAGGACCCGGGTCGCGTTGGCCGCGGGGGCCACCAGGGCGTCCAGCAGCTGGTTCACATCGGAGACCCGGGACGCCCAGGCGCCCGCGCCGGGGCTCGGGGAGAGCCGCTCGTCCAGCCGGCCGTGCCGGACCAGCTCCCGCTTCACCCGCTGGACCTCGGTGGTGAAATGGACGTTCCGGTCGACCAGCTGGTTGAAGATCGCGGTCAGCTCGGCGGTGATCCCGTGCTGCCCCGCTTCCTGAACCTTCGAGAAGTGTCCGTCCCGAGCGGCTGTCATCGCGGCGAGCAGCGGACGCAGATCCGATGCTCGAATCTGGTCGTGATTCTGTCCGTCTTCGAGCACACGCGTAGCACTGTTCTCACTCATGGCGGCCCACTTCAGTAACTCGGCGCTTATGGGCGCAGTCAGTCTGTCACTCTGTCCGCATCGACTGAGGCGTATTCGTCCGAACTGCTCGGGGAGCTGGACATGGGGGCCATTCCGACGCAACGGGAGACCGATCCCGGTGCCTCTGATGCGCCTGTGCCCTCCGAAGCGCTCCTGTGCGCCCGGGCGCACGCCACCCTTTCCGGTAGCTCCCTCGCGCCGGGCGCCGCCCGCGCACTGCTGCGCGCCGCGCTCACCGAATGGACCGAACTGGGCCTTCCCGGCTCCGGACTGCTCACCGACCGGCTGACCGACGACACCGTCGTGGTGGTCAGCGAACTCGTCACCAACGCGGTCGTGCACGCCGGCACCGACGTCGAGCTGGAGTGCCGGATGGAGGAGACCGGCGCCCTCGTCGTGGAGGTCTCCGACCACCACCCCTCGCGCGCCCCGCGCGGCGGCGAGCCCGAAGGACCGTACGGCACCCCGGAGTACGGCCGCGGCCTGCGCCTTGTCGCCACGCTCGCCGAGTCCTGGGGCATCACCTACCGCAGGGGCACCAAGACGGTGTGGGCGCGGCTGACCGACGCGGACGGCGCGGCCGTCGGGGAGATCGAGGCATACGCCGGGGAGCGCGCGCTGGAGCGCGGCCTGAAAGTCGCCGAGGGCCTCGCGCCCGAGCCCCGGCGCGCCGAACGCGACCGGGAGTGGCTCAACCGCGGTGCCCTGTCCTTCCTCGCCGAGGCCTCCGACCTGCTCGCCGGACAGCTCGACGAGGACCTCGTGGCCGCGCTCACCGGACAGCTG
This sequence comes from Streptomyces sp. NPDC046909, assembly GCF_040644695.1. Classification (NCBI taxonomy): domain Bacteria; kingdom Bacillati; phylum Actinomycetota; class Actinomycetes; order Kitasatosporales; family Streptomycetaceae; genus Streptomyces; species Streptomyces sp. NPDC046909. Next base: position 49,397 of record NZ_JBEYXC010000020.1, on the reverse strand, counting down.
ATCGTGCCGCGCCTCGCCGACTGGTGCGCGGTCTGGCTGGAGGACGAGCACATGGGACGCGGAGGCTGGGGAGCCGACGGGCTCGGCGGCTCCGGACCCCGGCTCGCCCGCGTCTGGCACGGCCACGAGAGCCGCATCGAGGAACTGCGCCGCGCCCTGGAGAAGGACCCCCCGAGACCGGCCGAACCGCCCCGCTCCGGACCCGTGCCGTTCCCCTGGCCCGGCGAGGCGCTGGGCACGCACGGAGCACACGGCACAGCACTGGCGTACCGCCTGATCGCCGGCGGCCGGCCGCTCGGCACGCTCGTCATCGGACGGTCCGGGCTGCTGCGCTTCCCCGACGAGATCACCGGCCTCGTCGAGGACCTCGGCCGCCGTGTCGCGCTCGCCATCGGCGCGGCCCGCCAGTACGCCCGCCAGGCCACCATCAGCGCCGTCCTCCAGCGCGGCCTGCTGCCCGGCGCGGTCGCCGAGATCCCCGGGATGAGCAGCGCGCTCGTCTACGAGCCGTACGACAAGAACGGCCCCAGCGGCGACTTCTACGACCTCTTCCCGGCCGGCGACGGCCGCTGGTGCTTCGCCGTCGGCGACGTCCAGGGCAAGGGCCCCGAGGCGGCCGTCGTCATCGGCCTCGCCCGCCCCTGGCTGCGGCTCCTCGCCCGCGAGGGCTACCGCGTCGCCGACGTCCTCGACCGCCTCAACCAGCTCCTCCTCGACGACGCCACGGAAGCCGCCGACGCCGCCGCCCGCGCCCTCGTCGCCGCGGGCGGCCGCTCCCTGGCCGGCGACGGCCCCCAGACCCGCTTCCTCTCCCTCCTCTACGGCGAACTCGCCCCCTTCGACGGCGGCGTCCACTGCACCCTCGCCTCCGCGGGCCACCCCCTCCCGTTACTCCTCGGCGCGGGCGGCGAGGTCCGCACCGCCGCCCGCCCCCAGACCCTCCTCGGCGTGGTGGAGGACGAGACGTACACGAGTGAGACCTTCGAGCTGCGGCCGGGGGACACCCTGCTGGCCGTCACGGACGGGGTGACGGAGCGCCGCTGCGGCTCCCGCCAGTTCGACGACGCGGACGGCCTCGCGACGGCCCTCGAAGGCTGCGCGGGGCTGCCGGCTCCGCTGATCGCCGAGCGGATCAAGAGGCTGGTGCACGAGTTCGGGATGCGCCCGCCGGAGGACGATCTGGCGCTGCTGGTGCTGCAAGCGGAGTGACCTTTACGGGGGGACTCCTCCCAGTGCTGGACAATGGACCGCATGCCTTCCGCACTCCCCGACGGCGAGCCCGTCCCCGACGACGGCACGCTCCCCGCGTCCGCCCTCGCCGGGTCCGCCGACCGCCCCCTCGGGTTCTATCTCCACGTCCCGTACTGCGCGACCCGCTGCGGCTACTGCGACTTCAACACCTACACGGCGACCGAGCTGCGCGGCACGGGCGGGGTGCTGGCCTCCCGCGACAACTACGCGGACACCCTCATCGACGAGATCCGCCTGGCCCGGAAGGTGCTGGGCGACGACCCGCGTCCCGTCCGTACGGTGTTCGTCGGGGGCGGTACGCCGACGCTGCTGGCCGCCGGCGATCTCGTACGGATGCTCGCGGCGATCCGCGACGAGTTCGGGCTCGCGCCGGACGCGGAGGTGACGACCGAGGCGAATCCGGAGTCGGTGAACCCGGCGTACCTCGCGACGCTGCGGCAGGGCGGCTTCAACCGGATCTCCTTCGGCATGCAGAGCGCGAAGCAGCATGTGTTGAAGGTGCTGGACCGTACGCATACGCCGGGCCGCCCGGAGGCGTGCGTGGCGGAGGCTCGGGCGGCGGGCTTCGAGCACGTCAACCTGGATCTGATCTACGGCACGCCGGGGGAGTCCGACGACGACTGGCGGGCCTCGCTGGAGGCGGCGATCGGGGCGGGCCCTGACCACGTCAGCGCGTATGCGTTGATCGTGGAGGAGGGGACGCAGCTGGCCCGTCGGATCCGGCGGGGTGAAGTGCCGATGACCGACGACGACGTCCACGCGGACCGGTATCTGATCGCCGAGGACGCGTTCTCGGCGGCGGGCTTCGACTGGTACGAGGTGTCCAACTGGGCCACCTCCGAGGCCGGGCGGTGCCTCCACAACGAGCTGTACTGGCGGGGCGCGGACTGGTGGGGGGCCGGGCCCGGAGCGCACTCGCATGTGGGCGGGGTGCGCTGGTGGAACGTCAAGCATCCCGGCGCGTACGCGGCCGCGCTGGCGGCGGGGAAGTCGCCGGGGGCGGGGCGTGAGCTGCTCTCGGACGAGGACCGGCGGGTCGAGCGGATCCTGCTGGAGCTGCGGCTTCGGGAGGGGGTGCCGCTGTCGCTGCTGCGGGAGGAGGGGCTGGCGGCTTCTCGGCGGGCGCTGTCGGAGGGGCTGCTGGATGGGGGGCCCTATGAGGAGGGGCGTGCCGTGCTTACCCTGCGGGGGCGGCTTCTGGCCGATGCGGTGGTGAGGGACCTCGTCGATTGAGTCTGCGGGCCGGTGGGGGCTGGTCGCGCAGTTCCCCGCGCCCCTTAGGTTGGTGCAGTGCGCCTGCGCCTATGAGCGCTCCGAGTTACGCCGTGACGAAATCGATCAGTTCCTCCACCCTTCCCAGCAGCTCTGGCTCCAGGTCCTTGTACGAGGTCACCCTCTTCAAGATCGCCTGCCACACCGCCCCCGTGTTCTCCGGCGGCCAGCCCAGCGCCCGGCACACGCCCGTCTTCCAGTCCTGCCCGTGCGGCACCCGCGGCCAGCCCGCGATGCCCAGGGACGACGGCTTCACCGCCTCCCAGATGTCGATGTACGGGTGGCCGACGACCAGGGCGTGCTCGCTCGTCACCGCCTCCGCGATGCGCCACTCCTTCGTGCCCGGCAGCAAGTGGTCCACGAGCACCCCCAGACGGGCGTCCGGGCCCGGCGCGAACTCCTCCACGATCCTCGGCAGGTCGTCGACGCCCTCCAGGTACTCCACGACCACGCCCTCGATGCGCAGGTCGTCGCCCCAGACCTTCTCGACCAGTTCGGCGTCGTGCCGGCCCTCGACGTAGATGCGCCCCGCGCGGGCCACGCGTGCGCGTGCGCCGGGGACGGCCACCGAGCCGGATGCCGTACGGGAGGGACGTACCGGCGTAATGCCTGTCGGGCGGACGAGCGTCACCACCCGGCCCTCCAGCAGGAAGCCCCTCGGCTCCAGCGGGAACACCCGGTGCTTGCCGAAGCGGTCCTCCAGGGTCACCGTGCCCGCCTCGCAGCGGATCACCGCGCCGCAGAAGCCGGTGCCGGGTTCCTCGACCACCAGGCCGGGCTCCGCCGGGACCTCGGGGACGGGCTTCGGCTTCTTCCAGGGCGGGGTCAGGTCGGCGGAGTACTGGCGCATTCGGATGACGATAGGAGAAGCCCCGGCCGACCTAGCGCGACACGCCGAACCTCGTGGCCAGGGCGTCGCGCTGGCGTCGTACGAAGGCCGCGTCCACCACCGCTCCGTGACCAGGCACGTACAGTGCGTCCTCGCCGCCCAGGTCCAACAACCTGTCGAGCGCGGCCGGCCAGTGGGACGGTACGGCGTCCGGGCCCGCCTGGGGTTCGCCGGACTCCTCGACCAGGTCGCCGCAGAAGACCACCTCGGGGGAGCCGGGGACGAGGACCGCGAGGTCGTGGGCGGTGTGGCCGGGGCCGACGTTCGCGAGGAGGACCTGGCGGCCGGTGCCGAGGTCGAGGGTCCACTCGCCGGAGACGTGGTGGCGGGGGCGGGGCAGCGCCGACACCGCCTCATCGGCGAGTGCCTCCTCCAGGCCGTTGCGGATCGCGTCCGAGCGCAGCTCCTCGCGCGCGTGGTGCTGGGCGAAGAGGGTGTCCATGCCCACCGGGGCGAACACCTCCGCGTCCGTGAACGCCGCTGCCCCGAACACGTGGTCGAAGTGGGGGTGTGTCAGCGCGAGATGGGTCACACGCCGGCCCGCGAGGGTCTCCGCCTGGGCGCGGATGCGCGCGCCCTCAGCCAGGCTCGACCCGGCGTCGATCACCAGAGCGGTACCCTCGCCGACGACCAGACCCGCCGTGCAGTCCCAGCCAGGGAGCCGGCACCGCCCGACCCCGGCCGCCACCCGCTCCCACCCCAGCTCTTCCCAAGTCACCGTCATACGGCGACGCTAGCCGTACGGGAGGCCGTGGCCGGACCGACCTTGCCGGGGCGGTACCCCACCGCCGTACACTGGGCCGGGGAACGCTGGCACTCGGATGTGAAGAGTGCCAGGCGAAGCGCCAAGGGAACGACCTCTGGAGGTGTGCGCGATGCTGAGTGAACGCAGGCTTCAGGTGCTGCGCGCCATCGTCCAGGACTATGTCGGCACCGAGGAGCCGGTCGGCTCCAAGGCGCTGACCGAGCGGCACAGCCTCGGTGTCTCGCCGGCGACGATCCGCAACGACATGGCGGCCCTGGAGGACGAGGGGTTCATCGCCCAGCCGCACACCAGCGCCGGGCGGATCCCCACCGACAAGGGCTACCGGCTCTTCGTCGACAAGCTCGCCGGCGTCAAGCCGATGACCGCGCCCGAGCGGCGGGCCATCCAGAACTTCCTCGACGGCGCCGTCGATCTCGATGATGTCGTCGCGCGGACGGTACGGCTGCTCGCTCAGCTCACCCGGCAGGTCGCCGTCGTGCAGTATCCGTCGCTGACCCGGTCCACCGTCCGGCATGTGGAGCTGCTCTCGCTCGCCCCCGCGCGCGTGATGCTCGTCCTCATCACGGACACCGGGCGGGTCGAGCAGCGCATGGTCGACTGCCCGGCGCCCTTCGGAGAGGCCTCGCTGGCCGATCTGCGGGCGCGGCTGAACAGCAGGGTCGCGGGACGCCGTTTCGCGGATGTGCCGCACCTGGTGGAGGACCTGCCGGAGGGCTTCGACATCGAGGACCGCGGCACCGTCTCGACCGTGCTCTCCACCCTGCTGGAGACACTCGTCGAGGAGAACGAGGAGCGGTTGATGATCGGCGGCACCGCCAATCTCACCCGCTTCGGACATGACTTCCCCCTCACTATCCGACCGGTGCTCGAAGCCCTTGAGGAGCAGGTCGTGCTTCTCAAGTTGCTTGGTGAGGCCGGGGATTCGGGCATGACCGTACGCATCGGTCATGAGAACGCCTATGAGGGACTCAACTCCACGTCCGTCGTGTCGGTCGGCTACGGTTCGGGCGGCGAGGCAGTCGCCAAGCTCGGCGTGGTCGGACCGACCCGCATGGATTACCCGGGAACGATGGGAGCGGTACGCGCAGTGGCACGGTACGTCGGACAGATCCTGGCGGAGTCGTAAGTGGCCACGGACTACTACGCCGTTCTCGGCGTGCGCCGCGACGCGTCGCAGGATGAGATCAAGAAGGCGTTCCGTCGGCTCGCACGCGAGCTGCACCCGGACGTCAACCCGGATCCGAAGACCCAGGAGCGGTTCAAGGAGATCAACGCCGCTTACGAGGTGCTGTCGGACCCGCAGAAGAAGCAGGTCTACGACCTCGGCGGCGACCCGCTCTCGCAGGCCGGCGGCGGTGGCGCGGGCGGCTTCGGGGCCGGTGGGTTCGGGAACTTCTCGGACATCATGGACGCGTTCTTCGGTACGGCCTCGCAGCGCGGTCCGCGGTCGCGGACCCGGCGTGGCCAGGACGCGATGATCCGGCTGGAGATCGAGCTCGACGAGGCGGCCTTCGGCACCACGAAGGACATCCAGGTCGACACCGCGATCGTCTGCTCCACCTGTAGCGGTGAGGGCGCGGCGCCGGGGACCTCGGCCCAGACATGTGACATGTGCCGCGGTCGCGGTGAGGTGTCGCAGGTGACGCGGTCCTTCCTGGGCCAGGTCATGACGTCCCGGCCGTGTCCGCAGTGCCAGGGGTTCGGGACGGTCGTTCCGACGCCGTGCCCCGAGTGCGCGGGCGACGGTCGCGTACGGTCGCGCCGTACCCTCACGGTCAAGATCCCGGCCGGTGTCGACAACGGCACGCGGATCCAGCTCGCCGGTGAGGGCGAGGTCGGGCCCGGTGGCGGTCCGGCCGGTGACCTGTACGTCGAGATCCACGAACTGCCGCACGCGATGTTCCAGCGGCGCGGCGACGATCTGCACTGCACGGTGACGATCCCGATGACGGCGGCGGCGCTCGGCACGAAGGTGCCGCTGGAGACGCTCGACGGCATGGAGGAGGTCGACATCCGTCCCGGCACCCAGTCCGGGCAGTCGATCCCGCTGCACGGCCGCGGTGTCACGCATCTGCGGGGCGGCGGCCGCGGCGACCTCATCGTCCACGTCGAGGTCCAGACCCCGAACAAGCTCGACCCCGAGCAGGAGCGCCTGCTGCGGGAACTGGCGAAGCTGCGCGGCGAGGAGCGGCCCACGGGGCAGTTCCAGCCGGGGCAGCAGGGGTTGTTCTCGCGGCTGAAGGACGCCTTCAACGGTCGATGACGGGAGCGCGGAAACGGTCGCCGAGTGCGGGTGCGGGTAGCCGGATTTCACTGGTCCTCGACCAGTGGTCAGGGCCCTCACCCGCCGCCCATTCCCCTGGCCTATGCCAGCGGAAGGCCGGATTCGGACTTGTTCGGAGGACGTGACAACATGCGGTCATGTCCTCCGCGCTGACCGATCTCTTCCCCTATCCGATCGTGCAGGCCCCCATGGCGGGCGGCGTCTCCGTGCCGCAGCTCGCCGCCGCCGTGTCCGACGCCGGGGGGCTCGGGTTCCTCGCCGCCGGGTACAAGACCGCGGACGGGATGTACCAGGAGATCAAGCAGCTGCGGGGGCTCACCGGGCGCCCCTTCGGGATCAACCTCTTCATGCCGCAGCCGGAGTATGCCGATCCCGCCGCCGTGGAGGTCTACGCGCACCAGCTCGCCGGCGAGGCCGCCTGGTACGAGACCGAGCTCGGCGACCCCGACAGCGGCCGGGACGACGGATACGACGCCAAGCTCGCCGTGCTCCTCGACAACCCCGTGCCGGTTGTGTCGTTCCACTTCGGCGCGCCCACCCCCGACGTCCTCGAATCCCTCCGCCGCGTCGGCACCTTCACCCTCGTCACCGCGACCACCCCGGAGGAGGCCCTCGCGGTGCAGCGGGCCGGCGCGGACGCGGTCATCGCGCAGGGCGTGGAGGCGGGCGGACACCAAGGAACCCATCGGGACGTCCCCGACAGCGACGGCGCCGGGATCGGGCTGCTCTCCCTCGTCGCCCAGATCCGCGAGACCGTCGGCATCCCGGTCGTCGCCGCCGGTGGCATCATGCGCGGCAGCCAGATCGCCGCCGTCCTCGCCGCCGGGGCGAGCGCCGCCCAGCTCGGCACCGCCTTCCTCGCCACCCCCGAGTCCGGTGCCGCCGCCGTGCACAAGGAGGCGCTCACCAACCCCCTGTTCGTCCGCACCGAGTTGACCCGCGCCTTCTCCGGCCGCCCCGCCCGCGGCCTCGTCAACCGCTTCCTGCGCGAGCACGGCCGCTACGCCCCCGCCGCCTACCCCGAGGTCCACCACCTCACCTCACCGCTGCGCAAGTCCGCCGCCAAGGCCAAGGACGCGCAGGGCATGGCGCTGTGGGCCGGACAGGGCCACCGCATGGCACGCGACCTGCCCGCCGGGCAGCTCGTGGAGGTCCTGGCCGGTGAACTCGCCGCCGCGAGGACAGCGTTGTCGGTCTTCCCCGAGTTCCCTGAGTTCCCGGAAGGCGGTGACGTCCGATGACGGCTCCCGTGTTCGTCGTCGAGCACTTCGCCGACTCCGGCCCCGGCGGACGCTATGTCCTGGACGGTCCCGAGGGCCGCCACGCCGTCTCCGTGAAGCGGCTCGCGCCCGGCGAGGACGTCATCCTCACCGACGGCACCGGCCGCTGGGCCGACTGCGTGGTGCTCGGCACCGAGGGCAAGGACCGGTTGATCGTCCAGCTGGACACGGTCGCCGAGGAGCCGCCCGAGGAACCCCGCATCACCGTCGTCCAGGCCCTCCCCAAGGGCGACCGCGGTGAACTCGCCGTCGAGACCATGACGGAGACCGGCGTCGACGCGATCGTGCCCTGGCAGGCGGCCCGCTGTATCACCCAGTGGAAGGGCGACCGCGGCCTGAAGGCCCTCGCCAAATGGCGGGCCACCGCCCGCGAGGCCGGCAAGCAGTCCCGCCGGGTGCGCTTCCCCGAGATCGCCGACCTCGCCACCACCAAGCAGGTCGCCGCGCTCCTCGCCGAGGCCGACTTCGCCGCCGTCCTCCACTCCGACTTCGAGAACGCAAGCGCGCCCCTCGCCACCGCCGAACTCCCCACCGAGGGCGAGATCGTGCTGGTCGTCGGCCCCGAAGGGGGCGTCGCCAAGGACGAGTTGGCGCTGTTCACGGAAGCGGGGGCGAAGCCGTACGTCCTGGGGCGTAGCGTGCTGCGTACGTCGACCGCCGGGACCGCGGCCACCGCCGTGCTCCTGGCCCGCACCGGCCGCTGGTCCTGACACCGAGGGGAACCTCTTGGAACTCGCTCAAGTCCGGCTGCTCGTCACCGACTTCCCCCTCTGCTACCGCTTCTACGCCGAAGTCCTCGGCCTCAAGCCGCAGTCGGGGGCGACCGAGGGGCCGTACGAGAAGTTCAGCCCCGCGACCGGCTCCGCCGGGATCGCCCTCCAGGACCGGGCCATGATGGCGGGGATCCTGGGGGAGCTGGGCGACGAGGCCAGCGGGCACCGGTCGTTGGTCGTGCTGCGCGTCGACGACCTCGACGGTTACTGCGCGCAGATCGTCGAGCGGGGTGCCGTCCTGCTGCACGGGCCCGCACCCATGACCGACCGGATGCGGGTCGCCCACCTCAAGGACCCGGAGGGGAACCTGGTGGAGTTGCAGGAGTGGCTGCTGCTGCGCGCTTGAGATCGACGGCCGCCTCGACGGCGTAGAAGAGGTCCCAGCCGTCCAACTCCCGGTCGCCGGGCCGCAGCAGACCGCGCCGGGTCGCTTCGTCGAGCAGGGCGCGTACGACGGCGGGCTCGCGGAGATTGATCCCGCTGCCCCGGCCGTCGACCGCGCAGCCCTGGAACCAGATGTCGCCCTCGGAGACGTACCGGCCCGAGCCTGCGCCGCCCGCTCGGAAGACGAACCGGGTGCGGTCGCCGTCCCGGTGCAGGGTGACGGTGTCGCGCCAGACGCCGTCGGCGCCCTTCGTCTGGCGGAAGTTCCACAGGTACGCCGTGTTCTCGTCCACGACGAGTCGGCGGAGGCGGCGGTCGTTGCGCATACCGGCACGTTAGGCGGACGGACACCGCCCGGTCTCCGGGTTTTCCGCGGGCGTCGATCTTCACTCGATTGTGGGATGAGTGTCCCAATGCGCTCTACCGCGTCGGGCGGGACAGTGGGAAGCTGCCCTCCATGGGGGCATTCAGGAGGTTTTGGCAGCAGCGAGGCCGCCGCGGGCGGCGGGTCGCCGCCGGTGCCGCCCTTGCCGTCGTCGCCGTCGGCGGGGCCGTCGCCTGTGATCCGGCGGGGCTGAGTTCCGCGTCCGTGGCGTACACCACCGACCAGACCGTGACACGGGAGCTGAACCGGCAGAAGGCCGAGGTGCAGTGGCTGACCTGCCACGCCACCTACGGCAACCGGCCCACGCCCACCGCGACCGAGAACGCCGTCGCCGAGGTCACCTGCACGGGCGAGACCACCGACGGCAAGGACATCGACGTCCACGGGAAGATCACCCGGGTCGTCAACGGGCAGTGCGTCCGCGGCGAGTTGACGGCGAAGATCGACGGCAAGCAGTGGTTCCAGGTCAACGGCCTGGGCAACTGCAACGCCTCGCCCGAGCCCAACAACCCGGGCGGCAACGGAGGGCCCGAGGCCACCGTCACCGTGACCGTCACGGAGACCATCTGGTGCGACAAGTACCCGGACTGCCGGCCCGTCCAGGGCAAGTGACCGCCAAGTGATCCAAAGCCCTGTCCGACGGCGACCGCCCCTGCATAGGCTGACCGGGTGACACAGCCCGCGACGCCCTCGTACATCCGATTCCCGCACCTGCACGGCGACTTGGTGGCCTTCACCGCCGAGGACGACGTATGGATCGCCCCCCTCGACGGCGGCCGGGCCTGGCGGGTCAGCGCCGACAACGTCCCGGTCTCCACCCCGCGCATCTCGCCCGACGGCACCACCGTCGCCTGGACCTCCACCCGGGACGGCGCCCCCGAGGTGCACATCGCCCCGGTCGACGGCGGACCCGCGAAACGCCTGACCCACTGGGGGAGTTGGCGCACCCAGGTACGCGACTGGACCCCCGACGGACAGGTCCTCGCGATCACCACCCACGGCCAGGCGAGCCTGCGCCGTTCCTGGGCACACGCCGTCCCGCTCGACGGAGGGCCCTCCAGCGTCCTGCCGTACGGGCCCGTCGGCGGGGTCGCGTTCGGGCCGAGCACCGTGCTGCTGTCCGCGCCGATGGGCCGCGAGGCCGCCTGGTGGAAGCGGTACCGGGGCGGCACCGCGGGCAAGCTTTGGATCGACCGGGACGTCCGCGACGGGGAAGGCGCCGGGGAGTTCGTACGGCTGCATGAGGACCTCGACGGGAACATCGAGTTCCCGGTGTGGGCCGGGGAGCGGATCGGGTTTCTCTCCGACCACGAAGGCGTCGGCGCGCTGTACTCCTCCCTCGCCGACGGGTCCGATCTGCGGCGGCACACCCCGCTCGACGGCTTCTACGCCCGGCACGCGGCCGGTGACGGCACCCGGGTCGTCTATGTCTCCGCCGGTGAACTGTGGCTCCTGGACGACCTGGAGGGCGCCGAGCCGCGCCGGCTCGACATCCGGCTCGGCGGACAGCGCACCGACCGGCAGCCCTTCCCCGTGGACGCCGCCGGCTGGTTCGGCTCCGCCGCCCCCGACCACACCGCGCGCGGCAGCGCGGTCGGCGTCCGGGGTGCCGTGCACTGGGTCACTCACCGCTCGGGTCCGACCCGGACGCTGGCGGCCCAGCCCGGCGTACGGGCCCGGCTGCCCCGCACCTTCCGCACGGAGGGCGAGGAGTGGGTGGTGTGGGTGACGGACGCCGAGGGCGACGACGCCCTGGAGTTCGCGCCCGCCACCGGCCTCGCCCCCGGCGCCACCCCGCGCCGCCTCGCCGCCGGACAGCTCGGCCGGGTCCTCGGCCTCGCCATGGCACCCGACGGCAGCCGGGCCGCCGTCGCCGCGCACGACGGACGCGTCCTGCTCGTCGAGCGGGAGACCGGCGAGGTCCGGGAGGTCGACCGCAGCGCGGACGGAGACGTCTCCGGCCTCGTCTTCTCACCCGACTCGGCGTGGCTCGCCTGGTCGCACCCCGGCCCGCGCCCGCTGCGCCAGCTCCGCCTTGCCAACACCACCGACCTGTCGGTCACCGAGGCGACCCCGCTCCGCTTCCAGGACTACGCGCCCACCTTCACCCTGGACGGCAAGCACCTCGCCTTCCTCTCGACCCGCTCCTTCGACCCCGTCTACGACGAGCACGTCTTCGACCTCGCCTTCGTCGTCGGCGACCGCCCGCACCTGATCACCCTCGCCGCGACCACGCCCTCGCCGTTCGGCCCGCAGCGGCACGGCCGCCCCTTCGAGGCACCCGACAAGGACGAGACCCCCGACAGCGAGGGCACCCGGGCCACCCGGATCGACCTCGAAGGCCTCGCCGACCGGATCGTGCCGTTCCCGGTGGAGGCGGCCCGCTACTCCAACCTGCGCGCCGCCAAGGACGGCGTGCTGTGGCTGCGCCACCCCGTCCAGGGCGTCCTCGGCTCCTCCCGGGCCACCCCCGACGACCCCGACCCCAAGACCGAGCTGGAGCGCTACGACCTCGCCCAGCAGCGCCTGGAGCATCTCGCCGCCGACGCCGACCACTTCGCCGTCAGCGGCGACGGCAAACGGATCCTGCTGTGGACCGACGGGCGGCTGAAGGTCGTCCCCAGCGACCGGCGCGCCGCCGACGACGACGGCGACACCAACATCACCGTCGACCTCTCCCGGATCCGGCAGACCGTCGACCCGTCGGCCGAGTGGCGGCAGATGTACGAGGAGACCGGCCGCATCATGCGGGACCACTTCTGGCGCCCCGACATGAGCGGCGTCGACTGGACCGGCGTCCTCGACCGCTACCGCCCGGTCGTGGACCGCGTCGCCACCCACGACGATCTCGTCGACCTCCTGTGGGAGGTGCAGGGCGAACTCGGCACCTCCCACGCCTACGTCGTCCCGCGCGGCGGCCACGGGCACGGGCCCCGGCAGGGGCTGCTCGGCGCGGACCTCTCCCGCCACGAGGACGGCAGCTGGCGGATCGACCGGATCCTGCCCACCGAGACCTCCGACCCCGACGCCCGCTCCCCGCTCGCCGCACCCGGCGTCGCGGTACGCGCCGGGGACGCGATCGTGGCCGTCGGCGGAGTCCCCGTCAACCCGGTCACCGGCCCCGCGCCCCTCCTCGTCGGCACCGCGGGCAAGCCGGTCGAGCTGACCGTCTCCCCGGCCGGCGGGGGCGAGGTGCGGCACACCGTCGTCGTACCGATCTCCGACGAGGAACCGCTGCGCTACCACGCCTGGGTCACCGACCGCCGCGCCTACGTCCACGAGAGGTCGGGCGGCCGCCTCGGCTATCTCCACGTCCCCGACATGCAGGCCCCCGGCTGGGCCCAGATCCACCGCGACCTGCGCGTCGAGGTGGCCCGCGAGGGACTCGTCGTCGACGTCCGGGAGAACCGCGGCGGCCACACCTCCCAGCTGGTCGTGGAGAAACTGGCCCGGCGGATCGTCGGCTGGGCGCTGCCGCGCGGGATGCGGGCGTACAGCTACCCGCAGGACGCGCCTCGCGGTCCGGTCGTCGCCGTGGCGAACGAGTTCTCCGGCTCCGACGGCGACATCGTCAACGCGGCCATCAAGGCGCTCGGCATCGGCCCGGTCGTCGGCACGCGCACGTGGGGCGGGGTGATCGGCATCGACAGCCGCTACCGGCTCGTCGACGGCACCCTGATCACCCAGCCCAAGTACGCGTTCTGGCTGGAGGGTTACGAGTGGGGCGTCGAGAACCACGGCGTCGACCCGGACGTCGAGGTCGTCCAGCGTCCCCAGGACCACGCCGCCGGCCGGGACGTCCAGCTGGACGAGGCCGTGAGGCTGGCTCTGGAGGCGCTGGAGAACAGCCCGGCCAAGACCCCGCCCGGACTGCCCGCCTAGGCCCTCCTGGTTACGATGCCCCCACACCCGCGACCCGAAGGGACACCACATGCCAGGGGAACCGCAGGACGACTGCCTGTTCTGCAAGATCGCCGAAGGGCACATTCCCGCGACGATCGTCCGTGAGACGGACACGACCGTCGCCTTCCGGGACATCAACCCCCAGGCACCCACCCACGTCCTGGTGATCCCCAAGGTCCACTACGAGAACGCCGCCGCCCTCGCCACCGGCGAGCCGGCCATCGCCGCCGACCTGCTCCGCGAGGCGCAGACCGTCGCCGACGAGGACAAGCTGGAGAGCTACCGCATCGTCTTCAACACCGGCGCCGGCGCCGGCCAGACCGTCTTCCACGCCCACGCGCACGTCCTCGGCGGCCGCGGCCTGGAATGGCCCCCCGGGTAAACCACCGTGTCCGTACGTGAATTGGTGGTCCTCGGCACCGCCAGCCAGGTCCCCACCCGCCATCGCAACCACAACGGCTACCTCCTCCGCTGGGACGGCGAGGGCATCCTCTTCGACCCCGGCGAGGGCACCCAGCGGCAGATGCTGCGGGCGGGCGTCGCCGCGCACGACCTGAACCGGATCTGCGTCACGCACTTCCACGGCGACCACTCGCTCGGGCTCGCCGGCGTCATCCAGCGCATCAACCTCGACCGGGTCCCGCACGAGATCACGGCCCACTACCCCCAGTCCGGCCAGCGCTTCTTCGACCGGCTGCGGTACGCCACCGCGTACCGGGAGACGGTCGAGCTCACCCAGGCGCCGGTGAGCGAGGACGGCGTGCTGGGCACGTCCTCGTCCTACGTGCTGGAGGCGCGCAAGCTCTCCCACCCCGTCGAGTCGTACGGCTATCTCGTCGCCGAACCCGACGGGCGCCGCATGCTGCCCGACCGCCTCGCCGCGCACGGCATCAAGGGGCCGGACGTGGGGCGGATCCAGCGGGAAGGGGCCGTCGGCGGGGTCTCGCTGGAGGACGTCAGCGAGGTGCGGCGCGGGCAGCGGTTCGCGTTCGTCATGGACACCCGGCTGTGCGACGGGGTGTACGCCCTGGCGGAGCAGTGCGACATGCTCGTCATCGAGTCGACGTTCCTGGACGAGGACACGCACCTGGCGGTCGAGCACGGGCATCTGACCGCCGGGCAGGCGGCGGCGGTCGCGCGCGAGGCGGGCGTACGGCATCTCGTGCTCACGCACTTCAGCCAGCGCTACACCGACCCCGACGAGTTCGAACGGCAGGCACGGGCCGCGGGGTTCGAGGGGGAGCTGACCGTCGCCCACGACCTTCTGCGGGTGCCGCTGCCCAAACGGCGCTGAAGCGGGGATTCCGGTACGTCGGGGAAACACCCGTACGATGCTGCGATGCCTCTCCCCAAAGCTGAACTGCACCTCCACATCGAAGGCACGCTGGAGCCCGAGCTCGCGTTCGCGCTGGCCGCCCGCAACGGCGTCGAGCTGCCGTACGCCGACACGGACGCGCTCCGCAAGGCGTACCGGTTCGAGGACCTCCAGTCCTTTCTGAACCTGTACTACGAGCTCATGGCCGTCCTGCGCACCGAGCGCGACTTCGAGGACCTCGCCAACGCCTACCTCGCCCGTGCCGCCGCCCAGGGCGTCCGGCACGCCGAGATCTTCTTCGACCCGCAGGCGCACATCGCGCGCGGCGTGGAGATGGGCACGGTCGTGGAAGGGCTGTGGCGGGCGCTCGGCAGCAGCGAGGCGAACCACGGTGTCTCCACGCAGCTGATCCTCTGCTTCCTGCGGGACGAGTCCGCCGAGTCCGCCCTTGAGACGCTGGAGGCCGCGAAGCCGTACCTCGACCGGATCGTGGGTGTCGGGCTCGACTCCGCCGAGGTGGGGCATCCTCCGGTGAAGTTCCGGGAGGTGTACGAGGCCGCCGCGGCGCTCGGGCTGCGGCGGGTCGCCCACGCGGGGGAGGAGGGGCCGCCCTCCTACATCGTCGAGGCGCTGGACGTGCTCGGGGTCGAGCGGATCGACCACGGGCTGCGGTGCATGGAGGATCCCGAGCTGGTGGCGCGGCTGGTGCGGGAGCGGGTGCCGTTGACGTTGTGCCCGTTGTCCAATGTGCGGCTGCGGACGGTTGATGTGCTGGGAGATCATCCGTTGCCGGCGATGTTGGAGGCGGGGTTGGTGTGCACGGTCAACTCCGACGACCCGGCCTATTTCGGGGGGTACGCCGGGGACAACTTCGACGCGGTGCGCTCGGCGTTGGGCCTGGGCGAGGAGCGGTTGCGGGAGTTGGCCCGGAACTCGTTTGTCGCGTCCTTCCTGGAGCATGACGAGGAGCGGCGCGAGCGATATCTGGCGGAGGTTGAGGCGTACGAGTTTTCGTAGTCGTCTGCGGGGGTGTGGGGGCTGGTCGCGCAGTTCCCCGCGCCCCTTAGCGGGGCGCTACGGCTGCCGTTTCGTATGCGGTTCGGGTTGGGACAGTGGAGGTCTCGACCGTGATTTCGACCACCGGCATGGTGCGGGTGGTCGCCCTCCGTGCTACCGCCGTCATGGGGACGGCTATCAGCAGCAGGATTGCCGCCAGGACCGCGCCCATCGTCGGGAAGCCTGCCTGGGCCGAGAGGAGGCTTCCTGCGAGGGGGCCCGCTGCTGTGCCCAGGGATGAGGCCGAGCCCACCAGGACCGCCCATCTGCCCTTGGGGTCCAGAGAGGCGGCCAGGCCTATGACGTACGACAGGACGATCGGGTAGAGCAGGTTCCAGGCGATCTCGCCGGTGGCGAAGGTCGTGAGGTCCGTCGCGGAGGCGCTCAGGACTATGCATGCGGTGATCAGGGCCGTGCCGGCGCCGATGGGGAGGGCGTAGCCGAGGCGGGGGCCCAAGGCGCCTGCTCCGATGACTCCCAGGAGGCCTGCGCCCAGGGCGATCGCGAAGACCGCGCCTACGGTGGCCTCGGTCAGGTGGGCCTGGGTGAGGCCGATGCGGCCGCTGACGCCCCAGAGGGCGTTCTGGGCGAGGGACCAGCAGGGGAGGGTGGCGGCGAGGATCAGGCCGGCGCGGAGGTGGGGGAGCGGGGACTTCGGGCGGCGGGTCTCCGGGGTGGCCGTGTGGAGGGGGAGACGGGTCGTCAGGGGCCAGGCTGCCAGCGCCGTCAGGGCGATCGCTGCCAGGGGCTGGCCGTGGCCCTGGCCCAGGTGCGGGACGGTCAGGTAGACGGCGCCCGCCAGGGCCGAGACGCAGAGCAGGCCCAGCGTGGTCGTGCGGTGAGGGTCGCGCTGGGCGGCGATGCCGGTGGCGGCGACCGAGGTGGCCGTGCCGGAGCCGAATCCGCCGAGCATCGCGCCTACGACGACCAGGGCGACGGTGCTGCTCAGGGCGGCGCAGCCGTAGCCGGCGGCGGCGAGGGCGAGGCCGATGCGGGCGAGTCTCCGGGCGCCGACGCGGTCGACCCGCGACGCCAGCAGGAAGCCCGCCGACGCCGAACTCAGCAGCAGCGCACTGCCTACGGCGCCCGCCTCGGAGGCGGTGAGGGGGAGCCCCGAGTCGAGGCGGCCGACGGTGGTCGGCATCAGGTAGGGGGCCAGGTACCCGGCCGTGAAAAGGGCGACGAGAGGCCAGGCGGTGGTGCGGGGGGCGGACACGGGCGTTCCCAGGGCATGCGAAAGAAGCGGCTCGAAAAGGGGGTTGGGCGACGACCGTCGACGGACAGGAACGCGCGGGCAATTTGTATCAAGCACGCGGTTCGAGAAGAAGAGTGGGGGGTGTGATCTGGGGCACCTTGAGTTTCGGGTGCGGGGGAGGGGGTAGGCGAGACCGCTTTCGGGCGCCTGATCTCGGTCCCGTTCCGCTCGTGATCAGTACACCTAGCGCCAGCGGACCGCCGCGCCGCCCGTCGTTGGTACCGTCGCCTCGATCTTGGCTCTGATCTCGCGCATCACCGCGATGATCTGTTCCTCGTGGTCCGGGGTCAGGCGGGCGATCGGGACCGAGCAGCTGATGGCGTCCTGGGCGGGGGAGTCGTAGCGGAGGGCGAAGCCGAAGCCGACGATGCCGAGGACGCCTTCCTCGCGGTCGACGGAGTGGCCGCGGGTGCGGATCTCGGCCAAGTCGGCGGTGAGGGTGTCGCGGGTGGTGTGGGTGTTGGGGGTCAGGGACGCGTAGGGGGCGGGCGGGAGCTCGGCGTCGGGGCGTTCGGCCAGGAGGGCCTTGCCCAGGGCTCCCGCGTGGGCCGGGAGGCGGCGGCCGACCCGGCTGATCGTGCGCAGGTACTCGTGGGACTCGCGGGTGGCCAGGTAGGCGACGTCGTGGCCGTCCAGGCGGCCCATGTGGATCGTCTCGCCGAGTGCCTCGGACGCCTCGTCCAGGTAGGGGCGTACGACGCGGACGCGCGGGTCGGAGTCCAGGTAGCTGGTGCCGGTCAGCAGGGCGTGGATGCCGATGCCGTAGAGGGAGCCGGTGACGTCGGTGCGGACCCAGCCTCGGGAGATCAGGGTCTGGAGCAGCGCGTACATCGAGCTGCGCGGCACCTCCAGCCCGTCGGCCAGCTCCTGGAGGCGGGCGGGGCGGTCTCCGCGTGCGGCCAGCACTTCCAGCAGTTCGACCGTCCGCGCGGCCGACTTCACTTCGCGCACGCCCCCTGTCTCTGACATGTGCCGATCGTAATCCGAGGTGGTGGGCCATTGACGGTTCGTGTTCGTGTATCTAATCTCCATCTCTATATGTGGATTACGTCTACATGGGGAGATGAGTGATAGTGAGTCGCGATACGGGGCCCGTGGTGCGGCGGCTGCGCGAGGGCATGGCGGGCGGCGTGCTGTCGTTCCCGCTGACCAGCTTCCACGCCGACGGCTCGCTCGATCCGGACGGCTTCCGCGCCCATGTCGCCGCGCAGATCGCCACTTCGCCCGGTGCCGTCTTTCCCGCCTGCGGCACCGGTGAGTTCTTCTCGCTGGACGAGGACGAGTACCGGACCGTCGTCTCGGTGGCCGTCGAGGAGGCCGGCGGGCGGGTGCCCGTCGTCGCCGGGATCGGGTACGGCTGGGCGCAGGCCGTCCGGTTCGCGCGGATCGCCGAGGAGGCCGGCGCCGACGCGCTGCTCGTGCTGCCGCACTACCTCGTCGCCGCGCCGCAGGAGGGGCTCGTACGGCAGGTCGAGGAGATCGCCGCGCGGACCCCGCTGCCGCTCATCGCCTATCAGCGCGGCCAAGTCGCCTTCGGCGCCGAGGCGTTCCGGCGGCTCGCCGCCCTCCCCACCGTCATCGGCCTCAAGGACGGGCACAGCGACCTCGACCGGCTCCAGCGCCTCACCCTTGCTGCCCCCGACGGCTTCCTCTTCTTCAACGGCGCCGCCACCGCCGAGATCCAGGCCCGCGCCTACGCCGCCGTCGGTGTCCCCGCCTACTCATCCGCCGTGCACGCCTTCGCGCCGGAGATCGCGAACGCCTTCTTCGGCGCGTTGAAGGGCGGTGAGGAGGGGACGGTCGAGAAGCTGCTCCGTGACTTCTACGTCCCGCTCGTCGAACTCCGTGACCGTGTGCCCGGGTACGCGGTGTCGCTGGTCAAGGCCGCGGCTCGGCTGCGGGGGCGGCCGGTGGGGCCCGTGCGTGCGCCTCTCGCCGACCCCTCCGCCGCCGATCTGGGCGATCTGAAGCACCTGCTCGTCACCGGACTCGATCTCGTAGGAGCCACCCTGTGAACCTCACCATCACGGACGTACGGCTCACGCCGATCCTCGTCGCCGATCCGCCGCTGCTCAACACGCAGGGGGTGCACCAGCCGTACACCCCTCGGCTGATCGTGGAGGTGGAGACCGCGGACGGGGTGACGGGGGTCGGTGAGACGTACGGCGACACCAAGTATCTGGAGTTGGCCCGGCCGTTCGCGGCGAAGCTGGTGGGGCGTCAAGTGTCCGATCTGAACGGGTTGTTCACGGTCGCGGAGGAGGTCGCCGTCGACTCGTCGCGGGTCGCCGGGCAGGTCGATGTCGGGGGGCTGCGGGGGGTGCAGACCGCGGACAAGCTGCGGCTGTCCGTCGTCTCCGGGTTCGAGGTCGCCTGTCTCGACGCGCTCGGCAAGGCGCTCGGGCTGCCCGTGCACGCGCTGCTCGGGGGGAAGGTGCGGGACTCCGTCGAGTACAGCGCCTATCTGTTCTACAAGTGGGCCGATCATCCCTCGGGCGTCGCCGCCTGTGAGAAGGACGATTGGGGCGCCGCTCTCGATCCGGCCGGGGTGGTGGCGCAGGCGCGGTTGTTCAAGGAGCGGTACGGGTTCACCTCCTTCAAGCTCAAGGGGGGTGTGTTTCCGCCGGACGAGGAGATCGCGGCGGTGCGGGCGCTGGCCGAGGCGTTCCCTGGGCATCCGCTGCGGCTTGATCCCAACGGGGCCTGGAGTGTGGCTACTTCGCTGAGGGTGGCGGAGGAGTTGGGGGAGGTGCTGGAGTATCTGGAGGATCCCGCGCTCGGTACCGCCGCCATGGCTGAGGTGTCCGCGGGGACGGATGTGCCGCTCGCCACGAATATGTGCGTGACCACCTTCGCGGAGATCTCGGAGGCGTTCGCCAAGGATGCCGTTCAGGTGGTGCTGTCGGATCACCATTACTGGGGTGGGTTGCGGAACACTCAGCAACTTGCGGCTATTTGCCGGACGTTCGGGGTGGGGGTGTCCATGCACTCCAACACGCATCTGGGGATCTCGTTGGCCGCGATGACTCATGTGGCGTCGACGGTGCCGAATCTTCAGCATGCCTGTGACTCGCACTATCCGTGGCAGCCGGAGGATGTGCTGACCTCTCGGCTTTCGTTCGAGGGGGGTCGGGTGGCGGTGTCGGACGCGGCTGGGCTCGGGGTCGAACTCGATCGGGAGAAGGTGGAGTTTCTGCATCGGCGGTGGGTCGAGGACGACGGGGGGATGCGGGAGCGGGATGACGCGGCGGCCATGCGGGTCGCTGAGCCGGGGTGGGTCACGCCGGGCGTGCCTCGCTGGTAGTCCTGGCTTTTCCTCGCCCCCGCCGCCCCTACCCGTCCCATCCCCAGGGGCTGCCGCCCCTTCGACCCCGCCCTTCCTGGGGGCTGCGTCCCCAGACCCCGCTTTTCGGCCCTGAAGGGGCCTCGTCCTCAAACGCCGGACGGGCTGAAATACCTGGGCCGGCGTTGAGATGCGGGGGCGTGGGTGCGGCGGCCGTTCGGGAGGTGTCGGGAGCTGAGCGGCGGCGTGTTGTCAGTGGTGTGGTGCAGACTGGCTGAATCCGCACCACGTCAGGGAGCGCACCGTGATCGCGTCCAACGCGTCCGTCGGGAAGGGGCCGTCGTACGACAGCCGAGGCAAGCGTGCGGCCGGGGAGTGTCAGGCCCAGGTCGATCCGCTCGCCGGGCTGCGCACCCCGGACGATCCGCCCTGGGACGTGTATCTCACCGGTCCTGTCTTCCTCGACATCATCTTCACCGGGCTCGACTCCGCGCCGGTGCGCGGGACCGAGTCATGGGCGCGCGGGATGGGGTCGAGCCCCGGAGGCGTCGCCAACATGGCCACCGCGCTGGCCCGGCTGGGGCTGAAGACCTCCCTCGCCGCCGCCTTCGGCTCCGACCACTACGGCGAGTACTGCTGGGACGCCCTGGAGACCGGCGAAGGTATCGATCTCTCGCCGTCCCGTACCGTCAGCGGCTGGCACTCCCCGGTCACCGTCTCCATGGCGTACGAGGGTGAGCGCACCATGGTCTCGCACGGTCATGAGCCGCCCCCCGAAGAAGCCGCGCCCGACCACCCTCCACGCGCGCGTGCCGCCGTCGCCTCCCTGGTGCCGGGCAAGCGGGAGCCCTGGATCGCCCGGGCCGCCGGCGAGGGCACCCGGATCTTCGCCGACGTCGGCTGGGACGACACCGGCGCGTGGGACCTCGCGGGGCTCGCCGATCTGGAGCACTGCGAGGCCTTCCTGCCCAACGCGGAGGAGGCCATGCGCTACACCGGCGCCGGCTGCCCCCGCGAGGCCGCCCACGCCCTCACCGCGCACGTACCGCTCGCGGTCGTCACCCTCGGTGCGGAGGGCGCGTACGCCGTGGACCGGCGTACCGGGGAGACCGCCGAGGTGCCCGCCATCGCCGTGGAGGCCCTCGACCCCACCGGCGCCGGTGACGTCTTCGTGGCCGGGTTCGTCACCGGCACCCTCGCGGGCTGGCCGCTCGCCGACCGGCTCGCCTTCGCGGGACTCACGGCCGCCCTCTCCGTCCAGGAGTTCGGCGGCTCGCTCTCCGCGCCCGGCTGGTCCGAGATCGGCGCCTGGTGGCGCAAGGTCCAGTCCGTCGAGGGGCAGGACCCCACGGCCCTGCGCCGGTACGGGTTCCTCGCGGACCTCGTCCCGGAGGAGCAGGTACGGCCCTGGCCGCTGCGGCGCGCGGTACCGACGATCGGGTTCCGCAAGTCGGCGTGAGGGACGGAGCAAGCAACAACAAGGGCCCGGCTCGGGTCAGGCGCCTTGGGCGATGATCGCCGTCACCTCTTCGTGGACCACCCCGCGGGCCGCCTCCGGCAGCGCGCCCAGCGACGTACCGTCCAAGGCGTCGAGGACGCGCCCGGTCTCCGTGCCCCGTCCCGGCCCGTACTCCACGGTCTCGCACAGCACGTCGTAGCCGTCCCGTACGGCGACCCGGAGCAGCCCCTCCGTCACCGCGGCCGCGACCACCAGCGGCGGCTGCCCGCCCGGCTCGTCCGGGAGTTTGCGGTGGCTGCTCGCCAGTGGGGTGCGCCAGCGGAGGTTCAGGAGTAGCGGGCGCTTCGCCGTGAGTTCGGCGAGGTCGGTCTCGTAGGTGCCCTCCGCGTCCAGGACCGTCGCGCGGGCATCGAGGACGAGGGCGGCGGGGAGCAGGCAGCGCAGGGTGCTGCCGACGATGTTGCCGCCGACCGTCGCGGCCCGGCGTACGGCCCCCGTGCCCACCCGGGACGCCGCCCGGCGCAGTACCTCCGGCACCCGGTCGTCGACCCGGGACAGCAGCACCGCCGCCCCCAACTCCTCGGCACCGAGCACATTCGCCTCCGGCACCTCGCGCAGCGACATCGCCTGCGCCGGGAAGCCGTCCCGCTGCCAGACGGCCCACTGAAGCGTGGCACCGCCGACGGGTATCGCTCCCTCGGACAGACACTCCTGTGCCTCGGACACGGATGTGGGCAGACGCAAACGCACGGCCGACCTCTTTCCCCGGCGGGCGGGCGAGGACACCGCTCCGCCCCGAACATGTGTGGCACCGACGGGGCGGATTCTGCCCACGCGCGCGGGGGTCGCATGCAGGGCTCACCGTTTCACGCAGGGCGCCCTCACCGGCCGGTGCGCCCCTGGGGACGGGCGCACGAAAAGGCCTACGGGGTTGTCAGTCCCCCGGCGTACCCTTGAAATCGCCAGGCCGCCCATGTGGCGGGCGAGTCGTTTCGAGGAGGACGAGCAAGGCCTACAGAGCCGGCCCATGACTCAGACACCCACAGATCGCACACCCGCGCAGGGGCAGGCGAGAGCACAGTTCACCGTCCCCGCCCAGCACCCCATGGTGACCGTGCTGGGGTCCGGCGACTCCCTCCTGCGCGTGATCGAGAAGGCTTTCCCGGCGGCCGACATCCATGTCCGGGGCAATGAGGTCAGCGCGGTCGGCGACCCGGCCGAAGTCACCCTCATCCAGCGCCTGTTCGACGAGATGATGCTGGTGCTCCGCACCGGACAGCCGATGACGGAGGACGCAGTGGAACGCTCTATCGCCATGCTGAGAGCGAGTGAGAACGGCGAGGGGGACGGCCAGGAGACCCCGGCCGAGGTCCTCACCCAGAACATCCTCTCCTCGCGCGGCCGCACGATCCGACCGAAGACCCTGAACCAGAAGCGGTACGTCGACGCGATCGACAAGCACACGATCGTCTTCGGCATCGGCCCCGCCGGTACCGGCAAGACCTACCTCGCCATGGCCAAGGCGGTGCAGGCCCTCCAGTCCAAGCAGGTCAACCGCATCATCCTGACCCGTCCGGCCGTGGAGGCCGGCGAGCGGCTGGGCTTCCTGCCCGGCACGCTCTACGAGAAGATCGACCCCTACCTGCGCCCGCTGTACGACGCGCTGCACGACATGCTCGACCCCGACTCCATCCCGCGGCTCATGGCCGCCGGGACCATCGAGGTCGCGCCCCTGGCGTACATGCGTGGAAGAACTTTGAATGATGCTTTCATCATTCTTGACGAGGCTCAGAACACCAGCCCCGAACAGATGAAGATGTTCCTCACCCGTCTCGGCTTCGACTCGAAGATCGTGATCACGGGTGACGTGACCCAGGTCGACCTGCCCAACGGCACCAAGTCGGGTCTGCGTCAGGTCCAGGACATCCTCGAAGGCCTCGACGACGTCCATTTCTCCCGCCTGTCGTCGCAGGACGTCGTCCGGCACAAGCTGGTCGGCCGTATCGTCGACGCGTACGAGAAGTACGACAGCCACCACGGTACGGAGAACGGCACCCACAAGGGCGGCCGTAACAAGCGGAAGTAGACAACCCAGCACCATGTCGATCGACGTCAACAACGAGTCCGGAACCGAGGTCGACGAGCAGGCGATCCTCGACATCGCCCGCTACGCGCTCGCGCGGATGCGCATCCACCCGCTCTCCGAGCTCTCGGTGATCGTCGTGGACGCCGACGCCATGGAGCAGTTGCACATCCAGTGGATGGACCTGCCGGGGCCGACGGACGTCATGTCCTTCCCGATGGACGAGCTCAGGCCGCCCAGCAAGGACGACGACGAGCCCCCGCAGGGCCTCCTCGGCGACATCGTGCTCTGCCCCGAGGTCGCCAAGAAGCAGGGCGAGGACGCCGAGACCCAGCACTCCATGGACGAGGAGCTCCAGCTGCTCACCGTCCACGGGGTGCTGCATCTGCTCGGGTACGACCACGAGGAGCCGGACGAGAAGGCCGAGATGTTCGGTCTCCAGGCGGCCATCGTGGACGGGTGGAGGGCCGAGAAGGGGCTGACCGGTCCGTCTCCCGCCCCGACCGTGTCATGAGTCTTCCCCTCGTCTCGGGCGCGATCGCCCTGGTCGTCGTAGCGTGGCTCGCCGCCTGTGCGGAGGCGGGCCTCGCCCGTATGTCGAGCTTCCGCGCGGAGGAGGCGGTACGGTCCGGGCGGCGCGGCAGCGCCAAGCTCGCGCAGGTCGCCGCCGACCCGACGCGCTATCTCAATGTGGCGCTGCTGGTCCGCGTCGCCTGCGAGATGGCGGCGGCCGCGCTGGTCACCTACGCCTGCCTCCAGGAGTTCGACGGCACGACCGAGGCGCTGCTGGTCGCCATCGGGGTCATGGTGCTGGTGTCGTACGTGGCGGTCGGGGTCTCCCCGCGCACCATCGGCCGCCAGCATCCCCTCAACACGTCCACGGCGGCGGCGTACGTCCTGCTGCCGCTCGCGCGGATCATGGGCCCGATCCCGAGCCTGCTGATCCTCATCGGCAACGCGCTCACCCCCGGCAAGGGCTTCCGCCGCGGCCCGTTCGCCTCCGAGGCGGAGCTGCGGGCGCTGGTCGATCTCGCGGAGGCGGAGTCGCTGATCGAGGACGACGAGCGCCGGATGGTGCACTCGGTCTTCGAGCTGGGCGACACCCTCGTACGGGAGGTGATGGTGCCGAGGACCGACCTCGTGGTGATCGAGCGGTACAAGACGATCCGTCAGGCCCTCACCCTCGCGCTCAGGTCGGGTTTCTCGCGCATACCGGTCACCGGGGAGAGCGAGGACGACATCGTCGGGATCGTGTACCTCAAGGACCTGGCGCGCAAGACGCACATCAGCCGGGACGCGGAGAGCGAGCTGGTGTCGACGGCGATGCGCCCGGCCGCCTTCGTGCCGGACACCAAGAACGCCGGTGATCTGCTGCGCGAGATGCAGCAGGACCGCAATCACGTCGCCGTCGTCATCGACGAGTACGGCGGCACGGCCGGCATCGTCACCATCGAGGACATCCTCGAGGAGATCGTCGGCGAGATCACCGACGAGTACGACCGTGAACTCCCGCCGGTGGAGGAGCTGGGCGAGGAGCGGTACCGGGTCACCGCCCGCCTCGACATCACCGACCTGGGCGAGCTGTACGGGCTCGACGAGTACGACGACGAGGACGTCGAGACCGTCGGCGGGCTGCTCGCGAAGGAGCTGGGGCGGGTGCCGATCGCGGGCGCGTCGTCCGTGGTCGAACTGCCCGACGGGCGGCGGCTCCGGCTGACCGCGGAGGCGGCGGCCGGGCGGCGGAACAAGATCGTGACCGTGCTGGTGGAGCCGGTGGAAGCGGCGACGGAGGAGGAGGCGAAGGAGGAGTGACCCCGAAGGAGCTGCGCGCCTTCTGTCTGTCCTTCAACGAGGCGGTGGAGGAGTTCCCCTTCGCCCCCGAGATCTCCGTCTTCAAGGTGCTCGGCAAGATGTTCGCGCTGAGCTGGATCGACGCCCGGCCGCTGAAGGTCAACCTCAAGTGCGACCCGGAGGACGCGGTCCGGCTGCGGGGCGAGTACGAGGGGCTGATCATCCCCGGCTATCACATGAACAAGCGGCACTGGAACACCGTGACGGTGGACGGGGCGCTGCCGGACCGGCTGGTGCGGGAGCTGGTGGAGGACTCGTACGACCTCGTCGTGGCGGGCCTGCCGCGCGCGGAGCGGCTCCGCCTCGACCGGCCCTGAGCCGCGGTGTTTATGCTCACCCCATGACCGACAGCAGCACGCTCGACCCCGAGGACCGCAAGATCGTCACCCTGGCCCGCTCCGCGCGGGCCCGTAACGGTGTGCCCGAGGGGGCGGCCGTACGGGACGAGACGGGACGTACGTATGTGGCGGGGACCGTTGCCCTGGACTCGCTGAAGCTGAGCGCGCTGCGGACGGCGGTGGCGATGGCGGTGGCGTCCGGGGCGAAGTCCCTGGAGGCGGCGGCGGTCGTCACGGACGCGGAGTCGGTGCCCGCCGAGGATCTCGCCGCGGTACGGGATCTGGGCGGGGCGGAGACGCCGGTGCTGGTGGCCGGGGCGGACGGGGCCGTGCGGACGACGGTGACCGCGGGCTGAGCCCAGGGGCGCCGCGCACCTCCGTACCCTCTGGCCCCCACGCTCCCGGGTCGGCCGAAATTGAACCTTGCCGTCTTCAGTCTCTCGCGCATCAATGGAACCGACAGTTCCGACGGTCCGTCAGATCTGACCCCGCCACCCCCCACGCGGAGCGTTCCGCACCACGCCCGCAGGCGGGCCGTTCGGGTTCTTCCCCACCATCCCCACATGGCAATTTCCCTATATGGGAAGGGAGTCGGAACCCCATGAGAGGCAAACGATTCGGTACCGGTGCGGCACTGGCGGTCGGGGCGTTCGCGCTGAGCGGGCTGGCGTTCGCGCCCGCCGCGGTCGCCGTGACCCCCGGCACGGCGACGATCACGGCCGACTGCGGAAGCTTCGGCAGTGGCGAGGCCACCCTCGCCGCCACCCAGGACGGTACGTCCGCGACCATCACCGTCACCTCGGCGATCACCGCGCCGATCGCGCTGGCCGAGGACTCCATCACCTCCACCCTCACCCTGGTGAACGCGAGCGGCGGCACCACCACCTTCAGCGGCACGGAGAACCCCGCCCTCACCGCCGGTGACCCCGTCACCGTCGGTCCGCTCAGCGGCACCGTGGCCTCCGGCGACAGCCTGGAGGCGTACGGCGGCTCGCTGCAGATCGTCGTGCTCGGGATCACCGTCACCTGCACGGCGACCGGGCCGCAGTCGCCCGGACCGTTCGTGTTCGACTGAGAATCTGCAAAACCCGGCAGCCGAACTGCCCGGTGTGGAGCGTCAGTTCATCCACGTCACCGTGAACTGACGCTCCATCAGTTCACAGCCGCACGTCCATTGACTTCTCACGCTATCCACACATCAATGCCCCCTGTCGGCGCGGAAGAGCCGCCGCGCCCGCATCCCGCAGAGGGGGCAACCAACCATGAGAGACCGAAGACGCCGACTGGCGTCGCTGCTGGGGGCGACCGCGCTCGCGGTCACCGCCGGGGGCGCGCTCGCCGCTCCGGCCGGGGCCGCGAGCAACGTGGACTTCGCCACGCACTGCATCCCGCCCGCCGTCGCCGGCATCCCGCCGATCGACGGCACCACCACCGCGATCATCACCGTCGACGACGCCACTCCCCAGGTCGGCGACACCGTCACCGTGACCTACACCGTGGTCACGCCCGCCGCCAGCAACCCCACGGCCATCAGCCTGCCGGCCGACATCATGACGCCGTCCGGGAAGGTCACCCTCGGCGGCGCGCAGACCGGGGACGTGACCGTCGTCGGACCCAAGAAGAACGACCCCGTCGCGGGCAACGCCCCGTTCCCGGGGTTCAGCATGACCGGCACCTTCACCGTCACCACCGCGGGCGCCATCACGCTCTCGCCCGGCGACTACAACATCCACACCAGCTACATCCTGGAGCTGGACACCCCCTGCGCGGTCACCAACCCGCCCGCCCCGGTCTCCGAGACCGTCACGGCGAGCGACGCGCCCGCGCCCAACACCCGTGCCATCGCGCTGGGTTCGGCCTCCGGGAACCCCGGTGACAGCGTGACCGTCACCGGCGGCAACTTCACCCCGGGCGCCACCGTCACCCTCGCCGGACGCTCCGGTTCCAGCCAGACCGCGGACACGGCGACCGTGACCGCGGACGCGGGTGGTGCCATCAGCGGGTCGCTGGTCGTCAACGACAAGACGACGACCGGGGTCGTGGCCTACGAGGGCAGCAGCTGGAGCGCCGACCTGGGGGCCGGTCCGGCCGCCTACACCGTCATCGACAACACGCCCGTCCCCGACAACGCGCAGAAGCTCACCACCACGGTGAAGGGCGGCACGCTGTCCATGACCCAGGCCGGGGACGCCGTCTCGCTGACGGCGGTCGACTACGGCGTCGGCGGGGCCTCGACCGGTGACCTCAACTCCGTGACCGTCAAGGACTTCCGTGGCGGAGTCGCGGGCTGGTCCCTCACCGGCAAGGTCACCGACTTCACCGCTCCCGGCGCCAAGATCGATGCCGGGGCGCTGAGCTGGACCCCTGCCTGCACCACCAAGGCGGGCAGCCCGAGCACCTGCCAGGCCGGTTCGCCCGGCACGGTGGGCTCCGCGGGGGCGACCCTCGCCTCGGCGCCGGCCGGCACGGTGACCGGCGGCCAGTTCACGGCGGACGCCGAACTCTCCCTGAACGTACCGGCGTTCACACCTCCGGGCACGTACTCCGGCGTCCTCACCCTCACGCTCAGCTGACCGTACGGCGGGCGCCCGCACCCGCCCGCACGCTCCGCTGGGGGTGCCGTGTCATGCCATCGATCGTCTGCGGCGCCGTCGTGGCTGGTCGCGCAGTTCCCGCGCCCCTTGGGCGCGGCTGGACCGCGCCGCACTTCGCCTGGCCCGCTCAGTCCCCGTGGGGAGTCCGCACCCATGCGCAAGCTGTACGTCTTCCTCCTGAGCCTGTTCCTGAGCCCGTTCCTGGGTCTCGCCCTGCCCGCCACGCCCAGCTCCGCCGCCGACAACGGGAGTTGGTCCGTCTACCCCGCCGCCAAGAAGGTGGCCGAGCGGCCCTACTTCTACCTCTCCGCCGATCCCGGGCGGACCATCCAGGACAAGGTGGTCGTCGCCAACAAGACGGCGCGGCCCATGACGTTCCGGCTGTACTCCGCCGACGCCTACAACACCGAGCGGGACGGCGGGTTCGCCGTGCGCACCGTGAAGGAGAGGATGCGCGGGGTGGGGGTGTGGGCGAAGCCCGCCAAGAACCGGGTCACCGTGCCCGCGCACGGCAAGGTCACCGTGCCCTTCACGCTGAAGGTGCCGCGCGATGCCGAACCCGGGGACCATCCCGGCGCGATCGTCGCGCTGGACGAGCGGATCGACCGGGGCGACGGCTCGGTCGCGCTCGGCGTGCAGCGGGCCGTCGCCGCCCGCGTCTACCTCCGGGTCGGCGGGCCCACGCTGTCCGCGATCTCCGTCGAGGACGTCCATGTCAGCCACCACCAGCCGCTCGTGCCCGGCTTCGGGGACAGCGCGGCGACCATCTCGTACACCCTGCGCAACACCGGCAACGTCACCCTGAACCCGAAGGTGGAGCTGCGGGCGACCGGCCTGTTCGGCCGTACGCTGCTCGCCCGCGACCTCGTGAGGATCCCCTCCGAGCTGCTTCCCGGCCAGCGCGTGAAACTGACCGAGCCCTGGCAGGGCGCGCCTCAGCTGGACTGGGGGGACGTGACGCTCACGGCGAGCGCGCGGGACACGCGGGAGTCGGCGAGTGCTTCGTTCTTCGCGCTGCCCTGGCTGATGGCGGGGGTGCTGCTGGTGGTCGTGGCCGTGGGCGTCGTCCTGCTGGTCCGGGCGCGGCGGGCACGGGCCGGGGGCGGCCGACGCCCGACGGACGGCGCCGGTGGGTCCTCCGAGGGGCGGCCACCACGGGCGGTGCGGCGGGAGCCGGCTTCCGCGTCGTCACGAGGTGCGCGGCGGTGATCCGGGTGAGGCCCCTCTGTGCGGCCGGGGCTCCTTTGTGAAGCTCCGGCTCAGAGTGCGTCGGGGCCGCGCTCGCCCGTCCGTACCCGTACGACCGTCTCGACCGGCAGGGCCCACACCTTGCCGTCGCCGATCTTGCCGGTCTGGGCGGCCTTGACGATCGCGTCGATGACGGCGTCCGAGTCGGCGTCGTCCACGACGACCTCGATGCGGACCTTGGGGACGAGGTCGACCTGGTACTCGGCGCCGCGGTAGACCTCGGTGTGGCCGCGCTGGCGGCCGTAGCCGCTGGCCTCGGTGACGGTCAGGCCGTGGACGCCGAGCTCCTGGAGGGTGGTCTTGACCTCGTCGAGGCGGTACGGCTTGACGATGGCGGTGATGAGCTTCATGCCTGGCTCTTGGCTTTCTTCGTGGCGGGCGCGGAGGGGATCACGACGGAGGAGCTGACCGGGGCGCCGTGGCCCAGGACGCCGTGATCGTATGCCGACTCGGCGTGCACCGTAAGGTCCAGGCCGGTGTGCTCCTGCTCCTCGCTCGCGCGGAAGCCGATCGTCCTGTCGAGCAGCTTGCCGATGCCGTAGGTGACGGTGAAGGCGTACGCCGCCACGGCGACCACGGCCACCAGCTGCTTGCCGAGCTGGGCGAGGCCGCCGCCGTACGCCAGTCCCTCGGGGCCGCCGGTCATCGACTCGACGGCGAAGACGCCGATGAGGAGGGTGCCGATGACGCCGCCGACCAGGTGGACGCCGACGACGTCGAGCGAGTCGTCGTAGTCGAACCTGAACTTCCAGCTCACGGCGTACGAGCAGACGACACCGGCGGCGAGGCCGACCACGAGCGCGCCGAGGAGGGAGACCGAGCCGCAGGAGGGGGTGATGGCGACCAGGCCGGCGACCGCGCCGGACGCGGCGCCCAGGGTGGTGGGGTGGCCGTCGCGCTTCTGCTCGACGAAGAGCCAGCCGAGCAGGCCCGTGCAGCCCGCTGCGAGGGTGTTGAGGAAGGCGGCCGCGGCGAGGCCGTTGGCGCCGAGGGCCGAGCCCGCGTTGAAGCCGAACCAGCCGAACCAGAGCAGGCCGGCGCCGAGCATGACCATCGGGAGGTTGTGCGGACGCATCGCGTCCTTCTTGAAGCCGAGGCGCGGGCCGAGGACCAGGCACAGGGCCAGACCCGAGGCGCCGGACGTGATCTCGACCGGGAGACCGCCCGCGAAGTCGAGCGCGCCGAGCTTGTCGAGGATCCAGCCGCCGGGGCCCCAGACCCAGTGGGTGACGGGAACGTATACGAGCAGCGCCCACACGGGTACGAAGACCAGCCAGGCCCCGAACTTCGCGCGGTCGGCGATCGCGCCGCTGATGAGTGCGGCGGTGATGATCGCGAAGGTCAGCTGGAAGGTGGCGAAGAGGACGGTGGGGACGGTGCCCTGGACGCTGTCGGGGCCGATGCCGGACATGCCGATGTGGTCCAGGCCGCCGATGAGGCCGCCGCCCATGTCGTCACCGAAGGCGAGGGAGTAACCGGCGGCCAGCCACACCACCGTCACCAGGGCGATCGACACGAAGCTCATCATCAGCATGTTGAGGACGCTCTTCGTGCGGACCATGCCGCCGTAGAACAGGGCCAGACCCGGGGTCATCAGCAGGACGAGGGCGGTGGCGGCGAGCAGCCAGGCGGTGTCGCCGGTGTCGATGCGCGCTGCGGCGAGGGGCGCGGCGAAGGACATGGGGGTCTCCAACGGGGTGGGGGCTCGTCAGAGGGTCACCGCTGTGTATTTCTGCTTGCGTACGTATATGTTTCCATGGCGTTTCATTGCGTACGGGTTACCGGAAGCTCACGGTGCGGCGGGGCTCCGTGGATCAGGGAGAATGGGCCGCATGAGCGTTCGCAGTCAGTCATCCGAGCCGTCTGAGCAGTCCGGGGCTGCCCATCGCGCGGGCTTCGCCTGCTTCGTGGGCCGCCCCAACGCGGGCAAGTCCACCCTTACGAACGCTCTGGTCGGGCAGAAGGTGGCGATCACCGCCAACCAGCCGCAGACGACCCGGCACACGGTACGGGGGATCGTGCACCGGCCCGACGCGCAGCTGATCCTGGTCGACACGCCTGGGCTGCACAAGCCGCGCACGCTGCTCGGCGAGCGGCTCAACGACGTCGTCCGTGCGACGTGGGCCGAGGTCGACGTCATCGGGTTCTGCCTCCCCGCGAACGAGAAGCTCGGTCCCGGTGACCGCTTCATCGCGAAGGAGCTCGCCGGGATCAAGAAGTCCCCGAAGGTCGCGATCGTCACCAAGACCGACCTCGTCGACTCCAAGACCCTCGCCGAGCAGCTCATCGCGATCGACCAGCTCGGTAAGGAGCTGGGGATCGAGTGGGCGGAGATCGTGCCGGTGTCGGCGACCGCGAACAAGCAGGTCGACCTGCTCGCGGACCTCCTGATCCCGATGCTCCCCGAGGGACCCGCGCTCTACCCCGACGGTGAGCTCACCGACGAGCCCGAGCAGGTCATGATCGCGGAACTGATCCGCGAGGCCGCGCTGGAAGGCGTCCGCGACGAGCTCCCCCACTCCATCGCGGTCGTGGTGGAGGAGATGCTCCCCCGCGAGGACCGCCCCGCCGACAAACCCCTCCTCGACATCCACGCCTTCGTCTACATCGAGCGCCCCAGCCAGAAGGGCATCATCATCGGCCCCAAGGGCAAGCGCCTCAAGGAGGTCGGCATCAAGTCCCGCAAGCAGATCGAGGCGCTGCTGGGTACGCCGGTGTTCCTGGACCTGCATGTGAAGGTCGCGAAGGACTGGCAGCGGGATCCTCGACAGTTGCGGAAGCTGGGGTTCTAGGGAGTCGCTCCCTGCGGGGTCATGTCCTGCAACCCCACCACCCGCAGCAGCCGCAGGCGTTCGTACGAGTCCGTGCCCGGGCGGGCCGTGTGGATGATCAGCAGGTGGTGGTCGTCCTGGTTGAGGAGGATCTCGCAGTCCAGCTCCAGGAGGCCTACTGCCGGGTGGCGGAAGCGTTTGGTGGACTGGCGGCGGATGGCCACCTCGTGGTCGTTCCAGAGGGTTGCGAACTCCTTGCTCGATGTGCGGAGTTCGGCCACCAGCGCGGCCGGTGCCGGGTCGTCGGGGCGGGCCGCTGAGACCGCTCGGAGGTTGGCCACGTGGGCGCGGGCGTGGGCGGGGATGTCCTCCGGGGGGAAGAGGTCCCGTGACGCCGGGTCCAGGAAGAAGCGGCGGAGGAAGTTGCGGTCGCGGGGCGGGCGGGCCAGGGCGTCTCCCGTCAGGGCCCTCGACATCGCGTTCTGGGCCAGGACCTCGCCGCAGTCCGTCACCACGTGCGCCGGGGTGTCGTGCAGGCGGTCCAGGACCAGCAGGAGACCTGGGCGTACGTGTGCAGACGTCGGCTCCCGGCGCGGCGGCTCCTCGCCCGTCAGGTGGAACAGGTGGTCCCGTTCGTCCTCGGTGAGGCGGAGGGCGCGGGCCAGTGCCGTCAGCATCTGGCGGGACGGGCGAGGGCCCCGGGACTGTTCCAGGCGGGTGTAGTAGTCCACCGACATGCCCGCCAGCGCCGCCACCTCCTCCCTCCGCAGGCCCGGTGTACGGCGGCGGGCCCCCGGTGCCAGACCCACGTCCGACGGTTCCAGTCGGGCGCGCCCCCGGCGCAGGAAGTCGGCGAGCTCGGTTCGGTTCACCTCTCCAGGCTGCGGCAACCCGCCCGGCTTATCCAGGGAGTGTCGATCCCCTGATCCAGAGGTCTCTCCCGCCACCCCCGACCCCGGCCCAGGCTGGTCGGCGACGAGGTGACGAGGTCACGAGAGGAGCAGCGACATGCTGACATTGGTGACAGGGACCACCGGGCAGGTCGGGCGGCGGTTCACGCCCAGGCTGATCGCCCAGAGCAGGCCCGGCGAGCGGGTCCGGGTCCTCGTGCGGGACGCCGCCCGCGGGGAGCCGTACGCCGAACTCGGCGCCGAGGTCGTCGTCGGGGATCTGCGTGACGACGCCGCCCTCGGGAAGGCCGTCGCCGGGGTGGACGCCGTCGTCAACGTCGCCGCCGCCTTCCGCGGGGTGCCCGACGACGAGGCCCGGGCCGTCAACGGGGACGCCGCCATCGCCCTCGGCCACGCCGCCCTCGCCGCCGGCGTCCAGCGGTTCGTGCAGGTCAGTACGGGGCTGGTGTACGGCACGGGGCGGGGGCGCCCGGTGACCGAGGAGGACGAGAGCCGGGCCGGTGGGTCCATGTGGGGTGCGTATCCCGAGTCGAAGGCGCGGGCGGAGCGGGAGCTGCTGGCGATGGCGGGGCTGGACGTGCGGGTCGCCCGGCTGCCGTTCGTGTACGGGGAGGGGGATCCGCATCTCGCGCAGTCCCTGATGTGGGCCGGGAACTGGGCGGCGACGCAGCGGCTGCACATGGGGCACCACGTGGACGTCGCCCAGGGACTGCTGCGGATCCTGCACGCGCCGGGTGTCGCCGGCCGGATCTACAACATCGCCGACGACGCCCCCGTCACGGCGGTGGAGCTGCACCAGCTGAACGGCGTCGACGTCCCGGCCGAGCTCCAGGACCGCACCGACCCCGACCCGTGGCTCGTCATCATGTCCACGGAACGGATCCGGAGGGAGCTGGGATACCGGCCGGTCTTTCCGTCGGTCTACGCGGCCAGGGACGCCGGAGCCCTCTAATCCACGCCCTTGATCCGTTCCACCAGCACCGCCCCCGCCAGCCCCACCACCGCCGCCACCACGTACAGCACCCGGTATCCGCCCAGGTGCGTCACGATCGGCGCGGCGAGGGCGGGGGCGGCGACCTGGGGGAGGGCGTTCGCCACGTTGATGACGCCTAGGTCCTTGCCCCGGTCGCGGGCCTCCGGCAGGACGTCCGTCATCAGCGCGAAGTCGACCGACATGAACACTCCGAGGGCCACCCCCAGCAGCGCCGCCACGACGATCGCGCCCGCCCAGGTCTGCCAGACCGCCAGCAGGGCCGTGGCCGCCGCCATCAGCACCCCGGACCACTTCACGAACGGCTTGCGCCGGCCCACCCGGTCCGACCACACGCCGCCCACCACGACCGTCGCGAGCAGCGCCACGCTGTCCACCGCCGTCAGGATCAGCACGCCCTGCTCGGGGTCGTCGTACCTCAGCCGGTCCCGCAGGTAGTACAGCAGGTAGAGGATCACCAGCGCGTTGCTGAGGTTGATCAGGAAGCGGGTCAGCCATGCCCATCCGAAGTCCGGGTAGCGGCGCGGGCTCAGCCAGAAGCCGTGGAGGAAGGAACGCCAGGACCATGCCGGGCGGTCGGCCACCGGCAGCCGCAGATCCTCGTACCGGAGCACGTACGGCAGCACCCCCGCGACCACGAACCCCGCGCACGCCACGTACCCGGCGGCGATCCCGCCCGCGGCCGTCGCAAGGCCCGTCCCGGCCACCGCGCCCAGGATCTGCGCGGCCCCCAACCAGCCGCCCACGACGCCCCGTTGGAGCCGCGGCACCCGGTCCGGGACCGCCGCCGTCACCGCCGCGAAGGACGCGTTCAGGGTCAGCTGGACCAGGCACCAGCCCAGCGTCATCAGCCACAGCCCGCCCGCGCCCGCGAGCAGCAGCAGCGACAGGGCGCCGCCCGCCGCCCCGGCCACGATCCAGGGCGTGCGGCGGCCCCGGCGGGCCGTGGTGCGGTCCGACAGGGCCCCGAAGAAGGGGTTCGCGGCCAAGGACACCACCGCGCCCACCCCCGTCACCCACGCCAGCAGCGTCTCCTTCGACATGCCGGTGCCGGGCGCGAAGTCCTCCGCCTGCCGGGCCAGGAGGATCTGGAGCGGGCCGTACCAGCCCACCCAGATCGCCACGTTGGACAGGGACAGGGCCGTCGTCCAGCCCGGGCCGACCCGGTCCACCGGCTCCTTGAGGGCCGTGGTCATCCCTGGGTCCGGAGCAGCTCCTGGAACCAGCGGTACGAGTCCTTCGGCGTCCGTTCCTGGGTGTCGAGGTCCACATGGACGAGCCCGAACCGCTGCGCGTACCCCTCGGCCCACTCGAAGTTGTCCATCAGCGACCACACGAAGTACCCGCGGACGTCCACGCCCGCCTCCACCGCCTTGTGCAGGGCCCGCACATGGCCGTCCAGGTAGGCGATCCTGGCCTGGTCGTGGACGCCCTCGTACGAGCAGCCGTTCTCGGTGATGACGACGGGCGGCAGTCGGTCGCCGTACCGCTCCCGGAAACCGGTGAGTACTTCCGTCAGCCCCTCCGGGACCACCGGCCAGCCGAAGTCGGTGACCGGGACGTTCTCGATCTGCTGGACGGAGAAGGGGAGTTCGGCGGGGATCGTCAGTCCGCCGAACTCGATGTCGGCGCCCTGGGGCGCGCCCACGCGGGTCGGCGCGTAGTAGTTGACGCCGTAGAAGTCCAGGGGCTCCGAGATGACCTTGAGGTCCGCCGCCACGTCGCCCGGCATCAAGTCGCCCAGCCCGTCCGGGTATTCGCCCAGGAGGACCGGCTCGGCGAACAGCCGGTTCAGCAGCAGGTCGTAGAACGCCGCCGCCTCCAGGTCGGGTTGCTCCTGCGAGGCGGGCCAGGTCGGGCCGTGGGAGTTGGCGATGCCGATGTCACTCGCCCCCGCCGCCCGCAGGGCCTGCACGCCCAGACCGTGGGCCAGCAGCAAGTGGTGGGCGACCGGCAGCGCGTCGAACATCAGCTGCTTGCCCGGCGCGTGGGCGCCCAACGCGTGGCCGAACAGGGTGTGTTCGGCGGGCTCGTTGATGGTGATCCACTTCTTCACGCGGTCGCCGAGCCGCTCGGCCACGGCCGAGACGTACTCCGCGTAGCGCGCCGCCGTGTCCCGCTCCAGCCAGCCGCCCTTCTCCTGAAGGGCCGTCGGCAGGTCCCAGTGGAAGAGGGTCGGGACCGGTCGTACGCCCGCCGTGCACAGGGCGTCGACCAGACGGTCGTAGAAGTCCAGGCCGCCCTCCGCACGCACCCGCGGCCAGGAGATCGAGAAGCGGTACGCGTCCACGCCGAGGTCGGCCAGGAGCGCCACGTCCTCGGGGTAGCGGTGGTAGTGGTCGACGGCCACCGCGGCCGTCGAGCCGTCCTTCACCCGTCCCGGCTCGGCCGTGAAGGCGTCCCAGACGGAGGGTTCGCGCAGTTCCGCCGCGCCCTCGATCTGATGCGCCGAGGTCGAGACGCCCCACAGGAAGCCGGCCGGGAACGGGGGTATCGGATGCTCTTCAGTCGCCATGCGCCGGATCATCCGTACCGTCGGTAACGGAAGTCAACGGGCAGGCGTGAAGAACGAGTTACGCGCCTTCCTTCAGCACGCGCGAGATCAGCGTCCGCTGTTCCTCCGTGAGCCGGGGGTCCGCGCAGTACACGGTCCTGCCGTTCACGGTGATCTCGTAGTGGAAGCCGTCGGGCACGCCGACGGAGGGCAGGCGCCGGCCGGCGGCGAGCGCCTGCTCGGCCAGCGCGTGCCACTCCGCGGCATCGGGCCGTCCCGTGGTGTCCACCTCGGCATGCCGTTCGATGCCCGCGAACCCACCGGAGCGTGTCACCTGAATACGCATGGATCTCTTCTAGTACGGAACGTGGATCTCTTCCAGTGCCGGACTACGAAGTGCGCACCCCGACCTGCTCCCACGCCTTCAGTACGGCCTGGAGTTCCTCGCCGTCTTTGTAGCGGTCCTTGGCCGCGGCGACCGTGAGCGTGGCGAAGTCCGTGAACAGGGCGTCCTTCTTCAACTGGCCGCCGGTCAGGACGTCGTACCAGATCTGTCCGGCCCGTTCCCAGGCGTGGCCGCCGAGGGTGGTGGCGACGATGTAGAACGCGTGGTTGGGGATGCCGGAGTTGATGTGGACGCCGCCGTTGTCGCGGCCGGTGCGGACGAAGTCGTCCATGGTCGCGGGCTGCGGGTCCTTGCCGAGGACGTCGTCGTCGTACGCCGTGCCCGGGGCCTTCATGGAGCGCAGGGCGGAGCCGGTGACGCGGGGGGCGAGGAGGCCCGCGCCGATCAGCCAGTCGGCCTCGGCGGCGGTCTGGCCGAGGGTGTGCTGCTTGATGAGGGAGCCGAAGACATCGGACATCGACTCGTTGAGCGCGCCGGGCTGGCCGAAGTAAGTGAGGTTGGCCGTGTACTGGGTGACGCCGTGGGTGAGCTCGTGGCCGATGACGTCGATCGGGATGGTGAAGTCGAGGAAGATCTCGCCGTCGCCGTCGCCGAACACCATCTGCTCGCCGTTCCAGAAGGCGTTGTTGTAGTTCTCGTCGTAGTGGACGGTCGCGTCCAGCGGGAGGCCGTTCCCGTCGATGGAGTCGCGCTCGTACGCCTTGAGGTACAGGTCGAAGGTGGCGCCGAGGCCCGCGTAGGCGCGGTTGACCGTGGCGTCCTTGCCGGGGTCCGAGCCCTCGGCGCGGACCTTCTTTCCGGGCAGGTCGGTGCGGTGCCGGGCGTCGTAGAGGGTGCGGTGCGGCTTGCCCGGCTCCGCGCCGACGGGTGCGGTGATGGACGGGGCGCCGACGACCGTGGTCAGCCGGCGGTGGGTGCGCTCGTACGCGTCGCGTTCCAGCGTCCTGCGAGCGGGATCGGCGAGCGTGGAGTCCTCGGCCTGCGCGAGCTTGTCGAGGACATGGGGTGGTACGACGGTGCAGAAGACGGGCTCGTAGCCCCCGTGAGTCGTCATGCCCGGCACCCTTGCACTGAGTTATGCCCCTGTCACTACCCGCAACCATGATTGGTGAAATGTAGGGATAAGGAGCCCGGAGGTCCGGACCGAAGTGGTATAGCGCACTTTTTGTCCCCTTCGTCCCCCGAGTCCCGCATACTGATACGGCGCCCCGCATCCGGAGAGGCTCGGCTAGCATGCTTCGCATCATGCGTTTCGGGCTGCTTCTCCTTAGCTGCCGCGGCGAGGGCCTGTAAGCCAGGTCGACTCCCTCCCCGCGGAGCTTGGCGTTGCGTCGTCGGCCGTCCTTCCGGACACCCTGAGGAGCCCCCGCATCATGGCGAACCGCCAGCAGCCCAGCACCATGCCGATCCACAAGTACGGCCAGTACGAGCAGGTCGACATCGCGGACCGCACCTGGCCGAACAACCGGATCACCGTCGCCCCCCGCTGGCTCTCCACGGACCTGCGCGACGGCAACCAGGCCCTGATCGACCCCATGTCGCCCGAGCGCAAGCGCCGGATGTTCGACCAGCTGGTCAAGATGGGCTACAAGGAGATCGAGGTCGGCTTCCCGGCGTCGGGCCAGACGGACTTCGACTTCGTACGCTCCATCATCGAGGAGCCGGGCGCGATCCCGGACGACGTCACCATCTCCGTACTGACCCAGGCCCGCGAGGACCTGATCGAGCGCACGGTGGAGTCCCTGAAGGGCGCCAAGCGCGCCACGGTCCACCTGTACAACGCCACCGCTCCCGTCTTCCGCCGTGTGGTCTTCCGCGGCTCCAAGGACGACATCAAGCAGATCGCCGTCGACGGCACGCGGCTGGTCATGGAGTACGCGGAGAAGCTGCTGGGCCCGGAGACCGAGTTCGGCTACCAGTACAGCCCCGAGATCTTCACCGACACCGAGCTGGACTTCGCCCTGGAGGTCTGCGAGGCGGTGATGGACGTCTACCAGCCCGGCCCGGGCCGCGAGATCATCCTCAACCTGCCCGCCACGGTGGAGCGTTCGACCCCCTCCACGCACGCGGACCGCTTCGAGTGGATGAGCCGCAACATCTCCCGCCGCGAGCACGTCGTCATCTCCGTCCACCCGCACAACGACCGCGGTACGGCGGTGGCGGCGGCCGAGCTGGCGCTGATGGCCGGCGCCGACCGCGTCGAGGGCTGTCTGTTCGGCCAGGGCGAGCGCACCGGCAACGTCGACCTGGTCACCCTGGGCATGAACCTGTTCTCCCAGGGCGTCGACCCGCAGATCGACTTCTCCGACATCGACGAGATCCGTCGCACGTGGGAGTACTGCAACCAGATGGAGGTCCACCCGCGCCACCCCTACGTGGGCGACCTGGTCTACACGTCCTTCTCCGGCTCCCACCAGGACGCCATCAAGAAGGGCTTCGACGCGATGGAGGCCGACGCCAGGGCCAAGGGCGTCACCGTCGACGACATCGAGTGGGCGGTCCCGTACCTGCCGATCGACCCGAAGGATGTGGGCCGTTCGTACGAGGCCGTCATCCGCGTCAACTCGCAGTCCGGCAAGGGTGGAATCGCGTACGTCCTGAAGAACGACCACAAGCTGGACCTGCCGCGCCGGATGCAGATCGAGTTCTCGAAGCTGATCCAGGCGAAGACCGACGCCGAGGGCGGCGAGGTCACCGGCGGCGACATCTGGAACGTCTTCCAGGACGAGTACCTGCCGAACCCCGAGAACCCGTGGGGTCGTATCCAGGTCAAGAACGGGCAGTCGACCACCGACACGGACGGTGTGGACACGCTCAAGGTCGAGGCCACGGTGGACGGTGTCGACACCGTGCTGACCGGTAGCGGCAACGGTCCCATCTCGGCCTTCTTCGACGCGCTGGCCAAGGTCGACATCGATGCGCGGCTGCTGGACTACCAGGAGCACACGATGAGCGAGGGTGCGTCCGCGCAGGCCGCGTCGTACATCGAGTGCGCGATCGACGGCAAGGTGCTGTGGGGGATCGGGATCGATGCGAACACGACACGTGCGTCGCTGAAGGCGGTCGTCTCCGCCGTCAACCGGGCGGCTCGCTAAGAGGGTGCCTCGCGGGGAGGTGGTGCGGCTGCGGCGCCGTCGTGGCTGGTCGCGCAGTTCCCCGCGCCCCTAGGTGCGTCTCCCGCACCGGCGTTTTGAGGTCCCGTCCGCCGTATCCAGGCGGGCGGGGCCCGCTGCTTTCCGGCCATTCGACTGTGCAGGTCACGGGAAGGTCTCGTCCGGGGTACTGACTACGCGTCTCCGATGTGGCTAACATCACGCCAGCACGGCGATGTTGCCGTGCCGTTACGCGGAGGTGCGACGTGCTGCCAGGACGGGGACGAAACGGCCAGGCCGCCAGGGCTGCGCGCCTTCTGGGCACCCGCACCGCGTGGACGCCCGTGGGCGACGGGGAGTTCTTCTGCCCCGGGTGCGGCGGTGACCGCAACTACCAGCGGCTGACCGGCCGGCGCCGGTTCACGCTCCTCGGGATGCCCGTCCTGCCGCGCGGCGAGACCGGGCCGGTCGTGGAGTGTGCCGCCTGCAAACGGCACTTCGGCACCGACGTCCTCGACCACCCCACCACGACCCGTTTCTCCGCGATGCTCCGCGACGCCGTCCACACCGTCGCCCTCGCGGTGCTCGCCGCGGGCGGTATCTGTTCGCGTACGTCGCTGGAGGCGGCCGCCGCCACCGTCAGGGCCGCCGGTTTCGACGACTGTACGGAGGACCAGCTGGGCGCCCTCGTCGAGGCGCTCGCCGCGGACACCGGGCGGGTCTTCGGGGAACCCTGCGGGGCGGGCCTCGCCATAGAGCTCCACGAGGCGCTGGACCCGCTGGCCCCGCACCTCGCGCCGGCCGGGCGTGAATCGATCCTGCTCCAGGGCGCGCGGATCGCCCTCGCCGACGGGCCGTACACGCCCGCCGAGCGGGACGCCCTCGCGACCGTCGGGGCGGCGCTCACCATCTGCGCGGACGATGTGACACGGCTGCTGGCGGCGGCGCGTACGCCCTCGTAGGACCGACCGCACCGGCCGTGGCATGTGCCGGACCGGCCGTGGCATGTGCATGAGCGGCGCCCTCGTCGTCGTACGCCCTCGGATACTCCCCAGGGAGTAACGGTGCCGGAGGGACGCCCTCCGGTGTAGCCCCCAACTCGACCTGCCGTCCGACGAATCGGGACCCGTGGGCCGGGAGTCTGGAGACCGATCCAGACACCCGACCGAAGGGAGCCCGACTCATGGGGGCCGCAAGGACAACTATCCGGTCTGTCCGGCGGGGGCGGGCGGTGCCGTGGCTCGTGCTCGGGCTGTGGATCGCCGTGCTGGCGATCGTCTCGCCGTTCGCCTCGCAGCTGAAGGACGTCCAGCGCGACCGGGCGGTCGACTATCTGCCGGCGAGCGCCGACTCCACGCAGGTCGCGAAGATCCAGGACCGGCTGCCGGGCGGTGAGGCCACCGAGATGGTCGTCGTCTATCACCGGGACGGTGGGCTGACCGCGGCGGACAGGGCAACGGCCGCGGCGCAGATCGACCGGATCGTCGGGGCGCACCGGCTGACCGGCGAACCCCGGGGTGTTCCGTCCAAGGACGGGACCACCCTGATGTATCCGGTGGCGAGCAACGAGCCGGGGACCGACGAGAAGGCGCGCGACGCGCTCGTCAACGACGTACGGGACATCGCGCACAGCGAGGGCGGGCTGAGCGTCGACGTGGGCGGCACCGGAGCCCTCCAGACGGACGCGGCCGAGGTCTACAACTCGCTCGGCGGGCCGCTGCTCTACACCACCGCCGCGGTCGTCGCGCTCCTGCTGATCCTGATCTACCGCAGCCCGTTCCTGTGGCTGGTGCCGCTCGCCGTCGCGGGCATGGCCGACTATCTGTCGATGGGCGTGGCGTACGGGCTGAACCAGTGGTTCGGGACGTCCGTGACCGGCGCGAGCTCGGGCATCATGACGATCCTCGTGTTCGGCGCGGGGACGGACTACGCGCTGCTGCTCGTCTCCCGGTACCGGGAGGAACTGCGGCGCGTCGAGCGGCCGTACGACGCTATGGTCGCCGCACTGCGCGGATGCGGACCGGCGGTCCTGGCGTCCTCGGGAACCGTCGCCGCGGGGCTGCTGTGCCTGCTCGCCGCCGACCTCAACTCCAGCCGGGGCATGGGCCCGCTCGGCACGGTCGGCGTCCTGTGCGCGCTGTTCGCCATGCTGACCCTGCTCCCCGCGGTCCTCGTCCTGCTCGGCCGCCGCGTCTTCTGGCCGCTCGTCCCGCGCTACGGCAGCACCCCCAAGGCCCGCCGCTCGCTGTTCGCGGCGATGGGCAACTCGGCCGGACGCAGGCCGCTGACGGTCCTCGCGGGCGGCGCGATCCTGCTGGGCGCGCTGGCCCTGGGGACCCTGAATCTCCCCGGCGCCCTCAAGCAGGAGGACTCCTTCACCACCAAGCCCGACGCGGTGGCCGCCATGGAGACGCTGGGCAAGGCGTACCCGGAGCGGGGCACCCAGCCGATCGTGGTGATCGCGCCCACGGACCGGGCCGCCGCGGTGCTGGCCGAGGCCAAGGAGACGCAGGGGGTGAGCAGTGCGGAGCGCGGCCGTAGTGGTGGTGGCTGGACGGAGATCTCCGTGATCGCGGCCTCCGCGCCCCAGTCGGCGGGCGAGACGGCGACCATCAAGGCCCTGCGCGACCGCCTCGACGACTCCCTCGTCGGCGGAGCGAGCGCCCAGCAGCTGGACCTGGAGGACACCAACGCCCGCGACCGGCTGATCGTGATCCCGATCGTCCTGGTCTCGGTGCTGCTGATCCTCATCGTCCTGCTGCGGTCGGTGGTGGCGCCGCTGATCCTGGTGGCGGCCGTGGTCGCGGTCTGGGGCGCGGCGCTCGGCATCGGCGGACTCGTCTTCGGCCCGGTGTTCGGCTTCGAGGGCATGGATCCCGGGCTCGGCCTGCTGTCCTTCGTCTTCCTGGTCGCCCTCGGCGTCGACTACGGCATCTTCCTGATGCACCGCATGCGGGAGGAGTCCCTCAAGGGCACGGACCCGGTGACGGCGGCGCTCACCGCGCTGCGGACGACGGGCGGGGTCATCGCCTCGGCGGGGCTGGTCCTGGCGGCGACCTTCGCGGTGCTGACCAACATGCCGCTGGTCAGCCTGGTGGAGATGGGCTTCGTGGTCGCGGTCGGGGTGCTCCTTGACACGTTCCTGGTCCGTACGTACCTGGTGACCAGCGCGAGTGTGGCGCTGCGGCGGAAGGTGTGGTGGCCGGGGGCGCTGTCGAAGGAACCGGCCGGTGGGGAGGGGGAGTTGCCCGAGCCGGTGGCGGAGCCGGCGGGGGCGCGCTGAGAGAGATGAGGCAGTGAGGGGTGAGGGAGGGAGGAAAGGGAGGGGGGAACCGGCCGGATTTCTGGGGATTGCCTCAGGGGTCCGGCCTTCGGCCGCATCGGTGAGGATGGAGCACGTGTTGACCATCAGGGAGCATCTCGGCCGCCTCGCCAAGCGGCCCACCCGCCGCGACTGGCTGTTCGCGGTGGCGATCGGCCTCGCGTCGATCCCGCTGACGTTCGTGGCGCGCGGCGACAACGCGCACGCGCCGGACGTCGGCGGCTGGATCCTCTTCGGCCTCTCCGCGCTGACGCTGGCCTGGCGGCGGCACTATCCGATGGGCGTGCTCCTCGCGCTCATCGTCGTGGAGGGCAGCTACCACTCCCTGGGCAACGCCCACTCCGGGCTGATCGCGGTGACCATGGTCGCCATCTACTCCCTCGCCGTGGCCGGACCCCGCCGCCGCACCCTGACCGTGGTGCCGACTCTGCTCGGCCTGAGCGTGATCATGCTCCTCTCGATCAACCCCGAACGGGGCGTGGAGCTGATCCGCATCTCCGGCTGGATCCTGGCCTGCGCGATCACCGGCGAGGCGGTCCGCGTACACCGCGACTACATCGGCGCCATCGTCGAACGCGCAGAACGCGCCGAACGGACGCGGGAGGAGGAGGCACGGCGGCGCGTGGCGGAGGAGCGCCTGAGAATCGCCCGTGACCTGCACGACCTCCTCGCCCACAGCATCACGCTGATCGGCGTGCAGACGTCGGTGGCGGCCCACGTCCTGTCCACGGACCCCGAGCGTCTCGACCGCGAGACGGTCGCGAAGGCGCTGGAGGACATCGCGGAGACGTGTCGTTCGGCGCGGGGGGAGTTGCGTACGACGCTGGAGGTGCTGCGGGAGGAGGGGGTCGCGGGGGAGGTGCGGGGGCCGTTGCCGGGGCTGGACGGCCTGCCCGACCTGGTGGAGGCGGCGCGGCTGGCGGGGGCGGGGGTCGAGTCCGAGGTACGGCT
This sequence comes from Streptomyces sp. NPDC046909, assembly GCF_040644695.1. Taxonomy (NCBI): domain Bacteria; kingdom Bacillati; phylum Actinomycetota; class Actinomycetes; order Kitasatosporales; family Streptomycetaceae; genus Streptomyces; species Streptomyces sp. NPDC046909. The sequence continues at coordinate 4,790 of NZ_JBEYXC010000020.1, read as the reverse complement.
GCGGGTGCGGGAGGTGCCGCCGGCGGTGGGGGCGGCGGTGTACCGGATCGTGCAGGAGGCGCTGACGAACGCGGTGCGGCATGCGGGGTCGGAGCCGTCGATACGGGTCTCGCTGTATGAGGAGAAGGGGGCTGTCCGGGTGTCGGTCATTGACGACGGAACCGGCGGCGGGAGCGGGGCTGGGAGCGGGGCTGGGAGCGGCTCGGGGGCCGGGGACGGCCGCGGCTCGGGGACTCCCGGCTTCGGGCTGGTCGGGATGCGGGAGAGGGCGCGCAGTGTGGGTGGCACACTCGACGCGGGGGCGCGGGCCGAGGGTGGTTTCGAGGTGCGGGCGGTGCTGCCGTTGACGACCGGGGGGACTACAGGGGGGACGACAGTGGTGGGGGAAGGCGTCCGATGACGATCCGTGTGGTGCTTGCCGACGATCAGACCCTGGTACGGGCCGCGTTCGCGATGCTGGTCGGCTCGGCGCGGGACATGGAGGTCGTGGGGGAGGCGGGGAGCGGGCGGGAGGCGGTGGAGCTGGTGCGGGTCGCGCGGCCCGACCTTGTCGTCATGGACATTCGGATGCCGGACCTGGACGGCATCGAGGCGACCCGGTTGATCGCGGAGGACGCGGACCTGGCCGGCGTGAAGGTGCTCGTCCTGACGACGTACGACACCGACGAGAACATCGTGGAGGCGTTGCGGGCGGGGGCGTCGGGGTTCCTGGTCAAGGACACCAAGCCGGCGGAGATGCTGGACGCGATTCGTACGGTGGCGGCGGGCGAGTCGTTGCTGTCGCCTGGTCCTACGGCTCGGTTGATCGCGCGGCTGCTGCGGAGTCCGTCGGCTTCGGTGCCGGTGGTCTCGGGCGGGCCGGAGTGTCTGTCGGAGCGCGAGCGTGAGGTGCTCGTGCTGATCGGGCGGGGGCTCAACAACGCGGAGATCGGGGAGGCGTTGGGGCTGAGTCCGTTGACCGCCAAGACTCATGTCAGCCGGATCATGGGGAAGTTGGGGGCGCGGGATCGGGCGCAGTTGGTGATTGTGGCCTATGAGTCGGGGATGGTGACGCCGGGGGGTGCGGGTGCGGTCTAACCTCGACGGAGGGACGAGTACGGGGACGGGTACGGGTACGGGGGTGCGCCGGTGGACTCTGTCGGCCGGGAGCGGCTGTTCATCTCGCATGCGGGGGCGGATCGGGCCTGGGCGGAGTGGGTGGCCTGGCAGTTGCGGGAGACCGGGTACGAGGTCGAGCTGGACGTCTGGCACTGGGGGGCCGGGGACAACTTCGTCCTGAAGATGCGGCGGGCTCTGGAGAAGGGCCGGATGGTCGCCCTGTTCTCGCGGGCTTACTTCGACACCGGGCGGTTCACCACCGAGGAGTGGACCGATGTGGTGGGGGCCCGGGAGAAGTGGGTGCCGGTTCGGATCGAGGATGCGGTTGCGCCGCCGTTGTTGCGGTCGTTGGTGGCGCCGGATCTGTTCGGGCTGGGGGAGGACGAGGCTCGGGCGGCGCTGTTGCGGGCGGTGACGGGGGCGCCTGGGGTGCCGGGGCGGGCGCCGGGGTTTCCGGAGGGGGGTCGGGCGGGGCGGTCGCAGCAGTCGGGGGCGTCGACCGGGCCGCGGTTGCCCGGGACGCTGCCGGAGGTCTGGGAAATTCCGGCGCGCAATGCCGGGTTCACCGGGCGGGACGAGCTTCTGGTGCAGGTGCGTACCAGGTTGGGAGGCTCGCACACGGTCGCGGTGCTGGCGCTGGATGGGCGGGGCGGGGTCGGCAAGACCCAGTTGGCCATCGAGTACGCGCATCGGTTCAGTGGGGAGTACGAGCTGGCGTGGTGGGTCGCGGCGGAGGATCCGGCCCTGATTCCCGACCAGTTGGCCGCACTCGCGGTTGCCGCTGAGTACGTCCGGCCCGGTAGCTCGCAGGCTGAGGCGTTGCAGGCCCTGAAGACGAGACTGAGGGCTGGGTCGCGCTGGCTGGTCGTCTTCGACAATGCCGAGGATCCGGCCGCGTTGGGCCCGTATGTGCCGGCCGGGGCGGGGCATGTGCTGATCACCTCCCGCAACCCGCAGTGGCATCACCTGGCCACGCCGGTCGACGTCGACGTGCTGGCTCGCGAGGAGTCGATCGCCCTGTTGCGGTCCCGCAGTCGGGGGCTGAGCGAGGGGGACGCGGATCGGCTGGCGGAGGCGTTGGATGATCTGCCGTTGGCATTGGTGCAGGCTGCCGAGGGGTTGACGGCCTTTACGCCTGATCGGTATCTGGTTCTGCTGAAGCGCAACGCCGCTACCGCGACCGAAGACGGTACTCCGCCGGACTATCCACGGTCGCTGGCCGCGCAGGTGAGCCTGAGTATGGAGCGGCTGATGGCCCAGGAGCCCATCGCCGCCGACCTGTTGAGGGCGTGTGCCTTGCTGGCGCCCGAGCCGTTCCCGCTGCATGCCTGCGATCCGTCCGAGGCCACGGGCGGCGGCACGGAGATGGTGCGGTTGTTGTCCGAGCCGCGGGTTCTGCGGCGGGTGCTGTCGACGGTGGAGCGGTTCGGGCTCGCTCGGGTGGCGGGCGGCAGTGTCCAGTTGCACCGGCTGACGCAGGCCGTCCTCAGGGATCAGCTCAGTCCCGAGCAGCGCGTCCAGGCTGCCCGTGATGCCGGCTTCCTGTTGGTCGCGGCGTACCCAGGCCAGGCGTCCGACCCGAGCACGTGGCCGCGCTGGCCCGATCTGCTCCCCCACTACCTCTTCGTCCTGCCGGCCGACCTCACCAGCAGAGGCGCCCGGTACGCGGCGTGTGAGGCCTGCTGGTATCTCATGGACCGGGGGGCTCCCCAGGCCGCTCTGCCTCGCCTGCAGGAACTTCACCGAACGTGGTCGGAGCAGTTGGGCGCCGACCACGATGCCACGCTGTGCGCGGCCACCAATCTCGCCCGTGCCTACGACGACACCAACGACTCCGCCGAAGCCCTCCGCCTGGACAGTGACACCCTGGACAGACGACGGCGGCTGCTGGGAGAGGACCACCCCGACACGCTGGTCACCGCCAATAATCTTGCCATCCGCCTGTCGGCGCTGGGCGAGTTCGAACGGGCCCGCACGCTGGGCGAGGACACTCTGGCCCGGCGACGGCGGACCCTGGGGGAGGACAACTGGCTAACGCTGGGCACCGCCTCCAACCTTGCGGCCGATCTGGCGGCTTTGGGCGAGATCGAGCAGGCACGTGCGCTCGCCGAGGGCACTCGCGACGAGCAACGCCGTGTCATGGGCGATGACCATCCCAGTACCCTTCTCACCGCGAGCAATCTTGCCTTCTGGCTGTCGGAGTTGGGCGAGACGGAACAGGCCTGCGCCCTGGGCGAGGACACCCTGGCCCGCCAACGGCGGCTGCTGGGTGAGGACCACCCAGACACTCTGCGCACTGCCCACGACCTGGCCGAATCGCTGGCCGAGCTAGGCCGGCCGGAACAGGCCCGTGCGCTGGCGGAAGACACCCTGGTCCGCCAACGGCGGCTGCTGGGTGAGGACCACCCCCACACCTTGTGGACCGCCGAGACCCTTGCCCGCTTGCGCCGCACCGACACCCCCACCCCCTAACCCCTACAGCAACCCCGCCCCCGCCAAATACTTCCCCACCCCCTCAACCTCCCCCTCCGACAACCCCACCTGAGGCTCCGCCGTAACCGGACAAGCGATAACCCCCCGCAAATACAGCGCCGCCTTGAACGCCCCCAACGCTGAAGAACTCCCGCCCATCCGCCCCGGATCCCCCACCCGCACCATCCCGAACAGCGCGCTCAGCCGCTCCTGTTCAGCCCGCGCCCCCTCCCAGTCCCCGTCTCTGCACAGCCGGTCGAGCCGGACATACCCCTCGGGGTCCACATTGGCGAGCCCGGGAACCGCCCCGTCCGCGCCCGCTGCCAGCGCCGCGTCCACGATCAGCTCGGAGCCCGTCAGGACGCTGAAGCCGGTGATGTCGTCGCGCGTTCGCGCGCCCGTGATCACCTCACGGAACGCCCCCAGATCCCCACTGGAGTCCTTCAACCCGGCCAGCACCCCCTCCGCCGCCAGTTCCAGCACCACATCCGCGGGCAGCTTGGTGTGGACGGCCACAGGAAGGTCGTAGGCCACCACGGGTACCGGACTCGCCGCCGCGACCAGGCGATAGTGGCGCGCGATTTCCACCGGGTGCGTGCGCGTGTAGAACGGTGAGATCACCACCACCGCGTCCGCCCCCGCCGCCGTCACCGAAGCGACCTGCTCCAGGACGCGCGGGGTCGTCATGTCGATCGCGCCCGCCAGGACGGGGAGTTGACCGGCGACATGGGCCGTGACCGTCTCCACCACCACACGCCGCTGCCCGTCCGTCAGATACGCGGCCTCCGACGTCGTACCGAGGACGAACAGGCCGTGCACCCCGCCCTCCACCAGATGGTCGACCAGCCGCAGCAGCGACACCACGTCCACCTCGCCTTCCGGTGTCAGGGGCGTGCAGACGGGCGGGACGACACCGGTCAGCGGGGTGGGGATCGTCATCAAGGCTCCCTTTCGTGAGGTTCGCCGGGGCGGGCGCGTACGAGGTCGCGGGTCTGTTCACCCTCCTCCACCGGATGGTGGCAGCGGAAGCGGTGTCCTGGGGCCGACGCGGCCGAGAAGGCCGGCATGCGCGTCGCGCACTCCTCGTCCGCCTTCCAGCAGCGGGTGCGGAAAGGGCAGCCGGTCGGGGGGGTGCCTCTATGTCCTTCGTCAAGCTGAGCTGGTCATGCGGCGGCCAGCTCGGGGTCTCGTGGTTCGTAGAAGGTGCCGTCGCGGAGCAT
>NZ_JBEYXC010000019.1:0-247591 GCF_040644695.1 Streptomyces sp. NPDC046909 | reverse complement strand
AAACGCCCGGTTACATTCCGAACCCGGAAGCTAAGCCTCACAGCGCCGATGGTACTGCAGGGGGGACCCTGTGGGAGAGTAGGACGCCGCCGAACAAATTTTAGAAAAGGCCCACGCCATCAGGCGTGGGCCTTTTTGCGTTTAGGCTTCATCGCATGCGCTACGACCTGGTTATTTTCGACAATGACGGTGTCCTCGTCGACAGCGAGCCGATCTCCAACCGGCTTCTGGCCGCCTATCTGACCGAGCTCGGGCATCCGACCTCGTACGAGGACTCCATCCGGGACTACATGGGGTCCGCCATGCATCGGATCCATGACCTGATTGAGGAGCGGACCGGGCAGCGGTTGCCTGAGGACTTCGACGATGTCTTCCATGGGCGGGTGTTCGCCGCGTTCGAGCGGGAGCTGAAGCCCGTTGCCGGGGCTCTGGGGGTGCTGGAGGAGCTGGCGGCGGGCGGGGTGCCGTACTGCGTGGCTTCGTCAGGGAGCCATGAGCGGATTCGGGTGGGGCATCGGACGACGGGGCTGGACCGGTGGTTCGAGGAGTCGCGGGTCTTCAGTTCGCAGGATGTGGGGCGGGGGAAGCCGGCCCCGGATCTGTTTCTGTATGCCGCTGAGCGGATGGGGGTCGCTCCGGAGCGGTGTGTGGTGGTCGAGGACAGTCCGCTCGGGGTGCAGGCGGCTGTCGCGGCCGGGATGGATGTTCTTGGGTTCACGGCCATGACGCCTGCCGAGAGGCTCGCGGGGGCCACTCAACTCTTCTCCGACATGGGGGAGTTGCCCGCGCTGCTCAGCGGCTGACATTTGTCATGCCGAGCTCCGGACGATCGTTTCTACTGGGGGACCCCGGCCGGACGGGAAGCTGAGGGCATGACGACGACCAAGGCGCAGACGAGCAAGCAGAACCCCTTCCGGCCGCTGATCCTGGACGTGGCGGTGCCTGTCGGGTCGTACTACCTCTTCCGGGACGCCTTCGGGATGAGCACCTTCGCGGCGCTGGCCTGGAGCAGTGTGGTGCCGGCCGTCCGGACCGTGTGGGGTGTGGTCAAGGAGCGGAAGGCCAATGGGCTGGCCGGGCTCATCCTGGTCGTGAATGTCGTGTCGTTGGTGCTCAGCTTTGTCTCCGGGGATCCGCGGCTGATGCTCGCCAAGGACAGTGCGGTCAGCAGCACGATCGGGATCGGGATCCTGGTGTCGGTGGGGCTGGGGCGGCCGATGATGACCGCCGGGCTCAAGCCCTTCCTGGTCAAGACCGACGCCGCAAAGGAGGCGGCCTGGGAGCGGCTCCTCGGTGGTACCGCCGCTCGGTCGGGGGCCTTTCTCCGGGCGGAGCGGGTCTTCTCGGTGGTGTGGGGTGTGGTGCTGCTCGCGGAGTGCGCCGTGCGGATCGTGGGGGCGTACACCGTGCCCGTGGACACCATGGTGTGGCTCGGCTCGGTCGTCCTGGTCGGTGCGATCGGGGTCGGGATGGTTCTCGGTGGGGTGCTGGCCGCCGGGCCGATGGAGCGGATGATCGCCGAAGAGGTCCAGGTCAACGCCCAGGCCAACGGCCAGGCTGGGGTCCAGGTCGAGGGCCTGGTCGAGGCCGAGGGTGTGGTCACGACTGGCGTTGGCGTCGCCGCCTGACGGCCCTCCTCGGTAAAGCTGAGGGAAATTCATCTTTGGCTGGATCTACCCACGGGTAGTCCGGGGCCCTACGCTCGCCGCCATGACAGATGTGCTGCGGCGCGGTAGGGCCTCGTTGGCGTTCAGCTTCTTCGCCCAGGGGGTGGCCTTTGCCCTGCTGGTGACCCGGATCCCGGCGATTCAGGACCGGTACGGGATCTCCGACGGCTTGCTGCCGGCCTTTCTGGCCGCCGTGCCGATCCTGGCCGGTGTCGGGAGCGTGACGACCGAGAAGCTGGTGCGGCGCATACCGCCGAGCCGGTTGCTGCGGTGGGCCCAGCCCGTCGTACTGCTGGCGCTGTTGGGGGTCGGGGCCGGTGACGCGACCGTCGAGCTCGGGGTCGCGCTGGCCGCGTTCGGGCTCGCGGTGGGGGTGCTCGACGCCTCGATGAACATGCTCGGGGTGAGTCTGCAGCGGGCGTACGGGCGGAGCATCATGCTCAGTTTCCACGCCGTGTTCAGTCTCGGCGGGATCGTGGGGGCCTCGCTGGCGTGGGTGGGGGCGCACTGGGATCTCGCGCTGTTCGTGTCGTATCTGCCCGTGGTGGTCGTGCTGCTGCCGGCCGCGCTCGTCGGGAGTCGGTGGTACGTCGATGGCGGTGCCGAGGCTGTCGTCGAGGACAAGGGCGGTGTCGGTGAGGCCGGGGCCGTCGCCTTCAAGTTGTTGCTGCCGCTGTGCCTGGTGATGACCTTCGCGTACATCGGGGACTCGACCGTCTCCAACTGGAGCGCGAAGTATCTGGAGGACGTGCTGGGGAGCAGCGAGCAGCTGGCGACCGTGCCGTACAACGTCTACATGGTCACCACCCTGATCGGGCGGGGGCTCGGGGACTTCGGGGTACGGCGGCTCGGGGCTGTGGTGGTGGTGCGGGCGGGGGCCGTGGTCGCGGCTCTGGGGTTCGCGGTGGTGGCTGTGGCGCCGGGTGCCTGGGTGGGGATGCTTGGGTTTACGTTGCTGGGGCTGGGGTTGTGTGTGCTGGTGCCGCAGACCTTCGCGGCGGCCGGGCGGTTGTTCCCCGGGGCCTCTGATGCCGCCGTCGCTCGGCTCAATGTCTTCAACTATGTCGGGTTTTTGATCGGTTCGCCCTTGGTGGGGGCGCTCGGGGATGCCTGGAGCTATCGGGGGGCCATGCTCGTGCCGATGGTGTTGGTGCTGGTGACGCTGGTGTACGCCCGGTCGTTCGCCGCTCAACCGGACCGATACGGTGGCGGGCATGAGCGGCCGCGCACAGCTGATGTGGGACGAGGCAGTAACGGGCTATGACTTCGGTCCGGATCATCCGATGGATCCGGTTCGGCTTGCCCTGACCCGTCGTCTGGTGAGTGCCTTCGGGCTGGAACGGGACCTGGACGTCGTATCGGCGAAGCCCGCCGGGGAGTCGACGTTGCGGCTGGTGCACCGGGAGGACTACATCGAGGCCGTGAAGGCGGCCTCGGCGGATCCTGGGGCGGCCGAGGGGGCGTATGGGCTGGGGACCATGGATGATCCGGCGTTCGCGGGGATGCATGAGGTGTCCGCGCTGATCGCCGGGCAGTCGGTGGGGGCTGCTGAGGCTGTGTGGCACGGGGACGCGCTGCACGCGGTGAACTTCGCGGGTGGGCTGCATCATGCGATGCCCGGGGGCGCGTCGGGGTTCTGTATCTACAACGATGCCTCGCTGGCCATTGCCCGGTTGCTGGAGCTGGGGGCCGAGCGGGTCGCCTATGTCGATGTCGATGTGCATCACGGGGATGGGGTGCAGGCGGCGTTCTGGGAGGATCCCCGGGTTCTGACGATCTCGTTGCATGAGCATCCTCGGACGTTGTTTCCGCAGACCGGGTGGCCGGAGGAGACGGGGGCGGATTCCGCGGAGGGCAGTGCGGTGAATGTGGCGTTGCCGGCGGGGACCGGGGACGCGGGGTGGTTGCGGGCGTTCCATGCGGTGGTGCCGGAGTTGATCGCGGACTTTCGGCCGCAGGTGCTGGTGACTCAGCACGGGGCCGATACGCACTTCGAGGATCCGCTCGCTCATCTCGCCGTGTCGCTGGATGCGCAGCGGGCTGTGCAGGTGGCGTGTCATGAGCTGGCGCATGAGTACGCCGAGGGGCGGTGGGTGGCGCTCGGTGGGGGCGGGTACGCGGTGGTGGAGGTGGTGCCGCGGTCCTGGACGCATCTGGTGGGGATCGCTGCGGGGCGGGAGTTGGCGCCGGAGAGTGTGATTCCGGAGAGCTGGCGGCAGGAAGTGTTTGCTCGGACTCGGCAGTTGGCGCCTGTGCGGATGACTGATGGGCGGTGGCCGGTGAGTTGGGCGGACTGGGAGGCGGGGTACGACCCTGCGGACCGGTTGGATCAGGCTGTGCTGGCGGCTCGGCGGGCTGTGTTTCCGTTGCGGGGGTTGTTGGCCTGAGCAAGTGCCTCGCTGTGTGGGGTGGCGGCTGCGGGTGCGTTGTGGCTGGTCGCGCAGTTCCCCGCGCCCCTAAGCCAGTCCGGCGAGCGCCTGCTTATCCCGAACCGCACTCATGTGTTACGCCAACTGTGCGGTGTTTCCCTGTTCCCGTGCCCTCCCGTCCCCCCGTCCGTCACCATCGCTCCCGTGTTGAGCACCGGCGCCCTGCGCGCCCATCTGCTGGCTGCTCGTCTGGCCGGGACCGTGGCTACCTCTCGGGAGGAGAGTCTGCGGAGTTATCGGCTTTTCGCTGCTCGGGATCCACGCGTGCTGATCGGCATCGATCCTGAATGGACGTGGGGGCAGCGGGATTTGATCGAGTTGATGGCCGATAAGTGTGGGGTATCGAGCGATCCTCGTCATACCCAAGGCCATGATGTGATCGATCCGGAGCGGACTCTGGTCGCTCTCGATGCCTTCGCTGAACGGATCCGGGCTGCCGCGCAGCGTGGTGCCCCTGTGCTTCTGGGGACCGGGCATCCGCATCGGCTGCTCGGGTTCTACGCCGCGCTCGCGGACGCGTTGTCGGCGGCGGGATGTACCGTTCTCACCCCTGCGCATGGTCGCTGTGTCGACATAACGACCCGGTTCGGTCTACGCACGTACAACCTTGACTACGTACGAGGAGTCGCGCTCGTGCGAGATCCGGGCGCTTCGAGCCCCGGTCGTGCGACCGGCGCACACACGCATTCACCTCTCCCGGTTCGGCTCGCGCTCGCCGCCGCCGCGGAGGCGGACGGGGTGCTTCCCGAGCTTGTCATCGGGGATCACGGGTGGGTCTGCGGGGCAGGTCAGCTGGGGTTTGAGGCCATTGGGCTGGCCGACACGGATGACCCCGCGTTGTTCGTGGGGGAGGCCGAAGGCGTCGTGTCCGTAGTCGTTCCACTTGATGACGCTGTGCGGTCTGATTACTACCGGCCGCTTACCCGCTACGTACTCAATCGAGCGTGTCTGTCACAGTAGGCCGCCGATGGGTGCACCTCTTCCCCACTCGCATCACCCGCCCCTACATTGGGGAGTGAGCACGCAGCGACGAAGAGTCACCGGAAGGGGAAGCCGGTGGCCGTCGAGTGCGGAAGGTTCAGGTGTGTCATGGCTGCAGCAGGCGAGAGGCCTCTGAACGAGGTTCAGTTCCTTACCGTGGCGGAGGTCGCCTCGGTGATGCGAGTGTCGAAGATGACCGTGTACCGGTTGGTGCACAGCGGTCATCTGCCCGCGATCCGGGTGGGGCGGTCCTTCCGCGTCCCCGAGCAAGCGGTTCACGAGTACCTTCGCGAGAGCTATGTGGGGGTGGAAACCGCCTGACGGCGTGGGGCGGGGAGATCCTCAGGGCAACGTCGGGATCTCCCCTTTCCCCCTCGATTACGAGCTCAGCGCTCAGGCGGGTAGGCTAGCCCCTCGTAGGTCGTATGGGCCCATGGCGCCCAAACGCCGAGTGATGAGAAGTGAGCGAGGGTAGTCGTGGGCTCTGTTATCAAGAAGCGGCGCAAGCGGATGGCTAAGAAGAAGCACCGCAAGCTGCTCAAGCGCACGCGCGTTCAGCGTCGTAACAAGAAGTAGCCTCGGCTGCTGGTAGGACGACGCCGCGCAAGCAGCGTGATTTGTGGCCCCCCACCACACCCGGTGGGGGGCCACACGCATATCCGGAATCGGGAGCCGGGCCCATGCGTACGGCGGGGGCGCACGGCCCGGGGGCGTATGGCCGGGTGCGTACGTCTGACAGCGGCTGGCTTGGTCTGATCGTACGTCTGTGGAAGTCGTCACTTCGTGCATTGGGTGGTCATCACAGCGCAACATCGACCCGCTAAGTTGGCCGCACACGGGGAACGCGGCAGGGTACGCGGGGACGAGGCAGCGGATGAGTGCTGGAAGGAAGGCGCTGAATCTTGGGCAAGGTCGTGCTCGTGACCGGAGTGGCCCGTCAACTGGGGGGCCGGTTCGTACGACGGATCCAGCGTGACCCGCGGGTGGACCGGGTGATCGCGGTCGACGCCGTGCCGCCTGAGCATCATCTGGGCGGCGCCGAGTTCATCCAGGCCGACATCCGGCAGCCCACCATCGCGAGGGTGCTCGCGGAGACCGGCGCCGACACGGTCGTACACCTCGATGTGACGGCCATGGCGCTGGGCAGCGGGAGCCGGACGACGGTCAAGGAGACCAACGTCATCGGCACCATGCAGCTGCTCGGGGCCTGTCAGAAGTCGCCGACCGTCAAGCGGCTCGTCGTGAAGTCCAGCACCAATGTGTACGGCTCCGCGCCCCGTGATCCCGCCGTCTTCACCGAGACCACTCCGCCCAAGTCGCTGCCCAGCGGCGGCTTCGCGAAGGACACCGTCGAGGTCGAGGGGTATGTGCGGGGGTTCGCGCGGCGGCGGCCCGATGTGGCCGTGTGTGTGCTGCGGTTCGCCAACATCCTTGGGCCCAGCGCCGATACGCCGCTCGCGTCCTACTTCTCGCTGCCCGTGCTGCCGACCGTCCTGGGGTACGACCCTCGGCTCCAGTTCGTGCACGAGGACGATGTGATCGAGGTGCTGCGGATCGCCTCGCACGAGCCGGAGCGCGGGACGCTCAACAGCGGGACCTTCAACATCGCCGGTGACGGGGTGCTGCTGCTGTCGCAGTGCTCGCGGCGGCTGGGGCGGCCGACCGTGCCGCTGCTGCTGCCGGCGGTCACCTGGGCGGGATCGCTGGTCCGTACGCTCGGCGTGACGGACTTCTCGCCCGAGCAGATCCGGCTGCTCACCCATGGCCGGGTCGTGGCGACGGACCAGATGCGTGAGACGCTCGGATTCAAGCCGAAGTACACGACGGCGGAGACGTTCGCGGACTTCGCGCGTGGCCGGGGCCCTGGACTCCTACCCCCGGAGGCCCTTGCCGGGGCCGTCGACAGGATCGCCGCGCTGCCCGTCCTGGGCAGTGGCCACCCCCCGACGCAGAGCGCCAACTGAGGAGCGCATCAACGATGGCGGACGCCAAGGTCATTCCGTTCGACGACGACCGGTCCCGGGGGGCTGCCGTACAGCGGCCGTCGCGGCGCCGGAGCGCGGGGAGCCGCCGTAAGGAGGCCTCGCTGGTCCGTGAGGTCCAGCCCCTGCCCAGCAAGGCGCCGGCGCAGGATGATGTCCCTGTGACGCGTGAGGAACAGCCGCCGCAGAAGGCGCGGGACGACGGCGGTATCGAGCGGCGGATCGCGGGCGGGCTGTCCTTCCTGCGACGCCGGCTCACCGGTGACTACGACGTCGACGACTTCGGTTACGACGAGGAGTTGACCGACCAGGTCCTGATGTCCCTGCTGCGGCCGGTGTACGAGAAGTACTTCCGGGTCGAGGTGAAGGGCATCGAGAACATCCCGACGGAGGGCGGCGCGCTGATCGTCGCCAACCACTCCGGGACGATCCCGATGGACGGTCTGATGATGCAGGTCGCCGTCCACGACAACCACCCCGCCGGGCGTCACCTCAGGTTGCTCGCCGCGGACCTGGTCTTCATGCTCCCCGTCGTCAACGAACTCGCCCGCAAGCTCGGCCACACCCTGGCCTGCGCGGAGGACGCCGAACGGCTTCTCGGGCAGGGCGAGTTGGTCGGGGTGATGCCGGAGGGCTTCAAGGGCATCGGCAAGCCCTTCAGCGAGCGCTACAAGCTCCAGCGCTTCGGCCGCGGCGGCTTCGTCTCGACGGCCCTGCGCAAGGGGACCCCGATCATCCCGTGCTCGATCGTGGGCGCGGAGGAGATCTACCCGATGATCGGCAACGCCAAGACCCTCGCCCGGGTCCTCGGCTTCCCGTACTTCCCGATCACCCCGACCTTCCCGTGGCTCGGTCCGCTCGGCGCGATCCCGCTCCCGACCAAGTGGACCATCCAGTTCGGCGAGCCGATCCTCACGGACGGCTATCCGCCGGAGGCCGCCGAGGACCCGATGCTGATGTTCAACCTGACGGACCAGGTGCGGGAACAGATCCAGCACACGCTCTACAAGCTGCTGGTGCAGCGGCGGTCGGTCTTCTTCTGACCGAGGCTGTTCTCTGGACGGCGGCCGAGGTGGACGACCGCCGAGGTCACCTGGAGCCGCCGGACGGAGTCCGGCGCAGCTGCTCGAAGCCTGCGAAGCAGTGCGAGGGCAGCAGATGGGAGGGGCCAAGCTGCTGGTGCAGCGGCGGTCGGTCTTCTTCTGACCGGTTCAGGAGTCGTACGACGGTGGGGGCGCCCTTCCTCTCGAAGGGCGCCCCCACCGTCGTACGGGAAAGGCCTAGTTCGCGTCCTCGCTGTCGATCCCCAGGCCGGGCAGGAGGCCCGGGAGGAGGGGTGGGAGGGTGACGTCCGGGTCGGTGGACGGGGTCGTCGTGGACGGGGAGGCGCTGGTGCCGGTGTCCTTCGGCGGGTCGAGCAGGCCGCCGGTGTTGCCGCCGAGCAGGCCGTCCTCGCTGCCGGACGTGGCCGAGTTGCTGGGGCTCTTGCTGCCGGTGCCGGAGCCGTCCGAGGTGCCGTTGCTCGGTGCCGTCGAGCGGTCGGAGCCGGAGGTGCCCTTCGACGCCGTACCGGAACCGCCCTGCCCGCTGCCCGTGCCGCCGCTCTGGGCCGGGGGCTGGGGGAGCAGGGACTGGAGCGGGGCCACCTCTTCGTCTATGGCGTCGAACACCGACGACACCTGCTGACTGACGTCCCCGAGCTGGACCGGGAGCCGGTCGCGGAGGGCGCCCCAGACCTCGCGGTGCGAGCGCGAGAAGGCGTCGAGGGCCTGGATGGGGCCCAGGGAGTCCGGGTCGCGCTGATACGCCTCGTGGAGCAGCCGGTGGCCCTCGGAGGCGTCGTACTGCATCCCGGACAGGGCGCGGCGGATCTCACCGAGGGACTCGTGGTCGAGCTGTCCGCCGCGGTCGCGGTCCATGAGGCGACGGGCTTCGCTGAGGCGGGTGGAGGCCTGGTCGAGATAGGCCTGGCCGCGCTCGTCGGCGCCGTCGGACAGATAGTTGAGCTTGAAGTCCTCGATGCCGCGCTTGAGGCCGTAGAGGGAGTCGCCCGGGAGGGCGTCCGAGCTGGCCGCGGCGACTCCGCCGAAGGCTCCCGCGGCGACCCCGACGCTGAGTCCGCCGGCCGCGAGGCCCTTGGTCAGCCGGGACCGGGGTCGCAGTTTGCCCAGCGGGGACGCGCGGTGTGCGCCGCGCGCGCGATGGGAGCGCTGTTCGGGCACCGAGGGTTCCGCTGCCTCGCCTCCGAGCGTGCCTTCCTGGAGCATGGCCTCGAACGCGGCCACCAGCTGGGCCCGCTGGACGACCTTGACCTCGGGATCCAGCTGTGGCCGGGGCAGCTCGTCGAGACACTCCGCGAGGGCCAACATGCGGCCCCGCTCGGTCTGTTCCGAGGCTGCCGGGGCCGGGTCCGGTCCTTCGGACTGCTCGGCCGCCGGGCCCCGGTCGGACTGCTCCTCCAGGGCCTGGGCGAAGGCGTTCGCCCGCCGGTGCGCCGATACGTTCGCGATCACTGGCGGCACCTCCTCTCGTCATGACGGTCGACTCCCCAGGGGGTCCTGAGGGTTGCACGCCCTGACCACTTCCACACGATCGAGTGATCGAAGTCGGCCAGGGAGTGACCACAGGGAGCCTGCATCCCGCACAACGAGCGGCGCGGCACTTGGGTTACGGACTGCGGATGATCGGATCGCGAAGTCAACAGACTTTAACTGACCGTGAGTTGGGAGTCGCTCAGCGTGCCCGGGGTCAGCGGGCGTCGTCCGGGAGGAGCCGGGCGAGGGTGCGGACGGCGCGGTACTGGAGGGTCTTGATGGCGCCCTCGTTCTTGCCCATCACGCGCGCGGTCTCGGCGACCGAGAGACCCTGGAGGAAGCGGAGCGTCACACACTCCTGCTGCTGCGGGTTGAGCCGGCGCACGGCTTCGAGCAGCGCGGCGTTGGAGAGGGACTCCAGGACCGAGTCCTCGGGCGAACGTTCGACCTCGTTGGCGTCGAGCATCTCGCCGGTCGTCACTTCCAGCCGGAAGCGGCTCGACTTGAAGTGGTCGGCGACGAGGTTGCGGGCGATCGTCACGAGCCAGGCGCCGAAGTCGCGGCCCTGCCAGGTGAAGGTGCCGATCCTGCGCAGGGCGCGCAGGAACGTCTCGCTGGTGAGGTCCTCGGCGGTCGCCTTCCCTCCCACTCGGTAGTAGATGTACCGGTACACGGTGTCGCTGTACTGGTCGTAGAGGCGGCCGAAGGCGTCGGCCTCGCCGGCCTGGGCGCGCTCCACGAGATCCATCATGCGGGCGCTGTCGCTGTCCGCGGCGGGACGGCGGGCGGTGGTGGTGGCGGCGCCGGCCGAGCGTCCTCGTCTGCCGACGGCGGCGCCGCTCTCGGCGAGCGCGTAGCACGGGCCCGCCGGCGCGGTGGCTACGGCAAGGGCGGGGACGGCGTACGCGGTGGGGACGAAGCGCATGAGGTTGTTGACCGTCGCGCGCAGCGTAGCCAGGCCCGAGGCGTCAACCCCGACGTGTGAGTACACGGGACTCCCAGAGGCAGAGCTTCCATCACGTGCAGTACGGGACCGTTCACCCGTCGTAGCGACGGAGGGGTACCGGAATGCGTCTGAGGAGAATAACGCTTCGTGCAGGCACTGCTACACCCAGTTGCTCAAATCATCGATTACGTCGCTTCTGTAACCGAATGGGGGCCGTTCAAGTGCCGCAGAGTGACCGGTTGTTGATCAGATGAGATCGAGTTCCGGTCGGGGTCGGGGCGTGTTGTGGCCGTGTGCCGACAAGAGGACTGGGGGGAGGGGGTGGGGGGTACTTGTTGTATTTCGGGCGCGGGTTGTCTGTGGCCGGTCGCGCCCACGCGGCGGAGCCGCATATCGGTACAGCCCCGCGCCCCTAGGTGAGCTACCGGCGGCGGCGATGAAGAGCGATTGCGGCCGCAGTGCCTCCAGCTACCGCTCCTACGCCAGCCGCTGCGGGGATGCCCACCTTCGCGGCCTTCCTGCCCGTGCGGTAATCACGCAAGCGCCAGTCCAGTTGCCTCGCGTGTTTGCGGAGCTTGGTGTCCGGGTTGATGGCGTAGGGGTGGCCCACCAGGGAGAGCATGGGGATGTCGTTGTGGCTGTCGCTGTAGGCCGCGCAGCGGGTCAGGTCGAGGCCCTCCGCCGCTGCCAGGGCTCGGACCGCTTCTGCCTTGGCGGGGCCGTGCAGGGGCTCGCCCACCAACTTGCCTGTGTATACGCCGTCCACTGACTCCGCGACCGTGCCGAGCGCGCCGGTCAGGCCCAGGCGGCGGGCGATCACGCCTGCGATCTCCACCGGGGCCGCCGTGACCAGCCAGACCTTCTGGCCCGCGTCCAGGTGGGCCTGGGCGAGGGCTCGGGTGCCGGGCCAGATGCGTTCGGCCATGTACTCGTCGTAGATCTCCTCGCCGATCGACATCAGCTCGGAGACGCGGTGGCCCTTGACGATGGAGAGGGCGGAGTCCCGCGCCTCCTGCATGTGTTCGGGGTCCTCGATGCCCGCCAGCCTGAACCACGCCTGCTGCCAGGCGAAGCGGGCGAGGTCGCGGGTCTCGAAGAACTTCCGCTTGTACAGGCCCCGGCCGAAGTGGAACAGCGACGCACCCTGCATGACGGTGTTGTCGAGGTCGAAGAAGGCGGCTGCCTTGTCGTCGCCGAGAACCGGGAACTCCGGCTCCTCACCTGGGCCGGAGCCCGTGGTCGAGGTCTCCTCGACCTCCTGTGACGACTTGCGCGCGGCCTCCGCCGAGGCCTCGCCTGCCAACACGCTCCGCGCCGTGGCGGAGCGCCTACGGGGAGTGAGCCATCCGAGAGCGGCCATGGCGTGAGCATAGCCAGTTTGTTCGGTGCTTCCGGAGTCGAGAGGTTTGAAGGGTGTGAACTCTCCGCGACCGAGCCGTTAAACAGGGGTGAGAATGGCCGGCATGAGTCCCCTCTTTCGCCGGAAGGCGCCTGCTCCGCAGGACAGGCTGGTCACGCTGATCCGTAAGCCGGGATGCCATCTGTGTGATGACGCACAGATCGTCATCGAGCGGGTCTGTGGGGAACTGGGTGTTCCATGGGAGCAGAAGGACATCTCCCAGGACCCTCAACTCCACGACCGGTACTGGGAACAGATCCCCGTCGTGCTCGTCGACGGAGCCCAGCACACCTTCTGGCGGGTGGACGAGAAGAGGCTCAGGAAGGCACTGACCGAGTAGTCCAACTGGTCCCACTGGTCGCTTAGGATCGATGGCGACTTGGTCCTGGGGGGCGGGATTGTTGAGGAGAGTGTGCGATTTTGCCCCCGAGAGCGACGCGCGTGACCCCGGTCACGTTGGCCGGGCAAATCGGACACCATCTTTGTGCACGCGTTCACAAAGACATAGCCTGCTTTCGACGGGGCGGTCTAGGTACGTGTGACCGCCTGCAGCCCCGCTCTACCCGCAGGAGCACCGTGGCAACTGGCCGAACTCACCGACCGGCGACCCGTAGCCGAGGGATTCCCGAGGCCACCGTCGCCAGGCTTCCGCTGTACCTCCGTGCGCTGACCGCACTGTCGGAGCGCTCGGTACCCACGGTCTCCTCCGAGGAGCTCGCGGCCGCCGCGGGGGTCAACTCCGCGAAGCTGCGCAAGGACTTCTCCTACCTGGGCTCCTACGGGACGCGTGGTGTCGGGTACGACGTCGAGTATCTCGTCTATCAGATCTCCCGTGAGCTGGGGCTGACCCAGGACTGGCCGGTTGTGATCGTCGGTATCGGTAACCTCGGCGCCGCGCTCGCCAACTACGGCGGGTTCGCGTCCCGTGGGTTCCGGGTCGCCGCGCTCATCGACGCCGATCCGGCAATGGCCGGAAAGCCTGTCGCCGGGATCCCGGTGCAGCACTCCGATGACCTTGAGAAGATCATTCAGGACAACGGGGTATCGATCGGTGTCATCGCCACTCCTGCCGGTGCCGCTCAGCCTGTGTGCGATCGGCTTGTGGCCGCAGGGGTCACCTCTATCTTGAACTTCGCGCCCACCGTGCTGTCCGTTCCGGACGGGGTCGATGTGCGCAAGGTGGATCTCTCCATCGAGCTCCAGATCCTCGCCTTCCATGAGCAGCGGAAGGCCGGGGAGGAAGCCGCCGGGGCCGAGGGTTCCAGGGGCGAGAGTTCCAGGGCCGAGGGTGCCGGGTCGGTCGCCGCCGCCGCCTCTCCCGACAAAGGGCCCGACGGGGACGTACCCGCCGTGATGCCGGCATGAGTCTCCTCGTCGTAGGGCTGAGCCACCGCAGTGCTCCCGTCAGCGTGCTGGAGCGGGCGGCGTTGAGCGCTGACGCCCAGATCAAGCTGTTGCAGGACACGGTCGCGGCGGAGCCGGCTGCCGAGGCGGCGGTGCTCGCCACGTGCAACCGGATCGAGCTGTACGCCGACGTCGACAAGTTCCATGCCGGTGTCGCCGAGCTGTCGACCTTGCTCGCGCAGCACAGCGGGGTCGGGCTGGACGAGCTCACTCCCTATCTGTACGTGCACTACGAGGACCGGGCCGTCCACCATCTGTTCTCCGTCGCCTGTGGGCTTGATTCCATGGTCGTCGGGGAGGGGCAGATCCTTGGACAGATCAAGGACTCGCTGGCCAAGGCGCAGGATCTGCACACCGCCGGGCGGCTGTTGAACGATCTGTTCCAGCAGGCCCTTCGGGTGGGCAAGCGCGCGCACTCCGAGACGGGGATCGACCGGGCCGGGCAGTCGCTGGTGACGTTCGGTCTTGAGCAGTTGGCTTCCGGTACGGCGGTGGGGACTTGGGCCGCGGGGAAGAAGGCGCTTGTTATCGGTGCCGGGTCGATGTCCTCGCTGGCTGCGGCGACGTTGGCTCGGGCCGGGGTCGCTGAGATTGTCGTCGCCAATCGGACTGCTGAGCGGGCCTCTCGGCTTGCTGAGATCTTGAACTCCGGGGATGACACGGGTGTTGTCGCTCGGGCGGTGCCTATGGAATCGGTGCCGGGTGAGCTGACACGTGTTGATGTTGTCGTGTCCTGTACGGGGGCGACCGGGCTGGTGCTCACGGCCGGTGCGGTTGCCGCGGCTGTTGAGGGTGCCGGGGTTGGGGCTGGCCCGGGGGTTGGGTCGCTTGCCCGCGCCGGCGGGGTGCCGCCTCGCTTTGGGTCGGGAGCCGCTCCTAGCGGCACGCCTGCCCGCAGCTTGGGCGGAGCGGTTGACGACGAGAACTGTCCCCTCGACCTGAACTCCGTTCCCGCCACCGCCGGGTTCTCCGTACTCGGGGAAGCCGCTGTTGCCGGCATGGGTGCCGCTGAGCTTGAGCAGCATGCCGCCTGGGTCGACAACGGGGTGGCCCGGGTTCACAGTGCCGCTGATGAGGCCGAGGCCATCGCCGCGCTGGCTGCCGCTGTTGCCGCTGTCGGGCGGATTCCTGAGCGGCGTAAGCCTGAGCCGGTCGTGTCGCGGACCGCGGCCGTTCTTTTTCTTCTTGATCTCGCCATGCCCCGTGACATCGACGCCGCTGTGCATCGGATTCCCGGAGTGCGGCTCGTTGACATCGAGTCGCTGGCCGAGGCTTCCGCCGATGCGCCCATGGCGGCCGATGTCGACCAGGTGCGGCGGATCGTCGCGGACGAGGTCGCCGCCTTCGGGGCCGCGCTTCGGGCCGCGCACATCACGCCGACCGTGGTCGCGCTGCGGGCCATGGCCGCCGATGTCGTCGCCAGTGAGATGGCCCGGCTCGACGGGCGGCTGCCCGCGCTCGACGACAAGCAGCGCAGCGAGATCACCCAGACCGTGAAGCGCGTCGTGGACAAGTTGCTGCACGCGCCGACCGTACGGGTCAAGCAGCTCGCGGCCGAGCCCGGCGGTGCCGGGTACGCGGACGCGCTGCGGACCCTGTTCGACCTCGACCAGGAGACGGTGGCCGCCGTGTCCCGGGCCGAGGACAGCACCGAGAACACCAGCAAGAACCGAGGGCCGGCATGAGTAACAAGGCGCTGAGGCTCGGGACCAGGCGGAGCAAACTCGCCATGGCCCAGTCCGGGCAGGTGGCGGACGCCGTGAGCCAGGTGACCGGACGGCCCGTCGAGCTCGTCGAGATCACCACGTACGGCGATGTGTCGCGGGAGCAGCTCGCGCAGATCGGCGGTACGGGGGTGTTCGTCACCGCGTTGCGGGAGGCGCTCCTCAAGGGGGACGTCGACTTCGCGGTGCACTCCCTGAAGGACCTGCCCACCGGGCAGCCCGACGAGCTCTCGCTCGCCGCGATTCCGCTGCGTGAGGACCCTCGGGACGTCATCGTCGCCCGGGACGCCCTGAAGTTCACCGATCTGCCCCGCGGGGCCCGCATCGGTACCGGGTCGCCCCGGCGGATGGCCCAGCTGAACGCGTACGCGCGTGCCCATGGGCTGGACATCGAGACCGTTCCGATCCGGGGGAACGTCGACACCCGGATCCGGTACGTGCACGACGGTGAGCTGGATGCGGTGGTGCTGGCCGCGGCCGGGCTCAACCGCATCGGGCGCATCGACGAGGTGACTGACTTTCTTTCAGTCGACACGGTTTTGCCCGCTCCCGGCCAGGGAGCACTCGCGATCGAGTGTGCCGCGGACAACGCGGACCTGATCGCCGCGCTCGGAGAGCTCGACGACCCGTTCACGCGGGCCGCCGTGACTGCCGAGCGGTCACTGCTCGCCGCCCTGGAGGCCGGTTGCAGCGCCCCTGTGGGCGCGCTGGCCGACCTGCTGGCCGACGGGCAGATTGTCAAGGAAATGCGCCTGCGAGGGGTCGTCGGTACCACCGACGGCTCTCGTACGGTGCAGTTGTCCACCACCGGTCCCGTGCCCGAGACGTACGACCAAGCAATGGCGCTCGGCCGTGAACTCGCTGCCGAGATGCTTGCCCAGGGCGCGGCCGGTCTGATGGGGGAGCGAGCACAGTGAGCCCCACCGCCCTTCCTGCCGCCGGACCTGAACACGGGCACGTCACCTTCCTGGGTGCCGGACCCGGGGATCCGGGACTACTGACTCTGCGCGCCGTGGAGGCGCTGGGGAACGCGGACGTTCTCGTCGCCGAGCACGAGGTGCTCGACGTCGTACGCGTCCACGCTCGCTCAGGCGTCGCCGTCGTGGACACGGACTCGGATCCCTCGTCGGATCCGTATCCGGGCACAGGCGCGCCTCAACTGACGGTTGTTGACGGTGCGTCAACAACCGCTGCTGCCCCCGCCGTGCGGGATGCCGCACATCTTGTCATGGAGGCCGCGCGGGGCGGCAGGCGGGTCGTGCGTGCGGTGTCCGGGGACCCCGGGCTCGACGCGTACGCCGCCGAGGAGATGCTGGCGTGTGCCCGCGCGGGGGTGCCGTTCGAGGTCGTACCCGGTGTCGCCGCGGCCGTTGGTGTGCCTGCGTATGCGGGTGTGCCGTTGCGGGACGCGCAGGGTGCGGATGTGCGGTTCGTGGATGCGCGGACCGCGTCCGACCGGTGCTGGACCGAGGTCGGGGCGTCGGATGGGACCGTGGTTGTCTCGACCACGCTCGACTCCGTCGCCGCTGCCGCCGGTGAGCTGGTCGCCGCCGGGCGTAAGCCTGATACGCCGCTCACCGTGACGGTGGCTGGTACGACCACTCGTCAGCGGACCTGGACCGCGACGCTGGGGACCATCGCCCAGACGCTCAAGCAGGCCAAGGTGCTGCCCTCGCCGGAGGGCGGGCGGCCGGTGATAGCCGTGGTCGGTGAGCGGTCCGCCGCTGCTCAGCGTGAGCAGTTGTCGTGGTTCGAGTCGAAGCCCTTGTTCGGGTGGCGGGTGCTCGTGCCGCGTACGAAGGAGCAGGCGGCCTCGCTCTCCGACCAGCTGCGGTCCTACGGGGCCGTACCGCACGAGGTGCCGACGATCGCCGTCGAGCCGCCGCGGACGCCTCAGCAGATGGAGCGGGCGGTCAAGGGGCTCGTGACCGGGCGGTACGAGTGGATCGCCTTCACGTCGGTCAACGCCGTCAAGGCCGTGCGGGAGAAGTTCGAGGAGTACGGGCTCGATGCGCGTGCGTTCGCGGGCATCAAGGTCGCGGCCGTGGGGGAGCAGACCGCCAAGGCGCTCGTCGCCTTTGGTGTGAAGCCGGATCTCGTGCCCAGCGGGGAGCAGTCCGCTGCCGGGCTGCTTGAGGACTGGCCGCCGTATGACCCGGTGTTTGATCCGATCGACCGGGTGTTCCTGCCGCGCGCCGACATCGCCACCGAGACGCTGGTCGCCGGGCTCATCGAGCTCGGGTGGGAGGTCGACGACGTCACGGCGTACCGGACGGTGCGGGCGTCGCCGCCGCCGGCGGATACGCGGGAGGCGATCAAGGGGGGTGGCTTCGATGCCGTTCTCTTCACGTCGTCCTCCACTGTGCGGAACCTGGTGGGGATCGCCGGGAAGCCGCACAACGTGACCGTGATCGCGTGTATCGGGCCCGCCACGGCCAAGACCGCCGAGGAGCATGGGCTGCGGGTGGACGTGATGGCTCCCGAGCCGTCCGTGCACAAGCTGGCCGAGGCGCTGGCGGACTTCGGGTTGAAGCGGCGGGCGGCTGCGGCGGAGGCCGGGGATCCGGTTACTCGGCCGAGCGAGCGGCGGCCGGGGGCTCGGCGGCGGCGGTCTACGACCTGAGGGCTCTCGGGCTCGGGCGCGGGCTCGGGCTCGGGTGTGAGTGTGGTGTTTGGTGACGGGGAGTGGTCTTTCGGCCCTCCCCGTCGTCATGCCTGCGGTGGCCTCCGGCGGGAGGCCGTGGCGATCTGCGGGGCGGTGGGGGTGGGCGTTTGCGCAGTTCCCCGCGCCCCTGAAGTGCCTGCGGCGCCCCCGTCCCTGAGTGGGGGCTCGCGTTGCGCACATCCGTTGCGTTGGGGGTCGGGGCCGCACCGGGGGGTGTCCGTCCTCGGTCGGGCGGCTCGGTCTCTTGAGTAGTGCGCGGTGATTGACGCCCGCCGCTGCGGGCGGACACCCCCCGGTACGTCCCCTGCTCGCCGTTGCGCCGGTGCGGGACACGTCCCGGCTGGGGGCCGTGTGCTCCGACGCTGCGTCGGCAAAGGGGCATGCGGGGCGGGCGTAGCGTAGGGGTATGACGAAGTACGGATCCTTTCCCGGCTCGCGGCCGCGGCGGCTGCGGACCTCTCCTGTCATGCGGCGGATGGTCGCTGAGACGCGGCTGCATCCCGCTGACTTCATCCTTCCCGCGTTTGTGCGGGAAGGGGTGAGTGAGCCGGTGCCGATCGCTGCGATGCCCGGGGTGGTGCAGCACACGCGCGACAGTCTCAAGAAGGCTGCTGCGGAGGCGGTGGCTGCCGGGGTTTCCGGGATCATGCTGTTCGGGGTGCCTGAGGAGAGCAAGAAGGACGCGCTGGGGACGCCGGGGACCGATCCGGACGGGATTCTGCAGGTCGCGCTGCGGGATGTGCGGGCCGAGGTCGGGGACGAGCTGCTCGTGATGTCCGATGTCTGTCTCGACGAGACCATTGATCACGGGCACTGCGGGGTGCTGGACGCCCAGGGGCGGGTCGACAACGACGCCACCCTTGAGCGGTACGCCGAGATGGCTCAGGTGCAGGCCGACGCCGGGGCGCATGTGGTCGGGCCCAGCGGGATGATGGACGGGCAGATCGGGGTCATCCGGGATGCCCTTGACCAGATCGGGCGGGAGGATGTGGCGATCCTGGCGTACACCGCCAAGTACGCGTCCGCCTTCTACGGGCCGTTCCGGGAGGCTGTCGGGTCCTCGCTGAAGGGGGACCGGAAGACCTATCAGCAGGATCCCGCCAATGCTCGGGAGTCCTTGCGGGAGTTGGCCCTCGACCTGGAGGAGGGGGCCGACATGGTGATGGTCAAGCCTGCCGGGCCCTACCTCGACATCCTCGCCCGCGTCGCCGATGCCGTGGACGTGCCGGTGGCGGCTTATCAGATCTCCGGGGAGTACTCCATGGTCGAGGCCGCCGCCGAGAAGGGGTGGATCGATCGGGAGCGGGCCATTCTGGAGACGCTGACCGGGATCAAGCGGGCCGGCGCGCAGAACATCCTCACCTATTGGGCTGTTGAGGCTTCGCATTTGCTGGCGGCGGGCGCTCGGTAGTCGTCGTAGTCGTCGTTGTCGTCGATGGGCCTTCGTCTCTTAGGCCCTCGCCGTCCTCGCATGCCGTGAGGGTGAGGGTGAGCGTGGCGAGTACGGCCGTCAGGGCCGCCAGTACTCGGGTGGGGTGTGTGGAGGACCGGGACATGGCCTCAGCCTGGGGGGTCGTCCGGCTCCCGTGCCACGGGCGCTTCCGGATTTGGGACGACGGTCCTACGGGATGGGGCTGACCTGCGGGGATGTCGTGTCCCGAGGGGGCTGTACGGGACGTTTCCACGGGAATCTCAGATCGCGGAAAGCTGTTTGTAGGCACCACCTATTTCCCTAGGGTGCTCGGTATGACCCTGACGAGTGCCTCCGTGTCCGCCGCCTCTCTGCCGCCGCTTGCCTCCCGGGTTCGGGCTGTGGGTGGGTCGGCTGTGCGGGAGATTCTCGCCGTTACCGCGCGGCCCGAGGTCATCAACTTCGCCGGGGGGCTTCCCGCGCCCGAGTTGTTCGACCGGGACGGGGTCGCGGCCGCCTTTCGGTATGTGCTGGAGGAGATGCCGGGGCAGGCCCTTCAGTACTCGACGACCGAGGGGGAGCCGGGGCTGCGGGACTTGCTCGCTCGGAGGATGAGCGGGCGGGGGCTGGCCACCGGGGCCGATGATCTTCTGGTGACCACGGGGTCGCAGCAGGGGCTGTCGCTGGTTGCCGCGGCGCTGGTCGAGGCCGGGGACACCGTTCTTGTCGAGGAACCCTGTTATCTCGCGGCGCTTCAGGTCTTCGGGTTGGCCGGGGCTCGTGTTCTTGCCGTGCCCGGGGATGCCGACGGGCCGGATCCGGATGCGCTGGCCGAGCTTGTGGTGCGGGAGCGGCCCAAGCTGCTCTATGCCGTTCCTACCTTTCAGAATCCCAGTGGTCGTACGATGTCGGCCGCGCGGCGGGGTGCCATCGCCGGCGTCGCCTCGCGGTACGGGCTGTGGGTCGTCGAGGACGATCCTTACGGGGAGCTGCGGTTCGAGGGGGAGCGGGTGCCGTGGATCGGCACGTATCCCGGGGGTGAGGACCGGACCGTGCTGCTCGGGTCCTTCTCCAAGGTCATGGCTCCGGGGCTGCGGCTCGGGTGGCTGCGGGCGCCTGCCGAGCTGCGGCGGGCCTGTGTCGTCGCCAAGCAGGCCGCCGATCTGCATACGCCTACCGTCAACCAGCTTGCTGCGGCTCGGTACTTGGCCGAGTGCGATCTCGATGCGCATGTCGGGCGGGTCGCGGCCGTTTACGGGGAGCGGCGGGATGCGATGGTCGGGGCGCTGGCCGAGGCCCTGCCGGAGGGCTCTTCCTGGAATCGGCCCGAGGGTGGGATGTTCCTTTGGGTGCGGCTGCCTTTCGGGGTCGACACGGCTCAGTTGCTTCCTGCGGTTGTGCGGCATGACGTTGCCTATGTGCCCGGGGCGCCCTTCTTCGCCGGGGAGCCTGATCGGGCGACCTTGCGGATGTGCTTCGTGACCGAGACGCCGGAGCGGATCCGGGAGGGGGTGCGGAGGTTGGGGGATGCGTTGGGGGGGGCGCGTCGCGGGGTTAAGGGCGGAGCGTTGGGAGTAGGGCCGCTGTTCGTTCCAGCTGGTCGCGCTGGGAGTTCAGGTCCAGGGCGGCCAGGCGTACGACGATGTGGTGGGCGCCTGCGGTGGCGTACTCGTGCAGGCGGGCTCGTACCTCGTCGGGGGTGCCGTAGATGACTGCCTGGATCTTCTCCAGTTGGTCCAGCGGCATGCCGTAGGTGGCTCGTGCGTAGGCGTCCAGGGCGGTGCGGCTGTGGGGTGAGTGCTTGTCGTCGATTCTTACCGAGATGAACAGGGCCGGGGTGATGTCCGTGGGTGTGCGGCCGGCTTCGGTCGCTGCCTTGTGGATGTGGTGGAGGCCCGTCGCGTAGTCGGCGGGGGCGGGTGGGTAGGGGAGCCAGCCGTCGTATGTGCGGCCGGTGCGGGTCAGGGCCGCCTCGGTCGCGCCGCCCAGCCAGATGGGTGGGCCTTCCGGGCGGAAGGGGCGGGTGGTGGGTGGGATGTCGGTGAAGTGGTGGAAGTCGCCGTGGAAGGTGTCGGCGCCTGCCCATAGGGACCGCCACAGGGCGACCGTTTCGTCGAGGCGGGCGAAGCGGCGTTCCCAGGGGAGTTCGGAGAGGGTGTAGAGGGGGCGTCCGAAGCGGCCTGGGAAGCCGGCGCCGACCGTCACCGTGAGGCGGCCGCCGGAGAGGAGGTCGATCGAGGCGAGGGACTGGGCCGCCTGGATCGGGCGGCGCAGGAACGGCATCAGGGCGGCTGTGCCGAGGGTTACGTGGTCGGTTGCCGGGGCCAGGGCGGCCAGCATGGTGAGGGCCTCTATGCGGGGGCTGATCAGGGAGTCGTTGACGAAGAGGGAAGCGAAGCCCAGGCGTTCGGCCTGGCGGCCGAAGGCGATCAGGTCGCGGGGGTCGTCGTTCGGGCCCCACTGGGCGGTTCCGGTCGGAAGCAGTACGCCGATGTCCATGACGGTGATGTTCGTGAGCAGCGGGAGTCGCGGCAATTCCCTGCGGGGAATGGCCCGGAGTCCCGCGGTGGGGTTAGAACAGGTGCGTGGACTTTCCTCGTGCGCTTCGCGAACGACGTACCCGCCGTCATCTCAGCCAACTCGACCTGGCGTTGCGGGCGGGCACCACCCAGCGGCACCTCAGTTTCATCGAGTCCGGCAGGTCCGTGCCCGGGCGGAACATGGTCGTACGGCTGGCGGAGTCGTTGGAACTGCCGTTGCGGGAGTGCAATGAGCTGCTCATCGCGGCGGGGTACGCGCCTGCTTATCCCGAGAGCCGGCTTGATGATCCTGTGCTGGCTCCCGTGCGTACGGCGATCGATCATGTTCTGCGCGGGCATCTGCCCTACCCGGCGCTGGTGGCGGGGCGTGGGGGTGAACTCATCGCCGCCAACGGGGCGTTCGATCTTCTTACCGAGGGGGCGGCGGATGAGCTGGTGGGGGTGGGGGCGAATGTCTACCGGCTCGCTCTGCATCCTGATGGGCTTGCGCCGCGGATTCTGAATTTCGGTGAGTGGGCCCGGCATGTCCTTGCGCGGCTGGGGCATCTGCCGGAGCTGCGCTCTGAACTCGCCGGGTATGTGCCTGAGTTGGAGGCGGGGGGTGGGGCGTTGGGGTTCGCCGTTCCGTTGCGGTTGCGGTCCTCGTGTGGTGAGTTGCGGTTGATGACTACCGTGACGAGTTTTGCCACCGCTGTTGATGTCACTCTCGCCGAGCTGAAGCTGGAGGCGTTTCTGCCGGGGGACGAGAGGACTGCGGAGGCGCTCAAGGAGTTTTCGTCTCAGTCCCACCAGAAGTGCCAGGTCGGCTGATTGAGCACCTCGCGTTCCGCGTAGCCCACGAGGGTGGGGTCGCTGGGGCAGCCCTGCCAGATGTTGTCCGGGCAGAAGGCGAAGTGCTCGGCGGCGATCGCGTTCGCCTCGCCGTAGGTGCTGGGCGGGGTGGCCACCGACATCAGGAGGTGGTCGAAGCCCAGCGCCAGCAGGCGGATCCCGAAACGGTCCTCCCACGAGCGGAGCACCGCGCTCAGGCGGGCCGTGTCGTTGGCGTAGTTCGCCGCGCCCATCCAGCCGATCGCCGTCGGGATGTCCGCGCTGCGGCGGGCGGGGACAAGGGCGAGGCGGGGGTCCTTCAACGGGCTTCCGGGGGCGAGGAGGTCGTGGACCACGTCCGTGGGCTTGGCGGCGAGGTCCGGGGTGGCGGCCAGGCCGGGCCAGTCCCCGGCTTCCTCCGCGCAGCACTCGTCCCAGAAGTCGGCCAGGATCTCCTCCGGGTCGTGGTCCCCGGGGTACGACATCTCGCCGGGCATCAACTCCCAGTCCTCCGGGGCGCCGTGGCCCTGGCCCACGTCCACGAGGACGGGGAGCAGGCCGTGGGTGCGGGGGGCTTCCTGGAGGGCGGCCCAGGTGTTGGGGGTTGCCGTTTCGTCGGCCAGCCAGAGGAGGGGTTCGGGCCACTTGCCTTCGGCGGTTACGTCGATGAGCCTGCCCGGGGGGAGGGGGAGACCGAGGGAGGCTAGCTGGGGGAGGGGGTTGGGGAGCGTTGCCATGGGGTCAGGCGGTGGCGATGAAGGCGGCCCAGGCGGTGGGGGTGAGGTGGAGGGTGGGGCCGGTTGAATCGGGGTTCTTGGAGTCGCGGACGTGGACGGTGTGGGGGCAGGTAGCGATTTCCACGCACTCGCCGCCCTCGTCGCTGCTGCGGCTGGACTTCCGCCAGGCGTAGGCGACTTCGAGGCATTCGCCGCCCTCGTCGCCGCTGTACGTCGACTTGAACCACTGAAGTGCCTCGGTGCTCATTGCTCTCCTAGCAGACGGTCCAGCAGGCCCTTCGACTCCAGTGGGGACAGGGCCTGTGCTCGCAGCATCGCATACTTGCGCGCGAGGATGGACACCTCATCTGCGTCGGAAACCCACTGGCTGCCGCGTTGGCCTTCGATATAGGCCAAGTGCTGATGGTCGGCGGTTTCCAGGAGGACGAAGGGACCGTTCAGCCCGGCGTGGGAGGGACTGGCCATTGGCAGGAACTGCAGGGAGACGCACGGCAGTTCAGCGCACGCCCGTAGATGCCGGAGCTGTTCCGTGCGGACTTCGGCGCCGCCGATCGCGAGGTGCAACACCGGCTCCCAGACCACGAAACTGAGCGTCGGCGGAGTCCCGCGATCCAGGATCTCCTGTCGCTCGATGCGTGCCGCTGCCTTTGTCTGGATCTCCTCCTCTGCGTACGCCGGAACACGCTCTCGCAGGACCGCCTCCGCGTACGCCCGCGTCTGAAGCAGGCCCGGCAACACCTGGTTGGCATAGAGCGACAGCGCGATCGCCTCCCGCTCATGCTCCATATACAGCTCCGCCCACATCGGGAACTGGTCGATCTCCGGCAGGTTCGCCACCCCCGCCGACAGCATCCCCTTGGTCTGGAGGACCTCGTCCAGCAGCGCCGCCAAGTCCGGTTTCAGCGCCCTCCTTCCCTGCTCGATCGACGCGATCGTCTCCTCGTCGACCTGGACCAGCGCGGCCAGGGCGCTCTGGGTCAGGCCCATCGCCCGGCGCGCCGCGCCTAGTTGCTTGCCCAGCATCTTCATCGAGGTCAGGTTCTTCGGCCGCGGCGGCTTCTTCGCGCTCATGCTGGTCTCAATCCCCCAGGGCACACGTACGTCACCGGGTATGAGCCCGTACAAAAAATCTGTACGGGTTCACCGAGTGATCAACGGTAGTGACTCTGCGCGACATTCGTCCCGTGAATGAGCGAAGCCAACTTCCCTTCCAGCGGGATCAGTTCTATCGGCGCGATCGGCGTTCCGTGGGTGCCGCCAGGCGGTTCGCGCTGTGGTCGCTCGTCCATTGGGGGATGGGTGAGTGGGAGCGGGCCGATGATCTGTCGCTCTGCGTCAGCGAGTTGGCCACGAATGCTCTTCTTCATGGGGCTCCGCCCGGACGCGGGTTCTTGCTGCGGGTCCGGTACGACGGTGACGTACTGCGGGTCGAGGTGCACGACAGCGGGGGCGGGGAGCCGTGTGTCTCGGAGCAGGGCGACGAGGAGGGTGGGCGGGGGCTGCTGCTCGTCGCCGCGCTCGCCGACAAGTGGGGGGTGGGGCAGCGGGATCCCGGCAAGGTGGTGTGGTGCGAGTTCGTTCGGCCTGCTGGGGGTGCTCGATGGCTGGTATGACAGGGGACATGGCGACCAGTCAGCTCACGGTGACCGTGCCGGATGAACTCCTTGAAGCCGCGCGTGAGGCTGCGGAGGGAAATCTGTCCGCCTTCGTCGCCAGAGCCATCAGAAGTCAGCTGATGCGTGACGCGATGACGATGTACGCCGAGGACAGCGCCCGTGTCGGCGACGATCTGGATGACCTGTACAGCGCTGCGGAGGACGACCTGTGCGGCAGCTGAAAAGCGGCCAGGTGTGGACTGGTCGCCGTCCGCGTCACGGTGCCGATTCGCGGTGTGGTGTTGGCACCCGACCTCTACAACTTCCGGCTCGCCCGCGGCCAACCAACTGAAAACGCCGCGGCCCGTCCTCCCAGCGGGGGAGAGGACGGGCCGCGGTACGCCTGGTACGACTGGTGCTCAGAGCTTTTCGGGCGTCCTGATGCCCAGCAGGGCCATGCCCTGGTGCAGGGTGCGGGCCGTCAGGTCGCAGAGGAACAGGCGGTTCTCCTTCTGCTCCTCCGTGTCCGCCTTCAGGACCGGGCACTGGTCGTAGAACGTCGTGTACAGCGAGGCCAGTTGGTAGAGGTACGCCGCCAGCTTGTGGGGGGCGTACTCCGCCGTGGCCTCCGCAAGCAACTCGCCGAACGCGTCCAGGTGCAGACCCAACGCCCGCTCCGCCGGGGCCAGTTCGAGCTCCGGGTGGGCTACCGGGCCGGCCGCCTCGGACTTGCGCAGGATCGACTTGATACGGGCGTACGCGTACTGGAGGTAGACCGACGTGTCGCCGTTCAGCGAGACCATCTGGTCCAGGTCGAACTTGTAGTCACGGTTCGGGGACGTGGACAGGTCCGCGTACTTCACCGCGCCGATACCGACGTACCGGCCGTTCTCGACGATCTCCTCCTCGGTCAGGCCCACCCGCTCGGCCTTCTCGCGGACGACCGCCGTGGCCCGGTCGGCGGCCTCGTCCAGGAGGTCCTCCAGCTTGACCGTCTCGCCCTCACGCGTCTTGAACGGCTTGCCGTCCGCGCCCAGCACCGTGCCGTAGCCCATGTTGTGGGCCGTGACCTCGTCCGTGAGCCAGCCCGCGCGGCGGGCCGTCTCGAAGACCATCTTGAAGTGCAGGGACTGGCGTACGTCCACGACGTAGAGGAGCGACGTGGCGTGCAGGTTCTGGACACGGTCGCGGATCGCCGTCAGGTCGGAGGCCGCGTAGCCGAAGCCGCCGTCCGCCTTCTGCACGATCAGGGGGACCGGCTGGTCGTCCTTGCCGCGGATCTCGTCGAAGAAGACCACGAGCGCGCCTTCGGAGCGGACCGCTACGCCCATCTCCTCCAGGAGGCGGGCGGTCTCCGGCATGCCGTCGTTGTACGCCGACTCGCCGACGATCTCGTCGTCCCTGATCTCCATGTCCAGCTTCTCGAAGACCGAGTAGAAGTAGACCTTCGACTCGTCCACGAACTGCTGCCACAGGTCGAGGGTCTCCTTGTCGCCGGACTGGAGGGCGACGACCCGCTTACGGGCACGCTCCTTGAAGTCCTCGTCCGCGTCGAAGACGGCACGGGAGGCCTTGTAGACCCGGTTCAGGTTCGACATCGCCTGCTCGCCGTCCACGTCCTCGGCGGGGGCCAGCTCGCCCGGGTGCTCGAAGAGGTACTGGATGAGCATGCCGAACTGGGTGCCCCAGTCGCCGATGTGGTGGCGGCCGATCGTCCGCTCGCCGGTGAAGTCGAGCATGTTGCGGAGGGCGTCGCCGATCACGGCCGACCTGAGGTGGCCGACGTGCATTTCCTTCGCGACGTTCGGCTGGGCGTAGTCGACGACCGTGATGCCCGGGTTGTCCTTGAGCGGGACGCCGAGGCGGTCGCCGTCGGCGGCGCGGGCGGCGAGGGTGTCGATGATCGCCTTGTCGGTGACCGTGATGTTCAGGAAGCCGGGGCCGGAGACCTCGACGTCCTTGAACAGGCCGGGGGCGGTGATCTTCTCGACCACCTGCGTCGCCAGCTCCCGGGGGTTGGCCTTGGCCTTCTTGGCGAGGGCGAGGATGCCGTTCGCCTGGTAGTCGGCCCGGTCGCTACGTCGCAGCAACGGGTCCGCGCCGGTCGCCTCCGGCAGGGTGGCCGAGAGGGCGGACGCGAGGTGTGCGTTGACGTTGGCGGTGAGGGACGTGACCGAGGCCATGGGTATGGGTGCCGTTCTGGTCGGGGCTGGATTGAGAGTCCCGGTCAGTATCCCACGGGGTCGCAAAGGGGTTTTTCGGTCTCGTTGCCGGGTGCGGGGCGGTGGGGGCTTGTCGCGCAGTTCCCCGCGCCCCTAATAAGCGGCTGCGCCGCTATTCGGGTCTGGGACAATGGGGGGCGTCAGCCGTAGACCGTACCGGCTGCCTCTGGAGAAAGAAGGACGTGCCCCGTGGCTCAGAGCACCGAGACCACCGACTGGGTCTCCCGTTTCGCGGATGAGGTCATCGAGGAGTCGGAGCGTCGGGCCCCGGGCAAACCGGTTGTCGTCGCGTCCGGGCTGTCGCCCTCGGGGCCCATCCACCTGGGGAACCTGCGGGAGGTCATGACCCCGCATCTCGTCGCCGATGAGATCCGGCGGCGTGGGATCCAGGTCCGGCACCTCATCTCCTGGGACGACTACGACCGGTACCGCAAGGTGCCCAAGGGCATCCCCGGGGTCTCCGACGAGTCCCACGCCCAGCACATCGGCAAGCCGCTGACGTCGGTGCCGGCGCCGGCCGGGTCGGCGTACCCGAACTGGGCCGAGCACTTCAAGGCGGCCATGGTCGACGCGCTCGCCGAGCTGGGGGTCGAGTTCGACGGGATCAGCCAGACCGCGCAGTACACCTCGGGTGTTTATCGCGAGCAGATCCTGCACGCCATGAAGCACCGCGCCGACATCGACGCCATCCTCGCCCAGTACCGGACGAAGAAGGCCCCGGCCAAGAAGCAGCAGCAGAAGCCTCTCGACGAGGCCGAGCTGGAGGCCGCCGAGGGGTCCGGCGCCGCCGGTGAGGACGACGGGTCCTCCGGCTCCGCCGGGTACTTCCCGTACAAGCCGTTCTGCGGCAACTGCGAGAAGGACCTGACGACCGTCACCTCGTACGACGACGACACGACCGAGCTGTCGTACACCTGCAACGAGTGCGGCTTCGCCGAGACCGTCCGGCTCAACGAGTTCAACCGCGGCAAGCTGGTCTGGAAGGTCGACTGGCCGATGCGGTGGGCCTACGAGGGCGTTGTGTTCGAGCCGTCCGGGGTCGACCACTCCTCGCCCGGGTCCTCGTTCCAGGTCGGCGGGCAGATCGTCGGGATCTTCGGGGGCAAGCAGCCCATCGGGCCCATGTACGCCTTCGTGGGGATCTCCGGGATGGCGAAGATGTCGTCCTCGAAGGGTGGCGTGCCCACGCCCGGTGACGCGCTTCAGATCATGGAGCCGCAGCTGCTCCGGTGGCTGTACGCCCGGCGCCGGCCCAACCAGTCCTTCAAGATCGCCTTCGACCAGGAGATCCAGCGGCTCTACGACGAGTGGGACAAGCTCGACGCCAAGGTCGCCGACGGGTCCGCCCTGCCCGCCGACGTCGCCGCGCACTCGCGTGCGGTGCGGACCGCGGGCGGGGAGCTGCCTCGTACGCCGCGGCCGCTGCCGTACCGGACGCTCGCGTCCGTCGCGGACATCACCGCCGGGCACGAGGACCAGGCGCTGCGGATCCTCAGCGAACTGGACCCCACCGACCCGATCGGCTCGCTGGACGAGGCCCGGCCGCGCTACGACAAGGCCGAGGCCTGGATCAACACGCATGTGCCCGCCGACCAGCGGACCATCGTGCGCGACGAACCCGACGCCGAGCTGCTGAAGTCCCTCGACGAGGCGTCCGCGGAGTCGCTCCGGCTGCTCCTGGACGGGCTCGCCGACCACTGGTCCCTCGACGGGCTCACCCACCTCGTCTACGGCGTGCCCAAGGTGCAGGCCGGGTTCTCGGCCGACGCCGGGCCCAAGGAGCTGCCCCCGGAGATCAAGACCGCCCAGCGGACGTTCTTCGCGCTCCTTTACCACCTGCTCGTCGGGCGCGACACCGGACCGCGCCTGCCCACGCTGCTGCTCGCGGTCGGGCAGGAGCGGGTGCGGGTGCTGCTCGGGGAGTAAGGCGGTCGGTCGGCTGTACGAGGATGGGGGCGCCCGGTGAACCACCGGGCGCCCCCATCCTCGTACTCGTCGGGGCTCGTCAGGCGCTGAAGTACGTTCCGTCCTCGGGGACGCCCGTCCGCGGTGCCCCCTCGTCGTCGCGGTAGTGCCAGACGAAGGGGACGCCCTGGGCGGTCTCGGAGTCGGGGCCGTTCATGAGCTGGAAGTGGACGTGGGGCTCGGAGGAGTTGCCCGAGTTGCCGCACTCCGCCAGCTGTCGGCCGACGGCGACCCGGTCGCCCACGGCCACGCGGAGGGAGCCCCGCCTGAGGTGGGCGAAGGCCGCGTACACACCGCTGTCCAGGCGCAGGACGACGTGATTGCCCCACAGGTGACCGGGGCGGCCCAGGCTGCGGACGAAACCTTCCAGGAAGAGGTAGGCGTATCCGGGCAGGGAGGTGCGGGTGAGGTGGTCGCGCCGGCCGTCGCCGACGGCCACGACCACGCCGTCGCCGGGGGACAGGACCGGGGTGCCGAAGGCGGGATAGTCGTGAGGGCGGCGGGCCAGGGGCCACAGGGGGCGGAAGCCCGGAGCCGGGTGCGGCTTCGGGTGGTGCGTGAGGTCGATGGCGTACGTCTGCGCGTGGCTGTGGGTGTGGCTGGGGACCTTCGTGCCGGGGCCGTTGAGGGCCTGCCAGCGGCCCGCGACCGGGATCTCCACCGGCGTCGGCGGCCGGTCCTGCCCTGGACGTTGCCGGTGCCATGCCCTCCAGCGCAGGACGGTGCCGAGCAGCAGTAGGACGACACCCGTGAACCACAGCGGGCCGAGGCCCTGTCCGTTCACCACGACGCACACGATGCCGACGGCGATGAGCAGGCCGCTGTGTTTCCGCAGCAGCGTCAGGGGGGTCAGCAACGGGGTACCTCGTTCGGTCGCAGGTCGGGCGGTGTGCGCAGGCCGTGGTGGCGGCGGAGCGCGGACAGGGCGGCGAGGTGGCCGCACATCCCGTGCACGGACGGGCCCGGCGGGGTGGCGGCCGAGCACAGATACACGCCGGGCAGCGGGGTGCTGTACGGGTCCACGCGCGGGGTCGGCCGGGCCAGGGTCTGGCGCAGGGACAGGGCGCCGGCGGAGATGTCCCCGCCGACGTAGTTCGGGTTGTAGGCCGAGTACTGGGCCGCCGACATACCACGGGCCGCGAGGATCGTGTCCGTGAAGCCCGGGGCGTACTCCTCTATACGGGCCCGGATCATGGCGACCGGGTCCCTCGGGTCGCCGTGCGGGACATGGGCGTACGCCCACACCGGGCGCTTGCCGCCGGCCGCCCGGGCCGGGTCGGTCACGGCCGGGTCGACGACCAGGACGAAAGGGCGGGCGACCCGGTGGCCCGCGGCGGTGGCGTTCTCCCGCCGGACGATGTCGGCGTGTGTGCCGCCGAGGTGGACCGTGCCCGCTTGCCGCAGCAGGGGGTCGGACCAGGGGACGGGCTCGCTGACGAGGAAGTCGGCCTTGGCCGCGCCCGGTCCGTAGCGGTAGCGGCGCAGGGCCCGGCGGTAGCGGGCCGGGAGGCGGGGCCCGGCGAGCGCGAGGAACTCCGCCGGGCCCACGTCCAGCAGGACGAGGGGGACGTCGTGCAGTTCCGCCAGGTCCCGGACGCGATGGCCGGTGTGCAGGGCACCGCCGTGGGCGGTGATGTCGGCGACCAGCGCGTCGGCGATGGCGGCACTGCCGCCCTCCGGCAGCGGCCAGCCGGTGGAGTGGGCGGTGTGGGCCAGCAGCAGGGCCACCGCCGCCGAGGTGAGCGACGGCAGCGGGCCGACCGCGTGGGCGGCGACACCGGTCAGGAGCGCTCTGGCCTCCGGTGTCGTGAACGGGGAGCGGCGGGTGGTGTGGGCCAGGACGCGCGGTGCCAGGAGCAGCGGAGTGGTCAGGTCCGCGGGGAGGGTGCGCTGGTCGGACAGGAAGAGGTCGACCACAGCGGTGGACCGTTCGACGAGCGGGCCCAGCAGCCGGGTCCAGCGCGGCCCGTCGGCGCCCAGCCGCTCCGCCGTACCGCTGAGGCTGCGGCTCGCCGCGACCGCGCGGCCACCGGGCAGGGGGTGGGCGTAGGGGAGGTCCGGCTGGAGGAGGCGGACACCGCGGGCCGGCAGGTCGAAGTTCCGGAAGAACGCGGAGGCGGCCGCCATCGGGTGGACGGCCGAGCAGATGTCGTGCACGACGTCGCTGTCGAACAGGGACGCCGAGCGCAGGCCGCCGCCCGGGGTCGTCTCCTTCTCGTACAGGGCCACCTTCAGCCCCGCCCTGGCGAGGGTCACGGCGGCCGCGAGGCCGTTGGGGCCGGTCCCCACGATCGCGGCGTCGGTCATCGGGCCCGCCCCGCGACGGGCGCCAACTGGCCCTCGACCAGCCGTCGGTAGGTCGCGTCGCGCTCCATCAGCTCGCCGTGGGTGCCACCGGCCCGCAGTCTGCCCTCCTCCATGACGAGGATGCGGTCCGCGTCGACGGTGGTGGAGAGCCGGTGGGCGATCGTCAGGACATGGCAGTGCTCGCCGATCGCCGAGACGGCCTTGCGCAGCACACCCTCGGAGTCGGAGTCCAGGTGCGCGGTCGCCTCGTCCAGGAGCAGCACGTCGGGGCGGGTCAGCAGGGCGCGGGCGATGGCGAGCCGCTGCCGCTGTCCGCCCGACAGGCCGGTGCCGCCCTCGCCGAGCCGGGTGTCCAGGCCGTCCGGCAGCGCGGCGACCACGTCGGTCAGATGGGCCGCCGCGAGGGCCTCCGCGATGTCCTCGGCGCCCGCCCGCGGGTTCGCGTAGGTGAGATTCTCCCGCACGGTCCCGCGCATCAGCGGGGCGCCCTGTTCCACCAGACCGATACGGGACCGCAGTTGGTCCAGGCCCAGGGCGGTGACGTCCTGGCCGGCCAGCCGGACCGTGCCCGAGTCCGGTTCGTGGAAGCGCTCCACGAGCTGGAACAGGGTGGTCTTGCCCGCCCCTGACGGGCCGACGATCGCGGTCACGCCGGTGGGCGGGAGGGAGAACGACACCTCGGAGAGAGCGGGGGTGCCGGCGTCGGCGTAGGAGAAGGTGACGTTCCGGAACTCGACCGAGGGGGCGTTCGCGGGCGTGCCGGACACCCGGTCCGGGGCGTGCGCGGCGGGCTCCGCCTCGATCGCGGCCAGCTCCCTGACCCGGTCGATCGCGGCCCGTCCCTGCTGGAGCTCCCCGAGCGACATGAACAGCATCACCAGCGGAGACACCAGATAGAAGAGGTACATGAGGAACGCGGTGAGGTCCGCGATGGGCAGCGCCCCCGTGGCCGTACGCGACATCCCCCAGGTGATGACGACGGCCAGGGACACCTGCGTGCCCACGTTCATGGCGGGCATCAGCAGCGCGGACAGGCGGGTGACTCGGATGCCGCTGACCCGTGCGGCGTCGGCCAGTTCGCCGATGTGGTGGGCCTCGCGGTCCTCGGCGCGCGAGGCCTTCACCGTGGTGAGCGCGCCCAGGACGCGCAGCAGCGCCGAACCGTAGTCGCTGGTGTCCTGCCGGTTGCGCACGGCGGCCCTGCGGACGGCCCGGGCCAACAGGAGACCGGTCACCGAGGCCGCGCCGAGGCAGCCGATCGTGGCCAGCAGCATCCGCCAGTCCAGCCAGGCCATGACGCCGACACAGCCGACGACCGTGAACCCGGACGTGACGATCTGGGACACCGAGGAGGACAGGGCGACCCGGGCCAGGGAGGTGTCGGCGACCGTGCGCGTGAACACGTCCCCGTGCTCCAGCCGGTCGAACGCACGGATACGGGCGTGCAGGAGCCGTCCGGTGAGGGTGGTCCGCAGGTCGAGGACGATGTTCTCGCCGGCCCGTCCGATGAGATAGAAGTGGGTGGCGGCGAGGAGCGCGTCGGCGACGAACAGCCCCGCCAGGAACAGGATCGGCCGTGCGGTCGACCCGTCCACCGCCACCGCTTCGATCAGATCGCTGATGAGCAGCGGCTGCAGCAGCGTCGCGGCCGTGCCGAGCAGGCCCAGCAGGATGCCGACGCCGAGCAGCAGCCGATGGCGGCGCAGGAGGGCGGAGGTGTTCACTGCCTGCCCCTGCCGAGGGCGATCGCGGAGATGACGGCGATGCTGCCCGCGAAGATGAGGCTCTTGACCCAACTCTCCCGGGTGATCTCGCCGTTGCCGCGGAAGACGGTCAGCATGACCGGTACCGCGATGATGAACGCGACGGCGAAGGACACCGCTCGGCTGGTCGTCATGTGGATTCCCTTCCCTGGAGGTGCTCCCGGTCCCTCACGTAGGTGGTGAGGAACATCGGGTAGTCGGGTGTGTACGGCGTCA
This sequence comes from Streptomyces sp. NPDC046909, assembly GCF_040644695.1. NCBI lineage: Bacteria > Bacillati > Actinomycetota > Actinomycetes > Kitasatosporales > Streptomycetaceae > Streptomyces > Streptomyces sp. NPDC046909. The sequence continues at coordinate 214,294 of NZ_JBEYXC010000019.1, read as the reverse complement.
ACCGCCAGTCGGCGTACCGCGCTTCGGGGGTGAGCCCGGCGTGGACGGCGTACTCGTCGACCTCGTCCGGGGTGGTGGGGCGGGCCAGCTCGGTGCCCACCCGGGTGGTGCCGTCGGCCTCGTACCAGATGTGCGAGCACTGCCAGAGGTCGGAGCCGGGAGGCAGGACGGAGTGCGTCTGAAGTCCCGTGCCCGGGTCCGGATACGGGGTGAAGAGGGTCGTACGGGCCAGGCCCTCGTGCATGGCCTCGATGGCGGGCCGGTTGCCGGTCTCGATCACCAGCCGGCCGCCCGGCGCCAGCAGACGCGCCGCCGTCCTGACGACCCGCCGCTGGTCCTCGGCGGTCAGCTGCATCGACAGGACCCCGCACACCGCGTACACGAGCCCGAACGTCCGGTCGCCGGTGTAGCCGCGGATGTCCGCGTGCACGCCGGTGACGTCGGCGGCGGCGGGGTCGGCGGCCAGCAGCGCCAGCATCTCCGGGGAGGAGTCGAGGCCGATGACGTGGCCGGTCCGGTGCGCGAGGGGGATGGCGACACGGCCGGTTCCCACGCCGAACTCCAGGGTGCCCTCGGTGGGGGCGGGGTGCAGGCGGGCAAGGGTCTCGGCCGTGGCGAGGGCGGCGGCGTCCTTGGGGAACACGCGGTCGTACCAGGCGGCGAACTGCCTGCCGTAGCCGATGTCTTCGACGGTGCCGGTCATGTATGGGTCGCTTCCTTTACCGGGTTCGGGCCGTGGGTGGGCCGTGGGGTGTGCCGTCCCGTGCGGGGCGGGACGGGTGGGACGGCACACCCGCTGCGGGTCGCCGCGGGTGTGCCGGACGCCCTAGGACAGGCCCTGGGCCGGGGCCAGGTGCCGCACCGGCGGCTTCATCGGTATGTACGGCGAGACGAACAGGGTCTCCGGCGGCTCGTCCCGGTCGTGGCCCGCGGCCCTTACCACGGCGAACTGGAAGCCCTTCGCCTGCTCGCCGCCCTGTCGCCCGCCCCCCTCCTCGCGGATGGTGCGGCGGACGAACTCGATCAGGATCTGGTACGCGGACAGGTTCTGCGCCTGCCGGACCCCGCCCTTCTGCGCCTCCTGGAGAATCGCCGTGCAGATGTCGAAGACCGCCTTCTCCGGGCGCCGGGAGGCGAACCAGAACGCCTGGTGCCAACGGCGGGGCGCGATCATCTCGATCTCGCTCCACTCGCTGGTCGTGCCGTCCAGGCCGAGCGTCCGGTACGTGTAGTGGAAGTCGTGGACCGCCGGATTCGGGGCGAAGAAGCGCCAGTTGGGCACCATGGAGAACAGATCCTTGGTACGGGCGCGGTCGAACACGAGATGCGGATGCTGGGCGGCCAGCGTCGTCACCAGCATTCCCGCCCCCGCCCAGCGGGCCACCGAGCCGGGTCCGGTGAACGTGTCCTTGAGGAGTGCGCCGAGACTCATCGTCCCGCCTCCGTCCTGGCCATGTCCGCCGTACCGGTGGCGTCCGTCGTGCGGGTGGCGCCCATCGTGCCCGTCGCTTCACCGCCGCGCCGGAGCCCGTCGGCCAGGAACTCGGCCATGAGGGCAGCCGCCCGGTGGGCGTGGCGGGCGTCGGTGAGCATCGAGTCGTGGTCGGCCCCCTCGAGGACCTGGACACCGGACCGGCCGCTACCGCCCTCGTGCGCGCGGGCCAGCTCGTCGTACATCAGCAGCTGCTCAGGATCCTGGTCCACGGTCTGCTGCGCGGCGATGATCAACCCCGGTACGGGTACGGGGGCGACGGTGCCGGTGAACTCCGCGAACTCCTTCTCCACTGCCAGCCACTCGCGCCGCGCGGCCTGCCACAGGCGGGCGTCCGTGTACTGCGCGAACACCTTCTCGCGGTACGCCGTGGGCAGTCTGTCCAGCCAGCCGGGGCGGCTCATCAGGACTCCGGTGCCCAGCCGCAGATAGCGGGCCACATGGGTCAGCGTGTCCCGCAGGTCCTTCGCGCCCGCGCGCTGCCGGTCCGAGCGCTGGAGTTCGGCCGGGTGCGAGGGGTCGAGGTAGACGAGTCCGGCCAGCCGCTCCGGCAACCGCTCGGCGGCCCGCCGGATCAGTTCGCCGCCCAGGGAGTGCCCGACCAGGACCACCGCGCGGTGCTCCGGAACGACCGCGCGAACGAGGTCCTCCAGGTCGTCGACCGACTCCGCCAACCCGTACGGCGCCCCGGTACGGCGGCGGCTGCCCGCGTAGCCCGCGCGGGCGTACGACACGACGGCGTGCCGTGAGCCGTGCGCGAACCGCTCGGTGATCCAGGCGAAGTGCTCCGACGTGGAGGCCAGCCCCGCGCAGAACACCAGGACCGGGGCGTCGGAGTCCGGGCCACCCGCCTCGTACATCAGCTCGTTGCCGTGCCGGGTCACGACGGTGCGGGAAGTGGGCCAGCCCTCCAGGACCACGGCCCGGCGCTGAGCGGCGACCAGGGCGCCGGCGGCGACCGCGCCCGCCAGCAGCACACCCGCGGCCCCGACCGCACGGTCGTCGCGCCCCGCGACCGCCGGGTGGGAGGCGGGTGCGGTGGTGTACGCGACCATCGGATGCATCGCGGGGAACGCCGTCATGAACCGGCCGAGCCCCATGACGAAGCCGTTCGCCACATGGAAACTCCCGGCCGCGGCCAGGAGCGGGCGGGTGAGGCGACCGCCGGCGACATGCACCAGCGGAAACAGGCACTCCATCGCGAGGACGCCGTGCTGCACCGCCTTGGACGTCCGCGGCCAGCGCTGAGTGAGGCGGTAGACCGGCTCGCAGCCGTAGGTACGGGTCCGCATCACCCCCGGCAGCGCACTGGCGTCGCGCCACTTGTCACCTACGAGCTTCACCCAGCCGGACACTCCGTACGACATGCTCGCCTGCAACCCGACATACCAGAGCAGCGCGTCCCGAGTTTTCGGTTTCTTTGCCAACCGGGCCAATCCGGTAACGCTTTGCACCAGATTCGCGACCTGGTCCGAACCATCGGTTCCATAGCGATGTCTTGCCTGCAGAAGAGAGTTCGTCCCGCTGAGAAAGAGACTGCCGACGCCGCGCCACCGCGAATGTCCCGGCAGAAGCATTCCGACACTGACCGCGGCCCGGGTCGTGTGCAGTGCCACGGTCATCTTCTTTCCGCTCACCGCATGGGCAACCCTCCGGAGTATCACATTCTTTGCCTCCGGGGTCCGCTTCATCATCTCCCAGTCATTCAGCCCCCCGGGGTCCATATGCCGATGCTGGTGCAGATATTCCAGAGATGAGGAAAGGGTGGTCAGGGCGGCCAACCTCTCCGATATTCCTATCGCCCTGTCCCGTGACAGCGGAACCGGGCCGAAAACCGCCGATCCGACCTTCTTCAGATTTCTCAAGAAACAGTCCTCCCCGAGTCGTCGAACCCCTCGGCTAGCATGGAAAAGCTGTCGGGCCGCGATTGGCGCGCGGCCCGACAGCCTCACTCGCAGGCGTCGCCGTCAGAGTCAGCCCGCGGCCGCACGCCCCGCCTCATAGGCGCCCACCGCCGCGGCACCCGCGGCCAGACCGCCGGCCGCGTAGGGGCACAGAGCGACGGCGGCCGGCGTGAAGGCCACCGGCAGCATCCGTACGACCCTGTCGTCCTCGACCTCGGTCAGAGTCGGCGATGCGGATCTACGCGCACTCTCAATGATCTGGTTCATCGAGATCCCCCGTCTCAGTTGACGACGCGGCCGGTCACATACGCGCCGACCGGGATGGTGAAAGCCACCGCCGCAGCCGCGATCTTCGCGCCCGCCGGAATGGCCACGGCGGCCGGGGTCGCCATGATCGGCACGCCGTCGGTCGCGGTCATTCCGTCCTGGAGGGAGGGAAAATCCTGCTCGTTCATAAATGCTGCTATCTCGGCCATGAAACTCCTTCTTCTTCGATCGTCCGTCTGGCTTTCTGTGGCATTTCCACAACGGGAAACGGGCATGCCAGTGACGTGGTCATCACTCATATCAAGTGCATTGTGTGTGGTCCATCTCACACGTGCCCGCGGAACTTCGGAACGGTCGATTCCGCCCGGATTGCCGGGCGCGGCGGCGCACGCAAAACCCCCGTACGCGTCCGTACGGGGGCTTCTCGCCGGCGTGCGCTATGCGCTATGCGATGTGGTCCTCTTCCAGTTCCGCGTTGTAGCGGTTCGTGAAGCGGTTGACCATGCGCTTCGCCTCGTCCGGGGGGAGGACGATGCTGAACTCCGCCTCCACGTTCTCGCTGAACTCACGCGGGGTCGGGTAGCCCGTGCCGCTTATCGACTTCTTGAAGACCTGGTAGTACGAGTCCTCGTCCGGTTCCGGGGCGCCGCCGCCCTCACCCAGTTCGCGGGTGCGGCCGGGGGACACCGGGATGGGGAAGCTGCCGGTCTCCTCCGAGGACGGCTCGTCGTACGTCGGCAGTTGCTGTTGCTGGTACTGCTCGGCCAGCTGCTGCTCGGCGTACCACTGGGCGTACTGGTCGGGGTCGTAGGCGGGGTCGTAGTCGCCCTGGTACTCGACCTGCTGGGGGATGTTGAACCACGGGCTCTGATCTTGCTCGGGTTCGTAGGTGGCTTGCTCGGCGCCTTGGTTGCTGACCAGCTCGGGGCGCTGCTCGCTGGGAGGTGCCGCTGCGCCCACCCGTGCCGCCCCAGCGGCACGATTGCCCGCAGCTACGTCGACTTCAGGGGCCGGGGGCAGCAGCACGGGCTCGATGCCCGCCGCCGCCAAGCCCGCCGGAGCCGTCTCCGCCAGCGGGACGCCGTAACGCGCCAGGCGCAGGGGCATCAACGACTCCACCGGGGCCTTGCGGCGCCAGGCGCGGCCGAAGCGGGAGTGGAGGCGGGCCTGGTAGACGAGGCGGTCCTGTTCCAGCTTGATGACCTGCTCGTAGGAGCGGAGCTCCCAGAGCTTCATGCGGCGCCAGAGCAGGAACGTGGGGATGGGGGAGAGGAGCCAGCGGGTGAGGCGGACGCCCTCCATGTGCTTGTCCGCCGTGATGTCGGCGATGCGGCCGATCGCGTGGCGGGCCGCCTCCACCGCCACCACGAACAGGATCGGGATCACCGCGTGCATGCCGACGCCCAGCGGGTCCGGCCAGGCCGCCGCGCCGTTGAAGGCGATCGTCGCCGCAGTCAGGAGCCAGGCTGTCTGGCGGAGCAGCGGGAACGGGATGCGGATCCACGTCAGGAGGAGGTCGAGGGCGAGCAGGACACAGATGCCCGCGTCGATGCCGATCGGGAAGACGTAACTGAAGTTCCCGAAGCCCTTTTTGATGGCGAGTTCACGGACTGCGGCGTACGACCCTGCGAAGCCGATGCCGGCGATGATCACAGCGCCGAACACGACCACGCCGATGAGAACGCGGTGCATCCGAGTCAGCTGCATTGGCGCGGCCACCCGTACTCCCCTCCCCTTGCGTGTTCTTGCGCGCAACAGAGTGGCACATGTGTGCGGCGCACGGGTGGCCGGTAGGGCTCGTCAGCCCCTTCTGAGCGGTGTTCAGCTCTCCTTCGCGGCCGACTTGGACGGAGATGCGGAGTTGGAGGGGGAGTTGGAGGGGGACTTCGACGTAGACGACGAAGCCGACTTCGACGTAGACGGGGAGGGGCTCGTCGCGGTGCTGCCGCCGCCTCCCGTGTTCGCCTTCGTCACCGACGCCACCGCCTCCTTCGCCGCCTTCTCCACCAGCTTGGAGAGGGACGCCGCGCTCGGCGTCTTCTCGCCCGCCAGACCCGCGCCGTTGTAGTCGAGGGTCACGACGACGTTCTCGACCCGCGCGACCAACGTCTGCTGCCGGAAGGACCCTTCCTTCTTCTTCAGGTCGTACGTCACCAGCGTCGCCTGGTCGCCCGTCCCGGACACCGGCGCCGACTTGGCGTTCTTCGCGCCCTCCACCGCCTGCGCGTCCGCGACCTGCTTGTCGAAGTACGTCTGCGCCAGCTTGTCACCCTCGCCGCGCGTGGCGTCCGAGTCGAAACGGAGCAGGGAGACGTTCAGCCAGCGGAACTGGGAGCCCTTGACGCCATTGTTGTCGAGACTCGACCAGGAGCAGCTGCCACGCGTCGCCACATCGTCCGACTTGCCCTGCTTGCCGGACTTCGAGGCCTTCGGTACGAGATCGCCGAGCGTGTCCTTCGAGAGGGCGTCACACGCGTCCGGCAGCGACTTGTACGCCGCCGCCTGCACGGTCGGGGACGCGCTCGCCGAGGCGGAGACGCTCCCACCGGACGCGTCCTTGCCGCCGCTCGCGTCGTCCGAACCGGAATCCGAGGAGCACGCGGTCGCCACCAACATCACCGGGACCGCCGCCACCGCGCCGAGAAAGACGCGGTTCAGGCGCTTCGAACGCTGGACTCGGCTGTCACGCTGTGCTGCTCGCTGCATGGTTCCTTCACTCATGAGGCTGCTCGTGCTCCTGCGGTCGGATCGGGTCCGAGGGGCCACGGTACGCGGTGAGAAAGACGCGCGGCGCGGCTTCAGCCGCATTACGGACGACCCCGAACTGCCCTCAACCCGCCAGGGCGTCCGCCAGCTCGGCAGCCAGATTCCTTGCCCTGTCCTGCATTTCCTTGCTGTCCGGCACGGTGCCGACGGTCGCCGACTGCTCCTCGTACTGGATCGTCACCAACACATTCGACGTGCGGAACGCCACAGTCACCGTGCGCTGCTGCGCCGTCGAACCCGAACTGCTGAGCGCGTCGTCGAGGAACGCCTCGTCGCCCAGATCGTCGAGCGTGCGGGGCTGGAGGCCGGCGGGGGTGGAGGTGGGGGAGGGGGAGGCGCTGGAGGAGGAAGCGGTACTGGAGGAGGCCGTGCCGGAAGGGGTTGTGCTCGGCGTGGCCGAGGAACTCACGTCCGACGTCGCCGACTCCGACGCCGTCGGCTCCGGGAGATCGGCGGCCGTCTGCTGTTCGGCGAAGAGCGACTCCGCCTGGGCGTCGTCGCTCACGGCGGTGTCGTACGACACGACCCGCTCCAGATCGACCAGCAGCCGGTCCGTCGCGTCGGTGGACTCGACCTTCCAGCGGCAACCGACCTTGCGGTCCGTGTCGAAGGTGACGGTCGGCGTGCCCTCGTACGCCGTCTCGCGCTGGTCCTCGTCCGCGATCTGCTGGATACCGGGGAGGAGGGCGTCGAGGGTGCTCTGGCTGATCGCGCCGCACGGTTCCGGGAGGGTGCGGTACTTGCCCGGTTCGGCGACGGCCGAGGCGGTGCCGGCGTCGCCGGGGTTCGCGTCGTCCGTGGTGCCGCCGTCGCCCGAGCCGCCGGTGCAGCCGGCCAGCAACGCGACGAGGAGCGCCGCGACGCCGGGTACGTAGGCCTTCCGCTGCACGGTCGGCTCCTCTCCGTTGCAGGTTGGTTGCTGCTTAGCCGCTGGTTAATGGGTTGCTGGGCAGTGGTGGCCCCTGTGCACCATGTCTATCGCACGCACAGCCGTGGACGCCGGTCCGGAGCACCTTTCGTTGACCTTTGGCGCCGGTTTTGCGATTTGGGACTTCTGCTTGTTTCCGGGGGAATGAGGACGATATGTCGTACGTGGAGATGCCGGGTGCGAAGGTACCCATCCGTATGTGGACCGACCCGGCGTCCGTGGAGGACGTCGCGCTCCAGCAGCTGCGGAACGTGGCGACACTGCCGTGGATCAAGGGCCTCGCCGTGATGCCGGACGTGCATTACGGGAAGGGGGCGACGGTCGGGTCCGTCATCGCGATGCAGGGGGCTGTGTGTCCTGCGGCGGTGGGGGTGGACATCGGGTGCGGGATGTCGGCCGTCAAGACGTCTCTGACTGCCAATGATCTGCCGGGGGATCTGTCGCGGCTGCGGTCGAAGATCGAGGGGGCTATTCCGGTGGGGCGGGGGATGCATGACTCTGCCGTTGAGCCTGGGCGGTTCCATGGGCTCGCCACTGCGGGGTGGGATGACTTCTGGGGGCGGTTTGACGGGGTTGCGGAGGCGGTGAAGTTCCGCCGGGAGCGGGCTTCTTTGCAGATGGGGACGCTTGGAGCCGGGAATCATCTAGTTGAATGTTGTACGGATTCTGAGGGTGCGGTCTGGCTCATGCTGCACTCCGGCTCCCGGAACATAGGCAAGGAACTGGCGGAGTACCACATTGGTGTGGCGCAGAAGCTCCCGCACAACCACGGCCTGGTCAACCGAGACTTGGCAGTGTTCGTATCTGACACTCCGCAGATGGCCGCGTACCGGAACGACCTCTACTGGGCTCAGGAGTACGCCAAGTACAACCGCACCATCATGATGGCCCTCCTCAAAGACGTGATCCGCAAGGAGTTCAAGAAGGCGAATCCCACATTCGAGCCCGAGATTTCCTGCCATCACAACTACGTGGCGGAGGAACGGTACGAGGGGATGGACCTGCTGGTCACGCGCAAGGGGGCGATCCGTGCGGGTTCCGGCGAATACGGAATCATTCCGGGATCGATGGGGACCAGCTCCTACGTTGTGAAGGGGCTGGGTAACGAGAAGGCCTTCAACTCGGCCTCACACGGCGCTGGTCGGCGTATGAGCCGCAGTGCGGCGAAGCGCCACTTCACGGTGCGGGACCTGGAAGAGCAGACGCGAGGTGTCGAGTGCCGCAAGGATGCCGGGGTCTTGGATGAGATCCCGGGCGCTTACAAGAACATCGATCAGGTGATGGCGCAGCAGCGGGACCTCGTTGAGGTTGTGGCGAAGCTGAAGCAGTTCATCTGCGTGAAGGGTTGATGCGCGAGGCCCCCGATCGGGGGCCTCGCGTTATCGGCTATCGCTCGGTCGGCATTGGGGTCTGGCCAGTCCGCAGGCGCCAGAGGCGGATGTAGCAGCTCTTCTCGGTCCGGCCGAGTTCCTTGGCTGCCGCAGCGTCGTTGTTCAGGCGCAGTAGCACGCGGTCCTCATGCGCGGTCCAGCGGCGGCGCTCCGGTGCAACTCTCATATTGGCTGGGCGAATCCAAGCGGACAGCGAATCAGCCGCCGCTTGCTTGCGCTCCAACGCAAGGCAGCCGGGGTAGTAGAGGTGTGTGCTCAGCGCCTGGGCCGCCTCCGTCCAGTAGAGGATGTTGTAGATGCCGTCTCGTCGATTTCGCTTGAGGCTGCGCTCCATGCCTGTGACCTTTCCTGCGTAGAAGCACAGGTAGGCGCCAATGGCGGTGCTGGCGGTGGTCAGCGAGATGAAGGGCAGGCCCTTGCTTGTGTAGCCCACAGAGCCGTCGGCATCGATGATGCCTCGGAGGTAGTCGCGGCGTGAGAACTCGACGTTGGGTGGGGTGACGATCTTCGATTTCCGGCCGTAAGGCAGGCCGAGTTCGTTGATCTTAGTCCTGGCCTCGAGGGAGTGGAGGCTCCAGACTGCCGAGTGGGCGGTCTCAGCGAAGTTCGTGGAGCGCGTGCGCTCGCTGATGCTGCTGTTGTACGGCGTAAGCTTTTGGAACTGGCGCAGGAGGTCGATGTCGCGTGCGTTGATCTCGACAGCCAACCGTCCACGCTGGCGCGACTGTTGGGACAGATGCCCGTCCGCCTGCAAGAAGCCGAACATGTACGCGTACTCCGGGACCGTGAGGTCCATGAACCGGTGGGCGCTAGGCTCGCATTCAGCCATGAGGAAGCGTATTCCTTCCTTGCTGGTCAGGCCCTCGGCCGGGATGGCAGTCCCGGCCGAGGGCCGTCCTGTTGATGTTGTGATGCGAGCCTAGATCTCCTGTTCAGGGGCCGTCTGGGTGATCGATGACGTTCACTCCTGTGAGTTAACTCAGGCGCTTTTCCAGCAGCGTCACCGCGTACGGGCTGCCCAACCCGCCGTCCTTCGCGGGCTGTTCGCCTACCACTGCGTAGCCCGCGGACTCGTAGTACGTGCGGAGGCGGGGGTTGGTGGAGAGGCAGTCCAGGCGGGCGTAGGGGCGGTTTGCGGCTCTGATGCGGGATTCCGCGTGGTGGAGGAGTTCTCGGCCGGTGTGGGGTGGGGCCGTGTGTGGGGTGGTCATCAGGCGGTGGATGTAGCCGGCGTCGTGCGGGCGGGGGCCCCAGGCTGCTTCGTCCGTCCACCAGAGTTCGTAGGCGCCGGACAGGGCTCCGTCTGTGTGGGCCAGCCAGACTTCGCCTTCGCTCATGCGGGACTTGAAGTGGGCCTCGTTCTTTTCTGACGGTTTCCACTGGTCGATTCCTCGGGCCAGCATCCACAGGGAGAGGGAGTCGCGGAGGTGGACCAGGGTGCTTGCGTCGTCCGGGGTCGCCTTTCGGAAGGTCAGGGGGGACCAGGTGGTCGGTGTCGGCTCCAGGAAGGTCTCGCGGAGTTGGGACGACAGCAGCTCCGCGTCCATCGCCAGGGCGTGGGTGATGTAGGCCTCCACCGAGCCGTACTTCTTCTTCAGGGAGTGCAGGAACAGGCGCATCACCGATTCCGGGGCTCTGCCGAAGCCGAGCCAGGTTGGGGACGCACCGTTGTTTCGGGCCTTCCAGTCCGCGAGGAGGTCCGGGGTGGCCAGTTCCGTCAGGCTGAAGTCCTCGATGATCGTGGCTTCGTCGACGCCGAGCAATGACAGGATCAGTGCTGCCAACTCGCCTGTGCGGTCCTTGCCCGAGGCGCAGTGGAAGGCGAGCGGTTCGCTGGAGGACGCCACCAGTTCCAGGGCCGCGCGGATCTCCTTCGTGCCGTCCTCCGCGACCTCCATGTAGCGCTCGGCCAGGTAGGGGCCCGGGTCGATGTCCGGGGCCAAGGCCGCCTGGTTGTACGGGCGTTGCTCGATGCTGAGGTTGTGGTAGGTGAAGGAGGTGTCGTGCGGGACGCGGCCGTTTGCCTCCACCTCCCAGTCGTGGCGCAGGTCGATCACCGTAGTGATGCCGAGGGACAGGAAGCGGGACCAGTCGGGGGTACCGGGGGCCAACTTGCCCAGGGAGTCCGTGCGGTAGAGGCGGCCCGGGCGGATCCTGTGGCCGTCCGCGGTCCGGTAGCCGCCCAGGTCGCGGAAGTTGTGCAGGGCGTCGAAGCGTACGTGTCTGTCCACGGGCAGCGACCATACGGTGTCGCCGCCCGCGCCGACCTGCCCTTTTTACTTCGCGTGCGTCACCGCGTAGATCATCACGAACGCCACGATGTGGATGCCGAAGAGGAAGTAGCCGAGGTAGTACCAGACGATCCGTTCGCGCTTCTTCTCCAGCGCGAGGCGGCGGCGGTCGGTCTCCGCGTCCGCGGCCCTCGCCGCCTCCGCCGCCTCCGCTGTCTCTGCCGGCCTCGTCTCGTCCGCTTCCCCCTCCGTCATCACAGCTCCCTGTGGACCTTCGTGTTCGACGCCTGCGCGCGGGGGCGGAGGACCAGGAGGTCGACGTTGACGTGGCTGGGGCGGGTGACCGTCCAGACGATCGTCTCCGCCACGTCGTCGGCCGTCAGGGGCTCGGCGACGCCGGCGTACACCTTCTCCGCCTTCTCCTTGTCGCCGCCGAAGCGGGTGACCGCGAACTCCTCCGTTTTCACCATGCCGGGGGCGATCTCGATCACCCGGACCGGCTGGCCGACGATCTCCAGGCGCAGGGTCTCGGCGAGGACGTGGGCGCCGTGCTTGGCGGCGACATAGCCGGCGCCGCCCTCGTACGTGCCGTGGCCGGCCGTGGAGGAGACGACGATGACCGTGCCGTCGCCGCTCGCGACGAGCTTGGGGAGGAGGGCCTGGGTGACGTTGAGGGTGCCGAGGACGTTCGTCTCGTACATCGTGCGCCAGTCGGCCGGGTCGCCGGTGGCCACCGGGTCGGCGCCGAGCGCGCCGCCGGCGTTGTTGACCAGGACGCCGATCGTCTTGAAGGCCGACGCGAACTCGTCGACCGCGGCGCGGTCGGTGACGTCCAGCGGGTACGCCGTCGCCTGGCCGCCGGACGCGTTGATCTCCGCCTCCAGGGCCTCGATGCGGTCCTTGCGGCGGGCCGTCAGGACGACGCGGTATCCGGCGGCGGCGAGCTGACGGGCCGTGGCGGCGCCGATTCCGCTGCTCGCACCGGTGACGACGGCGATGCGGGACGCTGCGCTGGGCATGGGCGGGGGCTCCTCGGGTCGGCGTTCAGGTGGCTTTCGGAGGTCTTCGGGCGCCCTGGGGGCCCTGCGGACGGCCTTTCTCAGGATAGGTGGCCCCTGCGGTCTCCTTCCGGGCGGTCCGTATCGCGGGCCCGGTGAGACCATGGGAGTGGTGATCCTCCGGCTCCTGGAGGTGGATCATGGGAGAAGCGCGTGAGGTCATGGACCGGCTCACCGAGGCGGTCACGCACCCGGACCTCAAGGTCATCGCGGAGCTGTACGCGGAGGACGCGGTCGCCTACACCCCCGACGAGGGCGAGATCCATGGGCGCGACAACATCGTCGAGTACTGGCGGCAGATGACGGAGGCGGTCCCCGAAGCCAGCTTCGAAACCCTGCACTCGTACGAGGTCGGCGACACCGCCATCGACGAGGGCTTCTACAGCGGACGGAACACCGGGCCGCTGGCACTGCCCACGGGCGACTCGCTCCCCGCCACGGGCAAGGAGGTCAGGATCCGTGGGGTGGACCTCGCCACGGTGAAGGAGGGCCGGATCACCGAGTACCGGCTCTACTTCGACGAGATGGAGTTCCTGGGGCAGCTGGGGCTGCTGCCGGAGGGGACGCCGTAGAACGTAGAACGTAGAACGTAGAACGTAGAACGTAGAACGCGGAACGTAGAACGCCGCTCGGTCGGTTTCCGCTCAGTCGGCTTCCGGCCGGTCACTCTCCTCGCGGGGCGTACATGATCACCGCCATGCCCGCGAGGCAGATCAGCGCGCCCGTGATGTCCCAGCGGTCCGGGCGGTAGCCGTCCGCTGCCATGCCCCACAGGATCGAACCGGCCACGAAGATCCCGCCGTACGCGGCGAGGATGCGGCCGAAGTGGGCGTCGGGCTGGAAGGTGGCGACGAAGCCGTACGCGCCGAGGGCCAGGACTCCGCCGGTCATCCACAGCCAGCCGCGGTGCTCGCGTACGCCCTGCCAGACGAGCCACGCGCCACCGATCTCGAAGAGCGCGGCGACGACGAAGAGGGCGGCTGAGCGGAGGACGAGCATGGTCCGCAGCCTGCCATACGGGTGCCAGGGGGCCTGTTAGGAGCCTTTCGGCCGCTTCACGTGGGATACATCCGACCGTATGACCACGCTGGAGTGAGGAGTGACGGTATGCGGGTTGTCGCTGTGTGCGTCGCGGCCGCGGTGGCGGTCGGGGGAGTGGTCCCGGTGGCCTCGGCCGTCGACGCCGGGCCCGAGGCCGATCTCGCGTATCACGGGGCCGCCGCCATGGCGTCCGGTCGGGTCGAGGTGCGGTTCACGCCGCGCAACCACGGACCCTCGGCGGTGCCCGACGCGACGGTACGGCTGCGCTGGTCGGAGCCGCTCGCCAACCGTCAGGTGCTGCCGGGCGGGTGTGCGCGGTCGGGGGCGCGGGTGGTGCTGTGCCGGGTGGGTGCGCTGGCGGCGGACGGCGTGGGCGAGGAGATCGGCCTGCGGGTACGGCTACGGGGCGAGCCGTCCGAGGTCCTGCTGGAGATCGACACGGTGTGGAGCGCCGGAGTGGTCGACCGTAACCGGGAGAACGACCGCCAGCGGGTCCTGGTCCTGGACACGGGCGACACGTACTACTTCTGAGGGCGCCGCTGGGTGGCGCTGGGTGGCGCTGGACGGAGATTGGCCGCGCGTACGATCTCTGCACGGCGCAGATGAAGGGGTGCGGGATGGGTGGGGCTGGGCGGGAGCGGTTGCTCGGGGAGTTGGCCGGTGTTTCTCGGCGGTACATGGCCTCCTACGCGCTGTTCAATCAGGCCCTCGCCGATCATCTCGGGCTGCATCCGACCGATCTGCAGTGTGTGAATCTGCTGTCGCTGGAAGGGGCGCCCGTCACCACCGGGCGGATCGCCGAGCTGACCGGGTTGACCACCGGGTCGGCCACTCGGCTCGTGGACCGGCTGGAGCGGGCCGGGTATGTCGTGCGGGAGCGGGACGTCGAGGACCGGCGGCGGGTGCTGGTGGCGACCGTGCCGGAGAAGCTCGTGGAGTTCGGGCGGGTGTGGGACCGGCTCGGCGGTGGGTGGAACGCGCTCTTCGACGACCTCGATGACGCCCAACTGGCGTTGATCATCGAGCACATGCGGCGGACCACGCGGTTCAGTGCCGAGCAGGTGGAGCGGTTGCGGTCCGGGGAGTTGTCCGAGGAACTGTCCGAGGAACTGTAGGAGTCGGCGGCTTCAGTTGGCCGCGTCGTAGCGGTCGCGTGCCTCGTGCACCTCTTCGATGTGGTGCTCCGCCCAGTCCTTCACGGCTGTCAGCAGTACGGCGAGGCTCCTGCCCAGCTGGGTGAGTTCGTAGTCGACGCGGACCGGGACCGACGGGGTGACCGTGCGGACGAGGATGCCGTCGCGTTCCAGGGCGCGCAGGGTCTGGGTGAGCATCTTCGGGCTGACGCCGGCGATCCTGCGGCCGAGGGCGCTGTAGCGCATCGGGCCGGTGCTCAGGGCGGCGACGACGAGGCTGACCCATTTGTCGCTGAGGCGGTCCAGGAGCTGGTTGGTGGGGCAGCTCCGGATGAAGGCGTCGTACTCGACACGGGCCTGTTCGCGCCGCTGGGCCGCGGTCTGGGTCGGCATGGCTCACCTCCATGGGGCTTACGCACTTCCAGGTAACTACTTACGAATCGATAGTAGCTCTTCCTAGGGTTGTGGGCAGAGGGCGAGGAAATACCTCAAATGCCCATGGATCAGGAAGAGTTGACATGCGTGCTGCGGTGGTGAACAGCTTCGGTGGGCCCGAGGTCGTCGAGGTCGTGGAGAGTGCGGTGCCCGAGCCGGGGGCGCGGCAGGTGCGGATCAAGGTGGCGGCGGCCACGGTGAATCCGGTGGACGCGGGGGTGCGGCAGGGCGTCTTCGGGGGTGCGGGGAAGCAGCTCGGGCTCGGGTGGGATGTCGCCGGGACCGTGGACGCGGTGGGCGTGGCGAGTTCGTGGCGGGTCGGGGACGAGGTGGTCGGGCTCCACTACGGGGTGGGGGCCGAGTTGGGGACCCATGCGGAGTACGTCGTCCTGGATACGGCCGCGGTGGCGCTGGCGCCGCGGGGTGTTGATGCGGTGCATGCGGCGACGCTGCCGCTGAATGCGCTGGCCGCCGTACAGGCCCTTGATCTCGCCGAGTTGGAGGAGGGGCAGTCGCTGCTCGTTACCGGAGCCGCCGGGGCTGTGGGTGGGTTCGCTGTTCAACTTGCCTCTCGGCGTGGGGTTTTGGTGACCGGGCTGGCCCGGGAGGGGGATGAGGAGTTCGTACGGTCGCTGGGGGCCGTGGAGTTCGTGTCCTCCGGGGTGGAAGCGGGGGCCCATGACGCCGTGTTCGATGCGGCCGTGTTGGGGGAGCCGGCGTTGGAGTGGGTGCGGGACGGGGGTGTCTATGTCGGGGCCATTCCGCAGGCTCAGCCGGGCTCTGTGCGGGGGGTGCGGACGACTGCCGTCGAGGTGAGCGCGGATGGGGGGCGGCTTGGGGAGTTGGTCGGGCTGGTGGAGAGTGGGGAGTTGACGTTGCGGGTGGCTGAGGTGTTTTCGCTGGGGGAGGCCGCGAAGGCTCATGCTCGGCTGGCTGAGGGTGGTGTTCGGGGGCGGGTGGTGTTGGTTCCCTAGCGGGAGGGGGAGGGGGGCGCGGTTTGGGGTGCCTCGATCGGTTGTTGGGCGGGTGCAGCGCCGATGTGGCTGGTCGCGCAGTTCCCCGCGCCCCTTAGAGGCGGCTGCGCCGCCTTCCAGGGGGCGGCGGTAGCCGCAGATCGATACGGCCCCGCGCCCCGCCGATCGACACAAGCCCCCTCCCCTCAGCGCTCTCACGCCAGCGCCAGTGCCGCCACCACCGGTGCCGCGTACACCAGCGGGAACGGGATGTGGGTGTACCAGCGGGCCCGGGCCACCGTGATGACCGCTCCGGTGAAGTAGAGGACCAGGGCTATGCCCGCCGCTGTTCCGAGGGGCGGGATGAACAGGCCCGCCACCAAGCCCGCCGCGCCCGCCGCCTTCGCCGTGCCCAGGTAGGGCCACCAGGGCTGGGGGACGCGGTAGTCGGTGAGGGCCTTGACGATCCAGTCGGCTCGGGTGAGGACCACGGCGCCGGAGTAGCCGGACATGGCGGCGGCGAGGAGGGTCACGATGACGTGGAGGGTGGGCGTTGACATGGGGCTGGCTCCTTCTGGTGCCGGTGCTGTCGACCGGGTTCATGGAGCTGACGCGGGGCGGGGCGGGAGTGTGACAGGGCGGGTAGATTTTCTTGCGGGGCTCTCATCGGGCCAGTGGTCAGTGGTCAGTGGTGCTGGTCCGGTTGGGGCTGGTGCGGGAGTAGGCGTACGAGGGGCAGGCACAGCGCCAAGGCGGCAGTCACCGTCAGGAGGCTGAGCGTCGTCGCGTGGGGTGTGTCGGTCGGGGTGTGGAAGTAGACCGTCGTCACCGTGGCCGCTCCGAGCGCGTTGGCCAGTTGCTGCACGGCGTTGAGGGAGCCGCTCGCGCTGCCTGCCTCGGTGGGGGCGATGTCGCCGATGGTGACGTCGTAGACGGTGCCGAAGCAGGCGCCCATGCCCATGCCGAGGATGAGGAGGGGTGGGATCAGGGGCCAACTTCCTGTGGACGTACCGGAGTTGTGGATCAGCAGGAGCAGCCAGGCGCAGCCTGTCAGGAGGGTCAGGAGACCGGCGTACACCAGGCGGCGGCCGTGGGTGTGGATCAGGCCGTGGCAGGCGATCGAGGTGATCACTATGCCGATCGTCAGGGGGATCAGGGCGAGTGCGGTGCCGGTGGGGGTGCGGCCCAGGCCCTGTTGGAGGAAGAGGGACAGGACGTAGAGGAGGCCCGCGGTCGCGGCGAAGGCGACTACGCCGAGGGTCAGGCCGGCCGCGAAGCCGCGGTTGTGGAGGAGGGTCGGCTCGATCAGGGGGTGGGCGGCCGTGCGCTGGCGGTGGCAGAAGGCGGCGAAGGAGGCGAGGCCGAGGAGGAGCAGGAGGAGCGGGAGGGGCAGGGGCTGAGAGGTCGTCCAGCCTCTTGTCGAGCCCTCGATCAGGCCGCCCAGCAGGCCCAGCATCGCGCCCGCGAGCAGGACGGCACCCGGGACGTCCACCGAGACCGAGTCGTCGCCTGTGTCTTGTGGCAGCAGGCGGACCGCCGCCAGCAGGGCCGCGCCGCCCAGCAGCAGGTTGATCAGGAACATGGGGCGCCAGCCGAGGCCCGCGATGTCGGCGTCGACCAGGAAGCCGGCGAGGATCGGGCCGCCGACGGCCGACAGGCCCATCGCGGGGCCGAAGAGCGCGAACGCCTTGCCTATCTGGTCGCGGGGCCAGGTGGCGCCGAGGATGCCGAAGCCCTGCGGGATGACCAGGGCTCCGAAGGCGCCCTGGGTGAGGCGGGCGAGGACGAGGGTCGTGGGGTTCGGGGCCAGTCCGCAGGCCAGGGAGGCGGCGAGGAAGCCGGTGAGGCCCAGGAGGAAGAGTCTGCGGCGGCCGTATTTGTCGCCGAGGCGTCCGCCGGGGACCAGCAGGACGCCCAGGGCCAGTGCGTAGGAGGCGCCCAGCCACTGGACCAGGCCCGGGCCGCCGCCCAGGTCGGTGGTGATGGTCGGGGCGGCGATGTTGGTGATCGTCGCGTCGAGGAGGTCCAGGACGTCGGCGGCGAGGATCACGGCGAGGATCGCCCAGCGGGTGCGGGCGGGGATGACGGGGTTTCCGCTTGAGGATTCATTTGCGTTGTGCAGTTTCTGCGTCACGCAGGTAAATATCAACGGGCGGCCGATCGGTGTCAATCGGCTTTCCCCGGGGGTGGAATCGGAGGCTGGAATATGGGGAGGCGAGCGACCGTTGCAGCGCTATAGTTGAACGGTCAACAAACTGGAGGGTGAGCGGTCATGCAGTTCGGGATCTTCAGCGTCGGTGATGTCACACCGGACCCCACCACGGGCCGGACGCCGACCGAGCGCGAGCGGATCAAGGCCATGGTCGCCATCGCGCTGAAGGCCGAGGAGGTCGGGCTTGACGTCTTCGCGACCGGTGAGCATCACAACCCGCCGTTCGTGCCGTCGTCGCCGACGACCATGCTCGGGTACATCGCCGCGCAGACGGAGAGGCTCGTCCTCTCCACCTCCACGACCCTCATCACCACGAACGACCCGGTGAAGATCGCCGAGGACTTCGCGATGCTCCAGCACCTGGCCGACGGGCGTGTCGACCTGATGATGGGGCGCGGGAACACCGGGCCGGTCTACCCCTGGTTCGGGCAGGACATCCGGCAGGGCATCAACCTCGCCATCGAGAACTACGCCCTGCTGCGGCGGCTGTGGCGCGAGGACGTCGTCGACTGGGAAGGGAAGTTCCGGACCGCCCTTCAGGGGTTCACGTCCACGCCCCGGCCGCTGGACGGCGTACCGCCGTTCGTGTGGCACGGCTCCATCCGCTCGCCGGAGATCGCCGAGCAGGCCGCGTACTACGGCGACGGGTTCTTCCACAACAACATCTTCTGGCCGGCCGACCACACCAAGCGGATGGTCGAGCTGTACCGGACCCGGTACGCCCACTACGGGCACGGCACGCCCGAGCAGGCGATCGTGGGGCTCGGCGGGCAGGTCTTCATGCGCAAGAACTCCCAGGACGCGGTGCGGGAGTTCCGGCCGTACTTCGACGTCGCTCCGGTGTACGGGCACGGGCCGTCCCTTGAGGACTTCACCGCCCAGACCCCGCTGACCGTCGGCTCGCCCGAGCAGGTCATCGAGAAGACCCTCGCGTTCCGCGAGTACGCCGGTGACTACCAGCGCCAGCTGTTCCTGCTGGACCACGCCGGGCTGCCGCTGAAGACCGTCCTTGAGCAGCTCGACCTGCTGGGCGAGGAGGTCGTGCCGGTGCTGCGCAAGGAGTTCGCGGTGGGGCGTCCGGCGGATGTGCCGGACGCGCCGACCCACTCGTCCCTGCTGGCCGCCGCCCGCAGGGAAGGCTCGGACGCCCGTGAGGAGGGCTCGGAATGAAGCTCGTCGTCGTCTCGGCGGGGCTGAGTGTGCCGTCGTCCACGCGGTTGCTGGGGGACCGGCTGGCCGCCGCGGTCTCCCGGCAGGCTCCTGTCGAGGTGCGGGTCGTCGAGGTGCGGGAGCTCGCCGTCGAGATCGCGCACAACTTCACCAACGGCTTCCCGGGGCGCAACCTCGCCGCCGCGCTGGACGCGGTGACCGAGGCGGACGCGCTGATCGTCGTGACCCCGGTGTTCTCGGCGTCGTACAGCGGGCTGTTCAAGTCCTTCTTCGATGTGCTGGAGAAGGACGCGCTGGCCGGGAAGCCGGTGCTGATCGCGGCGACGGGCGGCAGCGCGCGGCACTCGCTGGTGCTGGAGCACGCGCTGCGGCCGCTGTTCGCCCACCTGAAGGCCGTCGTGGTCCCGACCGGGGTGTACGCCGCCTCGGAGGACTGGGGCGCCGACGGTCTCGACGGGCGGATCGAGCGGGCGGCGGGGGAGCTGGTGGGGCTGATGACGGGCCTGTCGGCGACCCGGCCGGCCACGTCGGCCGAGCGGGCGGAGTCGGCCGGGGGCGTCCTCACGGTCGTACCGTTCGCCGAGCAGCTGGCCGCGCTGTCGCCGAACGGCGGCCGGGGCTGAGCGGCCGGCGGGCGTGGGTGAGGCGAGGGTAGGGGTCCCCCGTGGGGTTGCCTCTGTGACGGTGAGAGGGCGGTAAAAAGGCTGATCGTCGGCTCGCTCACCCGGCCGAACCGGCGGTCGCCTTGGCAGTATGGGGAGCGTGCCTCAGACCGTTCTGCTCGCCGAAGACGACCGCGCCATCCGTCACGCCCTGGAGCGCGCCCTGACCCTGGAGGGTTACCGGGTCACCGCGGTCGCCGACGGTGTCGAGGCGCTCGCCCAGGCCCACCGCACCCCGCCCGACGTGCTCGTCCTCGATGTGATGATGCCCGGGATCGACGGGCTCCAGGTCTGCCGGGTGCTGCGCGCCGAGGGCGACCGGACGCCGATCCTGATGCTGACGGCGCTCGTGGAGACCCAGGACCGGATCGCCGGCCTGGACGCGGGCGCCGACGACTACGTACTGAAGCCCTTCGACGTCGAGGAGGTCTTCGCCCGGCTGCGGGCGCTGCTGCGGCGCACCGGCGGGGCAAACGGCGGTGCCCCCGCTCCCGTCGAGGCGCCGAAGCAGGCCGTGCCCGAGCGGTACCTGGAGGCGGCCGGGCTGAAGATGGACCCGCAGGCGCGGCGGGCCTGGCGGGACGGGCGGGAGCTGGAGCTGACCCGTACCGAGTTCGAGCTGCTCGAACTGCTGGTGCGCAACAGCGGGATCGTCCTCGACCACTCCACGATCTACGACCGGATCTGGGGGTACGACTTCGGCCCGGGGTCGAAGAACCTCGCCGTCTACGTCGGCTATCTGCGCCGCAAGCTGGACGAACCCGGGGCGCCGCAGCTGATCCATACCGTGCGGGGCGTGGGTTACGTGCTGCGGGAGGACTGAGTGGGGCGGCTCGCGCGGTTGCTGCGCAGGCGGCGGCCCGGGCTGGTCTCCCTCGCCACGACGTTCGCGGTGTCCTTCGCGGCGGTCACGGCCGCCGTCACCGTGCTCGTCGGCATCCTGTCGTACAGCGCCGCGGCCCGGCTGGTCCGCGTCGACCAGCAGTCCGTCTTCGACGAGGTCGTCCAGGATCTGCGCGACGAGGTGCGCCAGCACACGATGACCCCGGAGGACTTCTCCTCGTCGGCGCCGGGGCACGATCTCGTACGTCCCGCCCGTACCGATGTCCAGGTGCTCGGGCCGGACGGGTCGGTCCTCGACCCCGGGAGCCCCGGGCTGCCGGTCACCTCGGCGGACCGCCGGGTGGCGGGCGCGGCGTCCGCGGGGCGGCTGGCCGAGCACAAGGAGGTCGGCGTCGGCAGCGACGTCTACCGGGTCGCGACCGTCTCCCTCGGCGACGGGCGGGGCGCGGTGCAGGTGGCGCAGGAGTTCAGCGACACCGAGGACCTGCTGCGGGCGCTCCAGCAGCGGACGCTGATCCTCATGGCGGCCGTGGTGGTCGCCGCGGGCCTGTTCGGCTGGTGGCTGGCCCGGCGGATCACCCGCCGCCTGGTGATCCTCACCGCGGCCGCCGAGGACGTCGCCCGGACGCGCAGACTGGGCATCCAGGTCCCGGTGACGGGATACGACGAGGTGGGCCGCCTCGGCCGCGCCTTCGACCGCATGCTGGGCCGCCTCGCCCAGTCCGAGGACGACCAGCGCCGCCTCGTCCAGGACGCGGGCCACGAACTCCGTACGCCCCTCACCTCGCTCCGTACGAACATCTCCCTGCTGCGGCGCATCGACGAACTCCCGCCCGCCACCCGCGACGAACTCGTGGCCGACCTCAGCCAGGAGGCCCGCGAACTCACCGACCTCGTCAACGAGCTGGTCGACCTCGCCGCCGGCCAGTCCGACACCGAACCCCCGCAACGGGTCGACCTCGCCGACATCGCCGAGGATGTCGCCGCGCTCGCCCGCCGGCGTACCGGACGCGAGATCGTGGTGCGGGCCAGTGGCGACACGACCACGGACGGGCGGCCGGGGATGCTGACCCGGGCGCTCTCCAACCTCGTCGAGAACGCCGCCAAGTTCGACCGCGAGGGGCGCGCGCCGATCGAGATCACGGTGAACGGGCCCGCCCGCCCGGGGGTGGTGCGGGTGCAGGTCCTGGACCGGGGGCCGGGCATCGCCGACGCCGACCTGGTGCGCGTCTTCGACCGCTTCTACCGCGCCGCCGACGCCCGCTCGCTGCCCGGGTCGGGGCTGGGCCTGTCGATCGTGCGGGAGGTGGCGCTGGCGCACGGGGGCGCGCCGTTCGCGGTACGGCGGGAGGGCGGGGGGTCGGTGATGGGGTTCACGGTGGGGGGCGGGGTCTGAGACCGGGGATGGGCGGCGGCCGTGGCTGGGGCCGGGGCTGGGTCGGAGGGGGTGATTGGCAGTTCCGTTCCGTGCCGCTCGTCGGCGACCTGCGGTTTTGCCCGCCGTCCCTGGAACACATCTGCCAATCACCGCCTCCTGCCCGGCTGCCGGGAGGGGTACGCGGGTCGGCTTGCGGGGATGGCACCGGTGAGGTGTGTGGGAGAGAGGGGGCGCTGTGCTCAGTGCCGAAGAGGCTGCCGTAGTCGCCGGGGTCGATGACGAGGGCGTCGGGCGGATGCTCTGTGAGCTTGTCTCCGTGCCCAGCGTCACCGGGAGTGCGGCCGAGTCCGAGTTGCAGCAGCTGCTCGCCGGGCGGCTGGAGCGGCTCGGGCTCGATGTCGATCTGTGGGCGATGGATCTGGACGCGTTGCGGGCGGATCCGGAGTTTCCGGGGGCGGAGGCCGCGCGGGACGAGGCCTGGGGGCTCGTGGGGCACACCGAGGACGGGGGTGACGGGCCGACGCTGATCCTGCAAGGGCATGTGGATGTCGTGCCACCCGGGGATCTCGGGGCCTGGGACGGGGATCCGTTCGTGCCGAGGGTGGTCGGGGATGTCGTGCACGGGCGCGGGGCCTGTGACATGAAGGCCGGGCTGGTGGCCGAACTGGCCGCGCTGGAGGCGATCCGGGCCGCCGGGGTGCGGTTGCGGGGGCGGGTCGGCGTGCACTTCGTCGTGGGGGAGGAGGACGGGGGGCTCGGGGCGTTCGGGACGCTGCGGCGCGGGCATCGCGGGGACGCGTGCGTCATCGCCGAGCCGACCGGCGGGACCCTCGTCACCGCCAACGCGGGCGCGCTGACCTTCCGGCTCGCCGTCAACGGCAAGTCCGCGCACGGGAGTTCACGGGAGCAGGGCGTCAGCGCCATCGACGCGTATCTGCCGCTGCACCGGGCACTGACGCTGCTGGAGACCGAGCGGAACCGGGATCCGCATCCCCTGATGACCGAGTACGCCATCCCGTACGCCCTCTCCGTCGGCACCCTGCGCTCCGGGGACTGGGCGAGCAGCGTGCCCGATCTGCTGGTCGCGGAGGGGCGGTTGGGGGTGCGGCTGGGGGAGGACCCGGCGGCGGCGCGGGACGCCTTCGAGCGGTGCGTGGGCGAAGTCTGCGCCCAGGACCCCTGGTTGCGGGACCATCCCGTCGACGTGACATGGCCGGGCGGGCAGTTCGCGAGCGGGCGGCTGCCGGAGGGGCATCCGCTGCCCGAGGTGATCCGTGGCGCGCACGCGGACGCCGGGGGGCCTCGGCTCAGGGAGCGCGGAGCGTCGTACGGGAGTGATCTTCGGCTGTACGCCGGGGCCGGGATCCCGACGTTGCAGTTCGGGCCGGGGGACATCCAGGTCGCCCACAGTGCGCGGGAGCAGGTGTCGGTGCGGGAGGTGGTGGCGGTGGCGCGGACGCTGGCGGTGACCGTGTTGCGGACGGTGGGGGTCAAGTAGGGGTTGGGGGCAGAGGGCTGTTCCGGTTTACGCGCCGCTTCCCTCCGCCTCGTCCAGCGCGCGCTTCGCCGCGTTCGCGTCCTGGCCGAGGACCGCCTTCTCCAGGCTGTCGTCGTCCTTGCGGGAGAAGCGTTCGCCGCGGGCGATGTCCTCCTTGGTCAGGACGCGGCCGCACCACTCGCCCTGGTCGCCGACGCCGTCGTCGAAGGGGACGGCGGCACCCTCGCCGAGGACGGTCCAGCCGTCGTCGGTCCAGCGCAGGGCGAGGAGGTAGGTGTGGCCGGTCTCCAGGCGGGGGGCGTTGGAGGCGGTGCGCTTGATGCGGGTGCCGCTCTCCCGGTACACCTGCCAGCCGGGGGCCACCATGTCGAAGCCCTTGGACACCGAGCGTTCCGGGCGCTTGGGTGACGTCCACAGGACGTTGTCGGTGCGGAAGGTCACCGTGCGGTCGGTCCGGTACGCGTACTGCCCGCTCTTGAAGTCCTGCCGGTTGGTCTCCTCCTCCCGTTCCGGGGTGGCGATGACGACCTGGTCGGCGTGGGTGACCCAGTCCTTCGCGGTCTGGGACGGGTAGTCGTCGCTGATCATCCCGCAGCCGACCACCGTGTCCAGACCGCCCTGTCCGACCAGGACGGCCCCGATGACACCGGCGAAGGCCAGAAAGGCGACGGCGGGACGGCCGGCTATGCGGCCGCCGAAGTTCCGGTTCAACGGCATGACGACGTGCTCCCCCGTGTGGATATTGATCCGTGTGCGTATGCGTGTGCGTATGCGGCTGGGGAGCTGGTCAAGATCCACAGCGGCGCGATGATCACCCTACGCAGACGCCGAGGAAGGTGAACAGGAGTCGACTTCAGCTGTCACCAAACCGTCGAAAGGCGGTCCTGAGCCCCCTGAGCCCCGTGTGCAGGGCTTCCGGTGTGACACCTAGGCGGGGATGAGCACCCGTACTCATGTCCGGGTGCGGGGGCCGGGACAGGCTGGAGGCACACACACCGACGACGGATCGAACCGAACCGAACCGAAACGAAGGGACCCGCCATGCCGGACGCCACTCGCCCGCGCCGCCCGCGCCACCCGCACCGCCCGTCGCGGCTGCGGCGGCTTCTCGGGCTCGCGACGGACAACTGGCCCGCCCGGGGTTATCTGGTGGTGTTCGGGGCGTCCGTGCCGGTCATGTTCCTCGCGCCGGACAGTCCCGTCGCGATGCTGCCGCTGCTGCTCACGGAGCCCCTGTCGCTCGCCGGCATGGTGCTTCCCGTCGGGCCCGGCAGTGTCGAGGACGCGGGAGGGCCGGCTCTGGTGGCCGCCTCCGTGGCGATGGGCGGCTGGCTGCTCGTGTGCGCCGTCGTGAACGCCGCCGTGGTCGGGGCGCTCGCCCATCACGTACGGGACACCCGTGCCGCGGGGCACGCGTGACACCCCTCACCTCCGAGCTTCAATCCCCCTTCAACCCCCTCTTCGTAGAGAAAGGCACCGCCGTGGCACGCTCCGCACGCCCCCGATTCCAGAGGCTCCGCGTCCTGCTCGCGCCCGCGACCGACAACTGGCTCTCCCGTGGCTATCTCGCGGTCGTCGCGGTGTCGTTGGGGTTCTTCCTGTGGGCCGTGTACCTGTCGCCGGACCCGGGGTTCGCCGGTATCTATCCGATCCTCGCGACGGCGCCGCTCAGCATGATCGTCAACATCCCGCTGATGGCCCTGGGGCCCGCGTCGGACTCCGCGCTGTCCTGGGTGACCCCGCTCCTCTTCTCCGCCGGCACCGTTCTGTGCGGGCTGGCCAACGCCACCCTGCTCGGGCTCCTCGCCCGCAGGCTGACGGGGCGGGAGCCGTACCCGGCCGCGTGAGGGGCCGTCAGAAGGGCCTGCCACAAGCGGAGGCGCGGGATACCTTGGGACGGTGACCTGGTCGGAGTTGCGCGGGCCCGTGCGCGCGGCCGTCGTCGGCGTCAACGAGCACGTCGCCGTACGGCTGGCCGGCGAACTCGACATGCACGCACTGCCCGCGCTGGTGAACACGCTGCCCCAGGTGGACGCGTACTCCGGGCGCATCGCGCTCGACCTGGGCCGGGTCACCTTCTGCGACTCGGCCGGCGCGAGCGCGCTGCTCGCCTTCTCCCGGCATCTGTCCGCGCAGGGCCGTGCGGTGAGCGTGGAGCGGGTGCACAGCTCGGTGCTGCGGGTGCTGCGGATGACCGGGCACATCGACCAACTGCGCCTGGAACGCGGCTCGGCACCCGTCCTCAACGGCCTGGCGATGCGGCGCAACGGGCAGCTGCTGCGAGGGGTGTTGATCGAGATGCTGCGGCTGACCGGGGCGCCAATGGGCAACGCCCAGCTGTACGACCCCGACACCGGTGTCCTGCGGATCGTGACCCAACGCGGCTTCCACGAGCCGTTCTTGACGTACTTCGAGACGGTGGAGGACCGCGAGTCGGCCTGCGGGGCGGCGGCCCAGGACCGTGCGCCGGTGTTCGTGGAGGAGGTCGAGAGCTCCGGGATCTTCCTCGGGACGCCGGCCCTGGACGTCGTACTCGACGCGGAGGTGCGGTCGGTGATGTCCCTCCCGGTGGCCTCCGGTGACGGCAGGCTCCTCGGTGTGGTGTCGGTGCACCACACCGCGCCGCGCCTGTGGACACCGGACGAGCGGGAGTCGCTGGGCCGCCTGGGCGCGGCCGTACGGGAGGAAAACCCAGGGGTAACTCCCGTTCCTCTCAGGTAAGTTCGGGCTCGATCAGTTGTCCGAAGAGAGGAACTCCGCCTTGCGCAAGTCCCACCGCCGACTGACGACCGCCCTCGGGATCGCCGCGGCCGCCGTGTCGGCGCTCGCCCTGACGACCGCCCCGGCCCTGGCCGCCGGCGAGGTCTACGAGGCCTCCAACTCCATCGTCTCCGCGGACGTGACCGCGAAGACCTACTTCGCGGCGGACGGTGAGATCCTCACCGCCATGGACATGCTGAAGGACGGCCACGGCACGGCCGCCCAGTGGCGCTACAACTCCAGCTCGGCCACGCACTCGTATTACAACGGGAACGGCTACGCCAACCCCAAGGACTGGAACCTCTCCTTCGCCGAGGGCACCACCCTCCAGATCCGCGCCTGCCTCCAGGACGGCTCGGACGGCACGCCGTACCGGTGCGGGGGCTGGGAGTACGCGAAGGCCTGAGCGTCGGTCCGAGTGCCGGCTTGAGTGCCGTACGGCGGTGAAGGGAGCGGGCTCCGGAGAGGGGTTCGCTCCCTTCGCCGGTCTTCGCTCCCTTTGTCGGTCGGGGACCGTCAGATCACGGCCACACCAGGCAGTACGGCTGATGCCCCGCCTCGTGCAGGCGGTGGCTGAAGTCCTGCCACTCGTGGAGCAGCTGGTACACGTTGAACGCGTCCCGCGGGCCGCCGCGGTCCGGGACCGTCGACCAGATGAAGGCCGCCGCGCCGACCGCTTCCTCGCCGATGCCGCGCAGGGGGTCGACGACCGTCATGGGGAGCTTCACGACCGCGTAGTCGGGGTGCAGGACGACGAGTTCCAGCGGGGGGACCTTGTGGAGGGGGACGCCCTCGATGCCGGTGAGGACCATGGCGGCCATCGTCTCCGGCTTGATCTTGGTGAACATGCCGTTCATGCCGAGCTCGTCGCCGCCGAGTTCCTCGGGGCGCATCGAGATCGGGACACGGGCCGCGGTCGCGCCGTCGGGCGCGCCGAAGTACTTGTACGTCACCCCCACCCGACCACCATTCCTGCTCCCCGCCCTCAACTGGTCGATCCGACGTTCGATACGTCGGTCGTCCCGCTCTGTCTCATTCGGAACGCCATGACCTTGGCGTGCCTCTGCGGCCGCTTCCTCCGCGTCGCGCCGGTGCCTTCCCCGCCGGGCACGTCGAGGACCCAGGTCGTCAGTCCCCTCGCCCAGTCCGCCACCGCGATGCATATCTCCACCCGACTGCTTTTCTAGGACGCGTGGCCCCCGCCGCGCAACCCGATCATCGTGTCAGTGACCTCCCCCGCGGCCGCCCGCCGAAACGTGCGCTGAAACACCTGTCCGCAGGATCCTCACAAGGATCTTCGCAGCCTCCGGACCCCGCGGGCCGTACGAGCTGTGTGTATCAGGTGCCAGTTTCGCAGATGCCGTCGGGCCACAGGCCGCGGTCGGCCGGGGCCGCTGGCCTACCCTGAGGAGGAAAGTCGGCAACCGGAGTCCGAGAAGTCGGAGAAGTCGCAGGTCATGAGCGAAACGCCCTATTCATACGATGCGCCTGCCTCACAGGCCCTGTTCGACCGTGCGGCCGCCGTCACACCGGGCGGCGTGAACTCCCCGGTGCGCGCCTTCCGCGCCGTCGGCGGTACGCCCCGGTTCATGGTGTCGGGCCGTGGCCCGTATCTCACCGACGCCGACGGACGCGAGTACGTCGACCTCGTCTGCTCCTGGGGGCCCATGATCCTCGGGCACTCCCAGCCGGACGTGATCGCCGCCGTGCAGGACGCCGTCTCGCGCGGCACCTCCTTCGGTACGCCCGGTGAAGGGGAGGTCGCGCTCGCCGAGGAGATGGTCGGGCGGATCGACCCCCTTGAGCAGGTGCGGCTCGTCTCCAGCGGCACCGAGGCCACCATGTCGGCCATCCGGCTCGCCCGCGGCTTCACCCGGCGGACCAAGGTCATCAAGTTCGCCGGGTGTTACCACGGTCACGTCGACTCGCTCCTCGCCGCGGCGGGCAGCGGTGTGGCGACCTTCGCGCTTCCCGACACCCCGGGTGTCACCGGAGCGCAGGCCGGCGACACCATCGTCCTGCCGTACAACGACCTCGAAGCCGTCCACGAGGCCTTCCACCGGCACCCCGGCGAGATCGCCTGCGTCATCACCGAGGCCTCGCCCGGCAACATGGGCGTCGTCCCGCCGCGGCCCGGCTTCAACCAGGGGCTCAAGGACGCCTGTTCCAAGAACGGCGCCCTCTTCATCTCCGACGAGGTCATGACCGGCTTCCGCACCAGCCGCGCCGGGTGGTTCGGGATCGACGGGGTCCGCCCCGACCTCATGACCTTCGGCAAGGTCATGGGCGGCGGCTTCCCCGCCGCGGCCTTCGGCGGCCGGGCCGACATCATGGCCCACCTCGCGCCCGCCGGGCCCGTCTACCAGGCCGGCACCCTCTCCGGGAACCCGATCGCCACCGCCGCGGGCCTCGCCCAGCTGCGGCTCCTCGACGAGGCCGCCTACGCCAAGGTCGACGCCGTGTCGGCGACCGTCCAGGGGCTCGTCACCGAGGCGCTCACCAAGGAAGGCGTCGCGCACCGGCTGCAGAACGCCTCCAACATGTTCTCCGTCTTCTTCACCGACCGTGAGGTGCGGGACTACGAGGACGCCAAGAAGCAGGAGTCCTTCCGCTTCACCGCGTTCTTCCACTCGATGCTGGCGCAGGGCGTCTACCTGCCGCCGTCCTCCTTCGAGTCGTGGTTCGTGTCCACCGCCCACGACGAGCAGGCGGTTCAGAAGATCGCCGACGCCCTTCCGGCGGCGGCCCGTGCGGCAGCGGAGGCCACGGCAGCATGACCAGCAGCAGCGACATCACCGTCGTCCACCTCATGCGGCACGGCGAAGTGGCCAACCCCGACGGCGTCCTCTATGGGCGGCTCGCCGGGTACCACCTCTCCGAGCTGGGCCGCCAGATGGCCGACCGGGTCGCCGAGCACCTCTCCTCGCGGGACGTGACGTACGTCTGCTCCTCGCCGCTGGAGCGCGCGCAGGAGACGGCCACACCGATCGCCAAGGCCCACGGCCTCGACATCGCGACCGACGGGCGGCTCATCGAGGCCGACAACGTCTTTCAGGGCAAGACCTTCGGCGTCGGCGACGGGGCGCTGAAGAAGCCCGAGAACTGGAAGCACCTCGTCAACCCCTTCAAGCCGTCGTGGGGTGAGCCGTACGTCGACCAGGTCGTCCGCATGGTGGGGGCGCTGGACGCGGCGAAGGACGCGGCGCGCGGGCACGAGGCCGTGCTCGTCAGCCATCAGCTGCCGATCTGGATCGTGCGGTCGTACGTCGAGAAGCGGCGGCTGTGGCACGACCCGCGGCGCCGGCAGTGCACGCTCGCCTCGCTGACGACGTTCACGTACCAGGGCGACAAGATCGTGTCCGTCGGCTACTCCGAGCCCGCGATCGACCTCGTCCCCGCGCATCTGCGGGCCGGCGCCAAGCCGGTGAAGGGGAAAGACAAGGCGTTCGGGGCCTGAGTCCTGTTCTGGGGCTTCTGTTACGTAATCGCGAAAAACAGACGGAACGCCTCCGTTCGTCACGTCCTCTGAATGGGTGACCACCAGAGAACGTGACGAACGGGGATGCCATGCGCACTCTCACCCGACGGGGAGCACTCGGACTCGGTATGGGAGGCGCCGCCGCTCTCGGGCTCGCGGGCTGCGGCACCCTCAACCCGTCAGAGGGGCCGAGCCCTGCCGCAGGTTCCACCACCGGCGGCCACAACAAGCCCGGCGCGCAGACCCACCCCGTCCGCCCCCTCGGCGACGGCTCCACGTCCTACACCGGCAAGCAGCCGAACCAGCCCGCCAAGCCCGAACCGCTGGAGCCGGGGCAGACCCCGCCGCAGTTCGTCGTCTTCTCCTGGGACGGGGCGGGCGAGGTCGGCAACGGACTCTTCCCCCGCTTCCTGGACCTCGCCAAGCAGCACGGCGTCCACATGACCTTCTTCCTCTCCGGGCTCTACCTCCTGCCCGAGTCGAAGAAGCGGCTCTACGACCCGCCGAACAACCCCGTCGGCGCCTCCGACATCGGCTACCTCACCGACGAGCACGTCAAGGCGACCCTGACCAACGTGCGGCGCGCCTGGCTCGAAGGGCACGAGATAGGCACCCACTTCAACGGCCACTTCTGCGGCGGCTACGGCAGCGTCGGCAACTGGACGCCCAAGCAGTGGCGCAGCGAGATCGACCAGGCGAAGGCCTTCGTGAAGGAGTGGCGGACCAACACCGGGTGGACCGATCTGCCCGCGCTGCCCTTCGACTACGACAAGGAGCTCGTCGGCGGCCGTACCCCCTGCCTCCTCGGCCAGGACAACCTGCTGCCGACCGCGAAGGAACTCGGCTGGCGCTACGACGCCTCCTCGCCCGGCGGCCGCCAGGTCTGGCCGGAGAAGAAGGGCGGACTGTGGGACCTGCCGCTCCAGGCGATCCCCTTCCCCGGGCACAGCTTCGAGGTCCTCTCGATGGACTACAACATGCTCGCCAACCAGTCCATCAACTCCACCAACGCCCCCGCCTACAACTACCCCGCCTGGCGCGAGCAGTCCGCCGGCGCCTACATCGCCGGCTTCAAGCGGGCCTACGAGACCAACCGCGCCCCCTTCTTCGTCGGCAACCACTTCGAGCACTGGAACGGCGGCATCTACATGGACGCCGTCGAGGAGGCGCTGAAGCACATCGCGGCCGAGAAGGAGAAGGGCGAGGACGTACGGCTCGTCTCCTTCCGGCAGTTCGTGGACTGGATGGACGTGCAGAAGCCGGAGGTGCTGGCCAAGCTGCGGACGCTCGATGTCGGGCAGACGCCGGCCGGTGGCTGGAACTCGTTCATGAAGGACACCGCCACCGGCACCCCCACGAGCACCTCCGGGAGCTCCGCAAACGCCGCCTGAAATGCGGGTTTCCGCCCGCAAGGGGGGTGCGCAAGATCCTCAGAACGGGCATGCGAAACTTTTCACATGAGTGCCGCCAGCTGCGCCCCCAAGCGTCCTGCCTCCTGGAGTCGCACCCGCCGCGCCGCCCTGACAGTGGCCGGTGGCGCTGTCTCCGCGCTGCTTGTCTCCGCGTGCACCTCCGGAGGCGTCTCCGGCGGCGGCGGTGACACCAACTTCATCATGGGCAAGGACGGCATCTCCACGGTCGAGAAGGGCAAGCGCGACGCCGCTCCCGACCTGTCCGGCAAGACCATCGACGGCAAGCAGCTCGCCGTCTCCTCGTTCAAGGGCAAGATCGTCGTCCTGAACGTGTGGGGATCCTGGTGCAACCCCTGCCGCGCCGAGGCCCCCAACCTGGAGAAGGTCTACAAGGACCTCAAGTCGCAGGGCGTGCAGTTCGTCGGTATCAACGTCGCCGACCCCCAGGTGAACAACGCCCGCGCCTTCGAGAAGGACTTCGGCGTCACCTTTCCCAGCCTGTACGACCCGAGCAGTAAGCTCATGCTCCGCTTCAAGAAGGGCACGCTCAACCCGCAGGCGATCCCCTCCACGCTCGTTCTCGACCGGGACGGAAAGATCGCGGCTCGCTCGCTGGCCGGCCTCAGCGAGGAGAAGCTGCGCTCCATGATCGCCCCGGTTCTCGCGGAGAAGTGACGTGAGCACAGTCACCACGCTTGCCGCAGAGGGCTACAACGGGACGGTGCTCAACGGCACCCTCCTGGTCGCCCTGCCTATCGCGCTGCTCGGCGGACTCGTCTCCTTCTTCTCTCCGTGCGTCCTGCCGCTCGTCCCTGGCTATCTGTCCTACGTCACCGGCGTCACCGGCACCGATCTGGCGGAGGCCCGGCGCGGCCGGATGGTCGCGGGCGCCTCCCTCTTCGTGGCCGGCTTCACCGCCGTGTTCGTCTCCAGCGGGGCCCTGTTCGGATACTTCGGGGCGACGCTCCAGGAACAACAGGGCACTCTGTCCAAGGTGCTGGGCGTGCTCATGATCCTCATGGGCGTGTTCTTCATGGGGCTGATGCCCTGGATGACTCAGCGGGAGTTCCGCTTCCACAAGAAGCCCGCGACCGGACTGGTCGGCGCCCCGCTGCTCGGCGCGCTCTTCGGTGTCGGCTGGACGCCCTGTATCGGCCCGACTCTCGCTTCCGTACTGGCCCTGTCCTCGCAGCAGTCGAGCGCGGGCCGCGGTGCCATATTGACCGTCGCCTACTGCCTTGGCCTCGGCCTGCCGTTCGTGCTCGCGGCGGTCGCCTTCCGTAAGGCGCTCGGCGCCTTCGGCTGGGTCAAGCGCCACTATGTCTGGGTGATGCGGATCGGCGGCACGATGATGATCATTACTGGACTGCTGCTGTTGACCGGCGCCTGGGACAGCCTGGTGCAGGACATGCAGTCCTGGTCCGCCGGATTCAGTGTGGGGATCTGATCGATGAGCAAGACGACGACCAACGCGCCCACCGACCCGACCCCGGCCGCCGGCGACGAGGACCTGGGCGCCGCCGGCTCCCAGCTGTCTACCGCGCCAGCGGAAAGCCTGAACATGCCCGCGCTGGGCATCATCGGCTGGGCCCGCTGGTTCTGGCGGCAGCTCACCTCCATGCGGGTCGCGCTGCTCCTTCTCCTCCTGCTGTCGCTCGGCGCGATCCCCGGCTCGCTGATCCCGCAGTCCGGCACCGACGAGACGAAGGTCGCCGACTTCATCAAGGCCAACCCCACCCTCGGGGACGTCTACGACAAGCTCGGCCTCTTCCACGTCTACAGCTCGGTGTGGTTCTCCTCGATCTACATCCTGCTGTTCGTCTCCCTCATCGGCTGCATCGTGCCCCGCACCTGGCAGTTCGTCGGCCAGCTGCGCGGCCGCCCGCCGGGTGCGCCCCGCCGTCTGACCCGGCTGCCCGCCTACACCACCTGGCGCACCGAGGCCGAGCCCGAGCAGGTCCGCGAGGCCGCGCTCGCCCTGCTGAAGAAGCGCCGCTTCCGCGCCCACCTCGCCGGTGACAACGTCGCCGCCGAGAAGGGCTATCTGCGGGAGGTCGGCAACCTCGCCTTCCACATCGCGCTCATCGTGATGCTGATCGCCTTCGCATGGGGCCAGCTGTTCAAGTCCGAGGGCAACAAGCTCCTCGTCGAGGGCAACGGCTTTTCCAACACGCTGCTCGCCTATGACGACTTCAAGTCCGGCAATCTCTTCACCGCCGACGACCTGACGCCGTTCAGCCTCAGGCTGAAGGACTTCAACGGCACCTACGAGAAGTCCGGCCCCAACCGGGGCACGGCACGCACCTTCCAGGCCAAGCTCACCTACGCCGTCGGCGCCTACGGCAAGGACAAGAAGACCGTCGTCAAGGTCAACCAACCCTTGGAGATCGGCGACTCGAAGGTCTACCTCACGGCCCACGGCTACGCCCCCGTCATCACCGTCCGGGACGGCAAGGGCAACGTCGTGTACCGCGACGCCGTCCCGCTGCTGCCGCTCGACTCCAATGTCACCTCCACCGGTGTCGTCAAGGTCCTCGACGGCTACAAGAACTCCAAGGGTGTGAAGGAACAGCTCGGCATCTCGGCCTTCTTCCTGCCGACCTACACCCAGGGCAGTGAGACGGCGTCGACGTTCCCGGCGATGCTCAACCCCGTGCTGAACCTGACGCCGTACCACGGCGACCTCGGCACCGACTCGGGTATCCCGCAGAGCGTGTACCAGCTCGACAAGTCGCATCTGAAGGGGTTCAAGGACTCCAAGGGCGAGCAGCTCCGGGAGAACTTGAAGCCCGGCGAGACCATGAAACTCCCCAATGGCGCAGGGTCGGTCACCTACGAGGGCACCAAGGAGTGGGCGAACTTCCAGATCACGCAGCAGCCCGGCAGCGGCTGGGCGCTGGGCGGCTCGATCGCCGCGATCTTCGGCCTCGCCGCCTCCCTGTTCATCCAGCGCCGCCGCGTATGGGTCCGGGCCGGCAAGGGCCCCGACGGCATCACGGTCGTCGAGATGGCCGGGCTCGGCCGCAGCGAGTCCGCAAAGGTGCCCGAGGAGCTCGGTGGCCTCGCGGGGATCCTGTACGACCAGGCGCCCGGGGCGCCCGAACCAGACGAAGACTCCACCGACAACCCCAACCCCCACGTCGTACCTGCCGAAGGGGCCGAGAAGTGACTCTCGCCGCCACAACCGAGTTGGCCGCCGCCACCAACGAACACCTCGCGAACCTCAGCAACACGCTGATCTACTCCGCGATGGCCGTCTACACCCTGGCCTTCTTCGCCTACATCACCGAATGGATCTTCGGCAGCCGCAGCAAGATCGGCCGTACCGCTGCCGCGCTGACCGCCGAGGGCAAGGGCAAGAGCAAGGCGCCCGCCGGCATGGTGAAGAAGGGTGGCTCCACCGCCGTACTGGAGCGGCCGAAGGTCGTGGTGCGGGCCGCGGCCGGGCAGCGGGACGTGCCGGACGGGCCCGGGGCGCACGGTGGGGACGAGCAGGGGGACCTCTACGGGCGTATCGCCGTGTCCCTCACGGTGCTCGCCTTTCTCATCGAGCTGGGCGGGGTCATCGCCCGCGCGGCCTCGGTGGAGCGGGCCCCCTGGGGCAACATGTACGAGTTCAACATCACCTTCTCCACGGTCGCCGTCGGCGTGTACCTCACGCTGCTCGCGCTGAAGAAGAACGTGCGCTGGCTCGGGCTGTTCCTGATCACGACGGTCCTCCTCGATCTCGGCATCGCCGTCACTGTCTTGTACACCGCCAGCGACCAGTTGGTTCCCGCCCTTCACTCGTACTGGCTGTACATCCACGTCTCCACGGCGATCCTGTGCGGCGCGGTGTTTTACGTGGGCGCGGTCAGCACGATCCTGTACCTGTTCAAGGACTCGTACGAGAACAAGCTCGCGAACGGCGGCAAGCCCGGCAGCTTCGCCACCTCCTTCCTGGAGCGGCTGCCCGCCTCGGCCTCCCTCGACAAGTTCTCCTACCGCGTCAACGCGGCCGTCTTCCCGCTGTGGACGTTCACGATCATCGCGGGCGCGATCTGGGCGGGCGACGCGTGGGGCCGTTACTGGGGCTGGGACCCCAAGGAGACCTGGGCCTTCATCACCTGGGTTGCCTACGCCTGCTACCTGCACGCCCGCGCCACGGCCGGCTGGAAGGGCCGCAAGGCCGCCTACCTGGCCCTCCTCGCCTTCGGCTGCTGGCTGTTCAACTACTACGGCGTGAACATCTTCGTCTCCGGCAAGCACTCTTACGCGGGCGTGTAGCCCGAGGATGTAACTTCGTGCGGTGAAGCCCGGTTCCCGGTGACCTGAGTCCTGGGAATTGGCCTTCGTTGTACGGACAGACGAAGGAGCGTGGATACGAATCTGCGGAAACGGATTTGCGGCGGGGATCACCACTCGGGACACGGAGCGGGTCACCCTTGGTGGAAGAGGTACGAGGCACTCATGGGCAGCCTCGGATGTGGCACCTGGCGCTCCAGCGGGAATGGAGAATTCCCACCGGAGCACCAAGGGCGCACTACAAACTACGACTTGGCGGAGTAGACGTCAGAGCAAACCTGGCCACTGCTACCACCAATGCAGACCCAGTATGTGTAAGTCCGGTTCTCCGGCAGATCCCCGGTCTTCGTAGCAGTGTAAGGAGAGCTGTGACCATAGGTGCTCGCTTCGCGGATAGGACTGGTACCCAGGTAAGCGGCGATACCGAATCCATCCTTGCGGGGGTCAACCGCCTGAAGCTTGTCTCCGTCGGCGTACCAGTACGCCGCGCCGGCAAACGCACCGTCCTGATAGACGGCGATGTGGCGCGACCCGTCGCTCTGCAAGCCAGTGTCAACAAAGCGGACGTTGTCCGGAACCGCCGCCGAAGCCGTGCCAGCACCTATCGTCACAGCTGCACCCACCATCATGGCAGTGGCAGCAAACACAGAAACGGCGCGCTTGCGGGTAGATGCCTTCACATTTCCTCCTGTGGGGTCAAGAAACAGCAAGATCATATCGAACTTGCACTCGAAGCTGGATCGGATTCAAGCCGCAGGAGGGGATGATCCCGCCCAACACGCACTCCTACGCGGGCGTGTGGGCGGGGACAGAACTCCTTTACGACGAAGGCCGGTTCCCTGTGACCTGAGTCACGGGAACCGGCCTTCGTCGTCCGGACAGGTAGAGGGGCGTGGATACGAATCTGCGGAAACGGATTCGCGCGGGGGACCACGACGCCTTCGGCGATCTCTTCGACGCGTACGCACGCTCCGTCTACAACCACGCCTATCGCCTCACGGGGGAGTGGTCGACCGCCGAGGACGTCGTCTCGCTGACCTTCCTCGACGCGTGGCGGTTGCGTGAGCGGCTCGACGAGGAGGGGGGCTCGCTGCGGCCCTGGCTGCTGGGTATCGCGACCAACGTCACGCGCAACACCCGGCGGGCGGCGCGGAGACATGCCGCCGCCGTGGCTCGGCTGCCGCGCGGCGAGGCGGTACGGGATTTCGCCGACGAGGTCGCGGGGCGGCTCGACGACGCCGCGCAACTGGACGTCGTACGGACTGCGTTGGCGAAGTTGCGGCGGGCCGAGCGTGAGGTGCTGGCGTTGTGCGTGTGGTCTGGGCTCGGGTACGAGGCGGCGGCCGAGGCGCTGGGGGTGCCGGTCGGGACCGTGCGGTCACGGCTCTCGCGCGCGAGAACAAAACTGGCGAAATATATGGAACTCTCCCAAACGGTCGGACAGATGAGAGATGACCGCACCACCGCGGTCAGGCCCCTGAGGGAGGGAAACCGATGAACCAGCTTCCCGAGAAGGACCTTCCACCGGGCCGTCACCGACTGCTCAAGGAGCATCTGATGACCGAGATCCGGCAGGAAGAGAAGAAGCCCGTACGCCGTCCCTGGCTGCGCCCCGCCCTGGTCGCCGGAGCCGTCGCGGCGGTCACCGCCGTGACCCTCACGTTCGCTGTGCCGTCCCACGATGACCCGTTCGTCCCGCCAGTCGTGCACCCCTCCCCGGGTGTCACCCAGGTTCTGGAGGACGCGGCCCTCGCCGCCGAGCACCAGGACGTGCCCAAGGTGCGCGACGACCAGTTCACCTACATCAAGTCCAAGGTGGCTTGGGGCATTTCCGAGCGCACCTGCAAGATTGCGACGGCCGGACCGTTGCAAACCCGGGAGAACTGGAAGTCCGTCGACGGTCGGCGCGAGGGGCTGTTGCGGGACACCGGGGTCGGCACCCTCCCGATCCAGCCGGACCCGGATTCCGAGGACGTCTACCGCAGTTGGGAGAACCTGCCCACCGACCCCGACAAGATGCTCGCCTGGCTGTACGAGCACAAGGGGGGCGAGGGACACAGTGACGCATACTTCGCCTTCAAGGAAGCGACCGGGTTGGTCCTGGAGAGCATCCTGCCCCCCAAGGTCAGCGCCGCGCTCTACCGGGCCGTCGCCAAGATCCCCGGAGTCGTCCTGGTGAAGGACTCCGTGGACGCCGTCGGGCGGCACGGCACCGCCGTCGGGTTCGTGGACGAGAAGGGGGCCAATCGGCAGGAGCTGATCTTCAACAGCAAGACCTGGCTTCCGCTCGGCATCCGGGACGTGGTCCTCAAGGACGCGAAGACCAACCCCGGTGAGGTCTGCAACGGCGTGATCAAGGCCGGCTCCGTCCAGGCCACCACCGCGGTCCTGGAGCGGGCCGTCGTCGACAAGAAGGGCGAGCGCCCGTAACCGACCACGTGCGGAACCTCTTTCCACGGGTCAGGCTGGTGCTATGACCGGTTCCATCGAGCAGGGCACCAGCCAGACCCATGGGAACACGCACATCCTGCATTTCCTGGTGCGCGTGCCCCGGCCCATGGAGAGGGTCTGGGAGGCGGTGGCCACCCCGGAGGGGCTCGCGGGATGGTTCACCGCCGCCGATGTCCTGGAACCCCGGCTCGGCGGCGCGGTCACGCTGCGTGAGCTGGGGAGCGGGCGGATCACCGCGTGGGACGTGGACCGGGTCGCCGAGTACACGGTGGCGGACGGCGACCGGGTCCGTTTCCATCTGGAGCGGGACGGGGACGACGGTACGGTCCTGCGCTTCACCCACGAATATCAGGGCGAGGAGGAGTCCGAGCCGCGTTGGAGGGCCCGCTTCGAGAGGCTGATCGAGCTGTTCGAGGGCTAGTCGACCGTGATCGAGTCCAGCTTCTCCCGCAGATACACATGCGAGTCGAACGGCTCGTACGCCACCCGTCCCACCGGAGCCGGTACCGACTCCACCACCGTGCCCGGGGTGCACTCGCCGAAGTAGACGAGGGACATCAGTTCCTCGGCGGGGGCGTCGGCCGGGGGCGGGAGGACGCGGTGGCGGCCGGAGCGCCAGCGGTCGCCCGTCCAACGGGCCATCAGGTCGCCGATGTTGATGGTGAAGGCGTCCGGGTCGAAGGGCGCGTCCTCCCAGCCGCCCTCGTCGGTGTACACCTGCAACCCGCCCTTGCCCGCCTGCCGGTCGAGGATCGTCACCGTGCCGAAGTCGGTGTGCGGGCCGATGCGGAACTGGCCGGGGGCGGGCTCGCCCATGACCTCGGTCCCCGGGTACCAGTTGATGTTGAAGCCGTACGTCGGGTGGTCCATGTGCCGTGAGAAGAAGTCGTGTTCGAGGCCCAGGGCCACCCCCAGGAGGTCCAGGAGCTGGTTCTCCAGCTCGCCCATCCGCGCCAGGTACTCCTCGCACAGGGTCTGGAGTTCCGGCACCTCGGCCGGCCAGATGTTGGGCGCGTACCACTCGGCGTTGATCACCGGGTCGTCGAAGGGGTCGTGCGTAGCGAAGGTGAGGGACTCCTTGAGGTCCGGCGGGGTCTCCGTACCCTCCGAGTAACCGTTGGCCTCGGCGCCCGGGCCCAGCCACCCCCGCCCGCCGACCTTCGCGGTGTAGGGCTCCTTGACGTCGACGGGCATCCGGAAGAAGGTCCGGGCCGCCTCCCGGATGGCCGCCCGCAGCGCCGGGTCCACCCCGTGCCCGGTGACCAGGAAGAACCCGGCGGTCTGAAGGGCCTCGTCGAGGGTGCGGGCGATCGTGGCGCGGGCCTCGGGGTCGCCCTCGATCCAGGGCCTCAGATCGATCGTGGGGATGCGGGGCTCGTTCGCGTCAGTCACCGATGTCCTCATTCCACAGTGCCGGGTTGTTCTTGATGAAGTCGCGCATCAGGTCGGTGCACTCCGGGTCGTCCAGGAGCACGATCTCCACGCCGTGTTCGGCGAGCCAGTCGTGCCCGCCGTGGAAGGTGGTCGCCTCGCCGACCACCACCCGGGAGATGCCGAACTGCCGGACCAGTCCGGAGCAGTACCAGCAGGGTGAGAGGGTCGTCACCATCGTCGTACCGCGATACGAGCGCTGCCGTCCCGCCGCCCGGAACGCCGCCGTCTCCGCGTGCATGGAGGGGTCGCCGTCCTGGACGCGCCGGTTGTGGCCGCGGCCGAGCAGGGTGCCGTCGGTGCCGTAGAGCGCGGCGCCGATCGGGATCCCGCCCTCGGCGAGCCCGGCGCGGGCCTCCTCGACGGCGGTGGCGAGCCACGTACGGAAAAGGTCCATGCGTCCACTCTCCTGTGGCCGAAACACGAGGGCAACGTGCGGAAAGTACTCTCCCCGCAGCCCGCAGCCGGACGAATTGTCAGCGCCCTGGAGGCTCCCGTGCCCGCACTCACCCTCCGCGAAGTCCTCGCCCTCGACCCCGTCCGCGCGACCGAGCCCGAGCTGCTGGCGGGCGCGGGCGGTCTCGACCGGCCCGTCCGCTGGGTGCACTCCAGCGAGGTCTACGAGGGCGCGAACTTCCTCGACGGCGGGGAACTGCTGCTGACCAACGGCTTCGGTCTGACGGACGCCGACGAGGAGGTCAGGCGCCGGTACGTCCGTGAGCTGGCCGCCAGGGGCGCCGCCGGGCTCGCGGTGGAGGTCGGGCGGTCCCTGCCCGCCATGCCCGCCGAGGTGGTCGACGAGGCCCGCCGCCTGGAGCTGCCGCTCCTCGCCATGCACCGGGTCGTGCCCTTCGTACGGATCACCGAGGCCGCCAACCGGGCCATCGTGGCGCGGGGGCTGTCCGGGCGGTCGGTCGTCGTACGGCCCTGGGGCGACGACCATACGGCGGCGCTGCTGGCCGATCTCGCCGACCGGGCGGCGCTGAACCAGCCCGAGGTCGAGGCACGGGCGGCGCTCGCCGGGTTCCATCCGGGGCCGGGGGCGCGGCTGATCGGGGTGTCGGTGCACGGGGCGCGGGACGCGGGGGTGGTGGACCGGGCGGTGCGGGTGCTGGGCGGGGCGAGTGTGCTGCGGGCGGTGTTCCCGGGGGATGTGCTGGGGCTGGTGGCGTTGCCCGGGACCCGGTCCGGTGACCCCATCCGCGGGGTCCAGGACGCGTTCGGCAGCGCCGCGGAACCCGGGCTCACCGTCGCTGTCGGGCATGCCGTCGCCGTGGGGAGCGGGTGGCTGCGGTGGAGCGACACGCTGCGGGCGGCCCGTACGACGTTGGAGCTGGCGTTGACCGTTCCGGCGGCGGAGCCGGGGGCGCCCGAGGGGCCGTTGGTGACCTCGTCGCGGGCCCTGGCCCTGGAGCGGGAGCTGACGCGCGGCGGGATCGATGCGAACCAGGATCGGTTGGCCCGGTTGGTGCAGCATGCGCTGGGGCCGTTGCTGGAGTGGGAGGCCGCGCATGCGAGTGACCTTGTGCGGACGTTGGAGGTGCATCTGCGGAACGGGTGCTCGCCTACGCGGACGGCGGCTCTGCTGCATATCGGGCGTCAGTCGCTCTATCAGCGGTTGGAGCGGATCGAGTCGTTGTTGGGGTTGGAGATAGGGGATCCGGATCTGCTGGGGGAGTTGCTGGCGGCCGCCTGCGCGCATCGGGTGGTTCGTGGGCGGGCGGGTGCGGCGCCGTCGGGGCTGGTCGCGCTCGCGCGGCGGCAGCCGCACATTCAACACAGCCCCGCGCCCCTTAAGGGGTCTGCCTAGCGTGGGGAATGCGGAAAGGCCGGTCGGGGTTTCCGACCGGCCTTTCTCTTGCCCGTGTTTCCTCAGTCCGTGCCCAGCTCCATCGCCGCCCGGTCCAGCAGGGCGTCCTCCTCGGAGACCTCGCCCCGCGACGCGATGACCTCCGCGCCGCCCTCGGGGAGTTCCGGCATGGTGCCGATGAGGCCCGTCGCCGCTGCCTGGGAGGCGCCGATGGTGGGGCTGCCGGTGCCGATGAGGCCGAGGCCGGCGTACTGCTCCAGCTTGGCGCGGGAGTCGGCGATGTCGAGGTTGCGCATGGTGAGCTGGCCGATGCGGTCGACGGGGCCGAAGGCCGAGTCCTCGGTGCGCTCCATGGAGAGCTTGTCGGGGTGGTACGAGAACGCCGGGCCCGTGGTGTCGAGGATCGAGTAGTCCTCGCCGCGGCGGAGGCGGAGGGTGACCTCGCCGGTCACGGCCGCGCCGACCCAGCGCTGAAGGGACTCGCGGATCATCAGGGACTGCGGGTCCAGCCAGCGGCCCTCGTACATCAGGCGGCCGAGGCGGCGGCCCTCGTTGTGGTACTGGGCGAGGGTGTCCTCGTTATGGATGGCGTTGACGAGGCGCTCGTACGCGGCGTGGAGGAGGGCCATGCCCGGGGCCTCGTAGATGCCGCGGCTCTTGGCCTCGATGATCCGGTTCTCGATCTGGTCGGACATGCCCAGGCCGTGCCGGCCGCCGATGGCGTTGGCCTCCAGGACCAGGTCGACGGCGGAGGCGAACTCCTTGCCGTTGATGGTGACCGGGCGGCCCTGCTCGAAGCCGATGGTGACGTCCTCGGCGGCGATCTCGACCGAGGGGTCCCAGAACTTGACGCCCATGATCGGCTCGACGGTCTCAAGGCCGGTGTCGAGGTGCTCCAGGGTCTTCGCCTCGTGCGTGGCGCCCCAGATGTTGGCGTCGGTGGAGTACGCCTTCTCCGTGGAGTCCCGGTAGGGGAGCTGGTGGGCGACCAGCCACTCGGACATCTCCTTGCGGCCGCCGAGCTCGGTCACGAACGCCGCGTCCAGCCAGGGCTTGTAGATCCGCAGGTGGGGGTTGGCGAGCAGGCCGTAGCGGTAGAACCGCTCGATGTCGTTGCCCTTGTAGGTCGAGCCGTCGCCCCAGATCTGGACGTTGTCCTCCAGCATCGCCCGCACCAGCAGCGTGCCGGTGACGGCACGGCCGAGGGGGGTGGTGTTGAAGTACGCCCGGCCGCCGGAGCGGATGTGGAACGCGCCGCACGTCAGCGCGGCCAGGCCCTCCTCGACCAGCGCGGCGCGGCAGTCGACCAGGCGCGCGATCTCGGCGCCGTAGGTCTTGGCGCGGCCGGGCACCGAGGCGA
This sequence comes from Streptomyces sp. NPDC046909, assembly GCF_040644695.1. Taxonomy (NCBI): domain Bacteria; kingdom Bacillati; phylum Actinomycetota; class Actinomycetes; order Kitasatosporales; family Streptomycetaceae; genus Streptomyces; species Streptomyces sp. NPDC046909. Next base: position 171,946 of record NZ_JBEYXC010000019.1, on the reverse strand, counting down.
TGTCGGGCTCGTCGTACTGGCCGATGTCGGCCGTGTACGTGCACGGGACGGCGCCCTTGTCACGCATCCACGCGACCGCGACGGAGGTGTCGAGGCCGCCCGAGAAGGCGATGCCGACGCGCTCGCCGGCGGGCAGGGAGGTGAGGACCTTGGACATAGGAAGATTATGCATCAGCGTGCATGGTCATGCAAACCCCGATGGGGAGTGGTGCCCGTCACTCGCCCATCCTCAGCCGCCCACCGCCAGCAGCAGCTTCCCCGTGCTCGTCCGTGACCCCATCAGCCGGTGGGCCTCCGCCGCCTCCGCCAGCCCGAACTCGGCGGTGACGGGGAGGGTGACGGTCCCGTCGGCCACCTTCGCGAACGCCCGCTCGGCCAGGGACCGCAGTTCGGCGGGGGCGGTCTGGGCGAGGGTGAGGATGGAGAAGCCGCCGACCGTGACGCCGTACGGGAAGAGTTCGGGCTGGCCGACGCTCCACGCGGCGGCGCCGCTCGCGTTGCCGAAGGAGACGAGGCGCCCGAAGACCGCCAGCGAGGCGAGTGAGGCGCGGAAGGTGTCGCCGCCGACGGGGTCGAGGGCGAGGTCGGCGCCACGGCCGTCGGTGGCGTCCCGTACGGCCTTCTCGAAGTCGCCGACGAACACCTCGTCGTACGCCCCGTGCTCCTTCGCGAACCCGGCCTTCCCCGCGCTCGACACCACCCCGAGGACCGTCGCCCCGGCCGCCTTCGCCAGCTGCCCGGCGACCGTGCCGATGCCGCCGGCGGCGCCCTGCACGAGGACCGTCTCGCCCGGCTGGAGGCGGCCGACGGAATGGACGAGGGCGTACGACGTCGGCAGGACCGTCGGGAGGGTCGCGGCGGTGCGGAGGCCGACGCCGGAGGGGACCGGGAAGACGGTGGCCGCGTCCGTGACGACGACCTCGGCGTAGGCGCCGCCGGCGCTCAGTGCGGCGACCTCCTGTCCGACGGTGAGCCCGGTGACGCCCGCGCCGAGGGCCCGTACGCGGCCGGAGACCTCAAGGCCCGGCCGGAAAGGGAGGGACGGCACCCGGTAGCCGGTCTCCCTCGCCTTGAGGTCGGCGAAGTTGATCCCGGCGTAGGCGACATCGACGCTCACCTGGCCGGGGCCGGGCTCGGGGACGTCCACGTCGACGACCTGGAGCACCTCGGGACCGCCGTATGCCTTGATCTCCACTGCGCGCATGCCACACCTCAGCCATGAGTGTTCAATGAAAAGCGAACACTCGCGAGTGTATGGTTTTCATCGAACACTCGGCAAGCGGCATACGGAAGGACCACCCCGTCATGGCCACCACCAGTCACCGCGCCGCACCCGAGCACACCCACCCCGACGACGTCCCCGTCCTCACGGCTCTCGCCGCGCTCGCCGATCCCGTACGGGCGCAGCTGGTACGGGAGTTGGCCGCATCCGAGGACTGGACCCGCAGCTGCGGCACCTTCGACGTGCCCGTCGGGAAGGCCGCCAAGAGCCACCACTTCGCGGTGCTGCGCGCGGCGGGGCTGGTGGAGCAGCGGGACGAGGGGGCCAGGCGGGTCAACCGGCTGCGGCGGGCGGAGTTCGACGCGCGGTTCCCGGGGCTGCTGGAGCTGGTGCTGCGCGAGGGCACCATGCCCTGATCAACCCGGCGCCTGATCAACCCGGCTCCTGATGAACCTTCCGGCCCGTTCCGGCGTCGGAGAGGCATGAGGAACCGCAGCTGGATCGTGGCGGCCGTGGCCACCGCCGGTGTGGTGGTGGCGTCGGCTCTGTACATCGACGCGCTGGAGACCGGGCATGCGGACGTGGACGTCGCCGCGAGCTTCTCCCCGTCGCCCCCTGCCGAGGACTGGTGCGTCGGCACCCTCCCGGCGCCCCCGGACGCCGACCCGGAGGAACCCCCGCTGGAGCGGACCCTCGTGCGGCTCGACAAGCTGGCCGCGGGGGAGCACGCCGACGTCTTCACGGGCATGGGCGTCGACGAGGACGCCAACGCCGCCGACATCTGGCGCATCCCCTCCTCCGACCGCTTCGACACCGCCGCGTGCGACGCCGCCGAGAAGGGCGTGACGCTCCGGCTCCACCCCGCCGACGTGAACCGCAAGACCCTCGACGCCCTCGCGGACCGCATCAGCGAGGACATGAACCGCTGGGACGGGACCTTTCAGCTCTGTGAAGTCGGCGTGGACGAGCGGGGGTTCGTGCGGGTGGGGGTCGACGACCCGAAGAAGGCCGAACCCCTCGTGAAGAAGGAGTTCGGCCCTCGGTACATCAAGGTGGAGCACGTCGAGCAGGCTCAGGCCGACGTCGGCTGAACCGTCGGCTGAACCGCCCGGTCCGACTTCCGCAGCACCCAGTACAGCCCGGCGCTCACCACGAACCCGACCAGGCACGTGATGTCACCGAACGACGCCCACTTCTCCGGCACCCAGCCGACGTACTTCTCCTGGTTGGAGAAGAGGGGGACCGACACCGCGATGCCGATCAACAGGGAAGCGATGCCGGGCCAGTTGGAGAAGGCGCGGTCGTTCAGGCGGGCCGCCAGTTCGTCCACCGGGGTACGGGCCTGGAGCCAGCGCTCGACCAGCACCACGCCGAGCCACGGTCCCACCCAGTACGCGATGACCAGCAGGAACGCCTCGTAGGCGTGCCCCGCGTCGGACAGGGACGCCCACGCCGCCGCCGTACCGGCGACACCGGCGAGGACGACGATGGCGCTGCGGCCGAGCCACGGCGGGAGCTTCAGGCCGAGCGAGGTGATCGACATGGCGGACGAGTAGACGTTCAGGGCGTTCGCGGAGATCGCGCCCAGGATGATGGCCAGCAGGACCAAGTTGCTGAGCCAGCCCGGGAGATGACCCGTGAAGGCGGCCGTCGGGGTGGCGCCCTCGGGGGCGACGATCGTGGCCGAGGCCGCGCCGATCACCGCGACGATCGCGATCGAGACGAAGAGGCCGACCGCCGGGTAGACGATCGTCTTCAGACGGTTCGCCGTGCGGGGGAGGTAGCGGGAGTAGTCCGAGGCGCCCGGGTTCCAGCCGGCCGCGTAGCCCCAGGCCGTGCTGAAGGCGAGGAGGAAGCCGCCGATGCCGCCGCCCGCGCCCGAGGAGCCGCCCAGGTTGGCCTCCTTGAAGGTCCACACCCCGGCCAGCAGGAAGATCACCGCCAGTGCCGGGAAGGCGTACTTCTCGAAGGCGTGGACGAAGTTGTGGCCGATGAAGCCGATCACGATCTCCGCCGCGACCACGATCAGGAGGGAGGGGAGCGGGCGCAGGTCCGTCAGGGTGTTCAGCGCGAAGGCCGCGCTGACGCTGTTCACCGCGAACCAGCCGACGCCCGCCACAAGGGCGTTGACGCCCGACGGCAGCAGATTGCCCCGGTAGCCGAAGGCGAAGCGGCCGATCGCCATCTGCGGGACACCGAAGCGCGGGCCGTCAAGGGACAGGATGCCCTGCGTCAGCGAACCCAGTGCCGTGCCCAGGAGCAGCGCGGCCGTCGCCTGCCAGAAGCTCAGGCCGAAGAAGAGGACCGAGATCACGCCGATGTAGACCGTCGCGAACTCGATGTTCGGGGACGCCCACGTCCAGAGCAGCTGGAGCGGGGTGCCGTGCCGCTCGGCGTCCGGGATCGGTTCCGAACCGGCCGTCTCGACGGCGATGACCTTGTCACCGTATGCGGGGGCGATGGCCGTGCTGGAGTCGGCCGGAGCTGTCGTCATGCGAGCCAAGTGTCCGGTTCCGGCCCCTTCGCGCCCAGAGGCGCATTGTCCGCTTCGGAAGCCTCACCGGCGTACAACCTGCACGCATCGACGGCACCGATGGGGGCATCGGCAGGACGCCCCACTGGGCCGTGGACCAGCACCGACGCCCGCTCGTAGCTTCGTGGACATGACCTCAGAGAGCAAGCGCACAGGCAGCGGCGGCGCCGAGACCAAGGGCACCGCCCAGCTGGCCGCCGCGATGATCCTCTCCGGCACCCTCGGCGTCTTCGTCGTCGAGTCGGGCGCCTCGCCGTTCAACGTCGTCTTCTTCCGCGTCCTGTTCGGCGCCCTCGCGCTCGGCGGCTACATCCTCGCCCGCGGCTGGTTCCGCGAACGCCGCCTCGGCTTCACCCCGCGCACCCTCGGACTCGCCGTCCTGGGCGGCGTCTTCATCGTCTTCAACTGGGTGTTCCTCTTCGAGTCGTACGAGAACACCTCGATCTCCGTCGCGACGGTCGTCTACCACACCCAGCCGTTCTACGTCGTGCTCCTGGGCGCCCTGCTCTTCCGCGAGCGCGTCACCCCGGCGAAGGTCGGCTGGATCGGCCTCGCCTTCGCGGGACTGATCCTCGTATCGGGCGTCACACCAGGGGACTTCACCAGCGGCGGGCCGTATGTCCTGGGCGTCGGGCAGGCGTTGCTCGCCGCGCTCCTCTACGGCCTCTCCACCCTCGTCACCAAGCGTGTCACCGGCGTCCGCCCGCACGTCATCGCCCTCGTCCAAGTCCTCGTCGGCATCCCCCTGTTGCTCCCCTTCGCCGACTTCGGCGCGATGGCCGGGACGGGCGTGGACTGGGGCTGGCTGGTCGGGCTCGGCTTCCTCCACACGGGCGTGATGTACGTCCTCATGTACGCCGCCTACGCCAAGCTGCCGGTCTCGAAGATCGCCGTCCTCGCCTTCGTCTACCCGGCGGTCGCGATGGTCATGGACTGGGCGGTGTACGGCCACCACATCGGGCTCGTCCAGGCACTCGGCGTCCCGCTGATCGTGCTGGCCAGCCTGAAGGTGACGCTGGCCAAGAAGTCACCGGCGCCCCGGGCCGTCGTCAGCGGTCCGACGCCGTCTGCTCCCGCACCAGCCGCACCGCAGCCTCGATGAACAGCGTCAGCTGGCGTGGCAGGCGCTTCCCCGCCCGCCACGCCACCTGTGTGTACAGCTGGAAGGGCGGTTCCCAGGGCAGTTCGACCAGCGCCCCGGACGCCAGCTCCGCGCCGACGGTCACCCGGGGCAGCAGCGCGATCCCGAGACCGCCGGCCACACCCCGCTTGGTCGCCTCGATCGTCCCGAACTCCATGAAGGGCGGCGGGGATCCGGTGCGATGGGCGAGCTCGGACTCGAAGAGGTCGCGATACGGGCAGCCCGGTTCGGTGCCGACGAGCTGGACCTCGGCGAGGTCCTCCGTCTTGAGCGCGGGGCTCCTGGTGGCGAGGGGGTGACCGGGCGCGGCGACCAGGACCAGCGGCTCCGGCGTGAGCACCCGGCTCTCCAGCCCGGCGTGCTCGGTCTCCGGCTCCATCAGGAAGCCGACGTCGTACGTCCCCTGCCGCAGCGCCTGCCGGGTCTCGTCGCCGAGCGTCGTGCGCAGGGAGAGCCGCACCTTCGGATAGCGGTGGTGGAACAGCTCCAGGAGCGGCGGCAGCCGGTACGAGGTCAGCGACTCCATCGTCCCGACGGCGAGCGCGCCCGACGGCTCCTCCGCGCCGACGACCGCCGCCCGCGCCTCCTCGCTCAGCTCGATGATCTGCCGCGCGTAGGGGAGGAGGCGCTCACCGGCCTCCGTCAGCCGGATGCGGCTGCCGAGCCGGTCGAAGAGCGGGGTGCCGAGGGAGTCCTCCAGGGCGCGGATCTGGCTGGTCACGCTGGACTGGGCGTACTTCAGCTCGGCGGCGGCCCGGGTGAAGCTCAGGACGGTCGCGACCTTCTCGAAGGTGACCAGCAGCCGCAGTTCCATTCAGACGTCCCTCAGCTGTCCTTGGGGTCCTCGCCGTTGTCCTTGGACTCCTTGCGGCGGAGCTCCTCCTCGCGGCGACGGAGGTCAGCCTCCCAGTCCTTGAGAAGAGCCTCGTCCTTCTTATTGTCCTCCGCGAGGGACTTGAGGAACTCCGGATTGTCGTCCGGCGCGACGAAGGCGGTGCGCTGGTTGCGGTGCCACTCGGAGGGGGTGGAGCCGTCGGGGTTCACGGGCCCCCGGTGCTTACCGGCCACCAGCCAGGCGACCGGGCCGATCAGCACCTCGCCGAAGAGCAGCACGATGATCACCCACACCACCTTCGGCAAGCCCTTGACCTGCTCCTCCGGGGTGTTCAGGCAGTCGATGAAGGCGTAGATCCACAGCGCCAGGACCAGCAGGTAGGGCAGATACCTGAGCATGGTGGTGCGTTCCCCCAGGAGACGGTGACGGGGACGTGGGACGACCCCGGTGACGCGCACAGGGTAGCGGGTGCGGAAAATCTGCACCGACAACGCATCGACAACCCATCGTCAACGCATCGACAGTGGATCGACTCGGGGGAGCGCACATGCATCCGGCAGCCGTTGAACAGAACTTCCGCCTCCGCGCGGAGCGCCTCTCGGCGTGGGGCACGGGCCTGCTCGTCGTCGCAGGGCTGCTGTGGATCTACGCGGCGTGGCAGGTCTTCACGCCGTACGAGTCGACGTACTGGAAGGTCGACTGCTCCGCCCCGGCCTTCTCCGACCGCGAGGGCGTCTACCTCGACTTCGACAACGACCACGACGAGGCCGTCCGCTGCGCCGCCGACCGCGACTGGCCCGCCCCGGTGACCGCGCTGGTACTGGCGACCCCGCTGGCCACGGTGGGCGGGCTGCTGCTGGCCGGCGGCTGGGTGAGCGGCCGGCTGCGGCGGCACGACGAGTGGCTGGAGCGCGTGCGGGAGGAACACGAGCGGGACCGGGACTAGGGCCTGTCCGTCCGGACGGGGACTGACCCGGTCCGGCCATTCGAGGAGTGCCCGGTGCGGGGCGGGCGTCGGTGGCGCGGAGGCCTCGGCGATACTGGAACGCATGGCTTACGACGATCTTCGCTCCCTGCTCAGGGCCCTGGAACGCGAGGGCGACCTCAAGCGCGTCAAGGCCGAGGTGGATCCCTATCTGGAGGTCGGGGAGATCGTCGACCGGGTCCAGAAGTCCGGGGGCCCGGCGCTGCTCTTCGAGAACGTGAAGGGCTCCGCGATGCCCCTCGCGATGAACGTCTTCGGCACCGACCGCCGCCTCCTCAAGGCCCTCGGCCTCAAGTCGTACGCCGAGATCTCGGAGAAGATCGGCGGCCTGCTGCGCCCCGAACTCCCGCACGGCTTCGTGGGCGTACGGGAGGCCTTCGGCAAGCTCGGCGCGATGACGCACGTACCGCCGAAGAAGGTGAAGTCCGGGGACGCTCCGGTGCAGGAGGTGGTGCTGTACGGCGACGACGTCGACCTCGACCAGCTCCCCGCCCTGTTCACCTGGCCGCAGGACGGCGGCTCCTTCTTCAACCTCGGTCTGACGCACACCAAGGACCCGGAATCCGGTATCCGCAACCTCGGCCTGTACCGCCTCCAGCGCCACGACAAGCGCACGATCGGCATGCACTGGCAGATCCACAAGGACAGCCGGAACCACTACCAGGTGGCGGCGAGGCGCGGTGAGCGGTTGCCGGTCGCGATCGCCTTCGGGTGTCCGCCGGCGGTGACGTACGCGTCGACGGCCCCGCTGCCCGGTGACATCGACGAGTACCTCTTCGCGGGCTTCATCGCGGGCAAGCGGATCGAGATGGTCGACTGCAAGACCGTGCCGCTCCAGGTGCCCGCGCAGGCGGAGGTGGTGATCGAGGGCTGGCTGGAGCCGGGCGAGATGCTGCCGGAGGGCCCCTTCGGCGACCACACCGGCTTCTACACCCCGCAGGAACCCTTCCCCGCGCTGAAGATCGACTGCGTGACGATGCGGAAGCGCCCGCTGCTCCAGTCGATCGTGGTCGGCCGCCCCCCGACGGAGGACGGCCCGCTGGGCCGGGCGACGGAGCGCTTCTTCCTGCCGCTCCTGAAGATCATCGTGCCGGACATCGTGGACTATCACCTGCCCGAGGCGGGCGGCTTCCACAACTGTGCGATCGTCTCGATCGACAAGAAGTACCCCAAGCACGCCCAGAAGGTGATGCACGCGATCTGGGGTGCCCACATGATGTCCCTGACCAAGCTGATCGTGGTGGTCGACGCCGACTGCGACGTCCACGACCTGCACGAGGTCGCGTGGCGGGCACTCGGCAACACGGACTACGCCCGCGACCTGAGCGTCGTGGAGGGTCCCGTCGACCATCTCGACCACGCCTCCTACCAGCAGTTCTGGGGCGGCAAGGCGGGGATCGACGCCACGAAGAAGTGGCCCGAGGAGGGCTACACGCGTGACGGCGGCTGGCCGGACATGGTCTTGTCCGACCCGGAGACGGCGGCGAAGGTGGACCGCCGCTGGAAGGAGTACGGCCTGTGAGCAGCGCCTCCGCAGCGATCCCGCAGCCGGGACGCACGAAAGCCTTCCTGCGTCTGGTGATGATCGAGCACTCGATCTTCGCGCTGCCCTTCGCGTACATCGCCGCGCTCACCGCGATGTACGAGTGGGACGAGAACATCCACTGGGGCCGGCTGCTCCTGGTGACGATCTGCATGGTCGGTCTGCGGACCTTCGCGATGGCGGTCAACCGGATCATCGACCGCGAGATCGACGCCCGTAACCCCCGGACGGCCCACCGTGAGCTGGTGACCGGCGCGATGTCCGTGAAGCACGCCTGGACGGGCGCGCTGGTCGCGGTCGTGATCTTCCTGGGCTCGGCGGCGCTGCTGAACCCGCTCTGCCTGGCCCTGGCGCCGGTCGCGGTGATCCCGATGGTGGTCTACCCCTACGGCAAACGCTTCACGAACTTCCCGCAGGCCATCCTCGGCCTCGCCCAGGCGATGGGCCCGGTCGGCGGCTGGCTCGCCATCACCGGCGAGTGGTCCTGGGACGCGGTCCTCCTCGGCCTCGCCGTCGGCATCTGGATCGGCGGCTTCGACCTGATCTACGCCTGCCAGGATGTCGAGACGGACCGCGAGGTCGGCGTCATGTCGGTCCCGGCCCGCTTCGGCATCCCGGCGGCGATCTGGGGCGCGCGGGTGTGCCACGCCCTGACCATGGGGCTGCTGGTCTGGTACGCCGTGGCGACCGACGCGGGCGGCTTCTTCTGGGTCGGCCTGATGATCGTCGCGGCCGCGTTCGTGTACGAGCACAACATCGTCCGCCCCCATGACCTGTCCCGCCTGAACAGGGCGTTCTTCAGCGTCAACGGGTTCATCGGGATCGCCCTGTTCGTGTGTGCGCTGCTGGATCTGCTGGTGCGGGGCCTCACGGTGTGAGGACCGGGGCGTTCACGGTGTGAGCGCCGGTGTGGTGGCCCGGCGGCGGAACACGAACGCCGCCGCCACGCCCGCGATCAGGCCCAGCAGGTGACCCTGCCAGCTGACGCCCGTCTGCGTGGGCGCCAGGCCCATCAGGATGGAGCTGCCCCAGACCGCGCCCACCAGCAGCCCGACCAGGATGCCCAGTGGGCGGCGTTCGACGACTCCGCTCACCAGCAGGAAGCCGAAGAGGCCGAAGATCAGGCCCGAGGCGCCCGCCGTGTTGGTGTGGGCGGGGGCTATGAGCCAGACGCCGAGGCCGTCGGCCACGATGATCAGGGCGGAGACCGCGAGGAAGCGGCGGATGCCGCCCAGGGCCGCCAGGAAGCCCATGACCAGCAGCGGGACGGTGTTCGCGGCCACGTGGCCCCAGCCGAAGTGGATGAAGGACGCCGGGATCACGTCGATCAGTTCGGAGCCCGTACGCGGGACGATGCCGAGGCCGTCCAGGGCGTGCCCGCTCGCCACGTCGACCAGCTCCAGCAGCCACAGCAGCGCGACCCAGCCCAGCATCAGCTTGGCCGCGGCCCTCGCCCGGTCGCCTCGTGACCACTCGAGTCCGCTGTCCGTCATGGCAGCCCCCTTCCCCTTTGACGAACGCCCCGGCCCCCTCGACCGGTTCCCACCCCGTGACGCCGGATAGGCTCGGGGGTGTGAACCCAGTCAAGCCAGGAGAGACGCGGCGTACGCCTTGGATCGTAGGGGTGTCCGGCGCCTCCGGCACCCCGTATGCCGCGTCCGTGCTGCGCGCGCTCCTCGACGCCGGTGAGAGCGTCGACCTGGTCGTCAGCCGGGCCTCGCGGCTCACGCTCCTCGACGAGACGGGGATCTCCTTCCGGGACGCGCACTGGCAGGACGACCTGCGGGAATGGCTGGCCAGGGGCGCGGACGGCAAGCCCGGCAGCTACGACGTCGGCGCCGGCGTCGACCGGGTGCGGTACTGGGCCGCCGGGGACCTCGCCGCGGGGCCGTCCTCGGGGTCGTACCCCGTGAAGGGGATGCTGATCGTGCCCGCCTCGACGGCCTGCGTCGCCGGTGTCGCCCTCGGGCTCTCCAAGGACCTGCTCCAGCGGGCGGCGAGCGTGACCCTCAAGGAGGGGCGCAAGCTGGTGGTGGCGGTCCGGGAGACCCCCTTGAACGGCCAGACCCTGCGGCACCTGGTGACCCTGGACGACGCGGGCGCGACCGTGGTGCCCGCCTCGCCCGCCTTCTACGCGGGGGCGACGCACATCCAGGACCTCGTGGACTTCGTCGCCGGGCGGGTCCTCGACGCGGCGGGTGTCGAGCACCGGCTCTATGAGCGCTGGAAGGGCGAACTCGGCGGCGGAACCCGTACGCCGTGAACGCCATCTGAGCAAGTCGCAGTACCTCTCATCACTACTTCGCATCACTACTTCGGGAACTTTCAGCGGAAGGCTTCGATCGCATGGACGCGGTGGACAGGCAGCTCATCCAGGCCCTGAGGGAGAACGGCCGGGCCTCCTACGCGGAGCTGGGGCGCCTCGTCGGTCTGTCGGGACCCAGCGTCACCGACCGCATCAACCGGCTGGAGGCGGCCGGGGTCATCACCGGTTACCGCGCCACCGTCGACTCCGCCTCGCTCGGCCTCGGCGTCACCGCGCTGATCGGCATCTCCCTCTCCGACGCCGCCGACCACGAGGACGTGGCCCGCCGGCTCAAGGACCTCGGCGAGATCGAGGACTGCTGGTTCATCGCCGGCGACGACTCGTTCATGCTCAAGGTGCGGGCGGCGGACGTGGACGGCCTGGAGAAGATCATCCGGCGGCTGTCCGGGACCAAGGGCGTCTCCCGGACCCGTACGACCATCGTGCTCTCCACGAAATGGGAGAACCGCGTCGGAGAGCTGCCCGAAGAGGTCTGAGTCCGTGGACGTACGGTGGGACACGTCGTCGTAGAAAGGTTGTGGCATGGACGTCGGGCTCAAGCGCGAGCTGGAGGAGAAGGTACGGGAGGGTGTTCGCCTGACCCGTGAGGACGGCATCGCGCTCTACGAGTCGGACGACCTCGCCTGGCTGGGCGGCCTCGCGCACGAGGTGCGGACCCGCAAGAACGGTGACGTCGTCCACTTCAACGTCAACCGGCACCTCAACATGACCAACGTGTGCACGGCGTCCTGCGCCTACTGCTCCTTCCAGCGCAAGCCGGGCGAGAAGGACGCGTACACGATGCGCATCGAGGAGGCGGTGAAGCTCGCGACGGAGATGGAGAGCGAGAACCTCACCGAGCTCCACATCGTGAACGGGCTGCACCCGAACCTGCCGTGGCGGTACTACCCGCGCTCGCTGCGCGAACTGAAGGCCGCGCTGCCGAACGTGTCGCTCAAGGCCTTCACGGCGACGGAGATCCACCACTTCGAGACGATCAGCGGTCTGAGCGCGAGCGAGATCCTCGACGAGCTCATCGACGCCGGTCTGGAGTCCCTCACCGGCGGTGGCGCCGAGATCTTCGACTGGGAGGTCCGGCAGCACATCGTCGACCACCGGACGCACTGGGAGGACTGGTCGCGCATCCACCGCCTGGCGCACCAGAAGGGGCTGAAGACCCCGTCCACCATGCTCTACGGCCACATCGAGGAGCCGAAGCACCGCGTGGACCACGTGCTGCGGCTGCGCGAGCTCCAGGACGAGACCGGCGGCTTCCAGGTCTTCATCCCGCTGCGGTACCAGCACGACTTCGTGGACGTGAAGGACGGCAAGGTCCGGAATCGCTTGCAGGCCCGTACCCAGATGGCGACCGGCGCGGAGGCTCTGAAGACCTTCGCCGTCTCCCGTCTCCTCTTCGACAACGTCCCGCACGTCAAGGTCTTCTGGGTCATGCACGGCGTCCAGACCGCGCAGCTGGCGTTGCAGCACGGTGCGGATGACATGGACGGCTCTGTCGTCGAGTACAAGATCACCCACGACGCGGACAACTACGGCACGCCGAACAAGCTGACGCGGGAAGATCTGCTGGATCTGATCCGGGACGCCGGGTTCCGGCCGGTGGAGCGGAATACGCGGTACGAGGTGATTCGGGAGTACGACGGGCCGGATCCGGCGCGTCGGGAGTCGCCGCAGCCGATGCGGGTGTGATTGCGCCGTTGTCGGGTGCGGCGATGTGGGGGCTGGTCGCGCCCACGCGGCGGTAGCCGCAAATTGATGCAGTCCCGCGCCCCTAAGGGGGTACTCGGGGCCGGTGCTTTCAGAGAGTGCCTATACAGCGGAGCCCTTCGTGCCCCGGCGTGGCGGACTACCCGCTCTTCGTCGTGCCGCTGCCGGGTGTCGGGGGTGCCCGCTGTATCGGGATGCCAGCCAGACCGTGTTCGGGGAGGGGAAGGCCGGCGCTCGGTTGATGCTTGTCGGCGAGCAACCTGGTGATCAAGAGGACCGGCAGGGGAAGCCCTTTGTCGGTCCTGCCGGGAAGCTTCTCGACCGTGCCCTCGCGGAGGCCGGTATCGATCCCGGCGACGCGTATGTCACGAACGCGGTGAAGCACTTCAAGTTCACCCGGGCCGAGCCTCGTAAGCGACGTATTCACAAGGCTCCGAGCCTCCGTGAGATGACCGCGTGTGCGCCTTGGCTGGCGGCGGAACTGGCTGTCGTGGAGCCGGAGTTGATAGTGATCCTGGGGGCGACGGCGGGGAAGGCGCTCCTTGGGTCCTCGTTCAGAGTCACCCAGGATCGCGGTGTGGTGCTGGAGCGGGAGATCCACGGGCGCGAGGAGCGGTTGGTGGCCACCGTGCATCCGTCCTCGGTGCTGCGCTCTGACGACCGCGAGGCCGCGTATCAGGGACTGGTCTCCGATCTGCGGGTGGCGGCGCGCGACCTAGACTCGTGAGGCATGGAGCTCACGTACCACTTGGACCCCGACCTCACCCCCACCCTCCTCGACCAGCTGACGCACCTGTGGGTGGCCGTGAACAACGCGGGTGGGGCGGTCGGGTTCACGGGTACGACGACGTATGACGAGGTACGTCCGGAGGTGGAGCGGTACGAGGAGTCGGTCGCGGCGGGGCGGCATCGTCTCCTCGTCGGTCTGGACCCGGAGGGCCGGCTGCGGGCGACGGCGTTCTTCGGGTTCAACACGCACCGGCTCCAGAGCCACTACGCTTGGCTGTACACCGTGATGGTCGACCCGGCATTGCAGGGCGGCGGCCACGGCCGGACGCTGCTCGCGGAGGCGGAGACGCATGCCCGTGGGTTCGGCCTGGAGGCGCTGAAGCTGACGTGCCGGGGCGGGCTGGGGCTGGAGCGGTTCTACGCCTCCGCCGGGTACAAGGAGGTCGGCCGGGTGCCGGGCGGTCTGCGGGTCTCCGCCGACGACTACCGCGACGACATCATGATGTGGCTGCCGCTGACCTGAGCCGGACCGGTGGGACGCACCCCCTGCAAGATCGCATACCGGCCGTGCTTCACTGGAAGGCGCCCTTTGGGACCCTCACGGGACCGTCAGGGGACCTTCAGCCGGAACGGAAGAGTGGATTGAGATGCTCCGCTACACACTGATGCGCCTCGGGATCTTCGTGGGCTGCCTCGGGGTCGTCTGGGGCCTCGTCTACCTCGGCGTCGCCCCGCGCGGCCTCGGCGACTCCAACGGCATGTGGGTCGTCCTGCTCTCCCTGGTGATCTCCGCCCCCATCAGCTTCATCGCCCTCCGCAAGGAACGCGACCGCGCCTCCATCCAGGTCGCCCAGCGCGTCGACCGCATGAAGTCCAACCTGGAGGCCAACCGCAACCAGGAGGACATCGCCGACGACGCGGCACGGGCACAGGGCGATCAGGCGCCGCAGGCCTCCTGAGTTCTCGGCACTCCGGCTTCCGCAACTTCGTCAACTTCGTCTACTTCATCAACTTCGTCAGCGGACTCGGAGCCGTCCCACCACGTCCTGGGCGTCGTCCACGGCCGACAGGACCTCCTGAGCGGCCCGTCCCTGCTGCCTCGCCTGTGTGAGGGTGCCCGTACCGGCCGGGTGGGACGGGAGGGCCGTACCGAGGAAGGCGTCCAGGCGGTCCACGACGGCCCCGAGGACCGTGCCCACCTCCGGCAGCGCGGGCAGGTCGACACCGCTCAGCTCGTACTTCAGGGAGCGCAGGGTCCGGCAGTCCTCGGAGGCGGCGGTGAGGACGTCGTCCTGGTCGTCGAGGAGGCGTATCCGTACGCCGAGCCGCCGCAGCAGGCGGTCCACTTCGGTGAGGTCGGCGCGTTCCTGGTCGCGACGGCGCAGCCGGCGGGTCAGTTCCCAGCCGACGACGGTGAGGGTGATGGCGACGGCGGCGCTCAACAGGCCCACGAACACAGGGGTTTCACTCCCTTCGGGATAAGCGGGTAGATGACGGGCGCGGTCCCGAACCCCCGGACCGGGACCGCGCCCTGACCCCTCTCAGGAGGAGTCGTGATCCAACTGGCGGTGAGTCTGCCTTCCCTCCGCCTTACCCCCGTTCCACTCGGCAACAGTCAGAACCGCGAGTTGATCTCCCGCCTGCGCGGCCCGGTACCACCAGGCCCGAGCTTCTCGCCCCGTGTTGAGAAGCTCGGTGAGCTCGGCAATGCGGCGAAGTACCCGCGGTTCCGTGTGCAGAGTGGTGTTGCTCCGGAGTTCTTCCAGCTCCAGTTCGAAGAACTCCCTGTGACGCGCTTCCTCCGCGTCACTCTTTCTGCGCCTTCCGCCCCTCTCCGGGCCGGCCACTGGTGTGTGACCGGTCCGGAGCGCGGAATCCCCAGCGCAGCCCTCGTCGGAGGGCTTGATGCCGAGCCTTCCCAGCACGCGGTGCGTGAAGGCTTCGGCATCGAACCCGAGGGCTTCCCTGTTCAGGGATTCGGCGGCCAGGCGCAGACGCTTCTCGGCGTCCATCAAACCTGGTCCTCCTCGGTGTCACAGCCGATCATCTCGCGGAGGCGGGACAACGCGGCTTCGTGATATCTGCGGGCGGTCGTCTCCGTGAGCCCGAGTGCCCGGCCCGCGGCGGCGGTCGACGACTGTCCGACGTAGATGAGATCGATCAGGCCCTGCTGGGTTTCGTCCAGCATCGCCACGGCAGCCCACAACTCGTGCCCCATGGCGCGGAAGACGGCTTCCTCCGCGACATCGCACGCAGCCGGAGACTGGCCGTCCCTCTCGTCCTCCCACGGTGACTCCGGGCGGCGTTCGGCCGCACGGTGGTGGTCGACCACGAGATTGCGGATCGCGGTGTGCACGTATCCGAGAGGAACGGTCTCCTGATCCCTCAGGTGCATCAAGTTCGGCCACGCCTTCCACACCCTGACGAAGGCGGTCTGAAGTATGTCGTCCGCGAGTTGCCTGTTGCCGCAGCGGCGGTAGGCGATCGCGTACAGCCTCGTGCTGTACGACCTGACGAACTCGGTGAAAGTCCGCTCGGTGTCGTCCGGACTCACCGGACCTCTCCGATCTTCAGCAGAACCGAACTGCTCGTTGGAATGGATAACTTGCTGGGAAGAGAGCAGACCTGGAGCATGCCTACCCCTTCGATCGGGGTCCTGGCAGTAGGACCGGCTGACCCGGTCCACCGGACGGAGTCCGGGCGCACAGTGTGCTCACCGGGTTATACGACGCCGAGGGGGGAGTCCGCCGTCGCGGAGGGAAATTTCTCCGAACTCCGACCGTAGGCTTGCCCCATGGGTGCCGTGAAGAGCAAGCGGATGCCGCGGGCGGTGCGGGAGCAGCAGATGCTGGATGCCGCCGTGCGGACCTTCGGGCAGCGGGGGTACATGGCCGCGTCGATGGATGAGATCGCCGAACTGGCGGGGGTGTCCAAGCCGTTGGTGTATCTGTACCTGAATTCGAAGGAAGATCTGTTCACCGCGTGCATCCGGCGCGAGGCCAAGGCGCTCACCGAGGCCATCAGGGTCGGCGTGCACACCGACCTGCCCGCCGACCGCCAACTCTGGGAAGGCCTGCTGGCGTTCTTCACGCACACCGCGCGGAACCCGGACGCCTGGTCTGTGCTGCATCTCCAGGCCCGTACGCACGGGGAGCCCTTCGCCGCCGAGGTCGCCGAGATGCGGGAGGAGATCGTCGCGTTCGTGACGCAGTTGATCGTCGTCGCGGCGCGCGAGGCCCACCGGGACCCCGACCTTCCCGAGCGGGAGGTCGCCGGGCTCGCCGAGGCGCTCGTCGGGGCCGCCGAGTCACTGGCCGCCTGGGCCAACACCACCCCCGGCGTCACCGCGAAGCAGGCGGCGGCGACGCTGATGAACTTCGCGTGGGCGGGGCTGGGGGACCTCATGGAGGGCCGGCCCTGGTCGGCCGGTTCGCCATCGCCCGGCTCGCTATCGTCCGGCTCTCCGCCGTCCGGCTCGCCGTCGTCCGTATGACACCTGTCATGCCGGAAGCCGGACGCCGGACACTGGGGGAACGTCATCGTCCGGACCTACCTTCATCCCCATGACGAAGACCAACGGAGCGCAGCAGCCGGAGAAGACCGACATCAAGGTGAGCCTCATCGGCGGTCACCGCCTCAAGGGCGAGACCCTCCATGAGCGCACCCTCACCGCCTCCCTCATCGGCGGCGCCGACATCGACCTCACCGACATCGACATCCCGGACGGCGCCGAACTCCGCATCACCAAGCTGAGCATCATCGGCGGCGTCCGCCTCCGGGTCCGCCCCGAGGTCCGGGTCGACGTCCACGGCATCCGCCTGGGCGGCGTCAAGGACGACGGCCCGAGCGAGCCCGACGGCCCGACGGTCCGGATCGACGCGTGGGGGCTGCTGGGCGGCGTCAGCGTCCGCCGCGGGTAAGGCCGTTCAGAGTGCGTGGACACTCCCCGTCACATGAACCCGCCCCTCCCCGCCCCGCAACTCGAACCGCTCACCCTCCGCCGCGTACGTCACCCTCCCCGGCAGCAGCACCGGCGCCCTGAACTCCGCCCGTACCAGGGCCGCTTGGGGCGTACCGTGCGCGGCGAGGCAGCGGGCCACCGTCCACATGCCGTGGGCGATGGCGCGCGGGAAGCCGAAGAGGCGGGCGGTGAGGGGGTGGAGGTGGATGGGGTTGCGGTCGCCGGACGCGGAGGCGTAGCGGCGGCCGACGTCCCCGGCGAGGTGCCACTCGGCGACCGTGGGGAGCGGAGCGGCCTTCTCGGCCTGAGTCGGGCCTCCGGACCTGCCGTGCCGCGCCAGATACGTGCTCCGCGACTCCCATACGACGTCGTCGCCGACCCGCATCTCCGTCACCACCCCCGCCTCAGTCCCCCGCCGATGCGGCGCCAAGCCGTCCACGTACACGGTGAGTTCGTACTCCCCGGTCGCGGTGAGCGCACGACGCCGAGTGATGGCGATCGACGTGTGGACGAGCCCGAGCAGCGGCAGCGGGAAGTCCCGGGCGCTCATCAGCCGCATGGCCAGCGGGAAGCCGAGCACATGCGGATACGTCACCGGGAGGGCGTCGTCGCCGGTGGCGAACCCGCACACCCGCTCGTACGCCGCCAGCCGCGCCAGATCGACGCGCAGCCCGGGCAGGACGAGCCGGGGGCGCGTGAACTCGGCGTCGGGTCGGGGCCGTTTGACGGCGGAGAACAGGGCGCCGCGAGCGAACAACGGCCCCAGCGACGGCAGTTGGGTCAGGACGACGGTCATCACGCCCCCAACAGGCTCTGGCCGCAGACCCGTACGACCTGCCCGTTCACCGCACCGGATGCCGGATGCGCGAGCCACGCGGTCGTCTCGGCGACGTCGACGGGCAGCCCGCCCTGCGCGAGGGAGTTCATACGGCGTCCGGCTTCCCGGATGAGGAGGGGGACGGCGGCGGTCATCTTCGTCTCGATGAACCCGGGTGCGACGGCGTTCACGGTCACCCCGTGCTCGGCGAGGGCGCGGGGGGCGAGTGAGCGGACCAGGCCCACCACGCCCGCCTTGCTGGCGCCGTAGTTGGTCTGCCCGGCGTTCCCGGCGAGCCCCGCGATGGAGGCGGTGGCGACGATCCGGCCGTTCGCCTTGATCGCCTTGGCGGAGAGCAGTGCGTCCGTGGTGCGCAGCACGCTCGCCAGATTGACGTCGAGAACCGAACTCCACCGCTCGGCGGGCATGTTGACCAGCCGCCGGTCCCGGGTGATCCCGGCGTTGTGGACCAACACGTCGAGCCCGTCCGGGAGTTCGGCGGCGATCCGCTCACCCGCGTCGGCGGCGGTGATGTCGAGGGCCAGGGCGGTGCCGTTCAGGCGCTCCGCGAGCTTCCGGGCCTCCTCCTCGGCCTGCGGTACGTCCAGTACGACGACATGGGCGCCGTCCCTGGCCAGCGTCTCGGCGACGGCCGCGCCGATGCCACGGGCGGCACCGGTGACGAGCGCGGTACGCCCGGCGAGCGGCCGCTCCCAGTCGACGGCGACTTCTTGCGCGGCCCCTGTCACCTCGATGACCTGGCCGCTCACGTAGGCGGATTTGGGGGAGAGGAGGAAACGGAGGGTGGACTCGGCGGCGTCCCGGTCGGTGAGCCGTACGACGTTCACGGTCCTGCCCCGCCCGATCTCCTTGCCGAGGGAGCGGGTGAAGCCCTCCAGGGCCTGCTGGGCGGCGGCCTGGTGGTGGTCGGCGGGGTCGAGGGGCGCACCGAGAACCACGACCCGCCCGCCTGCCGCGACCTCCCGCACGACGGGGTGCAGGGCCGCGTGGACCCCGGCGAGACCGTCGACGTCCCGCACGCCGGTGGCGTCGAGGACGACGGCGGAGGGGGTGCCGGTGGGGGACCCGGCGGCGGGGGAGTCGCTGGCGGGTGCCTGGCCGGCGGGGGTGCCGGTCTCGCCCGCCCTCAGGTGGAGCACCTCGCCCCCGTCGAGCCCGGGCCGCTCCGGCGTCCAGCGGCGCAGCGCCGCGGGCTGGGGCAGGCCGAGCCGGCGGGTCAGGAAACGGCCGGGCGCGGTGCCGGTGAAGCTCAGATAACGGTCGGGCACGGTCCGTCTCCCCACTCGGTCAGACTTCTTACTCTGGAGTAAGGTTACCGGAGGTAATCCTATGTCACACCTGAGGAGCAGGTCGAGATGAGCCTTCCGAAGCCTCCTGCGGCACGGCGCGTCGCGATCATCGGCGGCACCCGCGTCCCCTTCGCCCGGTCCGACGGCCCGTACGCCACCGCCTCGAACCAGGAGATGCTGACGGCGGTCGTCGACGCCCTCACGGACCGCTTCGGCCTCCAAGAGCCGGGCGCCGTCGGCGAGTTCGTGGCCGGAGCGGTGCTGAAGCACGCCCGCGACTTCAACCTGGCCCGCGAAACGGTCCTGGGCTCGAAACTGGCCCCGACGACCCCGGCGTACGACATCCAGCAGGCCTGCGGGACCGGCCTCCAGGCCGTCATCGCCGCCGCCAACAAGATCACGCTCGGCCAGACCGAGTCGGCGATCGCGGGCGGTGCGGACACGGCGAGCGACGCGCCCCTGGGCGTGAACGACGGGCTGCGGCGGATCCTGCTGGAGGCGCGGCGGGCCAAGTCGACGGGCGGGCGGCTGAAGGCGCTGGCCCGCGTGCGGCCCGCGCACCTCATCCCCGACATCCCCCGCAACGCCGAGCCCCGCACCGGCCTCTCGATGGGCGAACACGCGGCGCTGACGGCCCAGGCCTGGGACATCTCCCGCGAGGCCCAGGACGAGCTGGCGGCGACGAGCCACCAACGCCTCTCGGCGGCGTACGAACGAGGCTTCTTCCAGGACCTGGTGGTGCCGTTCCGGGGCCTGGAGCGCGACCAGAACCTCCGCCCGGGTTCGACAGTGGAGAAACTCGCCTCCTTGAAGCCGGTGTTCGGCCTGGATCAGCCCAACCCCACCATGACCGCGGGCAATTCGACCCCCCTCACGGACGGAGCGGCGGTCGTGCTGCTGGCGTCCGAGGAGTGGGCGGAGGCGCGCGGGCTGGAGCCCCTGGCGTACCTCACGGCGTACGAGACTGCGGCCGTGGACTTCGTGTCCGGCGACGAGGGCCTGCTGATGGCCCCGGCCCATGCCGTACCGCGCATGCTGGAACGGGCCGGTCTCGGGATGCGGGACTTCGACCTCGTAGAAGTCCACGAGGCGTTCGCGTCACAGGTGTTGGCGACGCTGAAGGCGTGGGAGAAGGCGGGCCTGGAGCCGGTGGACCGCGCGCGTCTGAACGTGACGGGCTCCTCCCTGGCGACCGGCCACCCGTTCGCGGCGACGGGTGCGCGGATCGTGGCGACATTGGCGAAGTCGCTGGCGGAGCGGGGCGGTTCGGGAAGGGGCCTGATCTCGGTGTGCGCGGCGGGCGGCCAGGGTGTGACGGCGATCCTCGAACGCCCGTGAGGTGCTGAGTCCGGAGTCTCGAACGACCGTGAGGTACTGAGTCCGGAATCCCGAACGCCCTGTGACGTACTGAATCTCGAACGACCGTAACCGCTAGCTGACAAAGATTCACGTTGCGTCAGAGATTGCACAGAGCCAGCCCCGGAGCCGCCCCGAACTCACACAAACTCGCCACTTGCACCTCCTAGGATCGCCGTCTAACCGCCGGTAACCCCCCAAAGCCGCCCACCACCGGTGAACGTCCAGGTACGCACCGCGCGTACCTAAGCAGCAGAGCGGTATCCAGCTGCGCGCCCCAGGAGCTGCCCAATGTCGTCGTCCCTCCCTTATGTCTCCGCGACCGACTACGACGGAGCACCGGTGCTGGTGGAGCCGGAGATCAAG
The DNA here is from genome assembly GCF_040644695.1 of Streptomyces sp. NPDC046909. Classification (NCBI taxonomy): domain Bacteria; kingdom Bacillati; phylum Actinomycetota; class Actinomycetes; order Kitasatosporales; family Streptomycetaceae; genus Streptomyces; species Streptomyces sp. NPDC046909. Next base: position 151,118 of record NZ_JBEYXC010000019.1, on the reverse strand, counting down.
CGGCTGGACGGCGTGGTCCGGGAGGTCTCCGTCCCGCCGGTCGCGTTCCCGGTGACCCATGGCTCACTGGCGGACCTGCCGTTCGAGAACGCGGAGGTGGCGCCGCAGGACCGCGTCCTCAGCCGCCGTGCGCAGGACGGCAGTTGGGCGGACGTGACGACGACGGAGTTCGCGGCGCAGGTGCTGGCCCTGGCCAAGGGCCTGATATCGGAGGGCCTGCAACCGGGCGACCGTATCGCGGTGATGGCCCGCACGATCTACGAGTGGACGCTGCTCGACTTCGCCGCATGGGCGGCCGGCCTGGTGACGGTCCCGATCTACCCCACCTCCTCGGTCTTCCAGACCCGCTGGATCCTCCAGGACTCGGGCGCGGTGGCGCTGGTGACGGAGACGGTGTCCCAGGCCGCTTCCCTCGGCCCGGAGCTGAACCGGCTGCCCGACCTGAAGCACCTGTGGGTCATCGAGAAGGGCCACGTGGAGCGCCTGGCGGAGCTCGGCCAGACGACCCCCGACGCGGAGATCGACGTACGCCGGGGCATGCTCGGCCCCGACACCCTCGCCACGGTCATCTACACCTCGGGCACGACGGGCCGTCCCAAGGGCTGCGCGATCTCGCACGGCAACTTCCTCGCCGAGGTGGACAACGCGATCGAGATCCTCCACCCGGTCTTCCGATCCCGCTCGGACGAGGAACTGGCGACCCTCCTCTTCCTTCCCATGTCCCACGTCTTCGGCCGCATGGTGGCGATCGCCTGCATCCGGGCCAGGGTCCGCCTGGCCCACGCGCCGAGCCTCAAATCCGAGGACCTCCTGGCCGACCTGGCGAGCTTCAAGCCCACCTTCCTCCTGGTCATCCCGTACATGCTGGAGAAGGTCTTCAACAGCGCGAGAGCCAAAGCGGAGTTGAGCGGCAGAGTCTCGGCCTTCGACCGCGCCGCGAACGTGGCCATCCGCTACGGCGAGGCGACGGAGGCCCGCCAGGCGGGCACGGGCAGCGGGCCGAGTACGGCATTGAAGACGGCCCGCACTTTCTACGACCCCCTGGTCTACCGCCGCATCCGCAACGCCATGGGCGGCCGGGTCCGCCACATCATCAGCGGCGGCTCCCCCCTGGGCCGCAACCTCCACGCCTTCTACTCGGGCGCGGGCATGGAGATCTACGAGGGCTACGGCCTGACGGAGTCAACAGGCGCGGCGACGGTGACCCCGCCCCTGAAGTCCCGCCTGGGAACAGTGGGTTGGCCCCTCCCCGGCACCCGAGTCCGGATAGCGGCAGACGGCGAGATCCTCCTCCAGGGCGGCCAGATCTTCCGCGGCTACTGGGACCCGAACGCGGGCGGAGTCACCCCGGCCTCGGCCGACGGCTGGTTCCCGACGGGCGACATCGGCAGCCTGGACGACGAGGGCTACTTGACGATCACGGGCCGCAAGAAGGAACTCCTGATCACAGCGGGCGGCAAGACGGTGGCCCCCGCCCCACTCGAGAACTGGCTCCGCCAACACCCCCTGGTCTCCCAGTGCATGGTGGTAGGCGACCGCCGCCCTTACGTGGCCGCCCTCATCACCCTCGACATGGAGGGCATCACCCACTGGCGCCAGATGAACGGCAAACACCCGGTCCCGGCAGAACTCCTCCTCGGCGACGAGGAGTTGCAGGCCATCATCCAGCGAGCCGTGGACGAGGCGAACAAGCTGGTCTCCCGCCCCGAGTCCATCCGCCGCTTCACGATCCTCCCGAGGGACTTCACGGAGATGGAGGGCCACCTGACCCCGTCGATGAAGCTGCGGAGGGAGACGGTGATGCGCGACTTCACGGACGAGATCGAGGGCCTGTACGTCCGCTGACGGCGCCCTCCGGCTCACTGATTGGCAGATCCGTTCCAGACCGTCCCTCCGCCCACCTGCGCGTTTGTCACCCACCGATGGAACGGATCTGCCAATCACCGAACGACCCCACCCCCGCCCGCTACCGTCCTGTCATGGGGCGCGACTCGGATCATGTGGCGGCGGGCGGGGAGCGGGCGGTCGGGGCGGGGGGTGACGTCATGGCCGCGGCGACCGGGGATCACAGCAGCGCCTCGTACACCTACGTCGAGAACCAGTATGTGCAGACGCCGCCGGATCCGGCCGGGCCGACGGACGAGGAGAGCGACGAGGCGTTACGGCAATACGCGCGGCGCGTCCACGAGTGCTACGGGCGCCTCGACCTGGAGGTGCTGATCCCCATGGAGGAGGGGGAGCACCCGCCGGTCGAGCTGAACGAGGTGTTCGTGCCGCCGAAGGTCCGGGAGGACCCGCCGCCGGTGGAGCTGCCGCGCGACATCCTCAACCGGCTGGTGGAGAACGGGGAGTGGCCCGGCGAGCTGCCGCTGGAACCGGACACCCTGGAGCGGATCCGGCAGGCGTACATGGAGCGGCCGCTGCGCGATGTGCTCCAGGTGCTGGCGGCCCCGGGCGCGGACCGCGTCGTACTGCTGGGCGACCCGGGCGCCGGGAAGTCGACGCTGGTACGACGGCTCGCGCTGGCCCTGACCGGTGGCGCCCCCCTGGACGGGCTCGACCCGCTCGGGGGCCGGGTGCCCCTGGTGGTGGAACTGCGGGAGTACGCGGCGGGCCAGTGGCGGGAGCGCACCTTCGAGGACTTCCTGGACCATCTGCACACCGTGAAGGGCATGGCGCCGCCCCGCGCGCTCACCGAGCGGCTCCTGGCCGAGGGGCGCGCGATCGTCCTCTTCGATGGGCTCGACGAACTCTTCGACCCGGCCGCGCGCGAGCAGGTCGGCCACCGGATAGCGGACTTCGCGGGACGGTACCGGTCCGCCGGCTGCCGGGTGGTGGTCACCTCACGGGTGATCGGCTACCGGCGCGGAGTCCTGGAGAACGCCGGCTTCGGGCACCACATGATCCAGGACCTGAGCCGGCCGCAGATCCGCCAGTTCGCCGCACAGTGGTACGAGGTCGCCTGCCCGCACGACCCCGAACGCGCCGACCGCCTCTCCCGCCGCCTCACGGAAGCCGTCACCCACTCCCGCCCGGTCGGTGAACTCGCGGGCAATCCCCTGCTGTTGACGATCCTCGCCATCATCGGCCGCCGCCGGGAACTGCCGCGCGACCGGCACGGGGTGTACCGGCACGCGGTCGCCGTCCTGGTGGCCCACTGGGACGAACACGCCAAGCATCTGCGGGCTCCCGCCGACGCGGAGGCCCTCTCCTACCTCGGGGACGAGGACCGGCACGAACTGCTCAGACTCGTGGCCCGCCGGATGCAGGACGGCCGGGGCGGTCTGGGCGGCAACCACATCCACAGCGACGAACTCCTGTCGACGTTCGCGGATTCCCTGCGCGAACAGTACGAACTCCCCCTCGCCCAGGCGGTGTCGGCGGCCCGCACGATGGTCCGGCAGTTCCGGGAACGGAACTTCATCCTCAGCCACTACGGCGGCGGCGTGTACGGATTCGTGCACCGGGCGTTCCTTGAGTACCTGGCGGCGGAGGACATCGAGCGCCGCTACACCCGCGAACGCGAGTGGAACCAGGACGAGTTGATCGACCAGGTCTTCGTACGACGGGCCGCCGACCCCGCCTGGCACGAGGTGCTGCTGCTCCTCGTCGGGCAGATCGGCGAACGCGAGGCCGGCGCCGCCATCGACCGCTTCCTCGCCCTGCACCGCCGCCGTGTCGAACACAGCGACACCAGCCAGCTGGTCCTCGCGCTGCGCGCCCTGGGCGAGGTGCGCAAGATCGGAGTGCTGGCGCGGCAGAGCCGGGAAGTGGTGGACGAGCTGATCGCCCTCTTCTCCGAGGGCGCCCCCAAAGGCCGCTATCCCGTGGAACTCCGCACCATGCACCCGGTCCTGGGCAGCTTCGGCGCCCACTGGAGCGGACGGCGCCCGCTGCTGCGCTGGTTCCATCTGCGGGCCCAGTTCACCTGGAGCGTGGCCGCCTCCTCCGCGCTCGCCTACTCGGTGCACCAGACCCGGGAACTGACCAGGGTGGTCGCCGCCCACTACCGCTCGGCCATCGCCCGCGCCGAGGCCATGGAACTCCTGGCCGCGCGCTGGGCCTCGGAGCCCGACACCTGGGAGCTGCTGCGCGAACGGGTCACCGCCGACCGCAGCGCGGGCTGCCGCCGGGCCGCGCTGTACCTGCTCGGACAGCACGGCGACCGCACCAAGGGCCTCTGGGAGCTGGTCGCCGACCGCCTGGTGAACGACAGCGCCGAGGAGGTACGCAGCCGGGCCCTGCAAGTGCTGTGCCGGCTGTGGCCCGGCCGCCCCGGCACCCGGCGGCTCGCCTTCGAACGGGCGGTGGCCGACCCCGCCCCGGAGTTCCGGGCGCTGGCACTGCGCAGTGTGACCAGCCACTTCGCCGAGTCGAAGGCCGTCGAACCGCTGCTCCGCGAGCGCGCCGTCGCCGACCCCGACCCCCAGGTCCGGGACCTCGCCCTGCGCAAGCTGGTGAACCGCGGTAGCTCCGACAGCACCTGGGAACTCGTCCGCGAACGCGCCGCCGACGATCCCAGCCGGGCCGTCCGCCGAACGGGCGCGCTGCTGCTGCGCCACCACGCGGGGGACCGCACCGTGGCCATCGAACCGAGCGAGCCGGACGGCCCGTTCACGGACCGCCCGGACCGGTCCGAGGACGCCGACGTCCAGCTGCGCCGACAGGGCCTCCAGCAACTCGTACGCGACCGCGCCGACGACCCGGCCACCTGGACCCAGGTCATGGCCTTCCTCGACGACGACCCCGACGAATCGATCCGCGCCGTCGCCGTACGGCTGCTCGGCGGCCACCGCCCCGACCGTCCGGGCACCCACGAGGTGGTCATGGACCGCTGCCTGAACGACCCCAGCGCCCACGTACGCCACTCCGCGCTCCAGATCCTCGCCCGCCAGTGGGGCGACGCCCCGGCCACCAGGGACTTCCTCCGGCAGCGCGCGGTGCTGGACGACGAGGTCCGGGTGCGCTGCGCGGCCCTGGACATGGTCGCCACCTACTGGATCGCGGAACCCGCCTCCCGCGCCCTGCTCCGGGACCGCGCGCACACCGATCCGGGGGTCCGCGCCCGGGTCTCCGCGCTGCGGTGGTGCGCCCTGCACGAGCCGGACGAGGCCGCGGCGGAGCTCGCCCGCGGCGTGGCCCTGACCGACCCCCACCACGACGGCCGCACCGCCGCCCTCTGGATCCTCGCCTTCGGCTGGCCCGCGCACCCGGCGACCCTCCCGTTACTGCGGGCTCGCGCGGAGAAGGACGAGGACGAGAGCGTACGGGAGGAGGCGGCCCGTGCGTCGGCGGCGGCGGAGGCGCTGGCGTCGCTGGCCGACCAACTCCCGTGAGGGGAAGGCGGACCAGGGGGTGGGGGAGAGGGTGAGGTGGTGGCGACGTTCCCGCAGCAGCCCAGCCACCGGCCGGCACCGCTAACGCCCGGGCGTCCGCCGGAACCGCTCCACGGTGTCCGCGAACGCCCGGGCCGGCGGACTGAGCGCATCCCACCGCCGTACGGCCCACCCCACCGGCAACGCCCGCAGCCCCGGCAACGGAACCAGCCGCAACCCCGCCGTGGTGGCCAGCCCGGACAACTCCGGTACGACGGCCCGCCCCACCCCCAACTCGGCGAGCAGCAAGGCCGTGTCCCAGTCGGCGACGTTGGTGTCGTAGATGAACCGAACCCCCAACTCCGCACAGGATGCGTCGAGTTGCGCGGCCGAGGCGGAGTTGGGCGGCAGCCGTATGAGCCGCACCCCGTCCGCCAACTCCTCAACTCCCAGCCGCTCCCGCCCGGCGAGCGGATCATCCGCCCGCACCGCCAGCACCCACGGCAACTCCGCCACCGCCCGCTGCTCGATCCCCCGCACGGGCGGCCCGAGCGTGATCCACGCCAGATCCAACGTGCCGTCAGCGAGCGCGTCGAAGCTCCCGCGCCCCGAACTGACGGTCCGGAACTCCAGGTTGACGCGAGGATGACGCCGCCGGAACTCCACGACCGCGTCCCCCATGAAATGCCGCACGGTAGTAGCCCCGGTAGCGACCCGCACAAACCCACTCGCCCCGTCAACGAGATCCCGCAACTGCCGCACGGCCAGATCCAGCCCGGAGATCCCTTCCGACGCCGCCGCCTCCAACACCCGCCCGGCGGCCGTCGGCACCACGCCCCGAGGCTGCCGCTCCACCAACGCGACCCCGGTCTCCCGCTCCAGCCGCTTCACATGCTGACTCACCGCGGACTGCGTACACCCCAACTCCCGAGCCACCGCACTCAGACTCCCGGCCCGGCACACGGCAACGAACACACGCAGGTCATCAAGGGTCATGCCGCCACGCTAACCCCCAGCAAACTCTTGGATCCAGCAATAAATCCCAAGGATTGACTGGCCCCGACCCCCTGTATGACGATCAACCCAGGGCCCAACGGGCGGCAACCCGCTCCCCACCCGGGACGGAGCGGGTGCCGACCCACCCGACCGAAGGGACCCCGGATGCCGTACGACGCCGTCGCCCAAGCGGACGCATTGCTCAGGGAGTTGGGCGCGGAGGAGATTTCCCACCCGGGCGGCAATCTCCTCACCCATCTCCACCGCGTACGAGCTCGCCTGGCCGCCTGGAACGCCGCCCCCACCCTCCAGCTGGCAGGCCTCTGCCACGCGTTCTACGGCACGGACGGCTTCCCGCACCCGCTCCTCCCGCTCGACCGCCGCCCTGATCTCAGGGAAGCCATCGGCGCGGAGGCGGAGGAGCTCGTGTACTTCTACGCAAGCTGCGACCGCAAGACCACGTACCCCACCCTGACTGACCCCGACGCCCCGTTCCGCGACCGCTTCACCGACGGCACCCACACCCCCGCCCTCCCGCTCCGCCAGGCCTTCGTCGAACTCACCGCCGCCAACGAACTCGACCTCGCCACGGAGAACCCCACCTTCCGCAACCACCATGGGCCAGCCCTCTTCGCCCTCTTCACCCGCTTCCGCCCGCTGCTCAGCGAACCGGCGTGGGAGGACTGCGTGGCCGTGCTCCTGTGAGGGAGGGGCGGGGTTTTGGCTAGGCGCGTGCCCCTTGACTTCACATGGTCCCCGCGTCACATTCCCATTTCTGACACACCCTCAGAAACCCGGTACCCGGGCGGGAGTGACCCATGACGACGACCACGAGCACCGAACCCGCGAGACCGAGCCCGAGCCCCAACGCCAGTGCCAGCCTCAGTCCCAACCCCAATCCCGGCCCTACCCGCCGCCAGCTCCTCGGCACCGCCGCCGCCGCCGGCCTCGCCGTAGCGGCCGCCGCCGGTGTCCCGCAGGCCGCTCATGCCGCTGATCTCCCCCTCCTCGGTACCTACGACGTCGTGGTCGTCGGCTCCGGCGCCGCAGGTATGACCGCCGCGCTCACCGCCGCCAAGCGGGGGCTCACCTGCGTCGTTCTCGAGAAGGCGCCCACCTTCGGCGGGTCTGCCGCCCGTTCCGGGGCCGGGATCTGGATTCCCAACAACTCCGTGATCCTCGCCGCCGGGGTTCCTGACACCCCCGCGAAGGCGGCCGCCTACCTCGCCGCCGTGGTCGGTTCCGATGTGTCCGCCGACCGGCAGGCCGCCTTCCTCGCCAACGGGCCCGCGATGATCTCCTTCGTCATGGCCAACAGCCCGCTGCGTTTCCGGTGGATGGAGGGGTACAGCGACTACTACCCGGAGTTGCCGGGCGGTCTTCCCAACGGGCGTTCCATCGAGCCCGATTACCTCGACGGCAACATCCTCGGCGCCGAACTCGCCCACCTGAACCCGCCGTACATGGAAGTCCCCGACGGCATGGTCGTCTTCAGTGCCGACTACAAGTGGCTCGCCCTGTCCGCGGTGAGCGCGAAGGGGCTGGCCGTCGCCACGGAGTGCCTGGCCCGTGGGACCAAGGCCCTCGCGCTCGGGCAGACGCCGCTCACCATGGGCCGGTCCCTCGCGGCAGGGTTGCGGAAGGGGCTCCTCGACGCGGGCGTACCGGTGCGGTTGAACACCCCGCTCACCGACCTCTACGTCGAGAACGGCACCGTCACCGGAGCCGTCGTCCCCGGCGGTCTCTACCGCGCCCGACGGGGCGTGATCGTCGGTTCGGGCGGCTTCGAGCACAACCTCGCCATGCGCACCCAGTACCAGCAGCAGCCCATCGGCGTCGACTGGACGGTCGGCGCGAAGGAGAACACGGGTGACGGGATCCGGGCTGGGCAGCGGGTCGGCGCCGGGCTCGCGCTCATGGAGGACGCCTGGTGGGGGCCCGCCATCCCCCTCCCCGACCAGCCGTACTTCTGTCTCGCCGAACGCACCCTCCCGGGCGGTCTCCTCGTCAACGCCGCCGGGCGTCGGTTCGTCAACGAGGCCGGGCCCTACAGCGACGTCGTCCACACCATGTACGAGCGCAATCCGACCGACCCCGACATCCCGGCCTGGCTGATCACCGACCAGAACTACCGCAACCGTTACCTCTTCAAGGACATCGCGCCGACCTTCGTCCTCCCCGACGACTGGTACACCTCGGGCGCCGCGAAGAAGGCCTGGACCCTCGACGCCCTCGCCACCGCGATCGGCGTCCCGTCGGCCGCCCTGCGCACGACCGTCGACCGCTTCAACGTCCTTGCCCTGCAAGGCAAGGACACCGACTTCCACCGCGGCGACAGCGCCTACGACCACTACTACACAGACCCCTCCGTCCTCCCCAACTCCTGCCTCGCCCCTCTCTGGCTGCCCCCGTACTACGCCTTCCGTATCGTCCCCGGCGACCTCGGCACCAAGGGCGGCCTGCGCACGGACGCCCGGGCACGCGTGCTGCGGGAGGACGGCACGGTCATCCCCGGCCTGTACGCCGCCGGGAACGCCAGCGCGGCCGTGATGGGCCACAGTTACGCGGGCGCCGGTTCGACGATCGGCCCGGCGATGACGTTCGGCTACATCGCGGCCAGGGATCTTTGACCACGGATCTCTGACCACGGATCTCTGACCAGGGATCTGTGAGCCGAGGTCCCGCCGAGGTCTACCCAGGCCTGCGCGCGATCAGGAACGCCTGCCGCGACAGCTCCGAAGCGTCCGGTTCGCGCACCGTCCGTGAGACGAGCGCGAATCCGGCCGCCTCCAGGAGCTCCACGACCGTCTCCGGCTGCCGTCGCAGGAAGTCGAGGATGACGTCATGGCCGAAGGGCTTGTCGTGCCGCTTCGGCTCGTCGCCGACCTGGAAGGCGATGAGCAGATGGCCACCGGGTGCGAGGACCCGCAGGAACTCCCCGAAGAGACGCGGGAGTTCGTCCACAGGGGTGTGGATGGAGGAGTACCAGGACACGACCCCCGCGAGCGAGCCGTCGGCCACGTCCAGCTCCAGCATCGACCCCCGCTCGAACCGCAGCCCCGGGTTCTCGCGCCGGGCGATCGCCAGCATCGACTCCGAGAGGTCGAGCCCGAACACCGACAGCCCGAGGGAGTCCAGATACGCGGTCACCCGCCCGGGCCCGCACCCCAGGTCGGCCACCGCGCCGCCTCTCCCCACGAGTTCGGCGAAGGCGTCGATCAACGCCCGGTCGATCGGCGTCACCGTCAGCACGTCACGGAACCGCTCGGCGTAGTCCTCGGCGACGGTGTCGTAGAACACCCGGGTCCTGGTCAGGAAGTTGGAGTCGGAGTCGCAGTTGGAGCCGGAGTTGGAGTCGGTCATGGCAGCGGACCCTAGCCGCCGCCACTGACAACAGGCCGGGAGCTCGGCCGGAAGCCCGGTCAGGGCAGGCCCCTAGCCCTCCGGCTGCGCCTCGTCCTGCCCGGCCGCCCGCCGCAGACCTCCGGCTCCGACCGCGACCCCGACGGCCACACCCGGCCCGATCCCCAGGGCGAGCCCGAGTCCGAGGTTGTCGATGACGGTCAGGCCGAGCAGCAGCCCGAGGGCCACCCCGAGGGACAGTCCGAGCGAGACGCTGATCGCGAATCGATTGCCGGCCTCGGTCCCCATGCCCACTTCATCCCTGTGCACTGCTCGTCCGCCCTCGTCCCCCTGAGATCCCTACGCCATTCCGAACGCGCGCAGCACCGCCGCGGTTCCCGCCGCCCCCAGCACCACCACCACGAACGGGGCCTTCCGCCAGGCCAGTACACCCCCGACCAGCACTCCGAGCGGCCGTGCCCACCCCGCGAAGCCTCCGCCCTCGGTCAGCGCCCCCGTGGCGAGCAGGGCGGTCAGCAGGACGACGGCGCCCGCGGCGAGCAGTTCCTGCACGCGTGCGGGCAGCTCCACGCGCCCGTGCAGCGCCGGTCCGACCAGCCGGAAGGCATACGTCCCGACCGCCAGCGCCAGGATCATCGCGACCGTCGCGCTCATGCCGACCGCCTCCGGCCGAAGGCGAGGAGCCCGGCCAGGGCCAGCAGTACGGGGATGCCCGCCGGGGCGACCGGGGTGAGGAGCAGCGCCACGCAGACGCCGAGTGCCGCGGATCGTCGTACGGCCGTGTCGGCGCGCAGCGCGGGCAGGACCAGGGCGACGAGGACGGCGGGGAAGGCCGCGTCGAGGCCGTAGCGGGCGGTGTCGCCGAGGGCGTCGCCCGCGAGGGCTCCGGCGAGGACGCCGATGTTCCAGACGGCGAACAGGCCGAGCCCCGAGACCCAGAACGCCGTACGACGTCGTACCGGATCGGTCTGCGCGAGGGCGAAGGCGACGGTCTCGTCGGTGACGAGGTGGGCTCCGAGGAGGCGGGCAAGCCGGCCGCGGCCGAGGGTGTCCGCGACGGCGAGGCTGTAGGCGGCCGTGCGGGTGTTGAGGAGCAGGCCGGTGGCGGCCGCGGCGAGGGGGCCGCCGCCGGAGAGCAGGACGCCGACCGCGCTGAACTGGGCGGAGCCCGCGTAGACGAGCAAGGACATCACTACGGGCACCCAGATCGGCAGGCCTCCGGCCACGGAGATCGCGCCGAAGGAGACGCCGACGACGCCGCTGGCGAGCCAGACGAGGGAGGCGTCTCTGATCAGCTCCAGGGGGAGGGTCCGGGGTGTTCGCTCTGTCGTACGCATGTTCTTTATAGTGGACAGTAGATGTCTTGTTCGTCAAGGCGAACGTTCATACCGATGGAGCGAACGCATATGTCCGACAGTCAACCGCCGGCCCGACTTCCGCTGGAGTGGATCGCCGCCTCGCTGCGGCGGGAGCGGACCCGCGTAGGCCTGTCGCTGTCCGAGCTCGCCAAGCGGGCCGGGATCGCGAAGTCGACGTTGTCGCAGCTGGAGGGTGGCACCGGGAATCCGAGCGTGGAGACGCTGTGGGCGCTGGCCGTGGCGCTCGGGGTGCCGTTCAGTGCGCTGGTCGAGCCGCCGGCGCCGTCCGTGCAGATCATCCGGGCCGGGCAGGGGCCCTCGGTGGCGTCCGAGCAGGCGAACTATGTCGGCACGCTGCTGTCGTCCAGTCCACCCGGGGCGCGGCGGGACATCTACCGGATCACCGCGGAGCCCGGGGCGGCCCGGGTCTCGGAGCCGCACATCCCCGGCTCGGTCGAGCATCTGATCGTGAGTTCCGGCCGGGTCAAGGCGGGGCCGAAGGGCGAGGAGGCCGAGCTGGGGCCCGGGGACTACATGGCGTACCGCGGGGATGTGCCGCACTCGTACGAGGCGCTGGCGCCCGGGACGGCGTTCGTGCTGGTCATGCAGCACATCTGAGTTCCGCGGTGCGGCTTCTTCTCGGGTGAAAGGCAGGAGCCCCGTTGCCGACAGGCGGCACGGGGCTCCTTGGGTACTGCTCTCAGGTCCGGATCAGAGACTCAGGAGTCTCAGACGGGGGTGACGTTCTCCGCCTGCGGGCCCTTCGGGCCCTGGGTGACGTCGAAGGAGACCTGCTGGTTCTCCTCCAGCGAACGGAAGCCGCTCGCGTTGATGGCGGAGTAGTGGACGAAGACGTCCGGGCCGCCGCCCTCCTGGGCGATGAAGCCAAAGCCCTTTTCGGCGTTGAACCACTTCACGGTTCCGGTAGCCATAAGCCCTCCTTGGGCCCAAAGGGTTGCCCTGCTCCAGAACCTGCAAGTGTGAAACGGTGCTGCACAACTGCATACGTCTGAAAACGACTAGAGCCCGCGGTCACATGCTCCGCAGGCTCTGTACTGCAAGGGAAACCAAACTGCAACTTGCGGCGAGCCTAGCACGAGGGCAGCCGAAAGCAATAGAGGCCAAGATCACGTCACTCGGATGTTTGATCGTGCTCGTGACGGATTGACGGTGGGGGTGGCCATCGTACGTCAGGACCCAGGGTCTAGCCTCACGATGTGGACAATTCACGCACCCGGCCGCGCGTCGGCCACATCCAGTTCCTGAACTGCCTGCCCCTCTACTGGGGGCTCGCCAGAACGGGCACGCTCCTCGATTTCGAGCTGACGAAGGACACCCCGGAGAAGCTCAGCGAGAAGCTGGTGCGGGGAGATCTCGACATCGGCCCCATCACCCTGGTCGAGTTCCTGCGCAACGCCGACGACCTCGTCGCCTTCCCCGACATCGCTGTCGGCTGCGACGGCCCGGTGATGTCCTGTGTGATCGTCTCCCAGGTACCCCTGGACGAGCTGGACGGCGCGAGGGTGGCCCTCGGGTCCACCTCGCGCACCTCCGTCCGGCTGGCGCAGCTGCTCCTGGCCGACCGCTACGGCGTACAGCCCGACTACTACACGTGCCCGCCCGACCTCAGCCTGATGATGCAGGAGGCCGAGGCGGCGGTCCTGATCGGCGACGCGGCGCTCCGGGCGAACCTGCTGGACGGCCCGCGCTACGGCCTGGAGGTCCATGACCTCGGCTCGCTCTGGAAGGAGTGGACCGGACTGCCGTTCGTCTTCGCCGTCTGGGCGGCCCGCCGGGACTACCTGGAGCGCGAGCCGCACATCACCCGCAAGGTCCACGAGGCCTTCCTCGACTCCCGGAACCTCTCCCTCGACGAGGTGGGCAAGGTCGCCGAACAGGCCGCCCGCTGGGAGGAGTTCGACGAGCAGGTCCTGGAGAAGTACTTCACCACCCTCGACTTCCGCTTCGGGGGGCCGCAGTTGGCGGCGGTCGCGGAGTTCGCGCGCCGGGTGGGGCCCACGACGGGTTTCCCGGCGGACGTGAAGGTGCAACTGCTCCAGCCCTAACCTGCATCTGAACCTGATGGGGGGAGGCAGCATGCAGCCGCTCGGAGTCGACGAGCCCACCGTCATGGGGCCCTACCGGCTGCTCGGCCGGCTGGGCTCCGGCGGAATGGGCCGGGTCTACCTCGGCCGCAGCACCGGCGGCCGCACGGTCGCGGTCAAGATCGTGCACCCGCACTTCGCGCTCGACGAGGAGTTCCGCGCCCGCTTCCGCCGCGAGGTCGAGGCGGCGCGGCGGGTCGGCGGCGCGTGGACGGCTCCGGTGCTGGACGCGGACCCGGAGGCGCCGGTGCCGTGGGTGGCGACGGCGTACGCGGCGGGCCCGTCGCTGACGGCCGCGGTCGCGGACGGCGGCCCGCTGCCCGCGCATTCGGTACGGGTGCTGGGGGCGGGGCTCGCGGAAGCGCTCGCGGCGGTGCACGAACTGGGCCTGGTGCACCGGGACGTGAAGCCGTCGAACGTGCTGCTGACCCTGGACGGCCCGTTGCTGATCGACTTCGGCATCGCGCGGGCCACGGACGGTACGGCGTCCCTGACCTCCACGGGAGTCTCCGTCGGCTCGCCCGGCTACATGTCGCCGGAGCAGATCCTCGGCAAGACGGTCACCGGAGCGGCGGACGTCTTCTCGCTGGGCGCGGTCCTGGCGTACGCGGCGACGGGGGAACCGCCGTTCCCGGGTGACTCGTCGGCTTCCCTGCTCTACAAGGTCGTACACGAGGAGCCCGAACTGGGCTCGCTGGACGGCGACGTGCGGGATCTGGTGGCGGACTGCCTGGCCAAGTCCCCGGGGACCCGGCCGACTCCGGGGGAGGTGGCGCGGCGGCTGGCTCCGGAGGGCGCGGCGCGGCTGGTGGCGGGCGGGTGGCTGCCGGGGGCGCTGGTGGAGCAGGTGAGCCGGAGTGCGGTGCGGTTGCTGAATCTGGAGGTGGCGGGGGAGGTCTCGGGGGAGGCGGCGGGGGAAGTCGCTTCGGGGCCGGTGGGGTTCAGCAGTGAGTCGGTGGGTGAGGGGGTGCCGACGGTGGGGGAGTTCGGGCCGGCGCCGGTGATGCCGGGGGCGACTCCGGCTGTGCCCGCTGTCCCCGCTGTGCCCGCTTTCGCCCCGGCTGCCGTACCTGAGCCACGTACCTCCGGACCCCGGGACGCCGTTCCACCCTCAGATTCACCTTCGGGCGCCCGGCCCGGCAGGGTCACCGTCTCCGTGGCGGCGACCTCGGTGCCGGGGGAGGAGGGGCGTGGGCGGCGGATGAGCTGCACGGTGGCGCTCGCCGTCGCGGGGGCGCTGGCGGCGGTGACCGTGGGCTCGGTGTTCCTGTTCGACCTGCTGCCGGGGGAGCGGCGGGACGACGCGGGCGGGTCGGACTCGGGCGCGTACTCGCCGGCGCCGTCGTACTCGTCCTCCTCGCTGCCGACGAGCGAGTCCAGCGCGGCCCAGGAGGCGCCCGCCGAGGTGCCCGCCCGCTATCTCGGCACCTGGGAAGGGGAGGGCAGCGGCTCCGGCATCCCCATGGGCAGCTTCCGCCTGACCGTCGAACAGGCCGCCGTCGGCGAGGAGTTGGGCAAGCTCAAGCAGACGGATATCTTCGGCGGCGTCTGCAACGACACCCTGACCCTGAAGAAGGTCACCGAGACCGAGCTCATCGCCACGTCCGTGGGCGCGAAGAGCAACCACGACGGCTGCAACCCGGCCGCCCACACGGTGCGGTTGAAGCCGGTGGGGGACGACCTCCAGTACATCTCGGAGAGCGCGGCGGAGGGGAATCCGGAGGCGCGGATGTCGAAGGTCGAGTAGCCATCACTACTGTGTCTGCGAAAGCGAACACGATCACACTCACGATCGCAGTCACGATCACGGACACGGGGATGGCCCACCATGCAGACGTTGCAGCCCGACGATCCACGCGAGTTGGGCAGCTACCGCATGCTGCGGCTGCTCGGCGCCGGTGGGATGGGGCGGGTCTACCTGGCCCGTTCGCCGGGTGGCCGGACCGTCGCGGTGAAGGTCGTGCGCCCGGATCTGGCGGCGGACGCCGACTTCCGGGGCCGTTTCCGGCACGAGGTCGAGATAGCGAAGGCCGTCTCCGGCCGCTACACCGCCCCCGTCGTGGACGCCGACCCGGAGGCGGCCCTGCCGTGGCTGGCGACGTCGTACGTCCTCGGCCCTGACCTCACGGACGTGGTCGGCGCGCACGGGGCCCTGCCGGAGCGGACCGTGCGGGCGCTGGCCGCGGGGCTCGCCGCGGCCCTCCAGGAGATCCACGCCGCGGGCCTCATCCACCGCGACCTCAAGCCCTCGAACGTCCTGCTCGCGGCCGACGGCCCGCGCGTCATCGACTTCGGCATCGCACGCGCGGTGGACGGAAACCGTATGACACAGACGGGAGTTGTCGTCGGTTCGCCCGGATTCATGCCGCCGGAGCAGGCGTTGGGCAAGGACGTCGGCCCCGCGGGCGACATCTTCTCGCTCGGTGCGGTCCTGGCCTTCGCGGCGACCGGCCGCGGCGCCTTCGGCGACGGCGCGGTCTCGCACGCTGCGCTGCTCTACCAGGTCGTCCACGGCGAACCGGACCTGACGGACGTACCCCCGTCCCTCCTCGGCCTCATCCGCGCCTGCCTCCAGAAGGACCCGGCCCAGCGACCGGCCCCCGCCGAGATCGTCGCGGCGCTGGCTCCGCAGGGGGTCGAGGGGGTGCTGCGCGACTGGCTGCCGTCGGCGGTGGCGTCGACGATCGCCACGCATGCGGCGGGGATCCTGGACCTTGAGGCGCCGGAGGCACCGGAGGCGGTGCCATCGGCTCCGGCCGCGGGGGCGTTCGGGCCGGCGGTGTCGCCCACGCCGGGGTACGGGTATCCGGCCGGTGGCATCCCCGCGCCCGTGCCTGGTTACGGGACTCCGGCCGGTGGCACTCCCGCGCCCGCCTACGGCACTCCTCCCGCGGGTTACGGATACCCGCCGCCCGCCCCCGGCTACGGCGCCGTCCACCCGGGCACCGTCCAACTCGGCTCCACCCCCACCGCCTCCCCGTCCGCTCCCTCCCGGCGCCGTGCCCTCACCCTCGCGCTCGGTGGTGCCGCGGCCGTCGCCGTGGTCGGGGGCGGGACCGCGTGGTGGCTGGGTATGGACGACGGGAGCTCCGCCCGTGCGTCGGGGGGTGGGGGTGCGGCGGGCAAGGATGGGTCTGCCGAGCCGGTCGAGGAGAACTTCACGACTCCGCCTGCCGGGGTGGCGCCGCAGCCGCTGTGGCACAAGACGCACCCCGATGACAGCGTGGGCACGGCCGTGCCGCCGCTCGTCCACGACGGGCTGCTTCTCGTCGCCGGTGACCCGCTCGTCGCGTACGACGTGAAGACCGGCAAGACCGTGTGGTCCAAGCCGGAGATCTGCCGGCCCGGGGCCCAACTCCTGTTCCACGACGGCAAGGTGTTCCTGGCCGACGGCGACTATGAGGGCGTACTCGTCGCCTATGACGTGAAGACCGGCGAGGAGGCGTGGCGCAGCCGGCTCGGCAAGCTGATCGACGTCGAGGAGACCATCGCCATCGACGGCAAGAACGTGTACGTCACGGTGACCGACTTCAGCGAGTCCAAGTCCGCCACCGACTACCGCACGGGCGTCGCCGCGATCAGTCACGGCACCGGCAAGAAGGTGTGGCTGCAGAAGCGGGACTGGGGCACCGACGACTACGACGTCGAGGGCTCGGTCTCCGGCAAGTACCTGGTGTACACGGACTCCAAGTACAACGTCACCGTCCGGGACACCGCCACGGGCGGCCAGCTGTGGACGAAGAAGATCGGCGACGACTGGGAGTGGCGGCCGACCGTCGCGAACGGTCTCCTCTTCCTGCCGGGCGAGAAGCTGACGGCCGTGGACGCGGACACAGGCGCCACCGTGTGGACGCTCTCACCCAACGGCCGACGCGGCTTCAACGACCCGACGGTCATCGACGGCGTGGCCTATGTCAGGGACTACGACCGCGGCGTGTGGGCCGTCGACGTCAAGACCGGCAAGCGGATCTGGCTCTGCGACGAGGCCAACAAGGGTGCGCAGACGTTCATCAGGGTCGGTACGACGTTGTACGGCGGCGGCAGCTCGCTGGGTGGTGGCGTGGCCGCGCTGAACGCGAAGACCGGCAAGGTCCGCTGGACCTGGACCGACGACAAGAGCGAGGGCGACTGGCAGATCGTCCCCTCCGGGAACCGGCTGCTGGTGACGAGCGGGGCGCAGATCTACGCGATGCCGGCGGTCTGAGCGGGGTCGCCGCGCGGCTCGGTTCGCGGCTCGGTTCGCGGTCCTTCACCGGTTGGCCCGCGATCCTTCACCGCTTGCCCCCGTCCGTCCCCCGGGCGGCCGGGCGCGGGGGCCGGTACTGCCATTAGTCTCCGTTAGCTGAAGTAATGAATGTGGCCACAGGGGCCGACGGGAGGATGACCGCCATGCGGATGCTGGTCACGGTCGTACGGGAAGGCGGTGAGCCGCACGATGTCGTGATCGCGACGGACGACACGGCCACCGCCGGCGAGGTCGCGGAGGTGCTGGCGGAGGCTCTCGGGCACCCGGTCCAGCCGACGACCGGCCACCACGCGGGGAACGTGGTGCAGATGCCCGGCACCGTGATGCCCGGCACCGTGATGCCCGGCTTCGGCGCGCCCGTGACCCGGGGCCCCTCCCTGTGGGCGGACGGCGAGTACTGCGATCCGGCGGCCCCTGCGGCCTCCGTACTCCGTGACGGCATGCGTGTCGCCGTGGACGACTCGATAGGCCCGCTGCTGCGCAAGGGCGAGCCGGTCGGCCAGTACGAGCTCAGGGTGGCCGGCGGTCCCGCCTCCGGCCGGGTCGTCCGGCTCGGCGTCGGCGCGGCCACCGTCGGTGCGGCGCCCACCTGCTCGCTGCCCGTGTCGGACCCCGCGCTGCCGCAGGTCGCGCTGCGCGTGACGATCGACATGAAGGGTGAGACGAAGCTCAGCCCCGAGGGCGACGCCGAGGTCCTGCTCGACGACGAGCCGGTGACGGCCGATGCGGCCGGGACGCCCTGGCCGCTCGGCGGCGTCGTACGCGTCGGCGACTCGCTGCTGGTCCTGGACCGGGTGGCCGAACCCGACGCCCACCTCTCCCTGATGAGCGAGGGCGGCCTCGCCTACAACCGCCCGCCCCGCCTCAACCCGCTGCGGCCCCGGCGCCGTGTGGTCGTACCGGTGCCGCCCAGCAAGAGTGAGAAGGCGAAGTTCCAGTTCATCCTGGCGTTCATGCCGATGCTCTTCGGCCTGACGATGTACTTCATCACCAAGCAGATCTACATGCTGCTGTTCTGCCTGATGAGCCCGATGATGATGGCCGGACAGTGGCTCAGCGACAACCGCGAGGGCAAGAAGAAGGACAAGAACTCGGCGAAGCAGTACAAGAAGGACCTCGCCGAGCACAAGGCCGAACTCGCCGTCCTCGCCAAGGAGGAGCAGCGCGCCCGCCGCGCGGACGCCCCCGACCCGGCCGAGATCCTGCTCTTCGCGACCGGCCCGCGCCGCCGCCTCTGGGAGCGCCGCCTCACCGACCCCGACGCGCTGCTGCTCAGGGTCGGTGTCGGCGGCCTGGAGTCCGACGCCGAGATGGTCATGGCGCGCGGCGGCAACCAGTACGAGGAGGACCGCCCCGAGCCCCCGACGCTCCCCGATGTCCCGGTCACCCTCCCCTTCGGCCGGCTCGGTGTCGTCGGCGTCGCGGGCGACCGGGAGCGCGCGATGGCCACGGCCCGCTGGGTCGCCGTACAGGCGGCGGTCCTGCACAGCCCCCGGGACCTCTCCCTGGTCTCCCTCGCTGCGACCCCGCAGGCCGGCGCCGAATGGCACTGGGTCCACTGGCTGCCCCACACCGACCCCGAGCAGGGCCAGGACTGTGTGGCGCTCGTCGGCTTCGACTCCGAGGGCATCACCCGCCGCGTCAACGAGCTGCTCAACGAACTGGCGCGGCGCAAGGCGGCCCGCGAGCAGCAGAACATGATGGGCCAGCTCTACCCCGACGCGAACATCCTGCTGATCCTCGACGGCGCCCGCCTGCTGCGCCGCGTGCCCGGCGTCCCCCAACTCCTCACCGAGGGACCGCAGTACGGCATCATCGCCCTCTGCATCGACGAGGACGAGCGGCTCCTGCCCGAGGAGTGCAAGGCCGTCGTCGCCTGGCACCCGGACGCCCCGCACCACATCCGCGTACGCGGCTACGGCATGGAGGGCGTCGGCGACATCCTGGCCGACCAGGTGAGCTACGAGTGGTGCGAGCTGCTCGCCCGTTCCCTGGCGCCGGTGCGCGATGTCAGCCGCGACGACGCGGGCGCCGCGCTGCCGACGGCCGCCCGGCTGCTGAACCTGCTGAACATGCCCAACCCGACCGGCGCGGACGTCGAGCGGATCTGGCAGGCGGGCGGTGCCACGACCGCGGCGCCGATCGGTATCGCGGCGGACGGCACGTTCGTCCTCGACATCCGCCGGGACGGCCCGCACGCGCTGGTCGCGGGTACGACGGGTGCCGGTAAGTCGGAGCTCCTCCAGACGATCATCGCGTCGCTCGCGGTGGCGAACCGCCCGGACGCCTTGAACTACGTCCTCATCGACTACAAGGGCGGCAGCGCCTTCATGGACTGCGCCCGCCTCCCGCACACCGTCGGCATGGTGAGCGACCTCGACGCCCACCTCACGGAGCGCGCCCTGGCGTCGCTGGCGGCGGAGTTGCACCGTAGGGAGAAGACCCTCTTCGACGCGGCGGCGAAGGACATCGAGGACTACAACGACACCCGCAAGCTCCGCCCCGAGCTGGAGCCGATGCCCCGACTCGTCCTCGTCATCGACGAGTTCGCGTCCCTGGTGGCCGAACTCCCGGACTTCATCGCGGGCTTGGTCGACATCGCCCGCCGAGGCCGTTCGCTGGGCGTGCACCTGGTGCTCGCGACACAGCGCCCGGCGGGTGTGGTCAGCGCCGACATCAGGGCGAACACGAACCTCAGGATCGCCCTGCGGGTGACGGACGCCGCGGAGTCGATGGACGTCATCGACGCCCCGGACTCGGGCGCGATCGCGAAGTCGACCCCCGGCCGTATGTACGTCCGCTCGGGCGCCCAGTCGCTGGTGGGCGTGCAGTCGGCCCGTATCGGTGGCCGCCGCCCGGCAACGGGACAGACGGGCCCCAAGGCGACCCTGACCCCCCTCCCCTGGACGGGATACTCCCGCCCCTTGCCCAAGCGGCAGGAGTCGGACGACGACGGCACCATGGTCACCGACCTGGCGGTCCTGGTGGACGCGGTGGCCGACGGCGCGGCGCGCATGGGCTTCGGTGAGCAGCGCAGCCCGTGGCTCCCGCCGCTCGCGGAGCAGGTGACGTTGGCGGAGCTGATGTCGTACGACGCGGGTCAGCAGGCGGGGAACGACGTGGCGCCGATCCCGTACGGCCTGATCGACCAGCCGGCGAAGCAGAGCCGCAAGCCGCTGTCCCTGGACCTGGTGCACGGCGAGCACACGTTGCTGCTGGGCGGCGCGCGCTCGGGCCGCTCGACGGCACTGCGCACGCTGGCAGGCTCCCTGGCCCAGGCGACGTCTCCGGATGACGTGCACTTGTACGGCATCGACTGCGGCTCGAACGCCCTGCTGCCGCTGATGCGCCTGCCGCACGTCGGCGCGATCGTCACGCGCGACGAGCCGGACCGCACCCGCCGCCTCATCGAGCGCCTGCTCGCGGAGATCGCCCGCAGACAGCAACTCCTCGCGATGGAGGGCGCGTCGAGCGCGGCGGAACAGCGCGCGTCGGCGGCCCCGGAGGACCGGTTGCCGTGGATGGTCCTGCTGTTGGACAGCTGGGAAGGCTTCGCGTCGACCTTCGAGAGCTACAACTACGGCCAGTTGCTGGAAGCGGCCCAGCGGATCTTCCGTGAGGGTTCTGCGGTGGGCCTGAAGGTAGTGATGACGGCCGACCGAAGCGGCTTGAGCGGCCATGTGTCGTCGGCGTTCGCGGACCGCATGGTCATGCGCTTCGCAGACCCGAACGACTACTCAACGGCAGGCTTGTCCTCCCGTGAGGTCCCGAAGAACATGCCGCCGGGACGCGCGCTGAAGATGACGGACACGGGCGTGGACGAGACGCAGATCGGTCTGTTGGCGGAGGACCCGGCGGGCCAGGCCCAGGTACGCGCGCTGCGGGAAATCGCGGAAGAGGCAAGGACCCGCTTCCCCCGCATCCCGGCGGGCCGCCGCCCCCTGCGCGTCGACGCGCTCCCGTCCCGCATCACGGCGGCGGAGGCGATGTCGCTGGACCCCGACTTCGTGGCCCCGTCCCCGTTGTGGGCCCTGGTCTCGGTCGGCGGCGACGAACTCCACCCCATGGGCATCGACCTGGAGGAGAACGGCCCCGGCTTCGTCATCGCGGGCCCGCCGAAGTCCGGCCGCTCGACGGTACTGATGGCGGCGACGGAGTCGCTGCTGCGGGCGGGCACGCCGGTGGTACTGGTGACGCCGCGCCGTTCGCCTCTCCGCGACCTGGAAGGCCGGGAGGGCGTCCTGGGCGTCCTCAACGCCGAGAGCCGGGGGGACGACCTGGAGGACCTGGTGGAGGGCCTCGGCGGCGGCGCGTACGTCGTTGTCGTCGACGACGCGGAGCTGCTGTACGACACCAACCTCGACGAAGCCCTGGAGACGGTGATCCGCAAGGGCGCCGACGGGGGGATCGGCCTCCTCGCGGCGGGCACGACGGACAGCCTCTCGGGTCAGTACCGAGGCTTCGCGGTGGAGGCACGGAAGTCCCGGAACGGCATGCTGCTCACGCCGCAGACGTCTTCGGACGGGGAGTTGTTCGGGATTCGGTTGCCTGCGAACAGTGGGGGCGGGGCTGTGGGGAGTGGGTTGTTCATCTCCGGTGGGGCGTACGTGCCGGTGCAGGCGGTGATGAACGGCTGAGCAGCGAAACGGGGCCCGGCTCTTGGTGAGCTGGGCCCCGTTTCGCTTTGGGTTATGGCTTGGTGAGGCGGACCTCTTGGGGTGACGGGGTCGGTGGGTCTTCGGGCTGGCGGAGTACCCAGCGGCGGCGGAAGATCAGGGCAACCCCGAATCCCAGAAACACGAAGGCCAGCACCCAGCAAAGGTAAGTCTGCAGGCTGACTGGTGGGTGCTTGACCCAATCACGGGCCAGGATCCGCGAGGGGTCCTTGGCGTCGTAGGTAACGATCATCGAAGCGCCGCTGTGGGTGTCGGGATACTTCCCGGCGTAGTCGGAAAGCTTGACCTCGTTACCCGCCTCGGGACTGCTCACGAGGCGAACCTTCACGTATTTAGGCTTCGAGTCGACATCGGTGACTGTGGCCGCGGCGCTGACACCCCGGGAGCGCAGGTCATCCACCAAGTCCTGTGCTGGGAGCCAGAGAACGAGGGCCATCCCGGTACACAGGAGAGACATCCCCAACTCAGCCAGAATCAGACGGCGTGAGGGGAGCAGGGGGCGTGGTTTCCAAGCTCTGACCCTGGCGGAGAGGCGGCGGTTTCTCTCAATGTGATCCGGAAGCTCATAATCACTCGTACGGTGGCGTTTATTGCTCTTGTCAGTCATTGGCATCCAACCTTATGAGAACCATCCGTCGATCTCTTCACCGACGTCCTTCACCGCGCCTGTAACAGCGTTGACGGCCCTCTGCCCTTTCCCTGACTTGATGATGTACGAAGCGCCATAACCGGCACCGAAACCCAACACGACACCTGCCGCGATTCCCCAGCCAACTGGCCCACCGAAGAACGTGACCGCTGCCATGCCGGCCATCGTCCCTCCGGTGCCGGCAGCCATCCCTCCGGCACTCGCCGCCACCGCGACATCCGCCTCCGTGCCGTGCTCGATGTCCCAAGCCGTGGCCCCGATCGTGAGGACCGTGCCCACCAGCGGCAACTTCCCGCCCGCCACCAGCGCTCGCCCGAACAGCGTCGCCGTGTTCGGTGGTCTCAGCCCGGGAACCTTGCCGATCAGCCAGCTGCCGCCGTCGGCCACCGAAGCTTCCATCAACCGCGAGAACGATCCCATCCCGTACTTGGCCAGGATCCGTTCTGCTTCGAGTGCGGACTTGCCAGAGGCCTGGCCAGCACGGCTTGTGGCCTTCTTGAATCTTCTCTTGTCGGCCTTGCCCTTGGCGTTGACACGCTGATCGTGCAGTCGGCTCGCATCATCGGAGAATGTCTGCGCCTTCTCCCAGAAGTGCGAAGCGTGCTTCGCCTGCATGCCGATCACACTGCCCAGCAAGCCGACAGTGTCGGACCAGGTGTCCGCCGGATCGAGCAGCTTCAGCGTGGCGATCTTCGTGTGCTTCCAGGCGAGGTCCCACAACTCAGGGTCATCCGACTGCATGAGCGCACGATTGAAGACCGCGGTGGGTTCGTCCTCGTTCAGGTCGCCGTGGAACAGGGCGGCCGTCTTCTCGAAACCGGGCGCAGGAGAGTCGGAGTTGACCGCGGTCGTGAACGCCGAGCCGAAGACCTTCGCGTCGGCCTCGGCTGTCGGAGCGTCCGCGGCGGCGATCACCACCTGAAGGTTCTTGACCAGCTCCGGATCCATCTTCGCGTAGAACGCCGAAGTGAAATCCGAGTCACCTTTGTGCAGGGCGAGTTGCCCGGCGATCCGATGGAACTCCGCACCTGCCTGGCCCGGGTCGAGGTCCGCCGCTTTGGCGACTTCCCCGGCGAGCCGCTTCCCGTCCTCCCGAGCCTCACCCACCGTAGGGATCGGCTCCCGGAGCCGCACCAGGGCGTCGGGCTTTTGTACGCCCCCCTCGTCCAGTTCCATCGCGGCGGCCAGCGCCTGACGGCGGCGCAACATGGGCAGCTCGTCGTCGACCCAGCCCGCGATCTTCCCGATCTCGGTGAGGCTGCTCGTGTCCAGGCCGAACTTCCGGAAACGGCTCACGTAGGAGGACTTGGCGCCGTGCAGGTTCTTGCTGCCGGATTCGAGGTCCTTGATGGTCCGCAGGAGGTTGTGCGGATTGATGCCGGAGAAGTTGGGGTCAACCACCGTCGTGGTCCTCCTCCATGGCGTCCGACAGGCGCGGGTCGATCAGCACGGCCGCGGCCCCTGACCCCGCCAGGACCTTCTCCATTTCCCCCGAAGGGATGACGACCCAGGGCTGCTCCTCTCCCATCGCCTCCACCAGCAGGGCGACGGACGTGAAAGCCAGCGCCACGAGCCGCTCCCCGTCCCCATCGCCTGCGACCGGGACAAGGGTCACCTCCGCTCCCTCGACGCCTTCGTCGCCGAGCGGAGAGCCGTCCGGGGCCTGGGGAATCTCGTGCATGGTGGGGAGGACGAGGAATTCCGGATCATTCCACGCCGATAAGGTTGTTGTCACCGTCTCAGATTATGAGAGATACCAGCGAGTCAGTTACCCGTTGAAAATATGAAGATCCAGGGGTGAGTATCCGTGCCGGATTCCGAAGCGAAGGTGCCCAATCCGCGAAAGGCCGACCTTGAACGGCTGCGCAGCGACCTCGTCAAGGAAGTGGAAAGCATCAAGAAGGCGCTCAAGAACCCGACCGAGGAAATCGGCGGAGACAAGGTCTGGGTCGGGAAGAACGCCCGGACGTGGCACACGGAATTGGACGGGCGGCACAAGAGGCTCGGTGCGCAGGTCGACAAGCTGTTGCCGCTCGTCGACGCGGCCATCAGGGGCGAGCCGGAGAAGGTGACGGCGAGTGAGGCCCGTACGTATCACAAGGTGGTCTGAGGCGGCCCGTCACATGCCAACGGGGCGCCCGGCGAAGACTGGAGGGTCTTGGCCGGGCGCCCCGGAAGACTACGTGATCGTGAAGATCAGGTGGCGCGCTCGATGTTGTCCGCGCTGGTGTTCGCCGACTTGCTGGCGTCGTTCAGCGTGTCGACCCACTTGTCGAAGGTCGGCTTCACGTCGTGCCAGTCGTCGCGGAAGCGGTCGGCCTTCGGACCCTTCCAGTAGCTCGTGCTCTCGGTGGTGGCCGACTCCAGAGCCTTGATGAGGGCCTGGAGGTCCGTGGCCTTGCGGCCGAAGAGCTTGGACAAGTCCCGGAGCCGTGCGAGATCTGCACCGCGATCCATGGCGATCCTCCCCGTGTGGTTTCAGAAGCAATCGGACTATCCGTTTGCAACAGGGGACGCTACAGCACCATCCGTGGGTTCCGTCCAATGCCGTAGAAGATCAGGTCGTCCTGTGAACAGTCGGTGTTGACATGGGTCCAGGGGCCCCTGAGAGCGGCGAAGTCGCGCCAGTATGCTGAGGTTCTTGAGGCAGCGGGGGAGGATGCTATGGCGAATCCTGACATACAGGAACTCAACAAGCGCGCCGGTGACTTGAGGTCGCTCGCCGATCACATCGAGAGTCTCGTCGACACCGCCAAGAACCACAGCACGACCGGCATGAAGTCCTGGTCGGGGCCGAACGCGGACAACGTGCGCGGCAAGCTGAAGAGCTGGCAGACCACCTGCGGGACGGTCGCCAAGGCGCTGCGGGACGAGGCCCAGCAGTGTTCCCAGAGCGCCAAGGACTTGCAGGACAACAAGAAGTGAGCCGGCGCGTCGGCCACGGCCGCCGCTGCATGTGAGGAACCCCAGACCAGTGCCTTCGTACGACAGCTCCCGCGCACGTTTCCGGCTGGCCGACCGCCATATCGCCGTGTTCGCCCACCTTCTGGACGGCGAGACGCCTCCCGAGGAGCTGTGGGAGTCGCTGGTCGAGCTCCAGCGCGTGGGCCTGGTCGGCGAGGAGGGGGAACTCGCGCCCCTGCTGCGGGACTTGCTCGGCGCGCTCGCCGATCCCATGGTCATGATTCAGGTGGAGATCACCGGCGAGCACGGGCCCGTCAACCACGGTGTGGTCGTGGGCCAGGAAGCCGTGATCTCCCACGACGGCTGGCCGGGGGAGGAGGAGTCGGAGTACGTCTCCATCGAACCCAACACCCTCGTCTGGGAACTGGCCCGCAAGGTCAATCTGCATCGTGGGGAGAAGCCCGCGGAGGGTGAGCCCGAGGTTCGTGTCGAGACGACCATGGGGGCCCTGGACGCCGCGTTCGTCGCGCTGGAGGAGCCCGGCGCCGATGACGACGCCGCCCGCGACGCCGTACGCAAGGCCCTGGCCGAGGCGGATGCCGGCCTCGCGGAGCCCGCCCTCGGTCACCTTCGTGACCTGGTCGTCTCCCTCAACTCCACGTGGCGGATCACCACCGCCTGGGACGGCAGGCAGGACGGCAAGGACTCCACCATGATCCGCGCCCTCGCCGTCTGGGACTGCGGCCCCCTCGGTTACTGGATCCGCGTACAGCCCGAGGAGCCCATCCTCCCGGGCCAGGTGGGGCCGGACAGTCCGCTGGTGCTGGTGCGGTCGAACCCGGCGGAGGTATGGGAAAAGATCACCGATCTATTGCCGGACCGGGAAGAGCTCTTGATCGACAGCGAGTGACGGTTCGGCCGACGATCTGATGTGTGCGGACCGTCAACCCCGATGACCTGGACCAACTGGCCAAACTGCTCGACGGCAGGGGCGGTGTGGAGGACAGGCTCGACGAAGCCTTCACCCGGGCTTCTCGGCTTGGTGTCAGCGGCAAGCTGACCGCCCTCAAGCCCCTGCGCGGCTGGGTCACCGACACGGCACCGGATCTGCGCAGACGGTCGGCCTACGCCCGTCTTGAGGACGGTGACCCCGGCGCCGGGCTGCGGTGGGCGGGGTTCAACGCCAAGGACATCGCCAGGGCGGGCGTCTATCTCAAGACCCCGGGCGTTCTGCTCATCGCCAATGCCATAGCCACCAGCGGTGATCCGGGCTCGGAGGCCTTCCGCCGCAAGTCCCGGGAGTCCCTGGACGACTGGGTCGACCGGATGCGGGCCCACGCCATCGCGCAGATCCCGGCGCTCGCACCGTACGAGAGCCAGATCGACGAACTCCTCGGTGACGTCGGCGACATCACCTCGACGGTCGGCCACGGCGCGACGGCGGCCTTCCATGGCGTCAACGTCACCAAGGTGCTGGTGGGAAACTCCCTGGCCCGGGGGTTCCTTCAGACACAGCGGCTCAAGGCGGCGGCGCTGCTGCGCTGGCTGCCGACGCGGTACGGCTGGGTGCCGGGCCAGGTCGGTGCCTGGGGGCGGGCGCTGGAACGGGTCAGCCCCGTCATCCGGTCGCTCTCGGCGCCCGGGCAGTGGCTGCCCAGCCGACTCGGCGCGCTGGCCTCGGGCAGTTCCACGTTCCAGCGAGCCAGCGGCCTTCCGGTCGTCGGGACCCGTATCAGTCAGGAGATCGGCGCGGGCTACGACGCCGTGATGCGCAGCGGCATGATGACCAACGCGCTCGTGGGGCGCTTCAGCGCGAGTGACATCGTGACCGCGCTCGTGGGGTCGGACAAGGTCGCCAAGATGTACGGCGGTCTGACGCACGCCGGGCAGATTCCGGGCCGCGCGGCGCAGGCCAGCCTGTGGAAGGTCGGCAAGAACGTCTTCGCCGACCAGCGGCTCCTCGGCGAGGGGCGGCTCGCCGCGATGGGCAAGGGGCTCAAGTTCGCCGGGAGGGCCGGGGGCGCGCTGCGCGCCGTCGGGGTGGTCGGCGGACTGGCCTCGACCGGCTACAGCATCGCCAACGTCGTCTCCCAGGGGAACCCCGCCGAGGCGTTCAAGAAGAAGGGAGCCGGTTACGTCGCCGACGTCGCGGAGATCGGCTTCAATGCCTCCCTTACGGCCGCGACCGTGGCCCCGAACCCCTTCACGCTCGGGGCGGTGGCGGTGACGGGCGCCGTCTACGCGGGGGCTAAGGTCGTCGAGCACTGGGACGACATCAAGAAGGGCGCGGGCGAGGCGACGCGATGGGTCGGCGACAAGGCGAAGGATCTGGGCAAGAGCATCGCCAAGTCCAAGGCGAATCCCATGAACTGGTTCTGAGGGAGCGGCATCTGTCATGAGCGACTTCGCCTTCGACCTGACCCCGCTCACGGCGGACGGCGTCCAGGGGTACCGGGGCCGCATCGGTCCCTTCGGGGATGTGGAAGTGCGCTCGGTCCTCGCGGACGGAAACACCCACCACAACCGGACGGTGCTGGCGGGCGACCGATTCCCCGAGACCGTGTTCAGCGGCGGCGGCACCGGCGGCGTACCGTCCCTCGACGGCGGCTGGTTGCAGATCGATGGCATTCCGGTGCGTATCGACCTCCGGGTCAAGGGAGTTCGCAAGGGCTCTCGGTGGCTGGACATCCGGCACCTGGACCGCGCGTACACCTACCGTTCGGCGGGCGAGGGCAAGGAGGCCGTACTGAGTCGGGGGCCGGTCTCCGTCAGGATCGACCGGGCGGTCGGAAAGCCGGGCGTGGAGCGGGCGGGCGCGGCCGAGGGCGGTGCGGACGCCACCGACCTGGCCATCGCCCTCGTCTTCGAACAGGTCGACACCGCGAGCCTCACCCTCACCGGGGCGCTGCTGGCCATTCCGCGCAACTTCCTCATGGGGAACGGTAGGGACGAGGGCTGACGCACGGGCCTTTTGTCCGTGAGGGCCAGTTTCCTCTTCGTGGTCAGAGCCAGTCCATCTTCGTGGGTCAGAACCAGTCCATCTTCGTGGGTCAGAACCAGTTCATCGGATTCGCCTTGGATTTGGCGATGCTCTTCCCCAGGTCCTTCGCCTTGTTCCCCACCCAGTTCGCGGCCTCGCCCGCGCCCTTCTTGATGTCGTCCCAGTGCTCGACGACCTTGGCGCCGCCGTAGATGAGGCCCGTGCCCACCGCGAGGCCGATGGTGATCGGGTTGGGGGCGATCATGGCCGCGGTGAGGGAGGCGTTGAAGCCGACTTCGGCGACGTCGGCGACGTATCCCGCGCCGTTGCGTTTGAAGGCGTCGACCGGGTTGCCCTGGGAGATGACGTTGGCGGCGCTGAAGCCGGTCGAGAGCACGCCGCCGACGATTCCCGCGCCGCGGAGGAAGCCGGCGGTCTTCGCCGCGGCACCGAGGCCGGTCCGCAGGGCGCCGGCGCCGCGCGCCGCGTTCGTCGCCTCCGCCACCGAGTTGGCGAACCGCTGGCTGTTGGCGGCCTTGGTGAAGACCTTGATGAGACTCGCGTTGCCGGCGCGGGCCACGGGCTGACCCGCGTGCGTGAAGCCGCCGTACATCTTGGCGGCTTCGTCCGAGCCGACGAGGAAGTCGATGACGCCGTTGGCCCGGAGCGTGTTCATGAGGGGAGTGGCGCGGGCCCAGTTGTAGCTCTGGCCGATCAGGTCGCCCTGGAGGCCGCTCGTGAGGGGGATGCGGGAGAGGTTCTGATAGGCGGTGCTGCGGCCGAAGAGCGAGCCGAGCTGGCCGGGCAGCCAGCTGCCGGGGGCGCTCAGGGAGCGGATCTTCGGCGTCCACTTGATCAGACCGTTGCCGGCCGACCTGATCAGCCCGCTGTCGGAACCGCGCAGGACCACTCCGAGCCGGGTCTTCCAGGTGCGCAGCGCCCCCGCCTTCAGGGAGTTGCCGAGCAACGTCTTGGTGAGGGACGCGCCCTGGATGGTGACGACGGCGGTGGCGGCGGTCACCGAACCCCAGTCGCCGTAGAGGCCGATCATGGTGGCGATGGTCTCTTCGTGCGGCTGAAGGCCGGGTATCTGGGAGATCGCGTGCGCTTCGAGCCGTTCGATCCAGTCCGCCAGGGACTCGTCGGGCTGCCGCTTGAACTTCTCGGCGTCCGGATCGTTGCTGGCGGCCACGGAGTTGGCCAACAGGAGGGTGTCCGGCCCGAGTTCGCCCTTGTACTTCTCCATGTCCTTGGCGCTGAACCCGGCCCAGAGCAGACCGGCCTGCGGATCGCCGCTCTCCAGCCGGGCGAAGACGGCCCGCTTACGGAGGTCGGGTGCCGTGTCCGTGACCCAGGAGCGCAGGGGCTTGAGCGAGGCCAGCTTGCTGCTCACGCCGAGCCGGGACGCCCGGGTGAACGCCTCGTCCACCTTGTCCTGCAGGCCGCCGCGACCGTCCAGAAGCTTGGCCAGCTGGTCCAGGTCGTCCGGATTGACGTTCCTCATGCCCACGTTTGCTTCATCCCCCTAAAGCTCCGACGCGGAGCCGCTCTGTCCTTGCCGTTCACGAGGTACGACCGTTCGCGAGGTACGACCGTTCACGAGGTGCGAAGGAGCGCGTACGCGAAGACCAGACGACGGTCCAGCCACCCCGCCCGGACGAGGAAGCGATACTGGGCGTCCGACGTCAGCACCAGCTCGCCGTCGGCCTTCCACTCCAGGACACGTGACTTGGCGGGCTGGTCGCCGCCCTCCGAACCCATGTCGGCCACGGCCTGTACGGCGCCCAGCAGGAACTTCCCGGCGCCCTTCTGGACCATCTCGGTCACCCCGCCCTTCGCCCACTCCGCGCTGCTCACGATCTCGGCGTGCCCGGGCTGTTCGATGCGCCAGGTCGGCTTGAGCGCGTGCTTCAGCGGCGGGATACGGCGGACCGCGCCGACGATCTCTCCCTGCCCGTCGCGGACGGCGTAGCGGCGTGCGCCGTCGGCCTCCTCGGGATCGTCCACGGAGCAGAGCAGACTCCGGCCCTCCACATCCTCGTACAGGCGGAGATCGCTCGCGGTCCCCTGCGGGGGGAAGAAGGCGCAGGGGGCGTGGACCCGCTGCATGCCGCCGCCGTGCGGGACTCTGAAGGCGCGGGCGCCCAGCACGGGCCGCTTGCGCCCGCCGGTCGCCGGCCGCTCCTCGTCGCCGATGGCGAACTCCCACGCGTCGGCCCAGGGCACGACGGGGACGGGAGGCTCGTCGACGTGCTTGCTCTTGCCGAACACCATCTGCCTCCATGCTCGCTGCGCCGGGCCGCTGCCCTACCGTGCTGCCGCCCTACCGGGCTACCGGGTCACCCTAGCTTGACGCTCTACGCGCTGGTCCGCGTCATCCGTACGGCGTCGTCCGTCAGCTCCGAGATCTCGAACCGCACGCCGGCGAACTCGACGGTGTCGCCGACGCGGACGTCCTTGTAGTCGGCCACCGCGATCGCCGCGCAGTTCGCGCCGAGGCCGGCGGTCCCGGTGTCGGTGTCGACGTAGGAGACGGTGATCGACAGGCCGGTGGGGAACTTCCACACACCGCCGTTGTCCAGCAGCGACTGGGTCTCGCCCCTCGCCGGGAACCCCTTCGACGCGGCGGCCAGCACCTCCGGGTTCGTGGTGAAGCAGAGGCCGTTGTCCGCCTCGCCGCCCTGCGACGCGAGGGACTTGGGGGCGGCGGCGAGGGTGGCCTTGTCCTTGGCGTCCTGGGGCTCCAGGACGACCCGGTAGGAGCAGATCTGGCTGACGGTGTAGGCGTGCCCGCCGACGGTGATCCGCTGTCCGGCCTTGACCGACTGCTGCTTCTGGCCGTCCTCGTACTTCGCGCCGTCGCGCAGGGTCGCCGTACGGGTCGTACCGTCGGCGGTCGCGGCGGCGTACTGCACACCGCCGCCCGGCAGCCGGAACCCGCCGCCGCGCAGCACATGGACGCCGTCGGCGGGGGCCTCGCCGACGCACACCGGGCCCTTGTCCTTCGCCGCCGCCTGTGTGGTCGTCGCGGTCGTGGGCGCGTCGGTGGGGTCGCCGCCCGAGCCCCCGGACGACGATCCGCAGCCGGTCAGCGCCAGCAGGGCCGTGACGGCGCCCGCGATGCCGTACTTACTCGCCGGCCTGAGCACCGGTCGCCTCCTTGTTGCTGTCGGCCACGCGGTCGCTGTCGGTCACGCGCTCCAGCACGACGTGGGTGCGGTACTCGACCTCCGTGACCCGCCAGGGGTCGCCGGTGATCTCGACGACAGCACCCGGGGTCAGCTCGTCGTACTCGGCGAGCGGCCGGCCCTCACGGCTGACCTGGATCCGGCCGTGCACCGACGGCTCGCGGAAGATCGTCGCGACGATGCTGTGGGAGCGGCCGTCGTGCTGGACGTCGTACGGGACGTGGTAGCGGAGCACCCAGCGGCCGTCGGACTCGAAGGGGTACTTCACCTGTTGTTCTTTTCGTGCGTTATGGGGCATCGAAGGCCTCGGCTCCCCCGAAGTACTTGTTGAACTCCTCCTGCGACACCGTAATCGGCGGGTATCCCGACACGCCCCACGGGTTGCCGAGGATGACCTTGCCGTCGTCGGTGAAGCCACGCACGTAGTAGGCGTGGTTGGAGTGGTAGACGTTGCCCCACTCCTTGGGGTGGTCCTTGTCGAGCTTCTCGTCGGCGGGCGTGGAGACGGTGACGACCTTCCCGGAGTCGAACGCCTTCTTCAGGCCCTCCAGGCTCTTGTCCTCGTGCTCGCCGATGCCGAGGAAGCCGCCGGCGGTGAGGTCCTCGCCCTCCTGGCCGGTCAGATACGGCGCGGACTTCTTGGGGTCGTCGCCCTCGATGCCGCCGTAGCCGCGCTCGTCGTCGCCGTCCTCGGAGTAGACCATCGCGAAGGCCTTCTCGTAGTACGCCGGCCAGGACTCGCCGTTGCCGTACGTGCTGATCGGGTTGCCGTTGCGGTCGGTCGGCAGGTCGGCGGTCATGGTGACCCACTGGTAGTTGCCGTCCTTGTCCCAGACGCGGACGCTGACCGTGCCGTTCGGGTTCTGCTTGATGCCTTCCTCGATGAACTTGGGGTCTTTCTGGGCGAGTCCGGCGAGTGAGGCGACGTACCAGCAGTCCCCGAACTGGCGCTGGTTGACGTCGTCGGGCGACACGCCGTCGACGATCAGCGGGTCGGAGGGGGTCTGCCAGTGGATGCCGTTGTTGGTCTGGCCGTTCTGGTTGTTGCCGCCCTCCTCGAACGCGCCCGTGTTCGTGAACGTCGGCTGCGTCCCGGGGAACGCCTTCTGGAACTTGTCGAAGTTCTCCGGGCTGATCTTGGACAGCATCCGGCTGAGCGTGGCCCGCCGGGCGTCCTCTCCGAGACCGTTCTCGTCGAAGGGGTTCCAGAAGGAGTCGTCGGTGTCGGTGAGGAGTTGGTTGTAGAAGGCGAGGTCCTTGGGGGAGGCCTTGGAGACGACCGCGTCGAGTTCGGCGGCCGTCAGCCCGTCCAGTTCGCCGGAGATCTTCTCCAGGTCGTCGTGGTTGCCGTTGCTCCCGAAGTCCTTGCCCTGAAGCTCCTGGAGATGCTTCAGCGCGTCGTCGATCTTCTTGGCGTCGGGTGCGGACTCGTCGAGGAAGAGGCTTCCGTCGCTGACGGGGTAGCCGCGCTCGGCGAGTTCCTGCAAGCCCTCTATCTGCTTGATACGCCGCTTCATGGAGGCCTGCATGTCACCGAGCTCGCTGCCGAGCGAGCCGGGCAGGCGCCGGCGACCACCGAAGATCCCCGGCATGGGGATGACGTCCCCCACCAGATCCTGCAGATCGGCGTTGTGCGACGCGCGCTGCCCGCCGGGCAGATTCTGCTGCGCGCTGGTCAGCACGGCGGCCAAGTCGCTGTGCAGCCGCCCGGAATGCCCCGCCAGCGTGTCCAGATCCTTGGCGAGCGCCGTCAGCTTCACGGCGTCGAACCCACGGAACACCATCAGTTGTCGAACCCCCGGAACACCATCAGTTACCGCCGCCCGTCCCGGCCTTGGCCTTGTCCTTCTCCTTGGCCTGCCGGTCCAGCTCCTCGGCCTGCGTCTCCCATCGCGTGGCATCCGCGAGCAGCGACGTGGCCATACCGTTCAGCGTGCTCTGCCGCTTCTGGAGGGTTGCCGTGCACTCGTCGGCGAACGGTCCCTGCCAGATCGCCCCCTCGTCACCGCCGGTACGGAACGCCGCGGCGCGGGGCGTCGCCTTCTTCACGGCGTCATCGAGATACGGGCCGAGGCGGCGGGCGATGGAACGGGCCTCGCGCGCACATCCGCGCAATTTCTCCGCCCGCCTCTTCAATTCGGCGGGGTCTTCGCCGTCTGCGGTGGCCATGTGTGGTTCCTCCCCGTTGACTGCTTGCGCTCGGTCGCCTGTCGACTGTCAGTCGATTGGCGGCCGATCGGCAGTCGATCTGCGACGTTGCCGGTGAAGCATATGAAGGGGGGCGGGGACGGTGAGGGTTGGGGGCGGGAATCTCCTCGACCATCACATCGCCGCCACACGGGTCGGGGCAGGCGTCGTGAGAGGCTGCACGCCGGTCAGGCGATGGGGGAGTTCGGTGTTGAGCTGGCAACTGGGACGGCGACGGCTTCGGCAGGTGGGTGGGGCGGTCGCGGCGGTGCTGGTGCTGGGCGGCGGCCTGCTGTGGTTCAAGGAGCACACACCTGCCGACCGCATGGCGGAGATGTGCGGTGGGGTGCTGCCGGTCGACGAGATGCTGGAGCTGACGGGGACGACCGCGCTCGGCTTCGACCACGCTGACGATGACCTTGAGCTGGCTACGTGGCACTTGACGACGTCGTCCGGTGTGACGGAGCCGGAGGGGCTGTCGGTGGCGTGCCGGACGAATACCGGCGTCGTGGTGTTCATCCAGACGGCCTACGGCACCAACGATCCGTACTTCATCTTCTCCCCGAGCGATGAGGTGCTGCCGCTCCCTCTGGGCGCCGGATGGACGGGCTTTGTCACGGGCGGCACCGTCTCGGTGCTGCTGGAGTGTCCGGACTGGGGCCCGCGGGAAGGCGGCGGGATCCTCGTGACCGCGGAGGGCGGCTCCGACGCCGGAGGCACTCGCGCGACGGTGGCCCGGGTCGCCACCGTGGCGGCCGAGCGGACAGCCGAACGCACCGGCTGCGGAGGTGAGCCCGGCGCGAGGATCACCCAGATTCCGGGCAACGCCGGCGGCCGGAAAGTCTCCACCGACGAGGCGAAGGGCACCTGCGCGACCCTGCGCTCGCATCCACGGATGCGCGAGACGACGGCACCCGGGAGCTCTTCTCTCGAAGAGTGCGTGCTCGGGGAGGAGTTGGTGCTGCGGGCCTTCTACGGCACGTTCATTTCCGAGCGGGACAGGTACGGGCAGTACGGAAGTTTCAGGCAGGCCTCGGGGGACAACTCCGGCGGGGCGTGGGGCTCCGCCACCGACTGCCAGGGGCTGTTCGGCACCGCCGTGTACCAGCTCCGGCCCATCGACGACGGCGACCGCGACCTGGTCTCCGACCCGCTGACCTCGGTGGAACGGGACGATCTGCGGCGCTTCGCGGATCGTTCTGCTGAGCGGCATGGGTGTACGGGACTTGTGCTGCCGAAGGCGTGAGCTGACCGGGCCGGCCCTCAGTGGGTGAACGGCGACTTCGGCCGGTGCCTCTGCTGACTCCACGTCCGCGCCGAGGCGACGGACGCGAACCCGATCAGGGACGCCAGAGCCGAGGCGGCGGCCACCTTCAGCAGCGTGAAGCTGGTGGTGCCGGGGCTGGTCTCACCTGAGGCGTGGTGTTCGACTTGCGCATGGCTGTGGGGTGGCGCCGGGTTTCCGTCTCCGTACGTCGTGACGTCCTTGAGGGAGCCTAGGACTGAGTGTGCGAAGGAGGTCACGGCCGGGTGCGCGGAGCCGAGGGCGCCGCGGTACGCCTCGAACGCGGCGAGCCCCAGGCAGGCGACGGCGGTGGCCAGGAGCAGCGCAGGGAGCAGGTACCACGCCGTGCGAGGGCGGCGTGTGGCATTCCGTGGCCGAGTGGCGGGCGCGTGGGTGTGAGGCTGCCGATGCATAGCCTGATTCTCTGGCTGCCCTGCGACGGCTGTCCTGAGTACGGCTACTCATCCACGGCTGCGGAAAGGGGAGCGCGGCCAACCTCTACTACTGCGGTGTGAGCTGCAGGGAATTGATGAAGGTACGGAGGTAGCTAGGCGCCTCGGCAGACACGATCTCGGAGTGGTTGAGCATGGGCGCCAAGGCGACATTGGTTGTGTCATTGTGCCAGCCGCACGTGGTGAATTTGGTCGCACCGATGGTGACGTCAGCACACTTGATCTTTCCGCCCACAGCGCCCGCCGAGTATGTCTTGACCTGTTTCTGATCGACTTTCGTATTGTAAATTCCGTAGAGCGGGTCCGACGGGTCCGAGGGGCGCAAAGTTCCAGGCTCGTATCTGGCGCGGATTATCAAGGCCTTCCCGCCCGAAGCCCTGTAGGTCAGATTGACCTCACCTTTGGTGATATCGGTGTTGATCGATTCCGATCCGATGCCTGACCACTCGGTATCGTGCGGCTTCGCCTCCGTGTATCCAGCGAAGGTGGACGGCAGCACGGGAACGCGCTGACCGGAGTCGTCATTTCCGCTGCTCGTCGCCCACCACACCCCGCCGCCTACGAGCAGAGCTACGACGGCCACTGAGCCTCCACCGATCAGCAATTTCCGACGGCGCTGAGGGCCGGCATTCGGCGCCGGACCGCCGAGAGCAGAATCCACGCGGATGTTATTGCCGAACGATGAGTCAGTCATGAGTATTCCTGTAATAGTGAGACAGGGTGCGGGTGTTCGATTCTTGAGTGCTGCAGCACGGTTATTCTGGAAGATTCTGGAACTGCTGAGACGTTGCGAAACCATCGCCATGTACTTTGGCGACTACTGCGTAGTCCTGAAGCCATCGTGAATAGGCACTCAGTTGCTGGGGGCTCATTTTGTCCGGGTCCATTACCCGGCCCGAATCGGTGAGAAAGTTATCGGCAGGGCTCTTGATGTAGTTCTTCGGGTTTCCTGTATACGTCGCTCCCTCCCCGTGAATGGTTCCGACGGTGACCGGCTTCGTAATGGCGGGATCATATCCGGGCTTCACGCCGACAGATGTGTCTCCGTCGAGTTGGTGGTTTGCAAGGCGCCGATATCCATCGCGCCACGAGGTATCCAGTTCAGCCTCGGACAGTGCCTTGTACTTGTCCACCAGCCCGCCCGGGGCTTCTTCGGGTTTGACGCTCACTGCCTCCGTCAACCAGCCCGTGAGCAGGCCCGTTGCAGTGCCGGTGAGCTGCTCCTTACCCATGTCAGCGACGGCCGTGGTACCGCCTGTAGCGGCAGCTGTCGCTCCGTCAGCAGCAGTCTCGATGAGCGTCTTGCGGAATTCGTTCACACCCTCAGCCCATGCCGCCGCATCGTCCCCCATGGACTTTTTCGCAGAGGTGAACGCCGTTCCGTACGCCTTCATCATCAGACCACGCTTCATGCTCAGGTACTCGATCGTGTTGTCGTTCTTGCGGTCCGTGTGCACGATCTGGCTGTCGAGCTGGTTGCGGTAGGTGTCGAAGAGCGCGCTCAGCTCACCGGCCGCCTTGGGGTCCCGAGCGGACTCGTTCATCAGGGCCTGCCACATTGGGGCACCCGCCTCCAGGCCGAAGCGGGACGGATCCTGGCCGGCCTTGAACGCCTTCTCGTCCCACTTGGACGCATCCTCGCCGAACCCGCCCGCGCTCGCGTCCCCCATCCAGAACTTGTCGGCTACGGGCGAGGTGATCCCGTTCTCCATGTCCTTCCAGTAGGCGGTGATCAGCTGTGAATAGAAGTAGTCCACCCCTTCGATCGGGTGGATGCTCTTGGCGTCACCGTTCATGTGCTTGTAGTTGTCGAACATGAGACGCGCGGTCAGCTTCTCGGCCAGAGCCTCATTCGTCGAGCGCAGCTCGATGGTTCCCGAGTGCAGCACCTTGACGAGGGCGGCCGGGCGGGACTTGTCCCATGAGTCGGCGGGAGCATAGAGCATGTTCTGGATGCTGTCGTGGTTGTGGTCCATCCATTCGCCCGACGCCTCGGGGCTCTTGGCGATGGCGTCGAACAGCTGGGAGTAGTGGTCGGCTTCCCAGGGGTCCTTCCCGCTGCCGTTCATCCACTGGGTGTCCATGGCCTGCTGGTCCTTGGAGAAAACCCGGTCACCCAGCGAGACCAGGAAGTCCTTGTCGTACGATCCCCCGGCGAGAAGCGGTGTCAGCCTGTCAGGCCTGAAGCCGCGGTTCGGGTCCATGGCGAACTTGTCGAACCACTTGTTCCAGTTCGCCTGCTTCTGCTTGGCGGTCTCGCCCTCGAAGGCCACTTTGGAGAAGGTGCCGAGCGTCTTGGCGATGAGATTGCGGTCGTGGGACAGCGCGTCAGGGTGCTTGTCGTAGTAGTCGTCGTAGGGATCATCGGCCATCTCGTTGGACAGCCAGACCAACTTGTCCGGCCCGAGGGTCTTGTAGAAGGCGTTGACGAAGTCGGCGTCGTCGGCGTTCGCCTCCAACTCTGCGAAGAGCTCCGCCGAGTTGCTACCGCTGAAGTCCTTCTTCAACCTCTCGGCCAGATCTTTGCCGTTGCGTTCGGCGGTGGCCTTCTGGCTGACCATCCCCTCGTCGATCGACACCATCAACGAGCCCTTGGGGCGGGACGGGTACGGTTCGTCAGCGGCAAGGGCGAGGTGGTAGCGCCGAGTCAGCAGAGGAAGCTCGTCCCTGGCCCAGCCAGCCACCTTCAGGACGTCACCGAGCTCCGTGGTCCCGATGCCGTAATACGCAAGCTGCGTCTTGTAGTAGGTGGCCCGGCCCTGCAGGGTCTCCTGGTCCTGCCGCACGGAGTTGATCGTGGCCTTGAGTTTGTCCGGGTCGATCCCTGAAAAGATGCTCTTGCCGCTTCCCCCGTCGTCCGGGCGCATACCGTCCCCCGTTTCCCTCGTATCGCAATCCGGTGCTGCTCTGGAGCCTTGTCAGTACATGCGTCTGTTGCGGTTCATCGAGGCGGCTTCCTCGGGCGTGACCTTTTCGGGCATGGTGTCGATTTCACGCTGAATGTCCTCAAGGACCTTGTCGATGCGTGAGCGCACTGTTGCGCGACGCCCGGACACGTCGTCGTGCCACTTATCGGCGTTCGTACCCACCCATGACTTATCGGAGTCCCGGCCGCCCTTCCCGACGTCGGTCGCCGCTCGCTTCAGGGTGCCCACCAGGTCGGACCGTTCTTTTTCGAGCTGCTGCTTCAGGCCGCGTAGTCGCTCCCGCTCGGGATTGTCCACCTTTGGCTTGTCGCCGTCGGTTCCCATGCGTCCGCCTCCCCTTATCCGGGGGCACTTTACAGAGCAGGTGTAAAAGGAACCCCAAGTCTGTGAGTGCTTTCGGTGGAGGTGCTGATCGGGCAGGGGGCGGCCCTCTTTTTGCCTCTCCATCGCGTCACGCCCGCCCGCCGGGAGCCTTGGCCGGTCTGTCCGACGACCGGGGCGTGCGGAGGCGCCTGCTTTTGTGGGCATCTCGGGTGAAACCAGTGGGGATTATTCGAATCGATTACCCTTCCTTTACGATGACTTGGTGTGCGAGCAGGCCGGGCTGTATGTTCTGGTTTGCGGCTATGCACCCTTTATTTTCCTGGCGGTTGGCGGAGCGAGGGAGGTGTTGAGGCAGATGAAGGGGGTCACGTTCCAGCTGCGGCGGGTCGCCTCCGTCAGGGGCACCCGGGGTGAGGTTCTCTCCTGGGCCGGGGATGTCGCCGGGCTCGGTCGCATCGGACTCGCCTTTCCCACCGACTACAGCGACTATCCGTCGACGTACACCGAGGTGGCGGTCAGCGGGGACGGCGTCCCGCTCACCACATACCTTGGGCTGCGGTACTTGCGGCGACCCCTGCTGGCCAGAGGCGAGTTGAGCATCGACTGGGAGCCGGCCGAGCTCTCCAGGAGTGCCTGGTTGGTCGGCCGGGAGGCGCGAGCCCTGCGGATCCGGGTCAAGGGGCGCACGTACACCTATGCCCAACGGGGTGGCAAGCGTGGTCACGAACTGGCGCGAGCCGGGGCGTCCGTGCGCATCCGGCGATCCAGCTGGAGTAAGCCCCGCACTATTTCCGGGACTTGCTGCGGCGACGCGGACGCCCTCGACATCAGTATCGCGCTCGTCCTCGAGGGCGTATACACCCGAAATCTGTCAGTGACCGGGGCGCTTGTCTCGCTGCCCGGACGCATTCTCAATCGGTTCAGCGACCTCTAATCCTGAGGGGAAACAAAGAATGCCTTCTATCGATGCGGCTCGGCGTCGGGTGCGGTTGTCCGATGCTCATGTCAGCGTGCTGGGGCTTCTCGTGGAGGAGGGGCAGATTCCTGACGAACTCGCCCATTCACGGGCCGAGTTGCAGGAAGCCGGGATTCTCGACGGTGATGACAAGATCGTGGCCGATCTCTATCCCCTCGTTGCCACGCTCATGGAGCCGCACGTCATCGCGCGTGTCGAGGTGACCGGGCCGGGCGGGGTCACGCAGAGCGGAGCCGTCGTCGGCGACGACTTCATCTTCACTCACGAGAACTGGCCCGGTGAGGCCGAGTCTGAGTATGTGCCCGCTGAGCCTGAGACGTTGGTATGGGCTCTGGCCCGGATGGTGGACCTGCACCGGGACTTCACGGACGGCATCGACTACGACGAGGTGATCCCGTCGACCATGGGCGCCTTCGACGGCGTGGTCGCCTGCATGGAGGCCGGGCAGTTCGAG
The DNA here is from genome assembly GCF_040644695.1 of Streptomyces sp. NPDC046909. Lineage (NCBI taxonomy): Bacteria > Bacillati > Actinomycetota > Actinomycetes > Kitasatosporales > Streptomycetaceae > Streptomyces > Streptomyces sp. NPDC046909. The sequence continues at coordinate 110,733 of NZ_JBEYXC010000019.1, read as the reverse complement.
GAGCCCGAGGCTGTGGCCGCGGCTGTCGGCGCGCCGGTGCGGTTGGCGGAGGTGCTGTCCCAGCTGAACTGCATGTGGCGCATGACCATGGCCTGGAAGGGCGCCGAGTCGCAGCAGACGCTCAGCAACGGGCTGGCCGTTTCGTCGCTCGCGGTGTGGGACTGCGGGATCGAGGGCTACTGGCTGCGGGAGCTGCCCGCGGAGCCGGTGACCGAAGGGCAAGTCGACGAGAGCAGCGAGCTGAGGGTGCGGCGTACCTCGGCCAAGGAGCTCTGGCACCTGATCACCGATCTGATTCCCGACGGGGCGCAGATCGCCTCTACGCGGCAGGCCTAGCCCGCCTCTTGGGGCCATATGAGTGCGTCGGCATCGGTGGCGACCTGAGGCTCTGCCTTCGCCTTCTGGCACCAGGCCCTGCACCAGTTCCTGTACGAAGCGCAGCACATGATCACGGGGAAAAATGAGCGACAGTTCCAAGCGCATGGCCAATCCGGATGACATGGAGCACCTGGCGAAACTGTTCGACGGCCGGGGCCATCTGCGGGACAAGTTGGACGAGGCCTTCACCCGGGCGTCCCGTCTCGGTGTGACCGACAAGCTGAGCTCCCTCAAGCCCATGCGGAACTGGGCCGACGGCACGGCGGTCGATCTTCGTCGGCGTGCGGCCATCCTGCGGGCCGACAAGGGTGATCCCAGGGCTGCCGCGTTGTACGCGGGGTTCACGGCGGAGGAGCTGAAGGGGGCGAACCTTCCGCCTGACGCGATGCTGATCGCGAACGCCTCCGTCGCCAACGGCGACAAGTTCGACACCAAGTGGCTGGAGCGGCAGAAGGGCGAGACGCTCTCGGACTGGATCGAACGCATCAAGGGGGATGCCGTCGCCAAGGTCACGGGTGACGAGAACCTTGGGGAAGTGGTCGGGGACTACATCGACTTGACGGCGATGGCTTCGACAGTTCCGGGAGCCTTCAAGATGTCGGCAATGGGCACGCTCCAACTCATCAAGTACTTCAAGAGCCTCAAAAACCCTGGACGGGTCGAGTTCTTGAAAGCACCCGGAACCACGCTCGCTCAGCTCTTGAAAGGGCAGTCGACGTCACGCTTCATTCCGGCACGTATTCGCGCCCTGGCTGCCACTATCGGGTCGCGTACTCCTGCTCCGATCCTTGATGCGCTGACAGGAAAGGACAGCCTGGCTGCTCTTTCGGGGCGGCAGTGGGCTTGGGAGGCGAACCTGCTCAAGGTCGGCAAGAATGCTGGCGCTCTGAGTAGGGCTGCCGGAGCGAGTCGACTGGGTGCCTTCGCTTCGGGAGCCGGGACAGCGATGCGTACGGCCGGTTGGTGGCGTGCGGCAGGGGTCGGTGGCAGCGCGGTGTCCACGGTGATCGGTGCTGTCGACCTGGTGCAGGAAGGAAACCCTGTTGAGGCCTTCAAGCGGGACAAGGCCGGATATGTAGCGAAGGCTTCCGGCGTGGCATTCAACGCCTCCATGACTGCGGCCATGATCGCACCCAACCCGGTCACGATCGGCGCGGCGGTGGTTACGGGTGCCGTCTATGGTGTCGCCACCATCATCGACAACCGGGAAAAGCTGAAGGCGTTCCCGGGCAAGGTGGCGGACGCTGGAGCCTGGGCAGGGAAGAAGATCGGCGAGGGCGCTGGGAAGATAGCTGACGGTGCGAAGGCGCTAGGTAGTGCGCTCAATCCCTTTGATTGATCCTTTGTGGCGAAAGAGGTTAGGGTCGGACAATGTCCCAATATTCGTTCGAGCTTCAGCGGCATACGAACACCGTCACTTCGCGCGAACAGTCCCATGTGACCTTTTGGCGTGGCAGTGTAGGGCAGCTGGGTCTTGTGGAGCTGATCGTGCCTGCTCTCGAAATCGTGGCCGTATCCGAACCGAGGGCGCTCATCGGAGCCATGGTGACCGGAGAAAATATTCCGATGTCATCTTTCAAGGGTATTCGATACGGAGGGCGACCACGCTTGGCTGAAGGCAAGTTGAGCGTGGCGGGGCAGCATGCTTCTTTCACCCGTAAGACCTTGCGGATGAGTAGAAGAGGCCGGTCTCTGAAGATCTGGGCGGTAGGGCGGGAGTACCAGTACCGGGAGGAGGGGAACCGGCGGCATCACATATTGGAACGGCCCGAGTCCAGGATTGCTGTGGTCCGCTCTAGCGGGGCAGATCCCAAGAGTATTTCCGGAACTGCCTACGGGGCTGTGGACTCTGTGGATATCAGTCTTGCGATCCTGTTCGAGGGCGTATACACGCGGAATCTGTCGTTCCGTGGTGCGATGGTTTCCGCCCCGGGGAGGTTCTTGGACGCCCTGTCTTCGCTCTCTTGAGTTTCTGATTGAGCGGGGGTACGAGCTACCGGCTAGGGTGCGGCACGCTCGTAGCCTGGGCCAGCGCCGTGAGGAAAGCCGTGCGGTCACGGGTGGCGATCGTGAGTTGCTCGCCCTGCCAGGTGCGGATGACGACGGTGTCCATGCCCATGGGGGCGCCCCAGCCGCCGCCTACGAGGCGGGGAGCGCCGCGGTCGGTGGCGCGGAGGCCGGGCACGGGTGCGTCGATCGTGTTCAGCGAGGCGGCGTACCGCTGAGCGGCTGTGGTGGCCTCGGCTGCGGCTGCCTGTACCGAGGCGGGGTCGATGGTGGCGAGCGGGATGCGCTCGCGGCCTACGCGCAGGGTCTGGGCGTCGATCTGGATGCGGTGGTAGATGAACTTCGAGATCGGGACCGCCAGGCAGGGGAGCAGCAGGAGAAGGAACAGCGCGCTCAGGCCGAGCCAGAGGCCGAACTCGTCGGGGAGGGTGTCTATGCCCATGTATCCGATGCCGAGCAGGTAGAGGGCGATGCAGATGGCGGACCAGGTTTTGGGGGTTTTCTCTGTGTAGTGCATGGTCCCTTTTTCGGGGTATCGGTGGTCGATTGTCGTCCTGCTCGCGGTCACGCCCACGCGCATGGGGTGCGGGCGCGTGGGCGTGGGCGTGAGGCTCAGCTGTGAACTGTGGTGGCGATTCAGCGGTTTACGGCCTGGATTTCCTGGACGGTGATGTCCTGGGTGGTTCCGAAGGTGCCGTTGGGGAGGTCGCCGCCGGTGCCGCCGGTGCCGGTCCAGGCGATGTCCCAGGTGATGGTGGCGCGGAGTTTGTAGGTGCCGTCGCCGGAGGAGCGGAGGTACTTGAGGCCGCAGGGCGGGGTTTCGTCGGACTTGCCCTTGGCCCAGGGTTCGCCGATGGAGCCATCAGCGTTGATGGTGCACTCGCCGGAGGCGGGGTAGGTCTGCGCGTCCTCGGTGCCTGGTTCGATCTTGAGGGCGACCGGCTTGGCGGTGGTGGTGGCCTGGATGTTGAAGCCGGGGACGTTGATGGCTGCGGTGGCCTGGACCTCGTTGAAGGTGGCCTTGTCGAGCCAGGCCCAGGTCGCCAGGTTCACCTTTGTGACGGCTTTGGGGGCGAGGGTGACCTCGGTGTCGGGGAGTTCCATGTGCTGGTAGGCGAGGGCGGCGAGGATCTCCGGCTTGATCGCCTCTTCGTACTGGGCCGGTGGGGCTTCGCCGTTCTCGACCCAGAAGGGGAGGTCGCTGCACGCCATCCGCTTCAGGGCGTCCGGCTCGTTGGGGTTCTCGACGCCGGCCCAGAACATCCCCTCGCCGTCCTTGTCGACGTTGTAGTCCTTGTAGCCGGGGGTGTCGGTCCAGCCGAAGCCGTCCTCGTAGTGGCGCTGCTCCTCGGCTGTCGCCGCGCCTGCGGTCCCATTCATGCCTGGAGTGTTCTTGGCCTTCTCGAAGTCCTCGGTCATCTTCTTCTTGAAGTCCTTGGCGCCGAGGTAGGGGGCGTACCAGCAGGACGGGGGCGTCCAGTTGACGTCGGAAGAGCTGACGTTGCCGGTACTGCCGTTCTTGGCGACGGAGCCGGAGTATTGGATCTTCGCGGCGGCGTAGATGCCGGTCGAGTCGCCACCGCCCGACTGTTCTGTCGTGCCGCCGTCACCGAAGCCTGGTGACTCCCCGGCATAGGCCGGTGCTGCGAGGGCGACGATGCCGAAGGCCAGGGCCAGCGCTGCGGCGTCGAGGAGCGTGCGTCCTGACCTGCTCACTGGCACTTCGCCGCCTTCTCCTGGACGTACACCTTGGACGCCTGCCACAGGCTGTCGGCCGTGGGGACCTTGACCATGATGATTTTGAAGTAGCCGAAGTCCGTGATGCTGGGCGTGGTCTTCAGGACCTTTCCGGTCTTGACCTCTTTGCCGTAGAACTTGCTTGAGTCCACGCAGAACGAGACTTCCACGGCGCTGCCGTTCGTGGTGGACCGGGTGCTGACGTCGTAGTGGCGTCGGGTGCCGGTCGCCGTCCAGCCACCTTTGACCCTCTCGTTGATCTGCACCTGCGCGTAGTGCAGTCCGTCGCCGGTGGAGTAGGCGACGACACCTGCATCGTCGGCCGTGCGCTTGACGACGCCGTGGTAGATGGCCCGGATGTAGTTCGCGGCATCGTCCATCGCCGCAGCCTCGTTCTTGTCCTTCGGCTTGTCCCAGTCGAAGACCAGGTTCATGTCCTTGGGCAGCGACACATCCACCCCGTCCGGCTTGTCCTCCGCCGGGGCTCCCGAAGCCGACGCCGAGGCCTTCGGAGTCTCCGAGCCCTGGTCGGCGCCCGCGATTTTGTCGTTGTCCTTGGAGTTGTCGTCCCCGCTGCCGCAGGCCGTCAACAGCAGTGCGGCCGTTGCCGCGAGCGCGGCAGCAACGGGCAAAGTACGGCGCTTCACAGTGAACTCCCCGTGAGACATAAGTTCAGTCAAGAGATCTGACGGTATCGGTGGGGTTCTCGGTTTCGCCAGAGCGAACTTCCCTGTGAACGTGGGCAATTCCGGTCGTATGGGGTGTCTGTTGGTGTGAGCTGTGTCCTGATCGTGCCCAAACGGGCGACGGCCTCGGACGGTCTGACGAGACGCGCCCGGGCCGTCGTTGCGGGCGTTCCGTTCGCTATCGCGGCGTCCCGCATCTCGGGCATGCGCACGGCGGATACGCCGACGTCCACGGCACCGGTTCCGCCCGGCCGCCGGCGATGAACTCCAGCCTGCCCCGGTCCTCGGTCACCGTTCCCTCGGCGTCGAGCCGGTAGATGCGCAGGGTGAGGCGGGAGCGGCGGTGGGCGGGCTCCATGAGGTCCAGTACGTCCGGCTGGGGCGGGTAATGGGGTGCGCACTCCCGGCAGGCGTACACGTTGAAGCCCGGGCCCGTCGGCGCGTGGACCTCGTGGACCAGGACCGGTTCCTCTGTCGTACGTTCGCAGCGGGCGCACATGCGCAGCGCCGGGCGGCTCATCGCGTCACCCCCGCCGGGAGGTGGACGCCGTGGATGCACGTCGGGCCCACGTCGATGCCCAGGGTGGCCAGCCAGGCGGCCCGGCGGCGGGCCCGCTGGAGGTGGCGAGGCGGTGGGGTGGGGAGGTAGCGCAGGGGCGGCAGCGCGCCCAGGCGGTGGCGGCCCCTCGGGCGCGGGGTGCACAGGGTCAGGATCCAGGCGAGGGCCCGGACGGTAAGGTCCAGCACGTTGACGCTCCTCAGTAGCGTTGGCCATGCCCCGGGACGGCTTCCCTCCGTCGCCGGGGTCTCTTTTGTGACAGGCACGCTACTGGGTGCATGTGGGAGGTGTATAGCGGTTGGGCGCACTCCACTCGTCCGTGTAACTGGATACTGTCGTACGTTGTTCGATATGACGCCGGAATCAGGTCAGTCGCCGATCGACCCGAACAAGATCGCGTACGTCTATATGCAGATGGCCGACCACATCGCCGACCGGATCGCCAAGGGGGAGCTCCGGCCCGGCGCCCGACTCCCCGGAGAGCGTGATCTCGCCGCGGAGTACGGAGTGGCTCATCTGACCGCTCGCCGTGCCACCCGCGAACTCCGCGAACGCGGCCTCGTAGTCACCCTCCCCGCCAAGGGCACCTTCGTCGCCTACCCCGAAGCCGCAGACCCCGCCCCCGACGAGCAGTAGGCCTGCCCCAGGTCGGCCCGCAGCCGTACGCCGCCGGGAGACCGCGCAAAGGTCTCCCGGCCGTGCTCGGCGTGGCGATCTAGAGTTGCAGGCTGCAGTACCGGGAACTGCGAACTGCTGACACGGCACATGGAGATGGAATGCTGAAGAACCGAGTGGTGCACGGGGTGCTCACGATGGCCGGGGCCCTCGTACTCGTCGTCGGTGCGACGGGGACGGCAAGCGCCGCGGACACCACGTTGACGTTGAAGCGCAGTGGGCACACGCTCGGCACGATGACGCATCTCGACCCCGACCCCGACACGTTCCGGGTGTGCGACAAGCGGGCCGATGGGCACAGCGTGACCGGGAAGCTGTACATGTACACGGCCGGATGGCAGCTGAAGGAGACGAAGTCGGATGGTGGTGACGCCGGTTGCGACTACTTCGACTACAACGTCGTTCCCTATGTGGCCAAGTACATGATGAAGCTGTGCCGGACCGGTACTGACATCTGCGTCCAGAAAGAGTTCACCGAAGACTGAGAAGACTGAGATGAAGAGTTCTTGACGACGTACGGGGAGCGGCCCCGCCCCGGACGGTGAGAGTCCGTCCAAGTGCGGGGCCGCTGCGCGTCGTTGGGGTCAGTGGCCGCCCCGGCACCGCCCCACGTCGATCCGCACGATCTGCGGGTCATGGTCGCTCGCCTGGTCCGAGAACTCCGCGTTGATGTGGACCACGTCGTAGTCGAAGTGGGTGACGGCCGGGGTCGTCAGGGTGTGGTCCAGGGTCTGGGAGTTGCCGTCGTAGACGTAGGTGTAGCGCTCGGCGGTGGGGAGGGTGGTGACGAGGTCCTTCAGGACTCCGCCGTCCGTCAGAGTGGTGACCGTCTTCGAGAACTCGTAGTCGTTCAGGTCGCCCAGGACCACCGCCTTGGCGTCCTTGTCGGCCGTCAGGAGGGACTTGACGAAGGTGTTCACCTCCGCCGCCTGGAGGGCGCGCTGGGTCTCCGAGCTGCGGGTCGGGGGCTGGTAGCGGCTGTGGAGGGACTGGTCGCCGCCCTTGGAGTTGAAGTGGTTGGCTATGACGAAGACCGACTCGCCGTGGAAGAGGAACTCGCCCACCAGCGGCTTACGGCTGCTGTCCCACGCGTCGCTCGTCGGGTTGATGCGGCCCGGGGAGTACGTGAGGGTCGCGCCCTTTCTCGTCTTCACCACCGAGGTCGCGGTCGTCGCGTCGCCGCCCGCGCGGTCCACGAAGGAGACCCGCTTGGGGTTGAAGAGGAAGACCTGGCGGATGTTGCCGCCGGGCTCGCCGCCGTCCTGGTTGTTCTCGGGGGAGATGTAGCGCCAGGAGTAGCGCGGGCCGCCGGCCGCGACGATGGCGTCGGTGAACTTGGTCAGCGTCGCCTCCGCCGTCACCGTGCCGTCGTTGGTCGCGCCGGTGTCGTCCTGGATCTCCTCCAGGGCAACGACGTCAGGGGACTTGAGGTTCACCGCGACGCCCTCGGCGAGGCGGTCGAACTTGGCCTGGTCGTCGGAGGGGTCGAGGTTCTCGACGTTGTACGTCGCTACGGCGAGCTCGTCGCCCTTCTGGCGGCGGGTGATCTCCTGCTTCAGGCCGTTGTCGGTGAGGGTGCCGAGCTGCGTGGCCTGGACGTTGTAGCCGCCGTACGTGGAGTAGTCGAGGGGGCCCGTCGTGACGCCGGAGAGCACATCACCCACGTCCGCCACCGGGAAGTCCGTCGTCTTGTCCAGCGACATGACCTCGACCCGGCCCGTGTTCTGGCCGTCGTAGGAGGAGTAGATCGTGCCGCCGCGCTTCGTCGGGTTCTCGTCCGGCTTCACCGTGACCCACAGCTCGTCGTACGCGTCCGTCGCGCCGGTCACGCGCGCGTCGGAGAACGTCGTCCGCATGCCCTCCAGGGATTCGTAGAAGTCGAGGGCGTACGTGGTGGGTTCGAGGGGGAGGGACTCGATGCCGCCGTCGGCGGTGGGTGTGTACGCGTCGGGGACTGTTGTGGCGTCCAAGGCGACCGGCTCGGGGACCGTGTTGCCGGAAGACAGGACCGTCGCGACCGGGCCCGTGATCTCGGTGACCGACTGCTGGCCGCTGGCCGGGTAGTACTCGCTGACCTTGCCGGTGACCAGGACCGAGTCGCCGACCGACACCGTCGGGACCGCCGAACCCGTGTAGACGAAGATGCCCTCGCTGGTACGGGCGTCGGTGTCCGCCTCCGGGTCCTGGATCCAGTAACCCTTCGAGCCCGACGTACGGACTCCCGTGACGATGCCGGGGACACGGGTGACCGCCTTGCCCGCGTACGGGGAGAGGCGGGTCGTGCCCTGGATGTCGTGGACGCGGACGGTGCCCGGGTCCGTCGTACCGCCACCGCCACCGCTGCCGCCGCCGTCGCCGCTGCCCGAATCGGCCGTCTGGCCCGCCGAGTTGTACGGCGTCGGGGTGCCGGCCGTGAGGTCCGTCGCGTTGTCGTCCGTGTCTGCGAGGGACTCGGGGCGGGCCACGGACGCCGTGTTGGAGGCGCCCGTCGCCGGGCCGCTGCCCTCGCGGACGACCGCGGTGCCGTATCCCACGATGTCGAGGACCCGGCTGTCGGCCGTGCAGTCCGCCGCGGTCTTGCAGGTCAGGGCGGTGGTGCCGGAGACGAGGGCGATGGTGCCGGTGGTGGCGCTCATCGCGATCGAGCCGGAGGCGTCGGGGGTGGGGAGGGCGGTCGTGCCGCCGGTGCCGGTGCCCTCGCCGATCAGGTAGCGGTTGCCGGCCGCGAGGGAGCCGCTGAGGGACGTGACCTGCCAGAGGGAGCTGGCCGAGGCCGAGCCCGGGAGGTACTGGACGCTGTAGCCGGACAGGTCGAAGACCTCGGAGCCCGCGTTGGCGAGCTCGACGAAGTCCCGGGTCAGCGTCGCGCCCGAGTTGCCTCCGCCGCCGTACACCTCGGAGATGACCGCGGTCGCCGACGGGGTCGCGGCGGCGGTCCAGGCGGGGAGGGCGGTCAGGGCGAGTGCGCCTACCGCGCCCACGGATATCAGGGGGTACGTGGCACGCCGGGTACGCGGGCCTCTTCCTGTACGGCTGCTTCTTCCATCGGGGCTGGACACGCTGGCGGTCTCCTCGGATCGGACGCCCGGGGGCGGTACGGGGTGGTACGGCGGGCAGTACGGCGGGTGGTGCGGGGCGGTACGGCAGTGCGGCGATACGGCCGTACTTGAAGCGGGGGTGTGGGGGGACCCGTGGGGAGTTGGCTCAAGTTACGCGCGTAGAAGTGGAGGCGCCAAGAGGGCGGAGGTTAAATCCTGGGAACAGGTGGGTGAGTGGCGCCTGTGAGACGTGACTTGAGGGCCTTGGGTGGGGAGTTGGCGTGAGCGGTGGACGGGATCGGGTTCAGGGGCAGGGTCCGAGCCGGGGTCGGGGTCGGGTGCGGGGCGGGGTGGGGGTTGTGGGGTTCCTGCTCTTCCTCGTCGCGGGGTTCGGCGTACTTCTGCTGGTCTTCGGCGTCGGGCGGCGGGTCGAGCGGGACTTGATCGAGGAGTTCGTCGAACTGCCCGGTGGGGCTTGGGCGGTCGGGGGTGCGCTGGGGGTGGTCAGCGTGCTCGGGTGGGTCGGCGGGACCGCGGTCTTCGGGGTGGACGGGGCCGTGAACAAGTGGGTCCAGGGGCGGTCGTTGCGGGTCGCTCGCTGGGTGGGGGGTGTCGTGTGCTGGGGCGCGGCGTTGGGGCCGTTCGTGTTGCTGTTCAGCGGGTTGCCCGGCAAGAACTGCCGGTCGTCGGCGTGCGAGTACGTCCCTGGGACCGGGCCCGCCTTCCTGGCGTACGCCGTTGTCGCGGGCGGGCTCGGGTACCTCTGGCGGTGGTGGTGGCGGGGCGTCTTGGAGGCGCAGGAGGCGGAACGGCGGGAGCGGATGCGGAAGTTGAGGAAGAGAGGGAAAGGGAAGAGCCGGGCGGCCCGGCAGCGGTGACCGGGCGGGCCGTTCAGGCCGGTAAGGTGCGGGTTCGCAACGGCCGGCCGACTCACGGGGAACGCGCGCACGCATGGGCACTCACGACATATCGACCGTAGATCCGGGAGGCGGCGGTCCTGAAGGCAGCGGTCCGGGAGCCGGCGGTTCGGGAGGCGGCGGTTCGGGAGGCGGCGGTCCTGAAGGCAGCGGTCCGGGAGCCGGCGGTTCGGGAGGCGGCGGTTCGGGAGGCGGCGGTCTGGGAGGCGGCGGTCTGGAAACCGGGGGCCTGGGCCTGGGGCTGCGCCTCACCCCGCGTCCTACGCGCAACAGCGTCAAGTGGGCCCTGCTCCTCCCCCTCCTCTCGGTGCTCGCTGGTGTCGTCACGCAGTATCCGTACGGCGGTCTCTGGATCGGCGTCGTCATCATCTGCGGCCTGGCCGCCACCGCCGCGATCCTCGCCGGAGGCGTCTGGCACCGGGCCGGGGCCGCGGTGCTCGCGACCGCCGCGGTGTTCGCGCTGAGCTTGTTCGCGGGGCCCGCCTTCTACGAGACGTATCTGAAGCAGGCGGGCGAGAAGACGGTCGCCGCCGTCGTGGACACCGGGGAGAAGCGAGGGGTCAAGCGGAGCACCGTGCTGGATGTGTGCCGGGTCGTCGCCACGTCGGGCGAGGTGTGGGACCTGTCCGCCCGCCAGAACTGTCATGGGCAGTTCGAGGCGGGGCAGCTCGTCGTCGTGTTCGAGGATCCGCTCGGGGTGCTCGACCCCTGGGTGGAGGCCCGTCCTGGGGAGCGGAAGCTCGATGCCCTCACCCTCGGCCTGACCGGGGGACTGTTCGTGGTGACCGGCGGGGTGCTCTTCTACGCCGGACAGCGGCGGCGGGACGGTCGGTGAGGTGCGTGTGCGCGCCGCGTCACTGGACTTGGGGCGCCTCCCGCACCCTGCGGGCCCGGCAGGGTCGGCAGGGTGCGGGAGGTCGTTCCGATGGGGGCCTCAGCCGTCGGCTTCCGTGAACAGGTCCTCCGCCGTCTCCGCGGTCACGGCGCGGGTGAGCCAGGCGCGGAGGGTGTCCAGGTCCGTGCAGGTGCTGATGCGTTCGCGTACGGCGTCCGGGACGTCGAGGCCGCGGGTGGTGAGGATCAGGAGGATGTCCTCGGCTCGGCTCTCGGCCTGGCCTTCGACGCGGCCTTCGACGCGGCCTTCGGCGCGCAGGCGCTGGGAGGTCTCGGAGCGGAAGAAGGAGAGGTCGACGGCCATCAGTTGCCTCCAGGTCTCGGCGGCCAGGGCTTTGCCGAGGCCGAGTTCGGTGAGCTCGGCGAAGATCCTGGCGGTGTCCTCGTCGATCGTTTTCAGGGCTACAGCCAGGGCTTTCAGTATGGCAGGGGCGTTCGGGTCCTTGGCGTGTGTGATGGCGCTGAGTGTCGCGAGCGGGATGTCGCGGGCGGCGGCGGAAGGGTCTGTGATGACGGGGACGTTGTGCGGGCCGAGGACGAGCGGGCGGAGGGTGAGCGTGGGCCAGAAGGCGGGGCCGATGACGATGGGCTTCTCGGCCCACCTGGCCGTGCTTCGGTCCTGGCACGTCACCACCAGGACCGGTGGGATGCCGTACTTCTCGCGCAGGTGCGCCACGTAGTAGGCCCAGCTGCTGGGCTTCTTCGGGTTTGGCTTGCCCTGTGCCTCGATGATCAGGAGGTGGCTCTCGCCCGAGGTCGCGTCGATTCTCAGGAGGGTGTCGACGCGTCGTTCGGTCGGCTGGATCTCCGTGAGGTCGTTCGGCAGCAGGGACACGGCGACCGGGTCCGGGAAGTCGGCGAGAGGGAGGTCGAGACGCCGGAAGGTCCGGGCGAAGACGCCCGGGTCCTCCTGGAAGATGCGGTGCATCGCCTCGTGGGATGAGGTGACCATGGAACGGACGGTAGGTAGGTGGTGCCGGCCCGGTCCGGTGTACGGCGTTGGATCACCCGACCGGGTGAGGCGTGATCAGCCCAGCTTCGCGTTCTGTGCCTTCAGCCCCGCCGCCGAGAGCTTGGCGTCGCTCGGCCTGCCCTGGGCGATGGCTCCGCCGTTGACGCCGAAGTAGACGGCGAGGACGTCGCCGTCGCGGACGGCCTCCGTGTGCACGGTGTGGGTGATGCCCTGGTAGGTGAGTGTCGAGGCGAAGGCCAGCGCCCCGTTCGTGATGGCCTTTTCGGCGGTCACCGAGCCGTAGGTGCTGGTGTTCTTGCCGGCCTTGGCGGTGAAGCCCGCGCCGCACGCGCCCACGGCCTTCTGGAGGCCGGTCAGGGCTGCCTCGGCCTTGGTGTCCGTGGTGTAGGCGGCGAGCGTGATGTACGTGCTCGGGTCGCTCCAGCTCTTCGACAGGTACCGGCTGAGGTCGGCTTCCGGCTCGTCCTGGGGGAGCTGGTTCATCGCCAGCGCCAGGGGCTTGCAGCTTGCCTTGTCGGTGCTCACCTGGTCCGCGGAGGTGGCGAACGCGTACTCGGCGCTGAGCTTCTCCACGTTGTAGCCGGGGACGTCGGCCTTGGTGACCATGAGTTCGGCCAGCCGCTCCGCCGGGCTGACCTGCTTCGCCTGGGAGGCGGTGGCCTTCGGCTTGTCGGCGGCCGTCTTGTCCGAGGTGTCGCCGTCTCCGCCGCCGCACGCGGTGAGTGTGACGAGGGCGAGCAGGGAGAGGGGGAGCGCGGCGCGCTTCATGGGGGGACTCCTCGGCGGATCGGTAAGTGGCTCTGTGGGGGCGTGAATCGAGCAAAGATCATGGCACGGCGGTTTCCGGCCCTCGTGAGCGAATCGTGCAGGCCTCATGGGTGGACCGTGACGAAGGGGCTCCCGTGAGGACGATGGAGGGCGGGAATCGGATTCGCTCACGCACAGCGGACGGCAAGCTTCCGGGCCGGATGTAACTGGGCGAGCAGCGCCTTTAGTTGCAGATGGATAACGGGGTGATGGGTGATGTGCGCGACGTCGGACGCGCCTTGAGGGGCTTATGTGCGGCTGATACGGTGCGATGGCTTGACACTCACCCCGGCGATGGCTATCCGCGGAGATCGAGAAGAACGCGTGGATCGAGCAGGCGCGGGTGAAGTGTCCCATTTCGTAGGGAATTTGGCAGACAATTTCTTGGCTGTACGGGGAGCGGTTGCGTGAAGATCCAAGAGCGTTCGGGGGCGGCTCACGGTCGTTCCGCGGCTCCGGCTCAACCCTCGGTCGGTGACCGGCTTCCCACGCCTCCTCGCGAGCGCAAACCGGCGTTGGCCGCGCTGGCGGTGCTGTTGATTCTGGTGGGTGCCCTCGGGGCGACCATGCTGGTGCTGCAGGCCGGGGACCGGGTCGAGGTCGTCAAGGTCACCAAGGAGATCCCGGCCGGCGGAGCGGTCACCGACAGCAACGTCACCTCCGTGCTGGTCGCCGAGGACTCCAGCATCCACTACATCAAGTGGGAGCAGCTGGCCTCGCTGAAGAAGCTGAAGGCCCTCAACGCGATCCCGGCGGGCGCCGTGCCCGTCGGTGAGATGTTCGGTGATGACACGGGCGCCACTCAGGGCAAGGCCCTCGTCGGTCTCTCCCTGAAGGCGGGCCAGTTCCCGGCCGGTCTGGAGGAGGGTGACGTCGTCGCCGCCTACCGCGCCGCCGACGGCGGGTCCGGCTCCAACAGCTCCGCCTCGACGTCGGGCAGCGACAACTCCGTACTCGCCGAGAAGGCGATCGTGACGTCCGTGCCGGATGCCGCGAGCGGTGACGAGATCGTCAGCAGCTCGAACACGGGGATCACCGTGGCCGTCGACCCCTCCGACGCCGCCGCCCTCGCCCAGGCCGCCGCCGCCAACGCAGTCGTCCTCGTCCTCGTCCCCAGCAGCAACTAGAAGGCGGCCCCGACCCCATGGCGCTCATCGCTCTCGCCGCCGACAAGGGTTCTCCCGGCGTCACCACCGCGGCCGTCGCCCTCGCGGCGGTCTGGCCGCGGCGTGTGCTGCTCGCGGAGACCGACCCGGCGGGCGGCGACCTCGTCTACCGCAGTGCCGCCGCGCACGGCGGGCCGCTCAACCCGAACACCGGCATGCTGTCCATCGCCGCCACCGCCCGGCGCGGCCTCGTCCCCGACCAACTCTGGGACCACGTCCAGCCGTTGAGCGGCGGCCTCGAAGTCCTCGTCGGCCTCGGGAACGCCGAGCAGGCCGCCGGTCTCGCCGGCCTGTGGCCCACCCTCGGCCACTCCTTCGCCGCGCTCGCCGAGTCCCCGCAGGCCGCCGCCGACGTCATCGCCGACTGCGGCCGCATCGCCGGTGACACCCCCGCCGTCGACCTCTTCCCGCACGCCGCCCTCGTGCTGCTGATCAGCCGCACCGAGCCGGAGGCCATCGCCCGCGTCCGCGACCGTGCCGCCGCCCTCGGCAACAAGCTGCACGGCGGCCAGCGCGGCGTCGCGACCATGGGCAACCCGATGATCGGTGTCGTCCTCATCGCCGACACCAACAACGCGGCGAAAATCGCGGGCCAGGTCAACGACATGCTCGTGCACGCCCAGACCGGAGCCCGAGTCGTCGGCACCATCGCCGACGACCCCGCCGGCGCCGACCAGTTGGCAGGGCGCAAGCGCGGACGCCTCGACAAGTCGCTGCTCATCCGCTCCGCCCGCAAGGTCACCGCGGACCTCTACCAGCAGTACGGCGCCGCCTGGTCCGTACCCACCCAGGCCCAGCACGGCCAGCTGCATGGCCAGATGTCCGGTCAGATGCACAGCCAGACGCATGGCCAGGCGCCCGGCCAGATGCCCGGCCATGCGGAGGCCGGCCGATGACCGCTGTCGACCATCAACTGGTCAAGCGGTTCCGGCAGGACGCCGGCGACCGGATCGCCGAGCAGCGGCGCCAGGACCAGGTGTCCGGCGTCACCCCGATGTCCCCCGAGGACGAACGGCACTACGCCCGCGCGGTCATAGCCCAGATCCTGGAGGACCATGCCCGCACCGAGATCAACGCCGGGCGCACCCCCCTCGACGCGGAGACCGAGGAGCAGTACGCCGCCGCCGTGCACGCCGCGCTCTTCGGCGTCGGGCGGCTCCAGCCGCTGCTCGACAACCAGGACGTCGAGAACATCGACATCAACGGGTACGACCAGGTCTTCGTCGGCTACTCCGACGGCCGCGAGGTCAAGGGCGACCCCGTCGCCGAGTCCGACGAGGAGCTCATCGAGCTCATCCAGGTCCTCGGCGCCTACTCGGGCCTCTCCTCCCGCCCCTTCGACTCCGCCAACCCCCAGCTCGACCTCCGCCTCCCGGACGGCTCCCGTCTGTCGGCGGTCATGGACGTCACCCGGCGCCCCGCGCTCTCCATCCGCCGCGCGCGCATGGGCAAGGTCTTCATCTCGGACCTCGTCGGCAACGGCACGCTGAGCCCCGAGGTCGCGCACTTCCTCGCCTGCGCGGTCCGCGCCCGCAAGAACATCATGATCGCGGGTGCGACCAACGCCGGTAAGACGACGCTGCTGCGCGCCCTCGCCAACGAGATCCCGCCGCACGAGCGACTCATCACCGTCGAGCGTGCGCTTGAGCTCGGGCTCGACACCTTCCCCGATCTCCACCCCAACGTCGTCGCCTTCGAGGAACGGCTGCCCAACTCCGAAGGCCAGGGCATGATCCCGATGGCCGAGCTGGTCCGCCGATCCCTCCGTATGAACCCCTCCCGCGTCATCGTGGGTGAGGTCCTCGGCGACGAGATCGTGACGATGCTCAACGCGATGTCCCAGGGCAACGACGGCTCGCTCTCCACGATCCACGCGAACAGCTCCAGCGAGGTCTTCAACCGTATTTCCACGTACGCGTTGCAGGCCTCCGAGCGACTGCCCATCGAGGCCAGCCAGATGCTGATCGCGGGTGCCGTGAACTTCGTCGTGTTCATCCAGCGGCGCAACAACTACCAGACGGGCGGCCGCCTCCAGCGCATGGTCACCTCCATCCGCGAGGTCAACGGCGTGGACGGCCGCGTGCTGTCCAGCGAGGTGTTCGCCGAGGCGCACGACGGCCGGATCGTGCCGCACGCGCCCATCGCCTGCGTGGACGACCTGATCGCACAGGGCTACCGGCCCACGGGAGCGTGGGGGTGACCATGACGACTCAGACGCGGAATCTCGCCGCACTCGACTCGCTCGGTTCCATGGGCGGGCTGTTCTCCACCGAGGTCCTGTACTCGATCGGCTGCGGTGTCGCCGTCGGCGGCGGTCTCGCCCTGTTCCTCGTCGCCGTACGAGGTCTGCCGGCCAAGCCGGAGCACGAGAAGCAGAAGGCGGCCGAGCGGGCCAGCGAGCTGATCCGGTTCGCGGGGCAGCGCGGGTCGCTGGCCGCCATCATCGGGATCGTCGTGCTGCTGCTCACCCAGTGGGCCGTGGCCGGTATCGCGGCCGGAGTGCTCGTGTTCTTCTGGGACCGGCTGTTCGGCGGTGCCGCCGAGGAGCGCGCCGCGATGAAGCGCGTGGAAGCGCTGGCCGGTTGGACGGAGTCGCTGCGTGACACCATCGCCGGCGCGGTGGGTCTGGAACAGGCGATCCCGGCGTCCGCACGTGCCTCGGCCCCCGTGCTGCGTCCGCACCTCGACGCGCTCGTCGACCGGCTGCGCGCCCGCACCCCGCTGCCCGACGCGCTCCAGCTCCTCGCCGACGAGATCGACGACGCGTCCGCCGACATCATCGTCGCGGCCCTCATCCTCAACGCCCGGCTGCGCGGCCCCGGTCTGCGCCAGGTGCTCGGCGCGCTCGCCAAGTCGGCGCGCGAAGAGGTCGACATGCGGCAGCGCGTGATGGCCCAACGCGCCTCCACCCGGCGCTCGGTGCAGATCGTCGTGGCCGTGTCGGTCGCCTTCGTCCTCGGACTGTCCGTGTTCAACCGAGAGTTCGTGGAGCCGTACGGCACCGCGGTCGGACAGCTCGTCCTCGCCCTCGTCTGCGCCCTGTTCGCGCTCGGCTTCTGGTGGCTGCGCAAGCTGTCCACCATCGAGACGCCCGAACGCTTCCTGGTCAAGGACGAGTCGGCGGTCCAGTTCGTACGTCCTCGCACGCCATCCCAATCGGCCCAGGCAGCCCAGTCGTCGCAGCCGTCGCCGCAGGAAGAGGGGGTACGCCGATGAGTGACATCACCATGCCGGTCGTCGTCGGCGCGGTCATCGGCCTCGGCATCTACGTCCTTGTCCGTGCCCTCATGCCGACCAAGCGCAGCGCGGTCTCGCAGGTCGCGCGGATCGACGCGCTCCGGGCGCGGGGGACGGCTTACGAGTCTCCCCGGGCCGCCGCCGACAAGGGGCGCCTCGGTTCCATCCGGGCCGATGTCGGGCAGCGCGTCGCCGAGTTCTACATGCAGCAGGGCTGGGAACAGCGCTCGCTGCGCGCGGACCTCGCTGTGCTGGACCGTAGCTGGGAGAAGTTCCTGGCGACGAAGGTGTTGCTGGCTACGGCGGGCCTGTTCTTCGGTCCGTTCATGTTCGCGATCGTGTGGACGCTCGGCTTCGGCTCCAGCCCGATCATCCCGGTCTGGCTGGCGCTGCTGTTCGCGGCCCTGTTCTTCTTCCTGCCCGACCTGGAGGTACGGCGGGACGCCGCCGACAAGCGGCGCGACCTGCGGCGTGTGATCGGCGCGTACCTCGACCTCGTGTCGATGAGTCTCGCCGGCGGCCGCGGTCTGCCGGAGGCGCTGATGGCGGCGGCCGACGTATCGGACGGCTGGGCCAACCAGCGCATCCATAACGCCCTCGCCGACGCCCGTATCACCGGTATCAGTCAGTGGCAGGCGCTCGGGCAGCTCGGTGAGGAACTGGGCGTGGAGGAGCTGAAGGATCTCTCGGCCTCCCTCGCCCTGGTGGCGGACGACGGGGCCAAGGTCCGTGAGTCGCTCGCCTCCCGCGCCGAGACCATGCGGCACCGGGAGATGGCCGAGATCGAGGGCAGTGCGGGCGAGAAGTCACAGTCGATGCTCGTGGCGCAGCTGTTGCTGTGCGCGGGCTTCCTGGTGTTCCTGATCTACCCGGCGGCCATGCGCGTCTTCCAGGTCTGAAGCCGTCTCTCTCTCGAACTCATTCTCTCGAAAGGACAACGACCATGAACCAGCGGAACTTCAACACCGGGATTCCGGCGGTGGACTTCCTCGTCACCTTCCTCCAGGGGCGTGTGCAGCGCGCTCGCTCCGGCGAGCTCGATCGCGGTGCCTCCGCTGTGGAGTGGGTCATCATCTCCGCGGTCGTCGTGGCGATCGTCGGCGTGGTGGCCGCGATCATCAACGCCGCGCTGGAGAAGGGCGCGACGAAGGTCGGCACCTGCATCGACGGCGCCAAGGCGTCCGG
Source organism: Streptomyces sp. NPDC046909 (assembly GCF_040644695.1). Lineage (NCBI taxonomy): Bacteria > Bacillati > Actinomycetota > Actinomycetes > Kitasatosporales > Streptomycetaceae > Streptomyces > Streptomyces sp. NPDC046909. The sequence continues at coordinate 92,474 of NZ_JBEYXC010000019.1, read as the reverse complement.
CACCTGCTGACGCAGCGTCAATCAACGAGGACACGGGGATCTGGTGCAGCGCATGCGGGCATGGGTACGCCGTCGACGGGAAGCCGCCGCGACGCGCGGCGATTCCGGTATGACGGCGATCGAGTTCGTGCTGCTCACTCCCGTTCTGTTCTTCATGATCTTCGCCACCGTGCAGTTCGCGCTGTACTTCTTCGCCGACCACGTGGCCCAGGCGGCCGCCCAGGCCGGTGCCCGCAAGGCCCGTGCCACGGCGCACGACGAGCCGGGTGCGTGGCGGGGTAAGGCGCGGGACGTGGTGGACGACTACATCGCCCAGCTCGGCCCGAGCCTGGTGCTGTCGCCGAACGTGGAGATGGTCCAGCCGGAGCAGAACACGGTGGGCGTGGAGATCACGGCGCGAGTCCCCTCGGTGTTCCCCGGACTGGACCTGACGGTGCACGCGCAGTCGGTCGGGCCGGTGGAGCGGTTCGTGAGGGAGAACGAGAACTAGAAATGCGCTTCTCTCTCACGTCCTTGAAGCGTCGGATGGCCGACGACCGGGGGCTCTCCGCCATCGAGGTGGTGATCCTCGCCCCGGTGATGATCCTGTTCATCCTCGTCCTGGTGGCCTTCGGCCAGATGGTGGAGGGCCGCGGAGCCATCGACGGCGCCGCGAGGGACGCCGCCCGCTCGGGCTCGCTCCAGTGGGACGTAGGCAACGCCATGGCGGAGGCCCGCAAGGCGGCCGAGGCGGATCTGACGGACGTCTGCGTAGGACCGGTCACGGTGAACAAGACCAGCGCGGGCTTCGCGAACGCCGACCTCTTCACGGTCGAGGTCAGCTGCCAGGTGAAGGGCCTGGCCATGCTGGGCCTGGACATCAAGAGCACGATGTCGGGTTCGTTCACGGCCCCGCTCGACCCGTTCAAGAGGAAGGCGGGATGAGCCAGTTGAGCCCGTGGGGCCCGTTGAGCCAGTTGAGCAAGTCGAAGATGCCTGCTGCCCTCCGTACGTGGCTGGAGTCCCGCCGCGCCCACCTCGACGACCGGGGCTCCGGCGCCGGCGCGGTCATCATCTTCGCCCTCGTCTTCCTCTCCCTGTCGGCCTTCGTGATCGACGGCGGCCTGTCCATCTCCAAGCGGGAACGCGCGGCGGACATAGCCGAACAGGCGGCCCGTTACGCGGCCCAGGACATAGACACCGATTCCCTCTACGAGAACGAGGGCGGCGACGCCCCGATCAACTACCAGAACTGCGACGCCCGCGTGAAGGCCTTCGCCCGCGAGATGGACATGTCCGGCGCGGACATCGCCGGCACCCACTGCGTGGCCGCGGACGTCAACCAGGTCGAGGTCGAGGTGCGATTGACGTACTCCCCGGTGTTCACGGGGATGTTCTACGGCGGTGACGTCGTCGTCCACGGCCAGGCAGTGGCGGAGAACCAGGTCGGCTGACGAGGTTCGCCGGGGAAACGGGAAGCGTCTACGCCGAGAAGCGTCTACTCCGTGTCGTGCCCTCGCTCGTCGTGCGAGGGGCTGTGCTGGTCTTCGCAGCCGTCCCCGGGCTGGGTGGGCGCGGGATCCTCGACGGGCTCAACGGGCTCAACGGGCTGGGGATCTGCGGGAGTTACCGGCTCCGGCGTGGGCTCAGGCGCAGGCTCCGGTGTCGGCGCGGGCTCGGGGGTGCTGTCGGCAGGGGGTGTCGGGTCCTTGGGCGGATCCTCCACGGGAGCCGAGGGAGCCGAGGGAGCCGGGGGAGCCGTAGGGACCGGGTCAGGGGCATGGACCGGGTCAGGGGCAGGCGCAGGGACCGGGTCAGGGGCCGGGGTCGGGGTTGCCGGAGCCGCCGGTTCCGTGTCGTCGGGCGGTATGACCTCGCCGGGCCCGGCCGGAGTCGACGGTTCGGATGGCTCCGGCGCAGGCGCAGGCTCCTCCGGCGCAGGCGTCGCCGTACCGTCCGAGCCCCCGTCGCCCTCCGCCCCGGCCCCGCTCTCCCCGTCATCCCCCGGCGCCGCAGCGGCCGTACGACCGCCTTCGACCGAGACGACAACCGTGCTGCTGCCGGACCCCTCGGCCCGCACCACCGTGACCGTGTCACTCGGGACGTCCCGCACACCCTCCTTCGCGCCGCCGCCACTCTCCTCGTCCACCGGCTCCTCCACCACCGGCACAGGAACCGCAGGCGCCTCCGCGACCGGCACCCGTTGAGCCGGGCCGGAGTCCGACTGGAGGGGCCCGAGGACGAGGAACACGGCGGCGGTGCCGACGACGACCGCACCCGCGGCGGCCGCGGCTTTCGTGCCGCCGAGGGTCGAGTGCCGCACCCCGCCCAGGAACCCACCGGCCTTACCGCTGAAGGCGGTTGCCGTGCCGCCGCCGAACGCCAGCAGGAACTTCCCGGCGCCGCCGCCGACCGCGAAGACGAGGAGGGCGGGTCCGACGAGTGCGGGGAGCCGGTCGTTGGCGGTCATGAGGGCCGCGAGCCGGGCGCGGCAGTCGTCGCAGGCGTCGACGTGTCCCAGCAGCCGCTCCGACTGCCGGTCCGTCGCGGAGCCACGCACGTACGCGGGCATACGGGCCCAATGGACCTGGCAAGCGGGGTCGTCGGGCGCACCGGTCTGGGTCCGCAGGAACGCCTGCCGCATACCCTCCCGCGCACGGTGGAGCAGTACGGCGGTGGCGCCCTCCTTGGTCCCCAGCTGCGGCCCGATCGCCGCCAGCGGCTGCCCCTCCGCCTCCGCCAACCACAGTGCCTTGACCCAGCGTTCGGGCAACTGCCCCAGCACCCGCACGACCATGTCGACGGAGGACACCTGCTCGGCCGGGTCCTCCCCGTGCGGCCCCGCCTCGGCCTGTTCGCCGCCGGGAGCCTGCGGGTCCTGAGGGGTCTCCCGTACGGCGCTCCCGGCGGCGCCCGCGAGGTGGCGCAACGTTGTCATCAGGTACGCCGGGACGTTGTCGATCTCGTGCCCAGCGGCCAGCCGCCGCCACACCCTGAAGTGCGCCTCGGCGACGAGGTCTTCGGCGGTGTGGGCGTTGCGGGTGAGGGAGCGGGCGTACGCGACGAGACGCGGTTGCTGCTCCTCGTAGATCTGGGCGTACGTGGAGGCGGAGACGGCGGAGTCGGCGGAGACGGCGGTGGAAACGTCGGGCATGGCGGAACGCTCCAGGGGCCTTGCAGCTAGGGCGGGGAGGATTTGTAAGCCTAGATGCCAAAAGTTTCAACCAAAGTTTCAGCAGTCCCGGAAAGTGACGCACGTCACTCACGTAACGGCGTAATGAGAGGCCCTTGGCCCTGCTCATACACATGCATCGCCACCGTCAGCCCCATCCACCTCGGAGACTCCCACCATGTACTTCGCCCTCGAACAGCCCACCGGCGCCCGCCTCCTCACCGCCGACGACGAGGAACTGTCCGTCCCCGTCACCCTCCGCTACACCTCCGCCGACCCGCTCGCCGTCCACTTCGTCTTCCCTCCCTGGATCTCCCTCGACGGCGACGAGGTGACCTGGACCTTCGCCCGCGGACTACTGGAGGAGGGGATCGGCTGCGCGGCGGGGGTGGGCAACGTCCATGTCCGGCCGTCCGGAACGGGGCGTACGGCCGTGGAGTTCCGCGCGCCGGAGGGCGTGGCCGTCGTCCTCTTCGAGACGCTCGCGCTGCATCGCTTCCTGCTGCGCTCGTACGAGGTCACGGAGCCGGGCGGGGAGCCCCTGGAACCGGCGTTGGAGCGTGGGCTGGCGGATCTGCTGGGCAGTGTCTGAAGACATGCCTGAAGACATGCCTGAAGACATGTGGGAGAGCGGCGAGGGTCTGTTGGGTCTGTCTGACCCCGAGGAGTGGGACGCCGCGTTCGAGCGCGGCGAGCGGCATCTCGGTACGGCGGTGATCGGGCTGGCCTTCAACTGCTCGCTGGAGGAGGCGTCGCCGCGGATCGTCCGTGCGATGGGGCTGCCGGAGAGGGATCAGCGGGGGTATGCGTTCACCGCGGCGGGTACCGCTGCGCGGCTCAACGGCGCGCTGACGCCGGAGCTTTACGCGGCGCTGCGGGCGGCGGGGCACCGCGGTGCCGCCGAGCCCGCGATCGACGACACGCTGACCTTTGTGCCGCACCGGGATCTGCCGCTGTGGTTCAAGTGGCGGAAGGTCGCGGTGAGGGTGTGGGACAAGGTGGAGACGTGGCGGCTGAATGTCACGTACGCGGCTGAGGACGCGGGGAAGGCTTGGCGGCGGTTTCGGTCTTGAGGGTGGATATGAAGGTGGCGAAGGCGGCCGGGGGGAACGAGAGGCTGCCGTACGTGGGGTACTTGGAGTCACGTATCGCCACTTGGGTACGCCGGTCTGCGATCTCCACGCAGGAGTCGCCGTCGCCGGGGCCGGAGTAGGACGACTTCCGCCAGGCGTCGGGGGTGTCCATGGGGTGCCTCACAGCTCTTGCGCCAACTTGTGGATGAAGTCGCGCGACCGATCGGGGTCGAGCGATACGGCCTCCACTTTACGGAAGAGCGTTCGAAAGGCGCTGAGTTGGGCTTCGGCGTCGACGAAGGCAGCGCCGTGCGGTGCGTCCCGTACGACGGTGTCCAGCTGGGGGAGGGGGCCGCCCGCGTAGGTCATCGCGCTCGCGGCGCCGGCGAAGCCCTCCAGGCTGAAGGGGATGACCCGTACGGTCACGTGGTCCGCGTCGGAGGCGTCCAGGATCCCGGCGAGCTGGGCCCGGGACGTGGCGCGGTCGCTCACCATGATGCGCAGGGCCGCCTCGTGAATGACGGCTTCGTACGGTGTGGGGTCGGGGCCTTCGAGGATCACCTTGCGGCGCATGCGGTGCTCGACACGCAACTCCAGCTCCTCGGCGGGGAGTTCGGGGACCCTGTAGGCGTAGACGGCTCGGGCGTAGTCCTCTGTCTGGAGCGGGCCGGGGATGAACAGGAACTGGACCTCGTGAAGGAACGTGGCATGGTGCTCCAGTTCGGCCAGGTCCAGGAACGCCGTGGGAAGTGAGCCTCGGTACTCCTCCCACCAGCCGCGGGTCCGGTCGGTCGCCATGGTTGCCAGTGCTTCGATCAACTCGGCGTCCGTGCAGGCGTAGTTGGCGGCCAGCAGGTGCAGCCTCTTCTCGCTCACTCCCGCGAGTCCGGACTCGATGTGGGTGATCTGGGCGGGGCTCACTCCGAGCAGTTCCGCCGCCTGGCGGGCGTTGAGGTCCGCCGCCTCGCGGAGCCTGCGCAGTTCAGTGGCCAGACGTGCCTGGCGTGCCGTCGGTTCGCGCCTCAAAACTCTCGCCCGCTCCTCGGTTCAACGCGCCCACGGACGCGACTCGTTCGGCGTCAGATTACGCGATCGGCTTGCTCAATCTATAGATTTATATCTACCGTCGGTGATGCGACGCACACTCTGCGGCACCCGGGACCCCGGAAGCGCACCACTCCGTCCTGCCACGACGGCTGCGGCACTGCCACCGCCCGCCGACCGCACCCCCACGACCCCGAACGGAGCTCACGCATGCCCGAAACCACCGACTGGGAGTACTCCCTTTACATCCCCAACGACCCCCGAGCCGTCCCCATCTGCCGCCGCACCCTCCGCCTCATCCTCACCATGCACGGCCTGATCAACCTCGTCGACGTCGCCGAACTCCTCGCGACGGAGCTGGTCTCCAACGCCGTACGGCATACGAAAGGCCCCGCCGCGCTACGGGTGCGTCGGTCGGGCAGGGTGCTGCGGATCGGGGCATGGGACGCGAGCCCTGAACCGCCGGAGCCGCCGGGGGAGTTGGAGCGGCTGGTGGAGATGGAGGAGGGGCGGGGGCTGGCGCTCGTGCGGGCGCACGCCGACCTCTGGGGGTGGCAGCCGCTCGCGCGGAACGGGAACCGGGGGAAGTACGTGTGGTGTGACCTGGTCGCGGTGTAGCTCGTTGATCACGTCGTATGGAAAGGAGAGCTGATGGTCGGGTCACCGCATGAAGGGTTGCACCGGTTCAGCCAGAAGGATCCGGCGGGTTTCACGCGCACCCTTCAGCATGTGCTGCATATCCCCATCCCGGAGCCACGTGACTTCGCCGTCCTGAACGCGGATCTCACGGAGATCGAGCCGATCGAGCGTCGCGTGGACACGCTGCTTCGGGCGGAGACGGATGAAGGGGTGTATCTGCTGGTCGTCGAGGCGCAGGGGGCGCGGGACGACGACAAGCGGAGCAGTTGGGCCTACTACCTGAGCTACCTGTACGCGAAGTACCGCTGGGAGCCGGTGCTGATCGTGCTCACCCAAAGCAGGGCCACAGCCCGTTGGGCGGCCCGGCCGATCCGCCTGGGGCTGCCCGGCTGGCACTCGCTCACCGTACGACCGCTCGTGCTGAGCCCCGAGAACGTACCGCTCATCACCAGCGAGGAGGAGGCGCGGCGGGATGTGTTCCTCGCGGCGTTCTCGGCGATGACGCATGGTAAGGGGCCGGGCGCCGCTGCCATACTGAGACCGTTGGCGGCGGCTCTGGAGACCACTGATAGCGACAGCGCGGTGATGATCGCGCAGTTCGTAGAGTCCTGCCTGGTCGATGCCCAGGCCAAGCAGATCTGGAAGGAACTGATGATGCCGATCAACTACTTCTTCCGGCACGAGGTTGCCGAGCAGGTGCGGGAAGAGGGCCGGGAAGAGGGAAGAGAAGAGGGCCGGACCGAGGATCGTGCCGCGATGACCCTGCGCATTCTTGAGTGGCGCGGAATCACGGTTCCGGATTTCGTCCGCTACCGGGTGGAAGCGTGCTCGGACCTGGACCAGCTGGAGATCTGGGCACAGCGGGCGGTTCACGCGAGCCGGGCGGAGGACCTGTTCGCCGATGACCGCGGCTGACGGGCTCGCCGGGCACGCGGAAGGTCACGGCGAGTGTCATGACGTATCCACGTGCCCGCTCACGCTCCTGTTCCAGCACCCCGTCTTCCTGCGGGCGTACGTCGAGATGACCGCCGAGGACGACTGGCCGCTGGACCGGCTCGCCGAACTCGTCCTGGCACTCGTGGACTCGGGCTCCCTGGCGGTCACCGACGAGATCCGCGCCCGTGTGAACTCCTGCTCCGACCCGGAGCAGCTCAGGGTGTGGGCGGTCCGGACGCTGGACGCGACGGACGCGGGGGAACTGTTCGCCGAAGACCCGCCCGCACGCTAGGGCGTCACTTCGAGTCCGTCATCCCGTACTCGCTCGCGATCACCGACGGCTTGCCGGACTTGGGCAGGGTGGCGAGGAGGATGCCCTGGAAGGTGTCGGTGATGATGACGCGCTTGGTGGGGTCGTAGACGGACTCCGTGTCGTTCGGGGTGATCGTGAACGCGCTTCGGTACTTCTCCTTGAGCAGGGTCTCCGAGGTGTGGGAGGTCGGGACGATCGCCAGTACGCCGCCGTCGGCGAGGCGGAGGGCGTACGTCGTGTCGTAGGCCGGGGTCTTCGCGAAGAAGTTCTTCGTCGCGTACTGGGACAGGTTGCCGTCGTTGCGCTCTTTGTAGGTCTTGAGGGCTGACTTCGCGGGCTCGGTGGTCTGCGTGAGAGCCGTGGCGGCCTTCTTGCCGCCGGTGGCGTAGAGGTCCTCGAAGGCGGCGCTGATGTCGTTCGGGGCGAGGGTGCCCACGCGGGTGGTGGGGGTGACGGCGGTGGCCAGGCCGTCGTTGCTGGTGTCGATCTTCGGGATGGGGGTGTCGGAGTAGATCGCCGACACCATCTTCCAGGCGCCGGTGCCCGTGCTCTCCTTGCTCTCCTTGGCGAAGACGAACATGCCCGGCGTCTTCGTGCCGCTCGCGGTGGCCTTCACCGCGAACCAGTCCTCGTCCGCCGGGATGTAGTACTCGCGGTCGGTGTAGGTGAACGGCTTCTTGTAGTCCTGCTGGTCTTCCTTCGACCACGTCTTGAACGTCGTGTAGTCCGACTTGCTCTGCTCGTGGACCTGGCCGCCCTCGACCGTGCTCAGCAGCTTCTCGTCCTGGGTCGCGTTCGCCTTGCTGTTGACCTTCTCGTAGGCGTCGACGATCTTCGATGCCTCCGCCGGAGTCACCGCGCCCTTGGGGGCGGCCGGACTCGTGGACGCCTTCGCGTCGGACGACGTGTCGCCGGAGCCGGACCCGCCGCACGCGGTGAGGGTGACGGCGGCGACCGCACCGAGCGCGGACAGGGTCAGGCGGGTGCGGGGACGGGCAGTCATCGGGCTCTCTCTTCTCTTGTCATGGTGGGGAGTTGACGGGGGAGCTGACGGGGGAGCTGACGGGGGCGGGCCGGGATTCCGTCAGCGGTTGATCGCCTGGATCTCCTGGACGGTCATGTCCTGCGTCGTCTCGAACGTGCCGTCGGGCAGATCACCGCCGGTGCCGCCCGAGCCCTGCCAGGAGATCTGCCAGGTGATGGAGGCCTTGAGCCGGTACGGCTCGCCGTCCGTCGCCTTCAGGTAGCGGATGCCGCAGGGCGGGGTCCGGTCGGCGTTGCCCTTTTCGTACGGGGTGCCGATGGAGCCGTCGGCGTTGATCTCGCAGTCGCCGGAGGCGGGGTACGTCTCGGCTTCCTCCGTGCCGGGGTCCAGATGCAGGGCGACCGGCTTGGCCGTCGTCTCCGCCCACAGGCCCGTGTCCGGGAGTTCGGCGCGGACCTTGACCTCCTGGAAGGTGCCCTTGTCCAGCCAGACCCAAGTGGGCAGATTCACCGTGGACTTGGTGGTCGGCTTCAGCTCGATCTCGGTGTCGGGGACCTCGATCTTGTTGTAGGCGTAGTCGGCCAGCGTCTCGGGTGTGGGAGCGTGGGCGATCTTGGGGATCTGGCCCGCGGGCTGCCAGAACATGAGGCGGGTGCAGTCCCAGGAGTCCGGGTCGGAGATGTCGGGTGCGACGCTGCGCCAGAAGTAGCCGTCCTGGCCGAGGTTGTAGTTCTTGTAGCCCTCGACCGTCTTCCCGTTCTCGAAGTAGTTGATCGTGGACTTCTCGTCGCGGAAGTAGTCGGTCCAGAGGTCCTTGCCGGCCCAGTACTCATGGATGCCGACGTCCCCCACGCCGTTGGTCTCCGAGAAGTTCTTCAGCGATGCGGGGGTGAAGACCGGTTCGTACCAGCAGGCCGGCGGCTTCCAGTTGACGTCCACGGAGGAGACCGCGCCGCGCTTGCCGCCCGTGGGTCCGCTGACCTGGGTGACCTTGATCCGGGACTGGCCGGCGGAGGCCAGCAGGGTCTTGCCGTCGGCGCCGCCCTCGGTGGTGTCGTGGCCGCCGGGCACGGGCTTGGCGGCGTACGCGGTGCCGACGGCGCCCGCCGTCCAGACGAGGGCGCCCGTGGTGAGGGCGAGGAGCCATGTCGTGCGGCGGCCGGCGGTCACTCCTTGCATTCCGTTGCCTTCTCCGTGACGGTGATCTGCTGGGCGCGCCAAACCGGCGAACTCTTCGCGGACGCCATGACGAGGCTGAACTTCAGGTAATTGGCGGCGCTGCCCTCGGCGTTCTCGCTTTCGAGGACCTTTCCGCTCTTCACTTCCTTGCCGAAGACCTTGGACTGGTCCTCGCAGAAGGTGACGTTCACGAGCTTCACCGTCTTCGAGTCGCCGGCCGCGCTGGTCTCCGCGCGGTAGTAGCGGTCCGTGCCGGTGAGCGTCCAGCCGCCTTTCACGTACTCCTTGATCTGGGAGTTCGCGTACCGGGCCGCGTCTCCCGCGGAGTAGTACTGGAAGGCGGGGTCGTCGGGGTTCTGCTCGGTGATGCCGTGGTTCAGGGCGCGGATGTAGTTCTCGGCGTCCGCGAGCGCGGCCGCGCTGTCCGTGTCCGACGGCTTCTCGAAGTCGAAGACCAGGTCCAAATCCTCCGGGAGGCTCACGTCCGGTCTGTCCGCCGCGGGCGACGCCGATGCCGACGCGGAGGCCGACGGACTGCTCGACCCCGTGTCCGCCCCCTTGATGTCATCCGAGGACGAATCGCCGCCCCCGCCGCACGCGGTGAGCAGAAGTGCCGCCGTAGTGGCGAACGCGGCGGCGGTGATGGGCAGGGCGCGGCGGGCCACGGAGGTTCCCCCTGGAGTCGGCTTCGTGTGCAACGGGGAACGAAGCTATCAGGGGTAGGTAATGCCCCTTTGAGTGGTCGTAGGGGATTGTGTGGGGAACGTGAGGGTGTCGCGTGGCGGTTGCGAATGGTGCGATGGGGAGGTGGGCGGCTAGGGGCAACTCGGGCTTATCGGGCGGGTGGTGAGGAATCCCGGCGTCCGGACGAGCAGAGTTATCCACAGGGCGGGACGACCTTCGACGGCGTACATAAGATCTCTGTAGGCTCAGTACACCCCTCACCTCACTCGTTTCACCCACTCCCTCACCCCACTCCTCCACCCGCCTCCTCCACACACCACCCAGGACGCCCGCCATGGCACGACGCCGCAGTTCAAGCTCGTCAAGCTCGACGGGAAACACGACCGCCTCCTCGACGCGGAGCTCGACTCCGAGCTCGACTCCGAGCTCGACTCCGAGGAACCGGACGCCGCAGGCCGTGCGGATCAGGCGGCGGACGTTCGGTGACTTCGTCAAGGCGTTCTTCGCGTTCGTCGCGCTGCTCGTGCTGGTCGTGGGAGTGCCGGGGGCGCTGGCCGTCAGTGTGGGATGGCCGTTGCCCAATGGCGTGCCCAGCCTGGACTGGTTGCAGCAGGAGATCACCGTCGGGACGTTCCTGCACATCCTGACCGTCATCGTGTGGTTGGCGTGGGCGCAGTTCACCGCTTGCGTGCTGGTGGAGATAAAGGCCGCCGTTTCCGGTGTCGGCGTTCCCGGGCGCGTTCCCGGTGCCGGGCCCAGTCAGATCCTCGCCCGGCAGCTCGTCGCCGCGCTGCTCCTCATCGGTGCCACCGCGGCCAGCCTCACCCCGGGGCTGTCGCAGCTCGGGCACAGCCTTGAGGGGAATCAGCGGGGGACCGTCGCCACCGCCGAGGCGACCCCCGGTGGGCTCTTCGCCCAGCAGCAGGAGCAGGCTGCCAGTACCGCCGCCGCTCTCGCCGAGCAGGCCTCCAACGCCGCCTCGCACGCCGACGCGCAGGGCGGTTCGTCCAAGGCCGAGGACACGAAGTACTACCGGATCCAGCCGCCCGAGGGCCGGCATCACGACTCCCTCTGGGAGATCGCGGAGCGGCATCTCGGCGACGGGCGCCGGTACAAGGAGATCTTCGACCTCAACAAGGACCGGGTGCAGCCGGACGGCTCCAAGCTGTCCGAGGCCAGCCTCATCCGGCCCGGCTGGATCATGGAGATGCCCGGCGACGCGCGCGGCGGCGACCTCGTCGAGATGCCCGCGGCGTCCGGCGGCCCCGCCGCCCAGCAGCAGCTCCACGACTACGCCAAGGCCGGCGGCGACCAGGCAGGAGGGGGCGGCGGCCACGCGCAGGGTGCCACCCAGGTCTCCCTCCCCGAGCAGCGGCCCGCCCCCGACCAGCAGACCGGCCACCAGCAGAACCAGCAGCACGCCTCCGCCACCAGCACCACCGCCTCCGACGCCTTCGGCCTCCCGCAGGCCCTCGTCGGCGCCCCCCTCCTCGCCGCCGGTCTCCTCGGTGCCCTCGGCCGCCGTCGCCGGCAGGCCCTGTGGCAGTCGGCCTTCGGTGCCGTCGGCGGGCGGCGCGGTATGGAGCCGCCCACGCCGACCGGCGACGCCGCCGATGTGCACGACGCGCTGCTGGTGGGCGCGGACCCCGAGGGCGTACGACTGCTGGACCTGGCCCTGCGCGGGCTGGCCGCCTCTCTCGCCGGGGAGTCGCGCCCGCTGCCCGTCGTGTACGCGGCCTGGCTCGGCAACAACGGCGACCTTCATCTCCAGCTCGCCCAGCCGTCCGGGAACCCGCCCGCCCCCTGGCAGCTCGGGCAGGACCAGACGTTCTGGATGCTGGCGCGCACCGACGCCGAGCGGTACCAGGACGTCGACGCCGCCGCCCCGTACCCCGGCCTCGTCAGCCTCGGCACCATGGACGACTCCCGGCTGCTGCTCAACCTGGAGTCCGTGCCCGGCATCGTCTCCCTCGCCGGCCGTGAGGCCGACCGGGCCGCCGTCTTCGCGTCCGTCGCCGCCGAACTGGCCACCAACGGCTGGTCGGACCGCATGACCATCACCCTCGTCGGCTTCGGCGAGGACCTCACCCCGCTCGCGCCCAACCGGCTCCGCCACCTCGACGGGATCGACGATCTCATCGAGGCGATGGAGGCCGAGACCCGGCAGCGGCGCGGAGCGCTCGGCGCCGCCGGTCACGACTCCGTGCTCACCGGCCGTACCGGGCCCGCCCAGCACACCCGTTGGGCCCCGCACCTCGTCCTCCTCGCCGCCCAGCCCTCCGCCGACGACGCGGTCAAGCTCGCCGAACTCGCCGCCGACGCGGGGCGGCTCGGCATTGGCTACCTCGTCGGCACCGAGAGCGGCTCGCTGCCCGGCGCCGCCTGGGAGATGGAGATCACCGGCGAGGGCAAGCTCCTCGCCCCGCTGCTCGGCCTCGAACTCGACGCCCAGCTCCTCCCCGTCACCCAGCAGCGCGCGGTCGTCGAACTGTTCGTCCAGGCCGACCCCGACGGCAACCCCGACGGGCCCGTCAACACCCCGCCGTTCCTCGTCGACATCAGCGAGCAGGGGCGGCCCGCGGTGTACGCGCGGCTCGTGGGGCCGTACGAGATCATCGGCCTCGACACCCCCGACGGCGACCGCAGCGCACTCCTCCACGAGGCGCTCGCGCTGCTCCTCCTGCACCGCGAGGGCGTGCACCCGCGCGTGCTGTCCTCCGCGCTGTGGCCGCGCGGTGTCACCGACGACGTCCGCGAGGCGCTCCTCGACCGGCTCCGCGCCTGGCTCGGCACCGACCCCGACGGCAGCCCCCGGCTCCGGACCGACTCGACCGGCCGGCTCACCCTCGCCAAGTCCGTCGTCTCCGACCTCGACGTCCTGCGCTCCCTCTACCACGAGGCCACCCAGGGGCGTGGGGTCGACAGCCGTGCCGTGCGCGGGCGCCTGCTCACCGACGCGCTCGTCCTCGTCCGCGGTCCGCTCCTCGCCGACCGGCCCGAGGGCCGCTACCGCTGGCTCACCCACGAGATCATCGACGCCCAACTCCCGCTCCTCGTCGCGGACATCGGCCTCGCGCTCTCCGAGTTCCACCTCGTCAAGGACCGCGCGGAGAAGGCCATCGAGGCCCTCGCCGCCGCCCTCAACTCCGCCCCCGGCGACGAGCGCCTCTGGCACGAACTCCTCCGCGCCACCCACGCCACCGGCGACACCGCCCGCCTCCAGGCCCTCGCCGCGGACCTCATCGCCCGCAGCGGTGCCCGCGGACTGCCCCCGCGCACCGAGGCCCTGCTCGACGAGCTCCTGCCGACGTGGCGCGACGGCGTCGCGGCGGTCGGATGACGGCCGTGGGATGACCGACCTGACGGTTCCGCTGGTGATCGCCGCCGCGCTGTGGGGCGCGGCGGCGGGCGCGCTGCTGCCGAGAGCGGCCTATCGGTTCTCCGCCCCGGCGGGGGAGGACTGGCGGGAAGCGTGTCCGGAGGGGCATCCGCTCCGGGGCTGGCTCGGGCGGGGGCGCTGCGGAAAGTGCCCACAGAAGACGTACGGCCCTTCGGCGGTCCTTCTCTCCGTCGCGACCGCCCTCATCAGCGCCGCGCTCGCCACCGCGACCGGCACCCGGCCCGAGATCGGGGTGTGGCTGCTGCTCGCGCCCGTCTGCGTTCTGCTCACGGTCGTGGACTTCCGGGTGAAGCGGCTGCCGGACCCGCTGACGCTGCCCCTCGCGGGCGCCGCGCTGGTGCTCCTCGGGGCGGTCGCGCTGGTGCCCGAACACGCGGGGGAGTGGCTGACGGCGCTCTACGGCTGCCTCGCGCTCGCCGGTGGCTACTTCGTGCTGTTCCTGATCAACCCCGCGGGCATGGCCTTCGGCGATGTGAAGCTGGCCCTGGGCCTGGGCGCGGTGCTCGGCTGGTACGGCTGGCCGACGCTCATGCTGGGCACCTTCGCCGGGTTCCTGCTCGGGGGCCTCTACGCCGGTGGCCTGGTCGCCGTACGGAAGGCCGGGCGCAAGACGGCGATCGCGTTCGGGCCGTTCATGATCGCGGGGGCGTTCGTGGGAGTGCTGATCGGGGCGTACGCGGCCTGACGTCGGTGTCGATGACGCCCTGGCGTAGGCTGGCGGAGTCCGTCCACTACGGATGGTTCCGTCCACAACCCTTGACGAAAGGGACGCCCCGGTGACCGAGAAGGCCGACCTTCAGTCCGTCCTCGACCGCGCCGCCGCCGGTGGGCGGATCACTCCGGAGGAGGCGCTCGACCTCTACCGCGACGCCCCGCTGCACGCGCTGGGCGCCGCCGCCGACGCCGTACGACGTCGTCGGTACGCCGGGACCGAGCACATCGCGACGTACATCATCGAGCGGAACATCAACTACACGAACGTCTGCGTGACGGCGTGCAAGTTCTGCGCGTTCTACGCCCCGCCCACCGCCAAGGACAAGGGCTGGACGCGCGACCTCGACGACATCCTGCGCCGCTGCGCGGAGACCGTCGAGCTGGGCGGTACGCAGATCATGTTCCAGGGCGGCCACCACCCGGACTACGGCGTCGAGTACTACGAGAAGCACTTCGCCGCGATCAAGCAGGCGTACCCGCAGCTGGTGATCCACTCGCTGGGCGCGTCCGAGGTCGAGCACATGGCCCGGATCTCCAAGGTGACGGTGGAGGAGGCGATCCAGCGGATTCACGCCGCCGGCCTCGACTCCTTCGCGGGCGCCGGCGCGGAGCTGCTCCCCGAGCGCCCCCGCAAGGCGATCGCGCCCCTCAAGGAGAGCGGCGAGCGCTGGCTGGAGATCATGGAGACCGCGCACAACCTGGGCGTGGAGTCCACGTCCACAATGCTGATGGGCACGGGCGAGACCAACGCCGAGCGCATCGAGCACCTGCGGATGATCCGTGACGTCCAGGACCGGACCGGGGGCTTCCGGGCCTTCATCCCGTACCTCTACCAGCCGATGAACAACCACCTGAAGGGCCGCACCCAGGCCACGATCTTCGAGTACCTCCGAATGATCGCCATCTCCCGGCTCTTCATGGACAACATCGCCCACATCCAGGGCTCCTGGCTCACCACCGGGCAGGACGCGGGGCAGCTGACCCTGCACTACGGCGCGGACGACCTCGGCTCGATCATGCTGGAGGAGAACGTCGTCTCGGCGGCCGGTGCCAAGCACCGCTCCAACCTCCAGGAAATGATCGACATGATCCGTACGGCGGGACGGGTCCCGGCCCAGCGCTCCACCACGTACGAGCACCTCGTCGTCCACGACGACCCGGCGAACGACCCGGTCGACAAGCGGATCGTGTCCCACATCTCGTCCACGGCGATCGAGGGCGGCACGGCACATCCCGAGCTGAAGATCCTCGCGTCCAACTGACGTACCTGTGCTGACGATTCACGCCGCGGACGAGGTCAGGTGCAGCTGGTCCTCGGAGCCGATCAAGGGCGGTGCGGTCCTGGTGGAACGGGACCGTATCGCCGCCATCGGCACCCTGGACGAACTCCGCGAACGCTTCCCGACCGCCCGCGTCCGCGTCTGGCCCGGCATCCTGGGCCCCGCCCGCAACTTCGTGAGCCCCCTCCCGGACACCCCGACCCCGCGCGAGATCATCCACGCCGTACTGAAGTCGGGTGCGACGACGATCCTGGTGGAGTACGCCGATACACCCGAACTCCGCGCGGCGGCCGAGCGGAACGACGTACTGATGGTCGAGCGAATCCAGGCGACACCGCTCAGGGAGGCGGGCCGCGCGGACTTGGCGGTCTTCGACGAGAAGGGCGAGTGCGTCGCGACGGTGTGCGCGGGCCGACTCGTGCACCGCAGGCGTTAGTTCTCCGCGAACGCCTCCGCGAACGCCCCCGAACTCTGTTCCACCCCACTGCAATTGGTCAACGCGTCGTCCTCACCGGATTCCCCCTCCTCGCACTCCTGATCCCGGAACGTCGACCACATCGACACCCACGCGACCTCCTTCTCCTCCGCGAACGCCCGCACCTGAGCCGCGTCCGACAACGTGAACGTCTCGCCGTCGACGTCATTCGTGCCGATCATCGACGTCAACGCCATCCCCTTCCACGCCACGTCGTCAGACGTTCCGAAGACATCCATCAACTGCGTGTGCGCCGCCGTCGCCGCGGTGACCGCGTAGTCCCCCATGTCCCCGTCGTACGACTCGCCGTAGTTCATGGTCATGAGGTTGACCGTCGACACCTGCACCGCACTGTTGTTGGCCGCCTCCAGCAGCGCGACGCTGTCGTCATCGAGCCCCGACGGCATGACAGGCAGCGTGAAGGAGACGGTGAGGTCACTCCGCTCCTTCTGGAGCAACGCGATGGCCTCGGACCGCAGTTCCACCGAGTCGGAGTCCGTCAGCGTGTCCCCCTCGACATCGAAGTCGGCCTGCGTGGACCCGGCCGCGTCGAGCGCCGCCCCGTACGCCGCGGCAAGCGCCGACGCACTGCCGCACGCCTCCGCCAACTCCGTACCGGACGCCCCGCCGAAGGACACCCGCACACTCGCCCCGTCCGCCTTGAGCTGCGAAATCCGGGACGCCACAGCGGAGTTGCCGATCGCCTTCGTACCGTTCCACATCGGCGTACAGCTACTGCCGTCCGCGATCACGAAGGCGAGGTTGTACGTCGTCGGCGACCCGGCCGAGTCATTGGCGGAGGCCTCCGTGGCGCTGACGTAGGGGGCGTACGAGGTGGTCGACGCCGTCTCCTCGGAGGGCTCGGCGGACTGGGTCGGCGTTGCCTCCGACGTGGTGTCGGTGTTCGCGGAACAACCCGCCGTGGCCAGGGCAAACAGGCAACTCAGCCCCGCGGCCGGCCTCAGGAAACGCCGCATTCCTCTGCACCCGCTCTCGTGATTTCTGTCTCAGGATGGAAACAAACTGTGGTGGCCGAGTGGAAATGTCTCACACGAGCCTGAGCTTCATGAGGACAGGATTTACACAGAGGGCGCATGGGAGAGCGCGAACGAATCGGGCATTCCGGTGGCTCGAACCGGACAATCAACCCCTTTCCCTTCCCCTGGAGTTACGCAGCCGTTCCAGCGAACTCTCAGAGAAGAGACAGGTTAAGACGTTTCTCATACGCGCCTCACATGGATTCCTGAGTTTTGGACACATAAAGACTCTCTACCGTCCGGGGAATGCATTCCGAGCCTGCCATCGAAAACCGCGCCGAACGTGGTCGCCGCCGCAAACGCCGCGGCAACGAGTCCGCCGACGGACCCGTGTTCGTTGACAACTCCGGACGCCGCTCCAAGCTGCTGCGCCGGATCGGTCTCCTCGTCGGGGTCCTGTGTGTGGGGTACGCCGTCGTCCTGGGCCTGGCCTTCATGGGCATCGGCACCTCGAACCCGTCCTCGCTGCTGCCCTTCGGCAACGGCGGACAGGGCGGTCCGGGCGTGCAGAACGGCAACGGCCCCGGCGTCCAGCCGCAGGGCGGAGTCGGCAACACCGTGAAGCCGACCGGCACTCCGCCGGCGCTGCCCTCGGGCGTGCCCACGCCGTCCGCCTCCGCGACCGCCAACTGACCGGAGCGCAGCCACCGTCATGACTACTTCGACTCCCACCCGCGGCCGCCGCCGCGCCCCCACCCGCCTGGGCAAGGCGGCGGGCAAGGCCGCGGCGCTCCAGAAGCCCCGCGTCCTCCTCGCCCTCCTCCTCCTGCTCGCTCTGACCAGCGTGATGCTGCTCGACGGCTATCTGCGCGCCGAGGTCGGCGGCGACGAGCGGGTCCGCGACGGGGCGAGCTCCAGCAAGGTCCCGGACAAGATCCTCAACGGCGGCCCGATCATCAGCTTCCGCGGCGGACAGGCGACGACGATGTCCGTCCCGGACAAGACCATCGCCCTGACCTTCGACGACGGCCCCAACCCGACGTATACGCCCCAGGTGTTGAAGATCCTGGAGAAGTACGACGTCCCCGCGACGTTCTTCGTGGTCGGCTCGGCGGTCTCGCGCTACCCGGGCATCGTCAAGGACATGGTCGATCAGGGCAACGAGGTGGGCATCCACACCTTCACCCACGTCGACCTCTCGTACCAGAGCGACGCCCGCGTCAACCGCGAGATGGAACAGACCCAGTTGGCGCTCGCGGGCGCGGCCGGCATCACCACCACGCTCTTCCGCGCGCCGTACTCCTCGGAGACGGACGCCATCGACAACTACAGCTGGCCCGTCTACGAGAAGCTCGGCGAGGACGGCTACACCAGCGTCTTCGTCGACACCGACAGCGACGACTGGAAGAAGCCGGGCGTCTCGAAGATCGTCAAGTGGGCGACTCCGGACGACGGCGAGGGCGCGTCCGTCCTCTTCCACGACGCCGGCGGCGACCGCGACCAGACGATGAAGGCGCTGCCCCAGTACATCGAGAAGATGAAGGCGAAGGGGTACACCTTCACCACCATCAGCGGGGTCATCGAGAAGGAGCAGTCGGGCAACGCCCAGGCCGGAAACGCGCAGGCCGGAAACGCGCAGGCGGGGAACGCCCAAGTCGGTGGCCAGCAGCCCGGTGGAGCCGCCGCCGGTCAGGCCCCGAACGGCGCCTCCAACCTCCAGGCCGCCCACCGCGAGGCCACCGGCGCGACCCTCTACGAGGGCAAGGCCCTGCTCGCCGCCGTCGCCGTCGCCGAGTACGCCGTACCCGCCCTGTCGGTCGGGCTGATGGTCGTCGGCGTCGCCGTCATGGGCCGGTTCGGGATGATGCTGATCCTCGCCCGCCGCCACTACAGACAGCGCAACAAACGCCGCTTCAGCTGGGGACCGACCGTCACCGGCCCGGTGAGCGTGATCGTCCCGGCGTACAACGAGAAGGAGTGCATCGCCAACACGCTGAAGTCGCTGGCGCAGAGCACCCATCCGATCGAGATCATCGTCGTCGACGACGGGTCGACGGACGGCACGTCGGAGATCTCGCGCCAAGCCGCCTACGAACTCGGCATGACGAACGTCAGGGTCATCCGGCAGGAGAACGCGGGCAAGCCCGCCGCCCTCAACAACGGTGTCCGCAACGCCAGTTACGACATCGTCATCATGATGGACGGCGACACCGTCTTCGAGCCGGACGCCGTCCACCAGCTGGTGCAGCCCTTCGCCGACCCCGAGGTCGGCGCGGTCGCCGGCAACGCCAAGGTCGGCAACCGCAACACGGTCATCGGAGCCTGGCAGCACATCGAGTACGTGATGGGCTTCAACCTCGACCGCCGCATGTACGACCTGCTGCGCTGCATGCCGACGATCCCGGGCGCGATCGGCGCGTTCCGCCGGGACGCGGTCCTCCAGGTCGGCGGCATGAGCGAGGACACCCTCGCCGAGGACACCGACATCACCATCGCCATGCACCGCGCGGGCTGGCGGGTCGTCTACCAGGAGCACGCCAAGGCCTGGACGGAGGCGCCCGGTTCGCTCAAGCAGCTGTGGTCCCAGCGCTACCGCTGGTCGTACGGCACCATGCAGGCGCTGTGGAAGCACCGCAAGTCCCTGACGGACAAGGGTCCTTCGGGCCGCTTCGGCCGGGTCGGGATGCCGCTGGTGGTGATCTTCCAGATCATCACGCCGGTCTTCGCCCCGCTGATCGACGTCTTCACCGCGTACTCGATGATCTTCATCGACTTCCAGGCGGCGCTGTACGCGTGGCTCGCGGTCCTGGGCATCCAACTGGTCTGCGCCGCGTACGCGTTCAGGCTGGACAAGGAGAAGTACCGCTATCTCCTGATGATGCCGCTCCAGCAACTGGCCTACCGCCAGATGATGTACCTCGTCCTCATCCACTCCTGCATCACGGCCCTCACGGGTGGCCGTCTCAGGTGGCAGAAGCTCAAGCGGACCGGCGAGGTCGGAACTCCGGCGGGGGCGAGCTGAGATGAGCTGGGAGCAGCAGCAGGGGTATCCGCAACAGGGCTATCCGCAGCAGGGGTACCAGTCCGGTTACCAGCAGGGTTACGACTACAGCGGCTATCAGCAGCCGCAGTATGTGCAGCAGCCGTACCCCCAACAGCCTTACCCGCAGCAGCAGTACGTGGATCACGGGCAACCGGTGGCGGTGGAGCAGACCGCTCCGCTGCCGCCGGTCGAGCCGGAACCCGAGCCCGCCCCCGAGCCCGAAGTAGCGGTCGCAGGGGAGAAGCCGGACGTGGAGGAGGTGGCGGAGGAGAAGCCGCCGCCCAAACCCGCCGGCCGCGACCGCTACTTCGACACCCTGCGGGCCGTCGCGCTGATCCGCGTCGTCACGTACCACACCTTCGGGTGGGCCTGGTGCGGCATGGTCTTCCCGTCCATGGGGATCATGTTCGGCCTCGCGGGCACGCTGATGGCGAAGTCCCTGGAGCGGCCGGCGTTCAAGGTGGTGAAGAGCCGTCTGCGGCGCCTGCTGCCCCCGTTCTGGTTCTGGGGCTTCTTCGTGGTGCTCGCGATGCTGATCCACGGCTGGATGCCGACGCACTACAACATCGTCTTCTGGATCGTCCCGTTCGGTGATCCACCGGGCAACAAATGGGGCGTCCAGGCCTGGGAGATCCTCTGGTACCTGCGGACGTACCTCTGGTTCGTGCTGCTGTCCCCGCTGCTGCTGAAGGTGTTCCGGCTCGCCCGGATCCCGGTGCTGATCCTGTCCCTCGCTCCGATCCTGGTCCTCAACTTCGTGTGGTCCGGCCCCGAGGGGCGGCTCGGCAACGAGATGTGGGACTTCTCGACGTACCTCTTCTGCTGGATCCTCGGCTTCGCACACCGGGACGGGGTGCTGGAGCGGCTGAAGCCGGCGCTGGTCGCGATCCTGTCGCTGGCCGCGATGGCGTACGGCGGCTGGTACGCGTTCTCGCACCAGGGCGAGGTCGGCACGTACGACCTCGACGAGATCCCGCTCGCGCAGGCCTTCTGGTCGGCGGGGTTCGTGATGATCCTGTTCTGGGCCAAGGCGCACTTCGGGATCGACTTCGCGTGGCTGACCCGTTTCAAGCGGCTCGACCGGGTGGTGACGGTCTTCAACGCGCGCGCGGTGACGATCTACCTCTGGCACGAGATCGCGCTGATCCTGGCCGTGCCGCTGATCGACCAGTTCTGGAAGGTGCCGGCCTTCGAGACGTACCTGCCGCTGGAGAGCCAGTGGTTCATGTTCGGCTGGGGCTGGGTGCTGATCGCGGTGTTCGTGCTGGCGTGCGGATGGGTGGAGGACGTGGCGGCGAAGAAGAAACCGAAGCTGCTCCCCTGAGCGGGCCCTGGGCGAACCCTGGGCGGGCCCTGGCCGGGCCTTCGGGGGGCGTGCTGCAAGAATGGCGAGGTGACCCGCGCTTCCCTGAACAAGCAGCCGCACGAAGTCGCCTCGATGTTCGACGACGTGGCGGAACGGTACGACCTGACGAACGACGTGCTGTCGCTCGGCCAGGACCGGGTGTGGCGCAAGGAGGTCGCTAAGGCGGTCGACGCCCGGCCCGCGCAGAAGATCCTGGACCTGGCGGCGGGTACGGCCACCTCGTCCCTGCCCTTCGCGCAGACCGGTGCGTACGTCGTCCCCTGCGACTTCTCGCTCGGCATGCTCAAGGTCGGCAAGAAGAACCACCCGTGGCTGCCGCTGACGGCGGGCGACGCGACGAAGCTGCCGTTCAAGGACGACACCTTCGACGCCGTCACGATCTCCTTCGGGTTGCGCAACGTCCAGGACTTCGACGCCGGACTGCGCGAGATGTACCGGGTGACCAAGCCCGGCGGCCGGGTCGTGATCTGCGAGTTCTCGCACCCGACCTGGGCGCCCTTCCGCACCGTCTACACCGAGTACCTGATGCGCGCCCTGCCGACGGTCGCCCGCGCGGTCTCCTCCAACCCCGAGGCGTACGTCTACCTCGCCGAGTCCATCCGCGCCTGGCCGGACCAGCCCGCGCTGGCGGAGCACCTGCAGAAGGCCGGCTGGTCGAAGGTGGCGTGGCGGAACCTCACGGGCGGGGTCGTGGCCCTGCACCGGGGCTTCAAGGCGGTCTGAGGGCTCGGAGCCCGGGGGCTCAGGGCGGGCCGATCCCGACCGTGCAGGGGTCACCGGGTTCGTCCAGCTCACGCTGCAACCCGCCGCCCGACGGCTTCGGCACGCGCGGCTCACGCATGCCTCCGCCGCCTTCACCCGGACCGAAGTCGAACCACACGTAGACCATCGACTCCCGCGGCACCTCGGCACCGGGCTGCGGGTACTGGCGTACCACGTAGTCGACGACGGTGAGGTGGAAGTCCTGCCGGTCCGGCGCGTTGAGGAACAGGCCCTGCGCCTTGGCCGTCTCGCGCGCGTCCACGGCCATCAGCCCGACGAGCCGTGGCACGCGCACTTCAGGCGTTTTGGGTGTTATTCGCACAGATGTCACCCCCAGCGGTACTGGCAGGGTAACCGCCCAGGGGTGCTACCTGGAAGCGCTGAGTGTTTATTTGTAGCCGATTATCACTCTGTGTCACGGATCAAGGTGGGGCTACGGATCAAGGTTCGGCTACGGATCAGGGTTGCGTCACAGATCGAGGCGGAAGCACAGCGCGTCCTCCTGGAACCGCGGATGCGGGAAGGTCTCCGCCAGCTCCATGCCCAGCTTCCGGGTGACCGCGACCGACCGCTCATTGCCGGGTCTGACCATCGCCACGACCTTCTCCACGCCCGCCGCGCGGAGCCGTTCCAGCGTCATCTGCGCGGCCGCGGTGGCGTACCCCTTGCCCCAGTACGCGCGCCCGAGCCGCCAGCCGATCTCGATCTCGCCCTTCGGTCCCCAGTCCTGCGGCCACGGCTGGGCGCCGGTGAACCCGATGACCCGGCCGGTGTCGTCGACCATGGTCCACAGACAGAACCCGAGCTCGGCGTCGTGCCGGCGCTGGCGGGCGGTGAGTTCCTCGTAGACGTACAGCTCGGCGGACCTGCCGCCGTGGAACTCCATGACGGCCGGGTCGTCGAAGACCCGGTGCCAGGCGACGGCGTCCTCATCGGTGGGGACACGCAGCCGTACTACGGGGAGAGCTCGGTTCACGGGGCAGCCCTTCAGCCGGGTGATCAATCGTGCTGAATAGACTGCCCATGTCCAGTGCCGGTCGGCACGCAGATTTCGAACTTGGGGAGATCCCGCCGTGACCGAGCCCCTCTCCGAAAACACCGCCGATGTGATCGTGGTCGGCGCGGGGCCAGCGGGCTCCACGACCGCGTACCACCTCGCCAAGGCCGGACTCGACGTGCTTCTCCTGGAGAAGACGGCGTTCCCGCGCGAGAAGGTGTGCGGCGACGGCCTGACGCCGCGTGCCACCAAGCAGCTGGTGTCCATGGGCATCGACATCTCCGAGGAGGCCGGCTGGCTCCGCAACAAGGGCCTGCGCATCATCGGCGGCGGCGTCCGGCTCCAGCTGGACTGGCCGGAACTCGCCTCCTACCCGGACTACGGCCTCGTCCGCAAACGTGACGACTTCGACGAGCAGCTCGCCCGCCAGGCCCAGAAGGCCGGGGCCCGGCTGTACGAGCGCTGCAACGTCGGTGCCCCGATCGTCGACGACCGCACGGGCCGGATCACCGGCGTGCACGCCAAGCTGGGGGACGAGAAGCGCGAGGTCACCTTCCACGCGCCCCTCGTGGTCGCCGCCGACGGCAACTCCACCCGCCTCTCCCTGGCGATGGGCCTGCACCGCCGCGAGGACCGCCCGATGGGCGTGGCCGTCCGGACGTACTTCGAGTCGCCGCGCCACGAGGACGACTACCTGGAGTCCTGGCTGGAGCTGTGGGACCGCCGCGGCCCCGAGCCCCGTCTCCTGCCCGGCTACGGCTGGATCTTCGGCATGGGCGACGGCACGTCGAACGTCGGCCTGGGTGTCCTCAACACCTCCGACTCCTTCAAGGAGCTCGACTGGCGCGAGGTGCTGAAGGCCTGGTGCGCCTCGATGCCGGAGGAGTGGGGCTACACCCCGGAGAACATGACGGGCCCGATCCGCGGCGCCGCCCTCCCCATGGCCTTCAACCGCCAGCCCCACTACACCAAGGGCCTCCTCCTCGTCGGCGACGCCGGCGGCATGGTGAACCCCTTCAACGGCGAGGGCATCGCCTACGCCATGGAGTCCGGCCAGATCGCCGCCGACGTCATCGTCCAGGCCCACGCGCGGGCCACGCCGGCCCAGCGTGAGATCGCGCTCCAGCGCTATCCGCAGGTCCTCAAGGACACCTACGGCGGCTACTACACGCTGGGCCGCGCCTTCGTGAAGCTCATCGGCAACCCGAAGGTCATGAAGATCGCGACCCAGCGCGGCCTCACCCACCCCCTGCTCATGAAGTTCACCCTGAAGATGCTCGCGAACCTGACCGACCCGACGGGCGGCGACGCGATGGACCGGATCATCAACGGGCTGAGCAAGGTCGCGCCGAAGGCGTGACCAGCGGCTCAGGGCTGCTAACTGCTCAGGGCCTCGATGTTGGCGGTCCGGCGCGCGAACACCTCGTCCCGCCGGTCCGCCACCTGCCGCAGCGCCGCCTTGCGGTCCCGCCTGGAGAGCCGGTCCAGGTAGACGTGCCCGCCGCAGTGGTCGGTCTCGTGCTCCAGGCAGCGGGCGAAGTACCCCGTGCCCTCGATGACGAGCGGCGCCCCGTCCTTGTCGTACCCGCGCACGACGGCCCGGTCCGGGCGCGGTACGTCCATGATGGCACCCGGCACTGACAGACACCCTTCGCTGTCGTCGAGCAGCCTGCGACCGGCGGGGTCGAGGGCGTCGAGGACCGGGTTGACGATGTGCCCGACGTGCCGGACCCCGTCGTCGTCCAGGCAGTCGTACACGAACAGCCGCAGATCGACGCCGACTTGGTTCGCCGCGAGTCCGGCCCCGTCCGCGATGTACATCGTCAGGAACATGTCGTCGATGAGCGCGGCGAGATCGGGCCCGAACTCGGTCACGTCACGGCACGGCTTGTGCAGGACCTCCTCGCCGACCTCCGTGATCCGCCGTACCTTTCCGCGCCGGGCGTCGGGCGCGAGCGGCGGATACGAGTCAACGGGCCTGCCTTGTACGAAGACGCTGGGCATGAGTGCGTTTCTCCTCGGTGTGTGGATGCTGTGGGCGGTGGGTCATCGGGCTTCCGGCCTCCGCGGCCGCTCCCTACCCTCCGTTGCCCATGACAACAGAACACACAGAGCAGCACCGGGGCCACACCCGCAGACGGTTCCTGGCCGGTACGGGGAGCGCGGCACTGGCCGGTGCCGGCGCGCTCGCGTTATGGCCCGCCGGGAGCGCGCACGCCTCTCCCGGCGGCAAGCGGGTCGTCGTCCTCGGCGGTGGCGTCTCCGGTCTCAGCGCCGCCCATGAACTCGCCGAACGCGGCTACGCCGTCACCGTCCTCGAGTACTACGACGTCCTCGGCGGCAAGGCCCGCTCGATGCCCGTCCCCGGCACCGCGGCCGGCGGCCGCGCGGACCTCCCCGCCGAACACGGCTTCCGGTTCTTCCCCGGCTTCTACCGGAACCTGCCGGACACCATGCGCCGCATCCCCGTCCCCGGCAACGCGGGCGGCGTCCGCGACAACCTCCGCAACGCGACCGAGGAGTTGTTCGCCCGCTCGGACGGACGCCCCGACCTGCACTTCCCGTTGCGCCGCGCCACCACCCCGCCGGCGCCCGGCGACCTCACCCCGCTCTGGATCCGCGACCAGATCCTCTCCGTCCTGGACCTCGCCACCAACCTCCCCGCCCACGAGGCCGCCTACTTCGCCGACCGGGTCCTGGTCCATCTGACCAGCTGCGACGCCCGCCGGGAGGACCAGTGGGAGAAGACCTCCTGGTGGGACTTCATCCGCGCCGGGGAGATGAGCGCGGAGTACCGGACCGTGCTGGGCATCGGCCAGACCCGCAACCTCGTCGCCACGCGCGCGGAGGTCGCGTCCACCAGGACGGTGGGGCGCGTGATCATCGAGGCCCTGATCCTGTGGGGTCTCCTGGGCCGCGGCCTGGACGGCCCCGACTCCGATGTCGACCGTGTGCTCAACGCCCCCACCAGCGAGGCCTGGATCGATCCCTGGGAGGCCCATCTGCGCTCCCTGGGCGTGGAGTTCGCGCTCGGCACCCAGGTCCACGAGGTCCTGTACGACGGCGGCCGGGTGACCGGCGTCCGCGTCTCGGCCCGCGACGGCGGCGACGAACGTACCGTCACCGCCGACCACTACGTCTCCGCGCTCCCCGTCGAGCACGCGCGCGTGACGTGGGGTTCGGCCCTGCGCGCGGCGGATCCGCAGCTCGCCCGCTGCGACGCGCTGCGGACGGACTGGATGACCGGCGTGATGTTCTACCTCCGCACGCCCACCCCAGTCGTCCACGGACACGTCAACTGCCTCGACTCGCCCTGGTCGGTGACGGCGGTCGGCCAGGCCCAGTTCTGGGACGGCCGGGACTTCCCGCGCGACTACGGCGACGGCCAGGCCCGCGACTGCCTCTCCGCGATCATCTCGGAATGGGACAAGCCCGGCATCCTGTACGGGAAGACGGCCAAGGAGTGCACGAAGGACGAGATCGTCGCCGAGCTCTGGGCCCAGCTGAAGGACGGCCTCAACGACTCCGGCAAGACGACCCTCGTCGACGACGACCGGCTCGGCTGGTTCATGGACCCGGCGGTGACGGGCGTAGGCGGCCCGGACCCGCGGAACCGCGAACAGCTCCTCATCCATCCCACGGGCACGCTCTACAACCGCCCCACGGCCCGCACGAAGGTGCCGAACTTCTTCCTCGCGGGCGACTACGTCCGTACCGACGTCGACCTGGCGACCATGGAGGGCGCCAACGAGTCCGCGCGGCTGGCCGTCAACGCCCTGCTGGACGCGGACCATTCGGACGCCGAGCGGTGTGAGGTGTGGGAGCTGTTCCGGCCGCCGGAGATGGAGCCGCTGAAACGGATCGACGAGGTGCGCCACCGGCTGGGACTGCCGAACACCTTCGATCTCGGATAGCCGTCAGGGCCGGCGCAAGGCCGGACGGGCGGAAGGGCCGCTGCCCCCGAGCGGCTGCGGCCCTTCCGACGTTCTATACGCGAATGCGCGTTTTATGCGTCCTCGTCAGAGTACGCGCACCGCGCCCGTCGCCGGGTAACCGGACAGGTCCTGGATGACGACGCCCTTGGACGGGTTGGCCGCGTCCAGGTACTGGCCGTTACCGATGTAGACGCCCACGTGGTAGGCGGAGCCGGCGGAACCCCAGTACAGGATGTCGCCGACCTGGAGGTTGGAGAGCGAGACCGGCGTACCGGCCGTCGACTGGTCCTGCGAGACGCGCGGCAGGTCGACGCCGACCTGCTTGAACGCGGCCTGCACCAGACCGGAGCAGTCCCACGCGTTGGGTCCGGTGCCGCCCATGACGTAGGCGTCGCCGACCTGCGCCTTGAGGAAGGCGATGACCGTCGCGACGCTGCCGCTGGCGGGCGCGGAGGCGGTCGTGGTGGCGGAGAGGGTGGTCCGCTCCGAGGAACGCGAGGCGGCGGCCTCAGCGGCGGCCTTGCGGGCCTCCTCGGCCTTCTTCTTGGCCTCGGCCTTCTTCTTCGCCTCAGCGAGGTCCTTCTTGGCCTCCTTGGCGGCCGCGGCGGCTGCCGCGTCACGCTCGGCCTGGAGCTCGTAGTTCGCGGCCGCCTGCTGTGTGGCGTCCGCGGACTGGGCGACCTGGGCGGCCAGGTCGGCGGTGAGGGTGGGCAGTTCGAGGGTCTGCGTGGTCTCGGCGGCGCTCGCCGAGGCCGACGCGCCCGCCGCCGCCATGCTGAGGACGCCACCGGCGACTCCGGCACGCACGGCGATCGAAGTCGTCGCGCTGCGGCGGGGTTTCCGGTGGCTGCGTATGTGAGCGGTGTGGGACATGAGAACAACCGGTATCAGGGGCTCCTCCATACCTTCAAGAAACGTGTCCTGCGCCACAGTTGTTCAATCGGCGCCCCAATTCCGCATTCCGTCACTCTTTATTGACGCCGTAACGGACATTGCGGACGCGGCCCATCACGGCCGTGATCACGCACTTTCGCGGTTACGTCCGAATTGCCCCGCACCTACCACCGGTTGGGACAGGTGGCCAACCCCCGCTCTCAGAGGTCTCTCATCGATGTGGCAGAGGTCACGCAACGGTTACAGCGGCGGCTGCGTCACGCGCGCACCCCCCGACTCACCCGCTCGTGAACGCGTGCACGCGTCCACATCGCGCCGCGCGACTCCCGCCGACGTGTGAACGCCGCGCACTATCAAGCGGCCCCGTCCAGCACCAATTTGCATGCAAGGGAACTCTCTTGATATTGAGACGCCCCCTCTCAACTGCGCCGACGAGCCAAAATGTCACGTCTCGTGATCGCTCGGACGCTTCACGTGCGAAGATCACCGCTCATCCGACTTCATGATCCTTCGTCAGGTGGTGGAGATCACAAAGCTTGTGCAATACCCCGTGTCGCAGATCACAGACCGGCGGGCATAAGATGCGGGTCAGTTGGGCTTGTGACCTGCTTCACATGTTCGCGATCTTCGCCGGGACGGGCGGGACTTGCGGGACAGGTGAGACGGAAGTGAACCCGACGCCATCGCCAGCAGTCAGTGCCGACTGAGAGGAGCGAGGAGCGGTGAACGCGTATGCGCCCATCCTCGTACTGGGAGCCCTCGGGGCAGGCTTTGCGATCTTCTCCGTGGTCATGGCCACGCTGATCGGTCCGAAGCGGTACAACCGGGCCAAGCTCGAGGCCTACGAGTGCGGGATCGAGCCGACCCCCACGCCGGCCGGCGGCGGGCGCTTCCCCATCAAGTACTACCTGACGGCGATGCTCTTCATCGTCTTCGACATCGAGATCGTCTTCCTCTACCCCTGGGCCGTCACCTTCGACGCCCTGGGTGTTTTCGGGCTCGTGGAGATGCTGCTCTTCGTGCTCACCGTCTTCGTCGCGTACGCGTACGTATGGCGGCGCGGCGGCCTGGAATGGGACTGAGGGGCCTTTAACTCATGGGACTCGAAGAAAAGCTGCCGAGCGGTTTCCTGCTGACCACCGTCGAGCAGGCCGCGGGCTGGGTACGCAAGGCGTCCGTCTTCCCGGCCACCTTCGGGCTGGCCTGCTGCGCCATCGAGATGATGACGACCGGCGCCGGACGTTACGACCTGGCCCGCTTCGGCATGGAGGTCTTCCGCGGCTCACCCCGCCAGGCCGACCTCATGATCGTCGCCGGCCGGGTCAGCCAGAAGATGGCGCCGGTCCTGCGGCAGGTCTACGACCAGATGCCGAACCCCAAGTGGGTCATCTCCATGGGGGTCTGCGCCTCCTCGGGCGGCATGTTCAACAACTACGCGATCGTCCAGGGCGTCGACCACATCGTCCCCGTCGACATCTATCTCCCCGGCTGCCCGCCGCGGCCCGAGATGCTGATGGACGCCATCCTCAAGCTCCACCAGAAGATCCAGACCTCCAAGCTCGGCGTGAACGCCGAGGAGGCGGCCCGCGAGGCGGAGGAAGCGGCGCTCAAGGCCCTGCCCACGATCGAGATGAAGGGGCTGCTGCGGTGAGCGACGCCAACGGCACCACAGGCGCGGGACCGAACGGGGTGAACCCCGAGAAGGACCTCAGCGCCTCCAACCTCCCCGGCCAGCGCGGCCAGGGCGGCGAGGAGATCCGCGTCCAGCGCGGCATGTTCGGCGCCGCCAACGGCGGCGACACCTCCGGCTACGGCGGCCTGGTCCGCTCGGTCCGGCTCCCGGGGGCTGCCACCCGCCCCTACGGCGGCTGGTTCGACGAGGTCGCCGACGAGCTGGAGGGCGCGCTGGAGGAGCAGGGACTGCTCCCCGGCAACGCGATCGAGAAGACGGTCGTCGACCGCGGTGAACTCACCTTCCACATCGAGCGCGAGCACCTGCTGCGCGTCGCGCAGACCCTGCGCGACGACCCGGCCCTGCGCTTCGAGCTCTGCACCGGCGTCAGCGGGGTCCACTACCTCCACGACAAGGGCCGCGA
The DNA here is from genome assembly GCF_040644695.1 of Streptomyces sp. NPDC046909. Classification (NCBI taxonomy): domain Bacteria; kingdom Bacillati; phylum Actinomycetota; class Actinomycetes; order Kitasatosporales; family Streptomycetaceae; genus Streptomyces; species Streptomyces sp. NPDC046909. The sequence continues at coordinate 62,531 of NZ_JBEYXC010000019.1, read as the reverse complement.
GCTGCACGCCGTCTACCACCTGCGCTCGATCACCCACAACCGGCTGATCCGCCTGGAGGTCAGCGCCCCGGACACGGATCCGAAGATCCCGTCCCTGGTCTCGGTGTACCCGACCAACGACTGGCACGAGCGCGAGACCTACGACTTCTTCGGGATCGTCTTCGACGGTCACCCGGCCCTGACCCGGATCATGATGCCGGACGACTGGCAGGGCCACCCGCAGCGCAAGGACTACCCCCTCGGCGGCATCCCCGTCGAGTACAAGGGCGCCCAGATCCCGGCTCCGGACCAGCGGAGGTCGTACTCGTGAGCACATCGCACGCATCCGCATCGGCCGCCGCTTCGGCGCGGGAGACCACCGAGGGCACCGTCTACACGGTCACCGGTGGCGACTGGGACGAGGTCGTCCAGGCCGCCGCCCGCGCCGACGACGAGCGCATCGTCCTCAACATGGGCCCCCAGCACCCGTCCACCCACGGAGTGCTCCGCCTGATCCTGGAGATCGACGGCGAGACGGTCACCGAGGCCCGCTGCGGCATCGGCTACCTGCACACCGGCATCGAGAAGAACCTCGAGTTCCGCACGTGGACGCAGGGCACCACGTTCGTGACGCGCATGGACTACCTGACGTCCTTCTTCAACGAGACCGCCTACTGTCTCGCCGTCGAGAAGCTCCTCGGTATCGAGGACCAGATCACAGAGCGCGCCAAGATCATCCGGGTGCTCCTGATGGAGCTGAACCGGCTCTCCTCGCACCTGGTGTGCATCGCCACCGGCGGCATGGAACTCGGCGCCACCACGATCATGATCTACGGATTCCGTGATCGTGAAATGATTCTCGACATCTACGAGCTCATCACGGGCCTGCGGATGAATCACGCGTACATCCGCCCCGGCGGACTCGCCCAGGACCTGCCGCCCGGCGCGGTGGACCACATCCGCGAGTTCGTGAAGAAGATGAAGAAGAACCTCCCGGAGTACGACAAGCTCGCCACCGGGAACCCCATCTTCAAGGCCCGTATGCAGGACGTCGGCTATCTCGACCTGGCCGGCTGCATGGCCCTCGGCGCCACCGGCCCGATCCTGCGCTCCACCGGCCTCCCGCACGACCTGCGCAAGACGCAGCCGTACTCCGGTTACGAGACCTACGACTTCGAGGTCCCGACCGCCGACACCTGCGACTCCTACGGGCGGTTCCTGATCCGCCTGGAAGAGATGCGCCAGTCGCTGCGCATCGTCGAGCAGTGCCTGGACCGGCTCCAGCCCGGCCCGGTCATGGTCGCCGACAAGAAGATCGCCTGGCCCGCCCAGCTCGCCCTGGGACCGGACGGGCTCGGCAACTCCCTCGACCACATCAAGAAGATCATGGGCACCTCCATGGAGGCCCTGATCCACCACTTCAAGCTGGTCACCGAGGGCTTCCGCGTCCCGCCGGGACAGGCGTACGCGGCCGTCGAGTCGCCCAAGGGCGAACTCGGGGTGCACGCGGTGTCCGACGGCGGCACCCGCCCCTTCCGGGTCCACTTCCGCGACCCGTCCTTCACCAACCTTCAGGCCATGGCGGCGATGTGCGAGGGCGGCCAGGTCGCCGACGTCATCGTCGCCGTCGCGTCCATCGACCCCGTGATGGGAGGCGTCGACCGGTGACCACCTCTTCTTCCGAGCGGGGCGTCAGCCTGGGCATGCCCGAACTGCCCGTGCCCGCCTACCCGGACGACGTCAGGGCCCGCCTCGAGGCGGACGCGCGCGAGGTCATCGCCCGCTACCCCGACTCCCGCTCCGCGCTCCTTCCGTTGCTGCATCTCGTGCAGTCGGAGGAGGGCCATGTCACGCGCACCGGGATGCGGTTCTGCGCGGAGGTGCTCGGCCTGACCACGGCCGAGGTCACCGCGGTCGCCACCTTCTACACCATGTACCGGCGCAAGCCGAGCGGTGACTACCAGGTGGGCGTCTGCACCAACACGCTCTGCGCGGTGATGGGCGGCGACGCGATCTTCGAGGAGCTCCAGGAGCACCTCGGCGTCGGCAACGGCGAGACCACCGACGACGGCAAGGTCACCCTGGAGCACATCGAGTGCAACGCGGCCTGCGACTTCGCGCCCGTCGTGATGGTCAACTGGGAGTTCTTCGACAACCAGACCCCGGGCAGCGCCAAGCGCCTCGTCGACGACCTGCGCGCGGGACGACCGGTCGAGCCCACGCGCGGGGCGCCGCTGTGCACCTTCAAGGAGACCGCGCGGATCCTCGCCGGCTTCCCCGACGAGCGGCCAGGGGCCGTCGAGGCAAGCGGCGGGGCGGGACCCGCGTCGCTGGTGGGCCTCCGCCTGGCCAGAGGAGAGGCCGCACCCGCGCGTGTGGTCCATCCGCGCGACGGCGGTCCGCACGACGAGCCGCAGGACAGGGCACCGCAGGACAGGGCACCGCAGGACCGGGCGCCCCAGGACAGGGCCGTGCACGAGCCGTCGCCGACCGAGCACCTGAGCTCACACGATGCGCCACAGGACACATCGGCCTCCGACCCAGCCCACCCGGCCGGGCCCGCCGCCGAGGAGGGGGAGTGATGACCTTGGCACCCGAACTCAAGAACAACAGCCCCGAGAAGCTGCTCGCACCCGTGCTGTCGGCCTTCTGGGACGAGGACAAGTCCTGGTCTCTGGACGTCTACAAAAGGCACGAAGGATACGAGGGGCTCCGCAAGGCGCTCGCCATGTCGCCGGACGACCTGATCGCGTACGTCAAGGACTCCGGTCTGCGCGGCCGCGGCGGCGCGGGATTCCCTACGGGAATGAAATGGCAGTTCATTCCCCAGGGTGATGGAAAGCCGCACTATCTAGTTGTCAACGCCGACGAATCGGAGCCGGGAACCTGTAAGGACATCCCGCTCCTGTTCGCGAACCCGCATAGCCTCATCGAGGGCATTGTCATCGCGTGTTATGCCATCAGGTCGTCGCATGCCTTCATCTATCTGCGGGGTGAAGTCGTCCCAGTACTGCGGCGGCTGCACGAGGCCGTGCGCGAGGCTTATGAGGCGGGCTACCTCGGCGAGAACATCCTGGGCAGCGGTCTCAACCTGGAACTCACCGTGCACGCGGGCGCAGGCGCGTACATCTGCGGTGAGGAGACCGCACTGCTCGACTCGCTCGAAGGCCGCCGGGGTCAACCGCGGCTCCGTCCCCCTTTCCCTGCCGTCGCGGGCCTCTATGCGTGCCCGACTGTGGTGAACAACGTCGAGTCGATCGCGTCAGTTCCCGCGATCCTCCAAAAAGGAAAAGACTGGTTCAGGTCGATGGGCAGCGAGAAGTCCCCGGGCTTCACGCTCTACTCGCTCAGCGGCCATGTCGCCAGCCCCGGCCAGTACGAGGCCCCGCTCGGCATCACCCTCCGCCAGCTCCTCGAAATGAGCGGCGGGATGCGGCCGGGCCACCGGCTCAAGTTCTGGACGCCGGGCGGCTCTTCGACGCCGATGTTCACCGACGAGCACCTCGACGTCCCCCTTGATTACGAGGGAGTGGGTGCCGCCGGTTCCATGCTCGGCACCAAGGCACTCCAGTGCTTCGACGAGACGACCTGCGTCGTCCGCGCCGTCACCCGCTGGACCGAGTTCTACGCCCACGAGTCCTGCGGCAAGTGCACACCCTGCCGCGAAGGCACGTACTGGCTCGTGCAGTTGCTGCGAGACATCGAGGCCGGCAAGGGCGTCATGTCCGACCTCGACAAGCTCAACGACATCGCCGACAACATCAACGGCAAGTCCTTCTGCGCCCTCGGCGACGGCGCCGCCTCGCCGATCTTCTCCTCGCTCAAGTACTTCCGCGAGGAGTACGAGCAGCACATCACGGGCCGCGGCTGCCCCTTCGACCCGGCCAAGTCGACGGTCTGGGCCGACTCCCGCACGGAGGTGAACGCATGACCGTGACCACCAACGCTCCCTCCGGTGGGGGAGAGGCGGCGGTCCCGCCGGAAGATCTCGTCTCGCTGACCATCGACGGCGCCGAGATCAGCGTGCCCAAGGGCACTCTGGTCATCCGCGCCGCCGAGCAACTCGGCATCGAGATCCCCCGCTTCTGCGACCACCCCCTCCTCGACCCGGCCGGCGCCTGCCGGCAGTGCATCGTCGAGGTCGAGGGCCAGCGCAAGCCGATGGCGTCCTGCACCATCACCTGCACCGACGGAATGGTGGTGAAGACCCACCTCACCTCGCCGGTCGCCGAGAAGGCCCAGCACGGTGTGATGGAGCTCCTCCTCATCAACCACCCGCTGGACTGCCCGGTCTGCGACAAGGGCGGCGAGTGCCCCCTGCAGAACCAGGCCATGTCCCACGGTCAGGCCGAGTCTCGCTTCGAAGGAAAGAAGCGGACGTACGAGAAGCCCGTGCCGATCTCCACGCAGGTGCTGCTCGACCGCGAGCGGTGCGTGCTGTGCGCCCGCTGCACCCGCTTCTCCAACCAGGTCGCGGGCGACCCCATGATCGAACTGGTCGAGCGGGGCGCGCTCCAGCAGGTCGGCACCGGTGAGGGCGACCCCTTCGAGTCGTACTTCTCCGGCAACACCATCCAGATCTGCCCGGTCGGCGCGCTCACCTCGGCGGCGTACCGATTCCGCTCCCGCCCCTTCGACCTGGTGTCCTCCCCGAGCGTGTGCGAGCACTGCTCCGGCGGCTGCGCCACCCGCACCGACCACCGGCGCGGCAAGGTCATGCGGCGCCTCGCGGCCAACGAGCCCGAGGTCAACGAGGAGTGGATCTGCGACAAGGGGCGCTTCGGCTTCCGGTACGCGCAGCAGCGCGACCGGCTGGAGACGCCGCTGATCCGCAATCCCGAGGGCGAGCTCGTCCCGGCCTCCTGGCCCGAGGCGCTGGAGATCGCCGCACAGGGGCTGCTCGCCTCGCGCGGCCGCACCGGTGTGCTGACCGGCGGACGGCTCACCATCGAGGACGCCTACGCGTACAGCAAGTTCGCGCGCGTGGCGCTCGACACCAACGACATCGACTTCCGCGCGCGCGTGCACAGTGGTGAGGAAGCCGACTTCCTCGCCGCGCGGATCGCCGGACGCGGCCGCGACCTCGACGGTACGGGCGTCACGTACACCGCGCTGGAGAAGGCGCCCGCCGTCCTGCTGGTCGGGTTCGAGGCCGAGGAGGAGGCGCCCGGCGTCTTCCTGAGGCTGCGCAAGGCCTGGCGCAAGCACGGGCAGAAGGTGTTCTCGCTGGCCACGCACGCGACGCGCGGTCTGGAGAAGGCCGGCGGCACGCTGCTCCCGGCCGCTCCCGGCACCGAGACCGAGTGGCTGGACGCGCTCGCGGGCGGGGTCGGCCTGGAGGAGGACGGGGCGAAGGCCTCCGAGGCGCTGCGGGCCGAGGGCGCGGTGATCGTCGTCGGTGAGCGGCTGGCCGCCGTGGCGGGCGGACTGACGGCCGCCGTACGGGCCGCGGCCGCGACCGGCGCCCGGCTGGTGTGGATCCCGCGGCGCGCGGGGGAGCGCGGTGCCGTAGAGGCAGGCGCGCTGCCGTCGCTGCTGCCGGGCGGCCGTCCGGCCACCGACCCACGCGCGCGTGAGGAGGTCGCCGCCGCCTGGGGCGTCGCCGAACTTCCGCACCGCTACGGCCGGGACACCACGCAGATCGTCGAGGCCGCCGCCACCGGCGAACTCCAGGCGCTGGTCGTCGCGGGCGTCGAGGTCGCCGACCTGCCCGACCCGGCACGCGCGCGTGAAGCACTTCACGAGGTGGGCTTCCTGGTCTCGCTGGAGCTGCGGCCCAGTGAGGTCACCGAGCACGCGGACGTGGTCCTGCCCGTCGCCGCGGTCGCCGAGAAGGCCGGCACCTTCCTCAACTGGGAGGGCAGGGTGCGCTTCTTCGAGGCCGCGCTCAAGCCGGACCAGATGACCCGCCGCCTCGCGCCCGCCGACGCGCGCGTCCTGCAGATGCTGGCCGACGCCATGGACGTACACCTGGGTCTTCCCGACCTGCGGACCGTGCGCGGCGAGATCGACCGGCTCGGTGCCTGGGACGGGCCGCGGGCCACCAACCCGCTGGAGATCGGGGCCCAGTTGCCGCGGCCGGCCGCCGGAGAGGCCGTACTGGCCGGGCACCGGCTGCTGCTCGACCAGGGCCGTCTCCAGGAGGGCGACGAGGCGCTCGCCGGGACGCGGCACGCGGCCCACGCGCGCGTGTCGGCCGCCACCGCCGCCGAAGCGGGCGTGAAGGACGGCGACGTACTGGCCGTGTCCGGCGCCGCCGGATCCGTCGAACTCCCGCTTCAGATCACCGAGATGCCCGACCGCGTGGTCTGGCTCCCGCTGAACTCCACGGGCGGGGGCGTCGCCTCCGACGCCGGAGTGGTGCCCGGCTCCCTCGTCCGCATCGGCCCGGCGACGCTCGCCGCCGAAGCTCCCAAGGAGGTGGAGGCATGAGCCCGTACCTCGCGGCGGAAGACCTCTCGATGTTCGGCACCGACCCCTGGTGGCTCGTCGTCGTCAAGGCCGTCTTCTGCTTCGCGTTCCTGATGGTGACCGTGCTGTTCTCCATCGTCTGGGAGCGCAAGGTCGTCGCCTGGATGCAGCTGCGCATCGGCCCCAACCGGCACGGCCCCTGGGGCATGCTCCAGTCGCTCGCCGACGGCGTGAAGCTGATGCTCAAGGAAGACGTCATCGTCAAGCGCGCGGACAAGGTGGTCTACGTCCTCGCGCCGATCGTCGCGGCCATCCCGGCCTTCATGGCGATCGCGGTGATCCCCTTCGGCCCGGCCGGCAACGAGATCTCGATCTTCGGCCAGCGCACCACGATGCAGCTCACCGACCTGCCGATCGCGATGCTCTACATCCTCGCGGTCGCCTCGGTCGGCATCTACGGCATCGTGCTCGCGGGCTGGAGTTCCGGATCGACCTACCCGCTCCTCGGCGGCCTGCGCTCCTGCGCGCAGATGATCTCGTACGAGATCGCCATGGGCGCCGCCTTCGCCTCCGTCTTCCTCTACTCGGGGTCGATGTCGACGTCGGCGATCGTCGAGGCGCAGCAGGACCGCTGGTACATCGTCCTGCTGCCGGTCTCCTTCATCATCTATGTCATCACCATGGTCGGCGAGACCAACCGTGCCCCCTTCGACATGCCGGAGTCCGAGGGCGACCTGGTCGGCGGCTTCAACACCGAGTACTCGTCGATCAAGTTCGCCCTGTTCATGCTCGCCGAGTACGTGAACATGGTGACGGTCTCGGCCGTGACGACCACGCTCTTCCTCGGCGGCTGGCGGGCCCCCTGGCCCATCAGCACCTTCTGGGAGGGCGCCAACCACGGCTGGTGGCCGCTGCTCTGGTTCGTGATCAAGGTCCAGCTGCTGCTGTTCTTCTTCATCTGGCTGCGCGGCACCCTGCCCCGCGTCCGCTACGACCAGCTGATGAAGCTCGGCTGGAAGGTCCTCATCCCGGTCTCCGTCGTCTGGCTGATGCTCGTCGCGACCGTGCGGACCCTGCGCAACGAGAACTACGACTTCGCCGACATCGCCCTCTACGTCGGCGGCGGTGTCCTCACCCTGCTGCTGCTCTCCTTCGTCGTCGACATCTTCCGCGAGAAGTCGAAGGCGGCCGAGCGGCCCGTCGAGGAACCGGCCGGCTTCGACCCGATGGCCGGCGGATTCCCCGTACCGCCGCTGCCCGGACAGGAGTTGCCACCCGTGCCCAGGCGCCGCTCGCACCGGGAGCGGGAGCTGATTGTCAGTGGCGGGGTGAATACTCAGAGTGACGACGGATCTCTGGATGGAAAGGAGGCGTCCGATGGCTGAGGAGCCCAAGGAGACCGGGCAGGCAAAGCCCGGCTTCCAGAACCCTGTGGCCGGCTTCGGCGTGACCTTCAAGGCCATGTTCAAGAAGCGGCTGACCGAGCAGTACCCGGAGCAGGAGAAGACCACCGCTCCCCGCTTTCACGGACGGCACCAGCTCAACCGCCATCCGGACGGCCTGGAGAAGTGCGTCGGGTGCGAACTGTGCGCCTGGGCCTGTCCCGCCGACGCCATCTATGTCGAGGGTGCCGACAACACCGACGAGGAGCGCTACTCGCCGGGCGAGCGGTACGGGCGCGTCTACCAGATCAACTACGCCCGCTGCATCCTGTGCGGCCTGTGCATCGAGGCGTGCCCCACGCGCGCGTTGACGATGACTAACGAGTTCGAGCTCGCCGACTCCAGCCGCGCGAACCTGATCTACACCAAGGAGCAGCTGCTCGCCGGTCTGGAAGACGGCATGGTCGACTCCCCGCACGCGATCTACCCGGGGACCGACGAGCAGGACTACTACCGGGGGCTGGTCACCGAGGCCGCGCCCGGCACCGTCCAGCAGGTCGCCGTCTCCAAGGGCGAGAAGCCCGAGGAAGAGGGGGTGGAGGCATGAGCGCGCAGCTCGCCGCCGCGGCCACTCTTTCTGCGGGCACCTCCACCGGCGAGGCCTTCCAGTTCTGGGTGCTCGGCACCGTCGCCGTGATGGGCGCCCTGTGCACCGTCTTCATGAAGAAGGCCGTGCACAGCGCGCTCTGTCTCGCCGGCACCATGATCATCCTGGCGATCTTCTACCTCGCCAACGGCGCCTACTTCCTGGGCATCGTGCAGATCGTCGTCTACACCGGCGCGATCATGATGCTGTTCCTGTTCGTGGTGATGCTCGTCGGCGTCACGGCCGCGGACTCCCTGAAGGAGACCATCAAGGGCCAGCGCTGGCTGGCCCTTCTCTGCGGGCTCGGCTTCGGCATCCTGCTGATCGCGGGCATCGGCAACGCCTCCCTGACGGAGTTCAACGGCCTGACACAGGCGAACGCGAACGGCAATGTGGAGGGCCTCGCCGTCCTCATCTTCACCAAGTACGTCTTCGCCTTCGAGATCACCGGCGCCCTGCTGATCACGGCCGCCGTCGGCGCCATGGTGCTCACCCACCGCGAGCGCACCGAGCGCGCAAAGACCCAGCGTGAGCTGGCCGAGGAGCGGGTGCGCGAGGGCAAGCACGTGCCCCCGCTCCCGGCGCCCGGCGTGTACGCCCGGCACAACGCCGTGGACATCGCGGGCCTCCTGCCCGACGGCAGCCCGTCCGAGCTCACGGTCAGCAAGACGCTGCGCGAGCGCGGCCAGATCCGTGATGTGTCGGCGGAGGCGCTGGGCGACCTCAAGGCGCTGGAGCAGCGCGCGGAGGAGCGTCTGGAGCGCACCGCGGTCGAGCCGGCGAAGCTCAAGCGGGCCGAGGAGGCGTCGAAGTGAATCCGGTCAACTACCTCTACCTCGCGGCCCTGTTGTTCACGATCGGCGCCACCGGCGTACTGATCAGGCGCAACGCGATCGTCGTGTTCATGTGCATCGAGCTCATGCTCAACGCCTGCAACCTCGCGTTCGTCGCCTTCTCCCGGATGCACGGCAATCTCGACGGCCAGATCATCGCCTTCTTCACGATGGTCGTCGCCGCCGCGGAGGTCGTGGTCGGGCTCGCGATCATCGTGTCCCTGTTCCGTTCCCGCCACTCGGCCTCGGTCGACGACGCCAGCCTGATGAAGCTCTGAGGGGTCGCTGAATCGTGGAGAACCTGATTGCGCTGCTGGTGGCGGCGCCCTTGCTCGGAGCGGCCGTACTGCTGTGCGGCGGTCGGCGGCTCGATGCCGTCGGCCACTGGATCGGCACGGCCCTCGCGGCCGTCTCCTTCGTGATCGGCGCCGTCCTCTTCGCCGACCTGCTCGGCAAGAACGCCGAACACCGGACCCTCACCAGCCACCTGTTCAGCTGGGTCCCGGTCGAGGGCTTCCAGGCGGACGTCGCCTTCCGTCTCGACCAGCTGTCGATGACGTTCGTGCTGCTGATCACCGGCGTCGGCTCGCTGATCCACCTGTACTCCGTGGGGTACATGGAGCACGACGAGCGGCGCCGCCGCTTCTTCGGCTATCTGAACCTGTTCCTCGCGGCGATGCTGCTGCTCGTCCTCGCCGACAACTACCTGCTGCTGTACGTCGGCTGGGAGGGCGTCGGTCTCGCCTCCTACCTGCTGATCGGCTTCTGGCAGCACAAGCCCAGTGCCGCGACCGCCGCGAAGAAGGCCTTCCTGGTCAACCGCGTCGGCGACATGGGCCTGTCGATCGCCATCATGCTGATGTTCACGACCTTCGGCACGTTCGCCTTCGGTCCGGTCCTCGGCACCCACGAGGAGCCGGGCGCGGTCAGTGACGCCGGCGAGGCGACGCTCACCGGCATCGCCCTGATGCTGCTGCTCGCCGCCTGCGGCAAGTCCGCCCAGGTGCCGCTCCAGTCCTGGCTCGGGGACGCGATGGAGGGCCCGACCCCGGTCTCGGCCCTCATCCACGCCGCGACGATGGTGACCGCGGGCGTCTACCTGATCGTCCGCTCCGCCAACATCTTCAACCTCGCCCCGGACGCGCAGTTGGTCGTCACCGTCGTCGGTGCCGTCACGCTCCTGTTCGGTGCGATCGTCGGTTGCGCGAAGGACGACATCAAGAAGGCGCTGGCCGGCTCGACCATGTCGCAGATCGGCTACATGGTCCTCGCCGCGGGCCTCGGCCCCATCGGCTACGTCTTCGCGATCATGCACCTGGTGACGCACGGCTTCTTCAAGGCCGGGCTGTTCCTCGGCGCCGGTTCGGTCATGCACGGCATGAACGACGAGGTCGACATGAGGAAGTACGGCGGCCTCAGGAAGTACATGCCGGTCACCTTCGTGACCTTCGGCCTCGGCTACCTCGCCATCATCGGCTTCCCGGGTCTGTCCGGCTTCTTCTCCAAGGACAAGATCATCGAGGCGGCCTTCGCCAAGGGCGGCACCGAGGGCTGGATCCTCGGCGCCTGTGCCCTGCTGGGCGCGGCCATCACGGCGTACTACATGACGCGCGTGATGCTGATGACGTTCTTCGGCGAGAAGCGCTGGCAGCCGGACGCCGAAGGCCACGAACCGCACCCGCACGAGTCGCCCAGGTCCATGACGATCCCCATGATCGTGCTGGCCTTCGGCTCGGTCTTCGCGGGCGGCATCTTCGGAATCGGCGACCGCTTCCTGCACTGGCTGGAGCCCATCACCGGGCACGACCACGGCGACGCGCCCATCAGCGCGGCCACGGTCACGGCGGCCACGGTCGCCGTCATGGTCATCGGTGTCGCCTTCGCCTACCTCCAGTACGGCCGCCGCCCGGTCCCGGTCGTCGCCCCGCGCGGATCGCTGCTCACCCGGGCCGCCCGGCGCGACCTGCTCCAGGACGACTTCAACCACGTCGTCCTGGTCCGCGGCGGCGAGCACCTCACGCGGTCCCTGGTGTACGTCGACCACACCCTGGTCGACGGAGTCGTCAACGGCACGGCGGCCTCGGTCGGCGGCCTCTCCGGACGGCTGCGCAAACTCCAGAACGGCTATGCGCGGTCGTACGCGGTCTCGATGTTCGGCGGTGCGGCACTGCTCATCGCCGCGACCCTGCTGATGAGGGCGGTCTGATACCGATGTCCTTTCCTCTGCTGACAGCGACGGCGGCGCTCCCGGCGATCGGCGCGATCGCCACGGCCGCCGTACCGGCCGCACAGCGCACCGCGGCCAAGTGGCTCGCGCTGCTCGTCTCGCTGGCGACCCTCGTGCTCGCCGCGATCGTCCTGGTCCGCTTCGACCCGGACGGCGACCGCTACCAGCTCACCGAATCCCACTCCTGGATCAAGGACTTCGGGGTCAGGTACGAGCTGGGCGTGGACGGCATCGGGGTGGCGCTCGTCGCGCTGACCGCGCTGCTGATCCCGTTCATCATCCTCGCGGGCTGGCACGACGCCGACCCGCTGGAGACCGGAAACAAGAGGTGGCGGCCCACCCAGGGCTTCTTCGCCCTGATCCTGGGCGTCGAGGCGATGGTGATCATCTCCTTCGAGGCCACCGACGTCTTCGTCTTCTACATCTTCTTCGAAGCCATGCTGATCCCGATGTACTTCCTCATCGGCGGCTTCGGCGACCGTGCCCACCAGCACGGCGAGGAGACGGCGTCCACGCAACGCTCGTACGCCGCCGTGAAGTTCCTCCTCTACAACCTGGTCGGCGGCCTCATCATGCTGGCCGCGGTGATCGGCCTCTACGTGGTCGCCGGGAGCTTCTCCCTCTCGGAGATCGCCGAGGCGCGCGCCAACGGCTCGCTCGACATGGCGACCAGCACCGAACGCTGGCTCTTCCTCGGCTTCTTCTTCGCCTTCGCGGTGAAGGCGCCGCTGTGGCCGCTGCACACCTGGCTGCCGAACGCGATGGGGGAGGCCACCGCCCCGGTCGCCGTCCTCATCACGGCGGTCGTCGACAAGGTCGGCACCTTCGCCATGCTCCGCTTCTGCCTCCAGTTGTTCCCGGAGGCCAGCAAGTGGGCGACGCCCGCGATCCTCGTCCTGGCGCTGATCAGCATCATCTACGGGGCGCTGCTCGCCGTCGGCCAGCGGGACATCAAGCGGCTGGTGGCGTACGCGTCGATCTCGCACTTCGGCTTCATCATCATGGGCATCTTCGCGATGACGAGCCAGGGCCAGTCCGGCGCGACGCTCTACATGGTCAACCACGGTATTTCCACGGCCGCGTTGATGCTGGTCGCCGGGTTCCTGATCTCGCGGCGCGGGTCGCGGCTCATCGCCGACTACGGCGGGGTGCAGAAGGTCGCCCCGGTGCTCGCCGGCACCTTCCTGATCGGCGGCCTCGCGACGCTGTCGCTGCCGGGTCTCGCGCCCTTCGTGAGTGAGTTCCTGGTCCTGGTCGGCACGTTCTCCAGCTATCCGGTGGTCGGCATCATCGCCACCTTCGGCATCGTGCTCGCCGCGCTCTACACCCTCGTCCTCTACCAGCGGACGATGACGGGCCCGGTGAAACCCGAGGTCGCGGCGATGCCCGACCTCAGGGTGCGCGAACTCGTCGTGGTCGCGCCGCTGGTCGTACTGCTGATCTTCCTGGGCGTCTACCCGAAGCCCGTCACGGACATCGTCAACCCGGCGGTCAAGGCGACCATGTCCGACGTACAGAAGAAGGACCCCCAGCCCGAGGTGGAGGCGGCCAAGTGAGTGCGACAGCCGTCCACAGCCTGTGGACAACCGCGGCCGATCCGATCTCGAAGATCGATACGCCGAAGATCGAATACGGACAATTGTCACCCACGCTGATCGTCGTCGGTGCGGCGATCATCGGAGTGCTCATCGAGGCGGCGGTACCGCGCAAGCAGCGGTACTACGCCCAGGTGTTCGTCTCCGCCGTAGCGCTGGTCGCGGCCTTCGCCGCGGTCGTCGCGCTCGCCGCGCGCGGATACGGCACCACCAAGGCGGGCATCGCGGCCATGGGCGCGATCGCCGTCGACGGACCGGCGCTCTTCCTCCAGGGCACGATCCTGCTGGCGGGCCTGGTCGGCCTGTTCACCTTCGCCGAACGGCGCCTGGACCCGGTGGAACACGGAAAGCGGGTCGACTCGTTCGCCGCGCAGGCCGCGTCCGTGCCGGGCAGCGACAGCGAGAAGGCGGCCGTGAAGGCCGGGTTCACCACCACCGAGGTGTTCCCGCTGCTGCTGTTCGCCGTCGCCGGCATGCTGATCTTCCCGGCGGCCAACGACCTGCTGACGCTGTTCGTCGCCCTGGAAGTCTTCTCGCTGCCGCTGTACCTCATGTGCGCCCTGGCCCGCCGCAAGCGGCTCATGTCGCAGGAGGCCGCGGTCAAGTACTTCCTGCTCGGCGCCTTCGCATCCGCGTTCACCCTGTTCGGCATCGCGCTGCTCTACGGCTACGCCGGCTCGGTGTCGTACGCGACGATCGCCCAGGTCGTCGACGGCACGATCGGGAACGTCGACCCGGCGCTCGCGGACACGATGGGCAACGACGCGCTGCTGCTGATCGGCGCCGCGATGATCGTGATGGGCCTGCTGTTCAAGGTCGGCGCGGTCCCGTTCCACATGTGGACGCCGGACGTCTACCAGGGCGCTCCGACGCCGGTCACCGGGTTCATGGCGGCGGCGACGAAGGTGGCCGCGTTCGGCGCGCTGCTGCGGCTGCTGTACGTCGTCCTTCCCGGCCTGCGCTGGGACTGGCGGCCGGTCATGTGGGGCGTCGCGATCGTCACCATGCTCGGCGGTGCGATCGTCGCGATCACCCAGACCGACATCAAGCGGCTGCTGGCGTACTCGTCGATCGCGCACGCGGGCTTCATCCTCGCGGGTGTCATCGCGACCACGCCGGACGGTGTCTCGTCCGTCCTCTTCTACCTGGGCGCGTACTCGTTCGTGACGATCGGCGCGTTCGCGGTCGTCACGCTCGTACGCGACGCGGGCGGCGAGGCGACGCACCTGTCCAAGTGGGCCGGTCTCGGCCGGCGTTCGCCGCTGGTCGCGGCCGTGTTCGCGGTGTTCCTGCTGGCCTTCGCCGGTATCCCGCTGACCTCCGGGTTCGCCGGGAAGTTCGCCGTGTTCAAGGCGGCGGCGGAGGGCGGTGCGGCGCCGCTGGTCGTGGTCGGTGTGATCTCGTCGGCGATCGCCGCGTTCTTCTACATCCGCGTGATCGTGCTGATGTTCTTCAGCGAACCGCGGCCCGAGGGACCGACCGTCGCCGTGCCGTCGCCGCTGACCATGGCGGCGATCGGGATCGGCGTGGCGGTCACGCTGGTGCTCGGTGTGGCACCGCAGTACTTCCTGGACCTGGCGAACCAGGCGAGCGTGTTCGTGCGCTGACCCGCGGGACGTGTACCTGCGGTGCTTGTACGGCGGCCCCGGTTCCCTTCGAGGGAGCCGGGGCCTTCGTGTGCGCTCAGCCGGTCGTCCAGTCGAAGTCGCCGATGTCGTCGAGGTCTGTCGCCCAGTCGGGGACGGAGGCGGTGGTCGCGGTTGTCGGAGTGGCGGGGCACTTCACCTTGGGGTTGAACCCCTCGAAGAGCCCGTCGGGGTTGGTCTTGTAGATCCAGGCGTGGAGCGTGAAGTAACCCGGCAGCTGGCCCTCGTCGAAGGTCTGGCCGAAGAGCGTCGGCGTGGCCTGGCCGGTGTCCTGGACGACCCACTCCACCGCGATCAGCTTGCGGGAGGCGGTGTTGGACCCGCCCTCGTACAGCAGGGCCGCCGGGGTGGACGGATCGAGGGAGCCGATGTTCGCCGGGTTGACGTAGTGGTAGCCCATCTCGGGCACACAGTCGTTCGTGCGGGCCCAGCCGCCCTTCGGGGCGAACGGTTCGTAGGCGTACTTCGCGGTGGCCGTGTACGTCGGGACCAGCTCCACCCAGACGGACGGGTCGGGTTCGGGGGCGGCCTGCGCGGGTGCGGCGGTCAGTGAGAAGGCTCCGGCTATCGCCACGGCGATGGCGGCCTTGAGGGGCCGAGAGGACATGGTGGGGGCTCCTTGAAGCAGGAGGGGCGCGCGTCTGTGTGCGGCGCGCCGCCGTACGGAGGGGCGGGCCTCCCCTGTCCCGCCCGAGCAGCATGTCCCGGCGGCCACCCGGCCTCCATGTGACGCAGACCATTCGGGTGAGCGCACAGAGTGATGAGGCGAGCCTGTGGATAACTCAGGCGCTGTCGGTGCGGGCCCCTATCGTGGACGCAGTGGTCGAGGTGCGACGGACGGGGGACACGGCGATGGGTGGGACGGGCGGGATCGGTGCAATGACAGCGGTATCCGAGAGCGAGGCGTTGGCCACGCTCCACAGGGTCTTCGGGTACGAGGCCTTCCGCGGTGAGCAGGAAGCGGTCATCGAGCATGTGGTCGCCGGCGGGGACGCGGTCGTCCTCATGCCGACCGGCGGCGGCAAGTCGCTGTGCTACCAGATCCCGGCCCTGGTCAGACCTGGTACGGGCATCGTGGTCTCGCCCCTCATCGCGCTGATGCAGGACCAGGTGGACGCGCTGCGGGCGCTCGGTGTGCGGGCGGGGTTCGTGAACTCCACGCAGGACTTCGACGAGCGGCGGGTGGTGGAAGCCGAGTTCCTCGCGGGCGAGCTGGACCTGCTCTATCTGGCCCCGGAGCGGCTGCGGTTGGACACCACGCTGGACCTCCTGTCGCGCGGCAAGATCTCGGTCTTCGCGATCGACGAGGCGCACTGTGTGTCCCAGTGGGGCCACGACTTCCGCCCCGACTATCTCTCCCTCTCCCTGCTCGGCGAGCGCTGGCCGGACGTCCCGCGGATCGCGCTGACGGCGACGGCCACGCACGCGACGCACCAGGAGATCACCCAGCGGCTGCACATGCCGACAGCCCGGCACTTCGTGGCGAGCTTCGACCGGCCCAACATCCAGTACCGCATCGTGCCCAAGGCCGACCCGAAGAAGCAACTGCTGACCTTCCTGCGGCAGGAGCACGAGGGCGACGCGGGCATCGTCTACTGCCTGTCCCGCAACTCGGTCGAGAAGACGGCGGAGTTCCTGAGCAAGAACGGCATCGAGGCGGTGCCGTACCACGCGGGCCTCGACGCGGGGACGCGCGCGGCGCACCAGTCGCGGTTCCTGCGGGAGGAGGGCCTGGTCGTGTGCGCGACCATCGCCTTCGGCATGGGCATCGACAAGCCGGACGTCCGCTTCGTGGCCCACCTCGACCTGCCCAAGTCGGTGGAGGGCTACTACCAGGAGACCGGCCGCGCGGGACGCGACGGACTCCCGTCGACGGCCTGGATGGCCTACGGCCTCAACGACGTCATACAGCAGCGCAAGCTGATCCAGTCCGGCGAGGGCGACGAGGCGTTCCGCCGCCGCGCCGCCTCCCACCTGGACGCGATGCTCGCGCTGTGCGAGACCGCCCAGTGCCGGCGCGGGCAGCTGCTGAACTACTTCGGCCAGGACCCGGACCCGGCGGGCTGCGGCAACTGCGACACCTGCCTCACCCCGCCGGAGACGATGGACGGCACGGTCGCCGCGCAGAAGGTGCTGTCGACGGTGGTACGGCTTCAGCGCGAGCGCGGCCAGAAGTTCGGCGCGGTCCAGATCGTCGACATCCTGCTGGGCAAGCGCACCGGCAAGGTCATCCAGTTCGACCACGACCAGCTGTCCGTGTTCGGCATCGGCGAGGAGCTCTCCGAGGGCGAATGGCGCGGAGTCGTACGGCAGTTGCTGGCCCAGGGACTGCTCGCGGTCGAGGGCGAGTACGGCACGCTGGTGCTGACCGAGGCCAGCGGGGCGGTGCTGCGGCGGGAACGGGACGTACCCCTGCGGAAGGAGCCGAAGAAGCCGGCGACCTCGCGCTCGGTGTCGGGTTCCGGCTCGGGCTCGTCCGGCTCCGGCCGCGGCAAGGCCAAGGCCGCCGTCGCCGAACTGCCCGAGGCCCTCGTGCCCGCCTTCGAGGCACTGCGCGCCTGGCGCGCCGAGCAGGCCCGCGAGCAGGGCGTCCCGGCGTACGTCATCTTCCACGACGCCACCCTCCGGGAGATCGTCACGGTGTGGCCGACCTCGGTCGCACAGCTCGGCACGGTCGGCGGGGTCGGCGAGAAGAAGCTGGTGACGTACGGGGAGGGCGTGCTGGAGGTGCTGGCCGGGCTCGGGGACGGGGGTCCTGCCACCGCCGGGGCGCCTGGTCCGGAGGACGAGGTGGATCCGCGGGCGGACGACTGGCCGGAGATGGACGAGGAACCGGAGCCGGACTGGATGTAGGGGGCGGTCAGGGGACGACTGGGCGCGGCGCGGCGGATCCGGTCCGGGCTCGGACGGGTTCCGGCACGGTGGATCCGGCACGGTGGATCCGGCCCGGGTCCGGGGGGTTCCGGCACGGCGAATCCGCCTCGGGCCGGACAGGGTTCCGCCCCGGACTTCCGGCACGGACTCCAATGCCGGCGTCAGCCTGATCGGCGGGCACGCGGGCACGCGGGCACATGCGGCGCGCACGCCCTGACGCCCGTCGGGTCACAGCGCGCGTGACGCGTACGCCCTGACATCCGCGTCCGCGTCGGTCGTCGCCGTGGCCAGGGCCGCGCGGGCGTCCTCGCCGCCGGCATGCCGGGTCAGGGCCAGTACCGCCGCCTTGCGGACGTCGGCGTTGGCGTCGGCCAGGGCCTTGGCGAGGGCGGGGACGGAGACGTCCGTGTCTGCCGCGGACAGGGCGGTCGCCGCACCGGACCGCACCTGCCAGGCGGGGTCGGACAGGGCGGTCACCGCGCGGGCGGCGAGGGGTGCTGGGCAACCGGTCGCGCCCAGGGCCCCGTAGGCGGCGGCGCGTACCAGAGCGTCGGGGTCGTCGACGAGTTCGGTGAGGGCTGCGTGGACGGAGCGCTCGGCGGGGGCGGGGTCGAGTTCGGCGAGGGAGGCCTCGGCGACAGTGGCTGCGGACTCGGAGTTCTGTGCTTCCTGTCGGCTCGCGAACACCGTCGCCAGGGCCTTGGCGATGGTGACGCGGACCTCGCGGGAGGGGTCGGCCGTTGCCGCGTGGGCGAGTTGCTCGGCGGCGTCGACCGAGACGAGGGCCCGTACGGCCTCGATGCGGACGGCGATGTCGGTGTCGGTCAGCGAGCCCGTGAACAGCTCGGCGTCGCCCAGCCGAAGGGCACGCAGGGTGTCGAGGGCGGCGGCGCGGACGACCGGGTCGGGCTCTCGGAGGGCGGCGGCGAGGCCGTCGCGCAAGGCGGGTTCCGCGGGCAGCGTCTCGACCAGTTCGCGGAGCGAGGCCGCGGCGGCGGCACGCACCTCGGCGGCGGGGTCGAGGAGCGCCCGCGCCAGGGCCGGGCCCGTACCCGGCGGCAACGCCTCCGTCAGTACGGCGACGGCCTCGCGTCGGACGGCGGACGCGGGGTCGTTCAAGTAGGGCAGCAGGGCTTCGAGTTCGGGCACTTCCTCGGCGAGGGCGACGAGTTCGAGCAGCCGGGCGGAGGTCTGCTCCCGAGCCGACGTCAAGGAGGTCGAGGCTGAGGTCGTGGCCGGGGTTGAGGCCGAAGGCGAGGGTGAGCCCTCGTTCTCCGCTCCCGCCGCCACCGGCGCCCGGTCCCGGGAACCGGCTGTCGCCACGTTCTCCGGGTGCACCTCGCCGAGGTGCCGGGAGGGGCCGCCGGTCGGGGTGAACTCCTCGATCGGGACCAGGTAGGGAGCCACGGGACGGGCCGTGAACTCCATCGCACCGGAGGGGGACTTGTGCAGGTCGAGGTGGTGGAACCAGGAGGTGTCGTCGCGGTGGGGGTGGTCGAGACGGTCGTGGTAGAGGCCCCAGCGGGACTCCGTGCGGGCCAGGGAGGCACGCGCGGCCATCTCCGCGCAGTCGCGGATGAAGGTGACCTCGGCGCAGCGCATCAGCTCGTGCGGGGTGCGGGCGCCCATCTCGGCGATGTCGGCACGCATCCGCTCGAAGGACTCCAGGGCCAGCGAAAGCCGCGCGCCCGACTTGGGCGGGGCCACGTAGTCGTTCACGAAGCGGCGCAGTTTGTACTCGACCTGGGGCTGCGGCGGGCCGTCCGGGTTGCGCAGCGGGCGGTAGATCAGTTCGTGCGCCTCACGGAGCTGGTCGGCCGGCAACTCGCCTCCGTACGGCCGGTATCGCGCCGCGTCCGCGCCCGCCAGGTCGCCGAAGACGAACGCGCCGATCATGTAGTTGTGCGGGACACAGGCGAGGTCGCCGGCGGCGTACAGGCGGGGGACGGTCGTACGGGCGTGGTCGTCGACCCGTACCCCGGAGGCGGAGTGGCCGCCGCAGAGGCCGATCTCGGAGATGTGCATCTCGATGTCGTGGGTGCGGTAGTCGTGGCCGCGGCCGGAGTGGAAGGTGCCGCGGGTGGGGCGCTCCGTGGAGTGCAGGATCGACTCCAGGGCCGAGACCGACTCCTCCGGGAGGTGGCTGAGCTTGAGGTACACCGGGCCCCGGTCCGACGCCACCTCCGCCGCGAACTCCGCCATCATCTGGCCGGACCAGTAGTCCGAGTCGACGAAGCGTTCGCCGTGCCGGTTGACCTGGTAGCCGCCGAAGGGATTGGCGACGTAGGCGCAGGCGGGGCCGTTGTAGTCCTTGATCAGCGGGTTGATCTGGAAGCACTCGATGCCGGTGAGTTCGGCGCCCGCGTGGTAGGCCATCGCGTAGCCGTCGCCCGCGTTGGTCGGGTTCTCGTACGTGCCGTACAGGTAGCCCGACGCGGGCAGTCCCAGGCGGCCGCACGCGCCCGTCGCGAGGATCACCGCGCCCGCGCGGACCGTCACGAAGGCGCCGGTACGGGTGTTGAAGCCGACCGCCCCCACGGCCCGCCGCGCCTCGCCCTCGCCCGTCGTCAGCACGCGCACCGGCATCACCCGGTTCTCGATGCGGATCCGCTCCCGCATCTCGCGCCGCCGCAACTGCCGGTACAGGACCTTCTTGACGTCCTTGCCCTCCGGCATCGGCAGCACATAGGAGCCCGAGCGGTGGACCTGGCGGACCGCGTACTCGCCGTGCTCGTCCTTCTCGAACTTCACGCCGTACGACTCCAGGCGCTGCACCATGGCGAAGCCGCGGGTGGCGGTCTGGCGGACGGTGGACTGGTCGACGATGCCGTCGTTGGCGCGGGTGATCTCGGCGACGTAGTCGTCGGGTTCGGCGCGGCCCGGGACCACCGCGTTGTTGACTCCGTCCATGCCCATCGCGAGCGCGCCGGAGTGGCGGACGTGGGCCTTCTCCAGGAGGAGGACGTTCGCGCCGTGCTCGGCGGCGGTCAGGGCTGCCATGGTGCCGGCGGTGCCGCCGCCGATGACGAGGACGTCGCAGGAGAGTTCCTCGGCGTCGGTGAGAGCGGGGATCGCCAGCGGAGTGTCGAGGGGGGTGGTCACCGAGAGGCCTTTCAGGAACCGAGGGAGGACAGGACTTCGCGACGCAGGGCGAGCCGTGCCGGGTCGTCGTGGGCGGAGCGGTCGCGCGGGCGCGGTACGTCGCGTACGGCGGTGAGGCGTCCGGCGCCCAGGAGGGCCACGCGGTCGCCGAGGAAGAGGGCCTCGTCGACGTCGTGGGTGACGAAGACGACGGTCGCGCCGGTGCCGTGCAGCACCTCCACGAGCAGGTCCTGCATGCCGGCGCGGGTCTGGGCGTCGAGCGCGCCGAACGGTTCGTCCATCAGGACGGCGCGGGGCGCACCGGCCAGGGCGCGGGCCAGCTGGGCACGCTGGCGTTGCCCGCCGGAGACGCGGTGCGGCAACTGCCGGGCGCGGTCGGCCAGTCCGACGCGGTCCAGCCAGGACTCGGCCTGGGCTCGGCGGGCAGACCTTCGGAACCCCTTGATGGCGAGGGGGAGTTCGATGTTGGCGCGCAGGGTGCGCCAGGGCAGCAGGGCGTCCTCCTGGAACACCAGGGAGCGGTCGGCGGAGGGCCCTGTCAGCGGGCGGGCGTCCTGGCGGACCTCACCGGCGAGGGGCGCCAGCAGCCCGGCCAGCGTGCGCAGCAGCGTCGACTTGCCGCAGCCGGACGGGCCGACGACGGTGAGGATCTCGCCGGGGGCGACGTCCAGGCCGACACCGGACAGGGCGACCGCGCCCGGGCGTCCGAGGTCGGCGCCGGTGAGGGTGAGGCGGGTGCCACGGGCGGGGGCCGGGGTGTCGACGCCGGGCGCCTCGGAGTCCGGGGCGGTGTCGATGCCGGGCGCCTCGCGGGCCGGGCCGGCGTCTGTGCCGGGCGCCTCGCGGTCCGGGGCGGCGTCTGTGCCGGTCCATCGGGACGCGGCCGAGGCCGAGGCCGAGCTGCTGGTATCGGCAGCCCCGGATGCCTTCGCCGCTCCGGGTGCCTTCACCGACCCGCTTGCTTCCACCGTCCCGCTCGCTTCCACCGCCCCGGACGCCTCCGCCGTGCCCTGCGTCGTCTCGGTCGTCTCAGACGAGGTGCTCATCGCGTGCCTCCTCGGTCGTCCTGGAATCGGCCCCCTGGTCGAGAGGGCCCCGGCTGACGGCCCCCTTGTCTCCGGCCCCCTCGTCCCCGGCCCCCTGGATCCCGGGGTCGCCCACGGAAGTGGCCGGCGTCTGCCCGCCGGACCGCGAAGCCCTCGGGCGGGCCCCCGCGTCGTACGACGTCCGCGGCAGCCAGTGGGTCAGGCGGCGGCCCAGTACCTCCACCGCCGTGGAGGTGAGCCAGCCGAGTACGCCGATGGTGGCCATGCCGACGAAGACGCCGGGGTAGTCGACGACGGTGTAGTCCTGCCAGGTGCGGTAGCCGACGCCGTACTGGCCGGAGATCATCTCGGCGGAGATGACGCAGATCCACGAGACACCGATGCCGACCGAGAGGCCGCCGAAGATGCCGGGCAGTGCGCCCGGCAGGACGACGGAGGAGAGGATCCGGAACCGTCCGCCGCCCATCGTGAGCACCGCCTCCTCCCACACGGGGGTCAGCGCGCGCACCGCGTGCCGGGTGGAGACCAGGACGGGGAAGAAGGCCGCGGTGAAGGTGATGAAGACGATGCCCTGTTCGTTGGAGGGGAAGAGCAGGATCGCCACCGGGACCAGGGCGATCGCGGGGATCGGGCGGATCACCTCCAGGACCGGTCCGAGCAGGTCCTCGGCGAGGCGCGAGCGTGCCACGAGCACGCCCGTGGCCACGCCCAGGGCCGCGGCGAGGAGGAAGCCGCTCAGGATGCGGGTGAGGCTGTCGGTGAGGTCCGTCCAGTAGTCCGGGCCGGACAGCCGGTCGGCGAAGGCTTGGGCCACGTCGGTGACCGTGGGGAACTGCGAGAAGCGCAGCCACAGGTCGATGTCGAGGCCGGTCAGCAGCTGCCACACACCGAGGTCGGCCACCAGCGAGCCGGCCCGCAGGGCGACCCGTCCGGCCCGGCGCGGATACCGGACCGCCTTGCGCGCGTACCCGCTCACGACGCCTGCTCCAACGCGGCCGCGTAGGTCACCACGCGCGCACCCGCGTGCTCGGCGACGTACGCGCGCGCGGTCGCCGGTGCGACGAAGGGGAGGAGCTGCTCGTCGTCCGCCACCCAGACCGCCTTGTCGGCGAACCAGAGGGTGCCGGTGGTGGCGTCGGGGACGTACGCGGCACGGATGCCGGACCGGTGCGCCGAGACGTACGCCAGCAGTTCCGACGGCGTCTTGAAGGCGCGCGTCTTCTCGGCGCCCTTGGGCCAGACCTCGCTCGCGGACGCCGGGGGCGTGGCCGCGAGCCGCTTCGCGTAGTCCGAGCCGAGGGCCTTCTTGACGTACTGGTCGTCGACGAAGGAGTCCACGTCCACGTCGCCGGTCAGCTTGGCCGACTTCAGGATCGAGACGTCGTCCTTCAGGGCGGCGACCAGCTGGGGCTTGATCGCCGGGTCGAAGGTGGAGATGCCATGGGCGCCGTTGTAGAGGTAGACGGCCTCGGCGGGCAGTTCGGTGGCCTCGGCGACCTTCTCGGCGGCGGCGACCGGGTGGGTGTTCAGATAGTCCGTGGCCTCGGCCTGGGCCTTCAGGAACGCTTCCAGGACGGCGGGCCGCCGCTGCGCGAAGTCCTCGCGGGCGGTGACGCCGTGGAAGGTGGCGAGGTTCAGCTGGGCGCCGTCGTAGAGGGCCTTCGCCTTGCCCTGGTAGGTGAGCAGGCCGGGCCAGGCGACGAACTGCGAGAGCGCGTCCGTGCTGCCGGCGGAGAGGGCGGAGGCGCCCACGGCGGGCTGCTGGTTGAGTTTCTCGATGTCCTTGTCGGGGTCGAGGCCGGCGCGTTGCAGGGCGCGTACGAGGGTGCCGTCGGCGGCGGAGCCGACGCTGGTCGACACCTTCTTCCCGCGCAGGTCCTCGAGGGAGGCGAGCTTTGAGTCGGGGGCCGTGACGATGGTGTTGAGACCGCCGCGGAGGTTGTAGCCGGTGACCGACACCAGATGGGTCGGCTTGCCGAGCTGCTTGCCGCGGGCCGCGTTGATGAGGAGCGGGAAGTCGCCCATCGAGCCGATGTCGATCTTTCCGGCGGTCATCTGGGCGGTGATGGGGGCGCCGGTGGCGTAGTCCTGCCAGTCGACCTTGTAGGTCCTGCCGTCGCCCAGCGCGTTCAGCTGCTTCTCGAAGTAGCCGAGGGAGCGCAGGAGGGTGCCGGCGGTGACCGTGTTGATGGTCTTGGACTGGTAGCCGACGGTGACGGTGACCGTGGAGCCGTCACCGGCCTCGGCGCTTCCGCCGCAGGCCGTCAGGGGCGCCAGCAGCAGGACGGCGGCGGCAACTGCTTTGTTCTTCATGGGAGTCCGAGGCCTCTCAGCGGAGCAGATAGGGCATGTTGACCGTGACGGCTCCGGTGGGACAGCGGGCCGCGCACGGGCCGCAGTACCAGCACTCGTCGACGTGCATGTAGGCCTTGCCACTGCTCTCGTCGATGGCGAGGGAGTCCAGCGGGCACATGTCCACGCAGAGCGTGCAGCCGTCGATGCACTTCGACTCGTCGATGGTCACGGGCACGTCGGCCCGCTGGGGCGCCAAGGGCATGGCTGTCTCCAGAGATTTCCAGAATTCCTGAGATTTCCCGTGCGGCGGTGAACCGAAGGGGAACTGCCGAACGATGAAGTGGTGAGAAGAGGGTGGTGAGAAGGGGGTGGTGGTCAGAGGGACCGGTGCAGCAGACCGCTCATCGTGATGCGGTCGCCGCGGAAGCGGATGAACTCCAGGTCGACCGGGCGGCCGTCGGCGAGATGCGTGAGGCGTTCCAGCATCAGGACCGCGGCGCCGCGCGGGGCCTCCAGTACGGCGGCGGAGTGGGTGTCCGCGTTCACCGCCTCCAGGGTGATCTCGGCGTGGCCGAGACGCTGTCCGGTGATCGTCTCCAGGAGGCGGAAGACATCGGTGTTCTCCAGGTCGGCACCGAGCAGGGCGGTGCCGATGTCGAGCGGGATGTAGGTGAGGTCGAGGGAGAGCGGGAGGCCGTTCAGCCGGCGGAGGCGTTCGATGTAGAGGACGTCGGTGCCGGGGGCGACCTGGAGGCGTTCGGCCACCGGGGCGGGTGCGGGTGCGGGGCCCATCGTGCGGACCTCGTTGGTGACCGTGCCGTGTTCGTGGAGGGTTTCCGCGAGGCCCATCAGACGGTCCAGGCCGTGGGGGTACTTCCGGGCGACGACCACCGTGCCCACGCCGGGCAGGCGGTCGACGAGGCCTTCCGCGCGCAGCAGGTCCAGGGCTTGGCGGACGGTGTTGCGCGAGGCCTGATAGTCGGCGGCCAGGGTCGACTCGTGGGGGAGCGGACCGTCCTCGAAGCGGCCGGTGAGGATCTGGTGGCGCAGGAGGTCGGCGAGCTGCCGGGCCTGGTCCGCGCGCAGCCGACGCCGCGCGCGGTGGGCGGCGACGGTGGTCGCGCCCTGGCCGGCGTGGTCGCGGATGCGGTCGGAGGGAGGCATGCCCGGAACCATAGCGAGGAGGTAGGGAAAGGGGTGTTGCGGCAGTGTTGCGCCACCTGCCAGAGCGTCAGGAGCACTGCTGACCTGGGGGAACAGTAATTCCGGGGCAAGATCTGCCAGGTTACGCCAGCGCTGTCAGCCCCGGTCCGAAAGCGATCAGGAGCGGCAGCAACGGCACCAGTGCCGCCGCTGTCGCGGTGAGGGCGCGCTGTCTGCGCAGGAGGCGCGGGCGGGGCTCCAGGAGACGGTCCACGCGCTCGCCGAGCAGGCGGTGGCTGGAGGCGCAGGACAGGACGCCCCGGTGCTGGTTCAGCTCGATGAGGGCCAGGGCGGTGGTGAGGTGGCCGCAGCGGCGGGAGGCGGTGTCGTCGGCGGCGAGTTCGACCAGGCGGTGGGTCTGGTCGCAGAAGTGCGCGAAGAGCGGGATACGGGGGAATCCGGTGGCGAGGGCGGTCGAGAGGTGCAGCAGCCAGTCGTGGTGGGCGCGGGCGTGGTCGCGCTCATGGGTGAGGACGGCGTCCAGCTGGTGGTCGGTGAGACGGTGCAGCGCGCCGGTCGTGACGACCAGCTGGGGCGGGCTGCCCGGCATCCACCAGGCGTCGGGGTACTCGTCCTCCAGCACCAGCAGCGGGCCGCGCGCGGCCTCCTCCAGTCCGCCGGGCAACTCCGGTGCGCGCTCCCGCAGCTGCGCCCGGGCCTCACCGCGGCGGCGGCGC
This sequence comes from Streptomyces sp. NPDC046909, assembly GCF_040644695.1. Lineage (NCBI taxonomy): Bacteria > Bacillati > Actinomycetota > Actinomycetes > Kitasatosporales > Streptomycetaceae > Streptomyces > Streptomyces sp. NPDC046909. Next base: position 36,615 of record NZ_JBEYXC010000019.1, on the reverse strand, counting down.
GCCTCCACCAGCTCGCGGGCCAGCATCGCCGTCGTCCAGGCGGCCCCGCAGGCCAGCAGCAGGGTCAGGAGGGCCGCCCAGGCCGGCGCCGCGGACAGGTCGTACGCCGCGGTCACCGCGGGCGGCGCCGGGGCGAAGACATGGTCGCGGACCGTGTGGAAGACGGCGGCGGCGCCGAGCACCAGGGCCGTCAGACAGCACATCAGGACCGTGGCGACCAGGCACTGCCACACCCACAGCGCCACCACGGGTTCCCGTTCGGGCCAGCTCGCCCGGGTCAGCGCACGCGGCGCCGGCACGGCGGCCGTGAGCGCGACGGCGCTCAGCAGGAGCAGGCAGAAGGTCATCCCACGGGCTCCGGATCCTGGTCGGAAGGGAAGAACGGGCGGCTGCGGGGCGGCGAGGCGTGGTGCGCGCATCCCACCGCGTCCCATGCGGCGCGTACGCGTCACCTCGTCACCCGCCGCCAGTATGACGGCCCGGCCGACGGGAGTCAGGGGACAGAACGGACGAGGTGCCCTTCGCCGCCCTCAAGAACCCCTCAGCCCGTGCCCGCCCGCTCTCGCCCTGCCGCCCTAGCCGCCCGCTCACTCACTCCCCGCCCACCACCCGCCCCACCACATCCCCCAGCCCGACCCGCACTCCGCCCGGCCCAGGTGCCCAGGCCGACAGGGTCACCACGTCCCCGTCCTCCAGGAACGTCCGCTTGCCGTCGGGGAGTTCGAGGGCGTCGCGGCCGTTCCAGGCCAGCTCCAGGAGGGAGCCGCGCTGGTGCTCGGAGGGGCCGCTCACCGTTCCCGAGCCGTAGAGGTCGCCGGTGCGGAGGGAGGCGCCGTTGACGGTCATGTGGGCGAGTTGCTGGGCGGCGGTCCAGTACATGGTGGAGAAGGGGGGCTCGGAGACGACGTGGCCGTTGATGGCGACGGAGATGCGGAGGTCGTAGCCGCCGGGTCCGTCGGCGGGGTCGGAGTCGTCCAGGTAGGGGAGGAGGGTGTGGGTGCGCTCAGGGGGTGTCACCCGGGCGTCCTCCAGGGCGTCCAGCGGGGTGATCCACGCCGACACCGAGGTGGCGAAGGACTTGCCGAGGAAGGGGCCGAGGGGGACGTACTCCCAGGCCTGGATGTCGCGGGCGGACCAGTCGTTGAGGAGGCACAGGCCGAAGACGTGCTCGCGGAAGTCGGCGAGGGGTACCGGGGAGCCCATCGTGGAGGGCGTGCCGACGACGAAGCCGACCTCCGCCTCGATGTCCAGGCGGACGGAGGGGCCGAAGACCGGCGCGGGGTCCGCGGGGGCCTTCCGCTGGCCGGACGGGCGTACGACATCCGTGCCCGACACCACCACCGTGCCCGAGCGGCCGTGGTACCCGATCGGCAGGTGCTTCCAGTTGGGGGTCAGGGAGTCGGCGGCGTCGGGGCGGAAGATCTGGCCGACGTTCCGGGCGTGGTTCTCGGAGGCGTAGAAGTCGACGTAGTCGGCGACCTCGAAGGGGAGGTGGAGGGTCACCGAGGAGAGGGGGTGGAGGAACTCCTCGACGGCCGACCGGTGCGACGGGACCGTCACCCATGCCGTCACCGCCCGCCGTACGTCCGACCACGCGGTGCGGCCAGCGGCGAGCAGCGGGTTCAGGGAGGGGCGGGCCAGCAGGGAGGCGTACGGGGATCCCAGCGCGTGGGCGGCCGCGCCCGCGTCGAGGACGTGGTCGCCGAGCCGGACTCCGACGCTCCGGTCGGCGGACTCTCCGAGCGAGAAGACGCCGTACGGAAGGTTGTGCGGGCCGAAAGGGTCGCCCTCGGGGACATCGAAGGGGGGCATGGGGTGCTGCCTCTCTCTCCATCGCTTCGTGTGCCAGCGCTTCGTATGCAGTGGTCGCGCCACACGTTACGGCCGAGTTGCCTGTCTCGGGAGGGCCTAAAGAGTTCGTAATGTCCACGTAAGGAGCGGTTGGAGGCACCAATTCCGGCTTAGCTTCCTTTGGGGACAGCGGGCGGGGTGGGGCTGTTCGTTGACGGGACACGTGGGGGGACCCGTGGCCAGGAGTGCAGACGTATGTGTTCCGTTCGAGCCGGACCGTGATGTTCCGGGCCTGATCGTGAAGTTCGGCGACTATCCGCTGCACCACGGCGGGGTCGGCGCGATCCGCAGCCTGGGCCGTCTCGGTGTCCCGATGTATGCGATTACGGAGGACCGTTACACGCCCGCGGCCGCCTCCCGTTACCTGACGAAGGCATTCGTCTGGCCGACGACGGGGGCGGAGGAGCCCGGCCGGCTCGTCGAGGGACTGCTCGGGATCGGGCGCCGCATCGGCCGGCCGACCGTGCTGATCCCCACCGACGAGGAGGCCGCGGTCCTCATCGCCGAGCACCGCGACGCACTCTCCGCCCGCTTCCTCGTCCCGTGCGTCGAGCGCGGTCTGCCGCGCCGCCTCGCCAGCAAGCAGGGCCTGCACGAACTCTGCGTGGAGCACGGGATACCCAGTCCCACGGCCGCCTTTCCGGAGTCGTACGACGACATCGTCGCGTTCGCCGACAAGGCGCTGTTCCCGGTCGTGGCCAAGAACCGCGAGGCGTTCGTACGGCGCTCCCGGCCCGCCGTGAACGGCACGACCCGGATCGCCACCCGCGAGGGTCTGCTCGCCCTCGCCCGTGACTGGGGCGAGCGGCCCGGGGTGATCCTTCAGGAGTATCTGCCGAGGGAGGAGGCGGAGGACTGGATCGTGCACGCCTACTTCGACGCGGACTCCACGCCGCTCGCCCTGTTCACCGGGGTCAAGGTGCGCTCCTGGCCGCCGCACGCGGGGATGACGGCGAACGCGTACGTCGTCGACAATCCGGAACTCGCGGACCTCGCCGCACGTTTCATCAAACAGATCGGCTTCACCGGCATCATCGACCTCGACCTGCGCTTCGACCGGCGCGACGGTCTCTACAAACTCCTCGACTTCAACCCCCGCATGGGCGCCCAGTTCCGGCTGTTCGAGAACGAGTCGGGGGTGGACGTCGTCCGCGCCATGCACCTGGATCTGACCGGCCGCCGTGTTCCGGAGGGGGAACAGCGGGCCGGCCACCGGTACATCGTGGAGAACATCGACCTGCCCGCCCTCCTCGCCTATCGCCGCAGTGGCTATACGACGCCGCACGCGCCGGTCCGGCCGAGCGGGACCGAGCTGGCCTGGTTCGCGGGTGACGACCCGCTGCCGTTCCTCACGATGCTCGCGCGCTTCGTCAGACCGGGCGCGAAGCACCTGTACCAGCTGTGGCGGACCAACCACACCACGAAGTGACGAAGTGACGTTCCTGGGGAGGGACTTCGTGATCCGACCGGTAGCAGTCATCGGTGCCGGGCCCTTCGGCCTGTCCACCGCCGCACATCTCAGGGCCCGCGGCATCCCCGTCCGCGTCTTCGGTGACCCCATGGTCAGCTGGCGCGACCACATGCCCGTCGGCATGCTCCTCAAATCCACCCCCGCCGCCTCCAACCTCGACGCGCCCCAGCGCGGCCACAACCTCGTCGACTACTGCGACGCGGCAGGCATACCGCGGCTGGTGACCGACGAGGACATCGTGCCCGTGGAGACCTTCATCGCGTACGGCGAGTGGTTCCAGGAGAAGCTGGTGCCCGAACTGGAGCGGGTGCGGGTGGTCTCGGTGGACCGCCGGGCCGACGCCGGCTTCGAACTCAAGCTGGACTCGGGGGAGTCCTTCGCCGCCCGTGCCGTCGTCGTGGCCACCGGCCTCGCCGGGCTCGCCCATCTGCCGGGCGAGCTGAACACAGGAGACGGACCCACCCCCACGGGCCCGGTCTCCCACAGCTCCCAGCAGCACGACCTGAGCCGCTACTCGGGCAAGGAGCTGATCGTCGTCGGCGCCGGCCAGTCCGCGCTGGAGACGGCGGCCCTCGCGGCGGAGGCCGGCGCCCAGGTCAGGGTCGTCTCGCGCGGCCTGGGCCGGGTCGCCTTCGGCGCGCCCCCGTGGCAGCAGCCGCGGTTCCGCCCGGAGTCGCCCTTCGGCCGCGCCTGGTCCCTGTGGGCGCTCAGCTACTACCCCCACCCCTACCGCCATCTCCCGGCGCAGGCCCGCCACTACCTGGTCCGCCGGGTCCTCGGCCCGCTCGGCGCGTGGTGGCTGCGCGACCGCTTCGAGGGCAAGGTGAAGGTCAGCGAGGTCCGCCGCGTACTCCGCACGGACACCGCCGACGGCCATCCCGCCCTGACCGTCCTCACCCACACCGGCGGCACGCAACGCCTCATCGCCGACCACGTCATCGCCGCGACCGGCTACCGCGTCGACCTCGCCGCGATGGACTTCCTCGGCCATGAACTCCGTACCCGACTGGCGGTGAGCCGGGGCGCCCCCAAGCTCGGCGCCGGATACGTCTCGTCGGTGCCGGGGCTGTACTTCACGGGGCTTCCGGCGGCGTCGTCGTACGGGCCGGTGATGCGGTTCGTGTGCGGCACGGAGTTCGCGTCACCGAGGCTGGCGAGGCACCTGGCGGCAGCCCACGCCTGAGCACTCCGCGTCACCCGGCCTGCCTAAGCGCTCCGCTGGATGTGCGGCGACGTGTCGGCGTTCGTCTGCGGCGCCGTCGTGGCTGGTCGCGCAGTTCCCCGCGCCCCTTAGCGGCGCTGCCGTACCGCAGCCGACTTCACCGGGTCCGCTTAGAGCTCCTCAGCCGCCAGCTGCCACGCCATGAACTCCTCGATCAGCTCCGGCGGGTTGGCGTACTCCGTGGCGTGGAGTTCCCAGCCGGGGTTGGACATGTCGAACACGACGACGGGGAGCGGGCGGCCGAGGACGCGCTCGATCACCCCGTCGGCGTGCAGATGGCGGGCGAGGTCGATGACGGCGTCGTAGAAGTGGCGGCGCAGGAGGTCGGTCCGGGTGCGGATGTCCTCGTCGTCCAGCACCCGGCCGAGGTCGAACTCGCCGTCGTACCAGGCGCCGAGCCGCCTGACCTCGGCCTCGTGCACCCGCGCGCCCACCGGGTCCCCGGGGATGTTGCCGAGCGTCTCGAAGCCTTCGAGGAGCCAGTAGGCGTAGTTCCAGCGGGCCTCGCCCTCGTCACCCGGGTACTTCTCCTTCTCGTACTGGCTCTCGGTGTTGTAGCCGATGGCCACATACGGGTGGCGATCGTCGTCGTCGACGCGCCAGATGCGGAAGGACAGGGCGTATATCTCGGGCTTGAGCTCCTCGGGAAAGCGTTCGAGGACGCCGACCGCGGCCTTCCGCAGGTGGGCCAGGAAAGTCTCCGGTTGATCCGTCACCCGGTGAGCATGCCATCAGCGGCGGTACGACCCCACCGTGTAAAGCCCGCTCAGCGCCCGGCTGTTGTAGTCGAACAGCGCCTGGTTCTCCCACGCGTTGCCGGAGCTCGGGTTCGTCGGGTCCCAGCCGTTTCCGGTGACCGCCGTCCAGAGGCCCTCCCAATAGACGTATCCGAGGCCCCTGTTGTTGGGTGCGGCGGCCACCGTGTCGGCGATGGCCCGGATCCAGGCGTCCTGCCCCGCGGCCGTGGCGGGGTAGCCGGAGGTCAGCTGGCTGCTGGAGCTGACGATGTTGCTGGTGGAGTCCTTGTTGGCGAGGGTCCACGGGTAGGCCGTCTCGACCACGATCGCGGGGGTGGCGTACCGGTTGGTGATGAAGGAGAGGTTCGCGGAGAGGTCAGACAGTGTGCCGTGCCAGTACGGGTAGAAGGACAGGCCGATCACATTCCAACTCACGCCCCGCGAGCGCATGTTGTCGAAGAACCACTGATACAGGCTCTGCGTACCGCCGTTGGCCAGATGCAGGATCGTCCGCACGCCGGAGGTCGTCGCGCGGGCCGCGTTGGTCCCGGACTTGAGGAAGGTCGCGAGGTTGTCGAGGTGCTCCCAGTTGCCGTCCGGCCAGAGCATGCCGCCGTTGAGCTCGTTGCCGATCTGGACGAGGTCGGCCGGGGTGCCCTGGGCGACCAGGGCGCCGAGGACGTCGGCGGTGTGGTTGTAGACGGCGGTGGAGAGCTGGGAGACGGAGTACGACGACCAGGCCGCCGGCTTGGTCTGGGTGCCGGGGTCGGCCCAGGTGTCCGAGTAGTGGAAGTCGATGATCAGCTTGATGCCCACCGCACTCAGCCGACGGGCCAGCGGCAGGATGCGGGCCTTGTTGTTGTAGCCGTCCGCCGGGTTCACCCACACCTTGAGGCGGGCGTGCGAGATGCCGACCGTGCCGAGCAGGGCGACCGGGTCGACTCTGGTGCCGGCGGAGTTGTAGTAGACCCCGCCGTAGGCCTCGGACTTGGGCAGCGAGGAGATGTCGATACCGCGGACGGAAAGGGTGGTCGCGGCGGCGGCCGGGGTGGCGGTGGCGCCCAGCACCACGGGGGTGGCCGCGGAAGCGGCGGCGGCTTTCAGGATCGTACGACGGCGCATGGGGATTCCTTCCGGTTGCGAACGTGTGCGGACGTGCGGTTTCGGATGGAGAGTCGTGCGACGTACGAGGGTTGTCCCGTCGGCGGCGCCACGCACCGGAGGCCCGCCGACGGTCAGGAACAGCGGGCGCTACGACCGATAGCGACCCAGCGTCCGCAGCCCCGGCAGGGCCCTGTCCTCGAAGTCGAACAGCGCGAGGTTCTCCCACGCGTTCCCCGACCCCGGGTCCTCCGGGTTCCACCCACTGCCGGCGCGGTACGTCCACACGCCCTCCCAGTAGCAGTAGCCGAGGCCCTGCCCGCCCGGGACGGCGGCGGCGAGGTCGGCGACCGCGCGGATCCACGCGCCCTGGCCCTCGGGGGTGGCGGGGAAGCCGGGGGTGAGCTGCGAGGGACTGTTGAGGATGTCGTTGATGTCGTCCTCGCTGTTCAGCGTGAACGGGTACGCCGTCTCGGCGATGACGACCGGCTTGCCGTAACGGGCCGTGATGTCGGCCAAGTTGGCCGCGGCCGCCTCCAACCCGCCGTGCCAGAACGGGTAGTACGACTGGGCGATGATGTCGAAGTCGAGGCCGTAGGCGACCGCGTTGTCGAACCACCAGCGGGACGTGCCGTTGTCGCCGCCGGACGCGATGTGCAGCATCGTGCGGACGCGGGGCGTGGTGTCGCGGGCCGCGCTCAGACCGGACTTCAGCAGGGCGGCGAGTCCGTCCCAACCCCCGCTGCCGTCACCCCAGTTCTTGCCCTCGGGCCACAGCATGCCGCCGTTGATCTCGTTGCCGACCTGCACGAGATCGGCGGGCGTGCCCTGGCGCCGCAGCGCGCCCAGCACATCGGCGGTGTGGTCGTACACGGCCCGGCTCAGCCCCGTGATGTCGAGGTCCGCCCACGCGGCCGGCTTGGTCTGGTGCGCCGGGTCGGCCCACGTGTCGGAGTAGTGGAAGTCGATCCAGATGCCGATCCCGGCCCGTCTCAGCCGCCGGGCCAGCGGCAGCACCCGCGCCTTGTCGTTGTAGCCGTCGACCGGGTTCACCCAGACCTTCAGCCGGGCGTGGGTGATCCCCGCGTGGGCGAGGATGCGGAGGGGGTCCTCGCGACGTCCGTCGGCGGTGCGGTACACGGCACCGTGGTCCTCGTTCTTCGGCAGCGAGGAGATGTCCATGGCCCGAATGTCCAGGCGGTGCCCGCCCGTTGAGGCCGCGGCGGGCACCGCCCCCAGCACCGGAACGGCCAGCGCGGCGGCTCCCGCAGCGGCGATAACACTGCGTCTACGCATGTCAGAGTCCCTTTCAGATGGTTCAGAAGATTTTGAAGAGGTGTCAGCGCGGCTCGCGGAACACCTCGACGGCCCCCGCCGCCACCGCGGCCTGACTGCCGTCCGGCAGTACGACCTTCACCTCGCCCCCGGTGTGATTGACGGCGAAGCGGAACGTCCCCGACTCGCCCTGCCGTAAGACGAGTTCGACGTCCCGGGGAAGCGCGACCGGGGTGACCCCCGTGTGCGCGAGGGCCAGATCCACGACCGCCGCGAGCCCGTCCCCGGTCAGCCGCGTCGCCAGATACCAGGCCGCCCCGCCCCCGAGCGCCCGCCGGGTGAGCGCCGGCCGTCCCGCCGTACGCCCGTCGGCGAACACGGCGACCGTCTCGCAGCCGTCGCCGGGGACGACGTACTCGGACCACAGATCGGCCTCGTACGCCTCCCCTCGCAGCGTCCGTACGGTGATCCGCTCGCCCGGCAGCAAGGGGTCGAACTCCTCGACGGTCAGGCCGAGTACGTCCCGCAGCGCACCCGGATGCGCCCCGGGGTGGACGGCGTCGTACTCGTCGACGATCCCGGAGAAGAACGAGACGAGGAGCGTGCCGCCGCGCGAGACGTACCGCTCGAAAGCCGAAGTGACCGACGCCGGGGCCGAGTACAACTGGGGGACGACGAGCAGCGGATACCGGGCCGGGTCGAGGTCGCCCACGCCCGACGGCGGGAAGAAGTCCACGGTCAAGTGCCGGTCGTACAAGGCCTCGTAGAACGCGTCCAGCCGCTCCCGCGCGTCCAGTTCCGTGCTCGGCCGCCACTCCAGGCGCTGCGCCCACCAGGAGTCCCACGACCAGACCATGGCCACGTCGGCGCGGGTGCGGGTGCCGCGCAGGTCGGCCAACTCGCCGACCCGTGCGCCGAGTTCGACTACCTCGCGCCACACCCGCGTCCCCGTCCCGCCGTGCGGCAGCATCGCGGAGTGGAACTTCTCCGCTCCGTGCCGGGACTGCCGCCACTGGAAGAACATCGCGCCCTCGGAGCCGCGCGCCATGTGGGAGAGGGAGTCGCGGGCCATCTGGCCCGGCTCCTTGGCCGGGTTGTGGGGCTGCCAGCTGACGGCCGAGGTGGAGTGTTCGAGGAGCAGCCAGGGCGCGCCGCCGGCCAGTGAGCGGGTGAGGTCGGCGGCCAGTGCCAGGTTCACCTGGGTGCGGCGGCCGTCGGTGATCAGATAGTGGTCGTTGGTGACCACGTCCACCTCCTTCGCCCAGGCCCAGTAGTCGGCCGAGTCGCACTGGCTCGGCGCGACCATGAAGTTGGTGGTGACCGGGACGCCGGGGGAGAGGCGGTGCAGGATGTCCCGTTCGGCGGTGAAGTTGGCGCGGGCCTGGGCGTCCGCGAAGCGCCGGAAGTCGAGCTGCTGGGCGGGGTTGGCGACCGTGGGGGTGGCGGCCGGTACGCCGATCTCGTCCCAGTCGCCGTACTGCTGGCCCCAGAAGGCGGTTCCCCAGGCCTGGTTGAGGGCGCCGAGGGTGCCGTAGCGGTCCATCAGCCAGTGCCGGAAGGCCCGTTCGCAGGTGGCGCAGAAGCAGCTCATCAGCGGGGCGCCGTACTCGTTGTGGACGTGCCACAACGTGACCGCCGGATGGCGGCCGTAGCGCTCTCCGAGCCGCGCGGTGATCTCCCCGGCGGCCGTTCGGTAGTGCGGGTTCGAGTGGCAGATCGCTGCCCGCGAACCGAACGCCAGCCGCACGCCCTCCCGGGTCACCGGCAGCGCCTCCGGATGCGCCCGGTAGAACCACGCGGGCGGTACGACGGTCGGCGTCGCCAGCGCCACGCCGATCCCGGCCGTGTCCAGCATGCCGATGATCCGGTCGAGCCACTCGAAGTCGTACGCCCCGGGCCGGGGTTCGAGCCGCGCCCACGCGAAGACGCCGAGCGAGACCAGCGTGACGCCGGCCTCCCGCATCAGCCGTACGTCCTCCTCCCACACCTCTTCCGGCCATTGCTCGGGGTTGTAGTCACCTCCGAAAGCGAGTGGCTGACCGTCGTACGGCATGGGTGGACTCCCCGGGGGATCGACAAGGATCGACAAGAAGACGCCCTGATTCTGTGATCGTGCACATTTCGAGGAGCGTCCGACATCCGCGAGCAACAAGTAGGTAACCCGACGTCCCCTCCATTGACAAGGGGTTGAAACGCTTCTCTACTGTGCACGATCACAGAGCCGATCGGCGTTCGCGCGCAGCCCCTCGGCCCTGAGAACCGCACCTCCGCAGCAGGCCCGTTCTCAGTCAGGGGAGATGACCATGTCGACGCACAGCCCCCGGATCAGCAGGCGCACCCTCCTCGCCGGGGCCACGGTCCTCGGCCTCAGCGGAACCCTCGCCGCCTGCGGCGGTTCCGACGACTCCGACGACTCCGGAAAGAACGACGGCGACAGCGGTACGCCCGTCAAGCTGACCTACTGGTCGTGGGCGCCCAACATGGAGAAGGTCGCCGCGATCTGGAACAAGAAGAACCCGAACATCACGGTCACCGTCTCCAAGCAGGCGTCCGGTGGCGAGATCGTCTCCAAACTGATCACCGCGAAGAAGGCGGGCAACGCGCCCGACCTCATCCAGGCCGAGTACCAGTCGCTGCCGACCCTCGTCTCCAACGACGTCCTCGCCGACATCGCGAAGTACGCCGGTGACGCCAAGTCCGAGTTCGCCGAGGGCCTTTGGGGCATGGTCACGCTCGGCACCGACGCGGTCTACGCGATCCCGCAGGACTCCGGGCCGCTGATGTTCTACTACCGCGAGGACCTCTTCAAGCAGCACGGGCTCAAGGTCCCGACGACCTGGACGGAGTTCGCGGAGACCGCCCGCGCCGCCAAGAAGGCGCTGCCGAAGTCCTACCTCACGACCTTCTCCGCCAACGACCCCGGTCTGTTCGCCGGGTTGGCGCAGCAGGCCGGCGCGAAGTGGTGGACCGTCGACAGCGGCGGCACCTGGACCGTGGCCATCGACGACGCCGCGACCAAGCAGGTCACCGAGTTCTGGGGCGGCCTGGTCCAGGAGGGCGTCATCGACAACCAGCCGATGTACACCCCGGCCTGGAACAACGCGCTCAACAAGGGCACCCACATCGGCTGGGTCTCCGCCGTGTGGGCGCCCGGCGTCCTGGTCTCCTCCGCGCCCGACACCAAGGGCAAGTGGCGGATGGCGCCGCTGCCGCAGTGGAAGGCGGGGGACAACGTCACCGGCAGCTGGGGCGGCTCCTCCACGGCCGTCTCCACCGACTCCCGGCACGCCGAGGCGGCGGCGAAGTTCGCGCGCTGGATCAACACCGACCCGGAGGCGCTGGCCGCGCTGGTCAAGGAGGCCGCGATCTACCCGGCCGCCACGAAGGGGCAGTCCGGGTCGATCCTGACGACCCCCGAGTTCTTCCCCAACCAGCCCGACTTCTACGACACGGCCGCCGAGATCGCCGCGACCACGGCCGCCTCCGCCTGGGGCCCCAACGTCACCATCGCCTACACCACCTTCAACGACGCCTTCGGCAAGGCCTCCAAGGCGAAGAAGGAGGCCCAGTTCCTGACCGCCCTGACCGACATGCAGTCGAAGACCTTCGACGACATGAAGAAGCAGGGCTTCAAGGTGGCCGGGGCATGACGGCCGCGCCGCTCACGAAGACGCCGCCCGCCCCGCTCCGGAAGGCGGCCCGGGCATGACCAGCGCCGCCCCCCTCAAGGGCTCCGACCGCACCCCGGTCGGGCCCCCGGCGGGCGGTGCGGGACCGGCCGACCCCGCCCGCCCCCGCCGTATACGGCGTCCCGGCCGCAGCGCGCCCTACTGGTTCCTGTTGCCGACCCTCCTCCTCTTCGCCGCCTTCACCGTCGTCCCCATCGGCTACGCGATCTGGCTGAGCCTGCACAAGGTCCAGGTCAAGGGCATGGGCCTGGGCAAGGGGGCCCGCGAGGAGGTCTGGAACGGCATCGCCAACTACACCGCCGTCCTCCAGAACTCCTCCTTCGGCCACAGCGTGCTGCGCGCCTTCGGCTACGGCCTCATCGTCATCCCGACCATGCTCGGCCTCGCCCTGGTCTTCGCACTGATGCTGGACACGCCGAGGGCCCGCAGTGCCCCCTTCGCCCGCCTGATGATCTTCCTGCCGTACGCGGTCCCCGGCATCATCGCGGCGTTGATGTGGGGCTTCCTGTACCTCCCCGACGTCAGCCCCTTCTACTACCTGCTCCGCGAGTTCGACCTCCCCCAGCCGGACCTCTTCGCCGACAGCAACCTCTACCTCTCCTTCGCCAACATCGCGGTCTGGGGCGGCACCGGCTTCAACATGATCGTCATCTACACCGCCCTCAGAGCGATCCCGCAGGAGATCTACGAGGCCGCCCGTATCGACGGCGCCTCGAACCTCAAGATCGCCCTGCGTCTCAAGATCCCGATCGTCATGCCCTCCCTGGTGCTCACCTTCTTCTTCTCGGTGATCGCCACCCTCCAGGTCTTCACCGAGCCCATGGCGCTGCGCCCGCTCACCAACGGACTGCCCACCGACTGGAGCCCGTTGATGGCCATCTACGACAGCGCCTTCCGCCAGTCCGACATCTACGGCGCCTCCGCGACCGCGGTCGTCCTGGCCCTGGCCACCTTCGTCGTCTCCTTCGCGCTGCTGCGCGTCGCCGACCGCCACACCGGGGAGGACCAGCGATGACGGCCCTGACCTCCACGACCACGACGTCCACGACGTCCACGACGTCCGCGACATCCGGGCCCGGGGCGCGACGCCGTACCGCCTGGGTTCCCACCCTCGTCCTGCTCCTCGGCGCCCTGTACTGCCTGGTCCCCATCGCCTGGGTGGTCATCGCGGCGACGAAGAACCGGGCCGAGCTGTTCTCGACCTTCACCTTCGCCCCCGGCACCGGCTTCCTCGACAACATCAGCGAGCTGACGACGTACCGGGACGGCATCTACTGGCGCTGGATGCTCAACTCCGCCTTCTACGCGGGCCTCGGCGCGTTCCTCTCCGCCGCGGTCTCGGCGGCCGGCGGCTACGCGCTGGGCCGGTTCGCGTTCCGCGGCCGGGAGGCGATCTTCAAGATGATCCTGGCCGGCGTCCTGGTCCCGGGCATCGTGCTCGCCGTACCGCAGTATCTGCTGCTGTCCGAGCTGGGCCTGGCCGACTCGTACTGGTCGATGCTGCTGCCGTCGATCCTGTCCCCGTACGGCGTCTACCTGGTCCGGATCTACGCGGCCGCGTCGGTGCCCGCGGAGCTGATGGAGGCGGCCCGTATGGACGGCGCGAGCGAGTGGCGGATCTTCTCGCGGGTCGCCGTACCGATGATGGTCCCGGGCCTGATCACGGTGTTCCTCTTCCAGTTCGTCGGCATCTGGAACAACTTCCTTCTGCCCTACGTCATGCTCGCCGACGACGAGAAGTTCCCGATCACCCTCGGCCTGTACACGCTCCTCGCCCAGGGCGCCTCGCAGCCCGCGCTCTACACCCTGGTCATCACCGGCTGTCTGCTGGCGATCCTCCCGCTGATCGCGCTGTTCCTGGTGATCCAGCGCTTCTGGTCGCTGGACCTGCTGAGCGGCTCGATCAAATCGTGACGGCCCGTGCGAACGGCCGCCGCAGACCACCCACCATCCATGACGTGGCGCGCGAGGCGGGCGTCTCGCGCGGCACCGTCTCCCGCTTCCTCAACGGCGGCCACTACGTCTCACCGGCCGCCGGACGGGCCGTGGCGGACGCCATCCGCAAGACCGGGTACGTCGTCAACCGCCATGCCCGCAGCCTGAGTACCGGACGCTCGGACTCGGTCGCCTTCTTGTTGACCGAGCCGCAGGAGAAACTGTTCGAGGACCCCAACTTCAATGTCCTGCTGCGGGGTTGCACCGAGAACCTCGCCCGGCACGACATCCCGCTGCTGCTCATGCTCGCCGCGAGCGACGGCGACCGGCGCCGACTGACCCGGTACCTCACCGCGGGCCACGTCGACGGCGTCCTGCTCGTCTCCAGCCACAGCGGGGACCCGGTCGCCGCCGAACTGCGGTCCGCCGGAATGCCGTTGGTGGCCTGCGGCAAGCCGATGGGGCTGGGCGCGAGGGTGAGTTACGTGGCGGCCGACGACCGCGACGGCGCCCGTGAGCTGGTCCGGCATCTCGTCGCCCGGGGCCGCCGCCGCATCGGCATGATCACCGGTCCGCTGGACCTCCCGGGCGGCACCGACCGCCTCGCCGGGTACCGCGAAGTGCTGACCGAGGCGGGCCTGCCGTACGACCCGGCGCTGGTGGCGGAGGGCGACTACCGCCGGGCGAGCGGAGAGCGGGCCGCCCGGCGACTCCTTGATCAGGCCCCCGACATGGACGCGGTGTTCGTGGCCTCCGACCTCATGGCCCAGGGCGTCGTCAACGCCCTTCACCTGCTGGGACGTTCGATCCCCGGCGACATCGCCGTCGGCGGCTTCGACGACTCCCCGGCCGCCGTCGCCGTCACCCCGGCCCTCACCACCGTCCGCCAGCCCTTCGAGCGCATCAGCACCGAGATGGTCCGCATGCTGCTCGCCCAGATCGCCGGTGAGGACACGGCCGGAGTGGTCCTTCCGACGGAACTGGTGGTGCGCGATTCCACTTGAGCGCGCAACCGGAGCACCGGTCAACGCATGTGAAGGCTGCGCCCGTCCGGTTCGCGTCGAGTCGCCGGGGGATTCCATCCGTATTCTCTGATCATGGCCGCACCCACCGCATATTCGCTCATCGCCACTGACCTGGACGGAACCCTCCTCCGGGGTGACGACACGCTCTCCGACCGGTCGCTCGCCGCGCTCGCGCGGGTGGCGGAGGCAGGCGCCCGGCATCTGGTGGTGACCGGCCGGCCGGCCCCGAGAGTGCGACCACTCCTCGACGACCTCGGCAGCACGGGGCTCGCGGTGTGCGGACAGGGCGCGCAGGTGTACGACGCCGGCGCGGACCGTCTGCTGTGGTCGGTCACCCTGGACCGGGAGCTGGCCGAGACCGCGCTCGGCAAGATCGAGGCCGAGGTCGGCCAGGTGTACGCCGCCGTCGACCAGGACGGCGTCGAGGGGCTCACGCTCATCGAACCGGGCTATCTGATGCCGCACCCGACCCTCCCGGCTGTACGGGTCGACCGGCGCGACGACCTGTGGTGCGAGCCGATCAGCAAGGTGCTGCTGCGCCATCCCACGCTGTCCGACGACGAGTTGGCGGCGACCGCGCGCGGAGTCGTCGGTTCCCTCGCGACGGTCACGATGTCGGGTCCCGGCACCGTCGAACTCCAGCCATGCGGCATCACCAAGGCGACGGGTCTCGCCCTGGCCGCCGAGTACCTCGGCCTCGGCCCGGACCGGACCATCGCCTTCGGGGACATGCCCAACGACATCCCCATGTTCGACTGGGCGGCCCACGGCGTCGCGATGGCGAACGCCCACCCCGAACTCAAGGCCGTGGCCGACGAGGTGACCTTGTCCAACGAGGACGACGGCATCGCCGTCGTCCTCGAAAGACTCTTCGGCAGCCCTGGGCAGAGCCTTTGTACGGGCCCTTAGTAGGCGCCCCACACGTTGTCGATGGACCCGTACCGCTGCGCCGCGTAGTTGCAGGCCGCGGTGATGTTGGCGACCGGGTCGTACGGGTCCCACGAGGTGTTGGCCACGTGGTACGCCTGGAAGGTCGGGTCGATCACCTGGAGCAGGCCCTTGGACGGGGTGCCCGCGGCCGCGTTGGAGTCCCAGCCGTTGATGGCGTACGGGTTGCCCGAGGACTCCCGGATGACATTGCGGTAGATGCCGTCGTACGTGCCCGGGATGCCGTTCTGCGCCATGACCTGGAGGGAGGCGCGGATCCAGCCGTCGAGGGTGTCGGAGTAGCCGAGCGAGGTCGCGGAGACCGTGCCGGTGGTGGCCGCGGAGGCGCTGGTCGCGCCGATGACGGGGAAGGCGAGCGCGGCGACGGCGGCACCGGTGACGGCGAGTTTGCGGGACAGGCGCATGGCGAAGTTCCTCTCCGGCGCCTGCGAGGTGAGCTGTCGGGTTCGGGCGGGAGATGCCCGGCCACACCGGAGAAGGCATGGCTTCACCCCGAGCCGTACCGGTGGGCCGTAATGGCACCGGTGCGGCGACTTACCTTGGGTCCCCCGCTCCTGCCGTACGTGTTCTCGTGAGTGAGTGAGCGGTATCAGGGCGGCGGCAGGATTCGGCGTCCGCCCTGGGCCGGGAACGTATGCGATCGCACATGTCCGGAACAAGTACCGGATTCACACATCACACCCGTTGATCATGGTGTGCGGCTTATGGGGCGCTGAATTCCGGGGGTGACGGGTGTGGCGAAGTGAGGCAAGTCACCGCGAAGCGCAAGAGGTGCAAAACGGTCAAGAATGCCCAACTGGCAACTAACCGGCCGTCCGTGGAATCCGCCGCTCCCACGTCCGGTGGAAGACCACCTCGCCGCCCTCCGCGCAGATCACCTCGTTGAAGGTGAGGAACTCAGCCGCCTCACAGGTGATCTCCGAGCGGGTCCGCACCGTGGTGTCCCACGCCAGCTCCGGCCGGTGCAGCCGGATCGACCACTCCGAGCGGGCCCGCGCCGACAGCGGGTCCGTCTCGTCGATCGTGTACGTCTCCAGCGCGTCCTCGGTGAACTCCAGACCGTCGGGGTACACGCGCGTGCCGCCGTATCGCGGATCGACCTCCAGCCGCCACTCACCCTTGGCGACATCGCGTACGACGAGGCGCTCGGGGCGCGGTTCGTCGAGAGTGACCGGGAAGGCCACGCCCAGCGGCTCGGACTGCTCGGGCTCGTCGAAGGTGACGGGCGCGCTCAAGTCGTGATTCCTGACCGGAAGTTCGAGGAAGCTGCCGGCCGGGTCCAGGGTGAAGCCCGCCTGCGACTCGGGCTGCGGCCACACCCACGGCCAGTACGCGGACGAGACGGCGAGCCGGATGCGATGCCCGGGCGGGAAGGCGTGCCCGATGCCGTTCAGCTCGAAGACGACCTCCTGTGTGGAGCCCGGCTCCCACGGCACGACCCGGTCCCGGCCGTGCCGCGCCGACAGGTTCAGCACACCCCGGGTGACCAGCGTCGACGACCCGTCCGGCGCGACATCGCACAACCGCGCGATCACCTGTCCGCGTGAAACCTCCGAGGTCACTTTGAGCCGCACCCGCGGCCGCCCCAGCACCCATGTCTCCTCACCCACCGCGAACTCGAAACAGGCCGAGCGCGCGTCCTCCTCCCGCTGGTCCGGCGGCAGATCGGCGTCGTTCCCGAACGGGAAGAAGCGCCCGGCGTCGACACCGGTGTGCTGGGGGGACCGTACGAGCACGGGGGCGCCCTGAAGGCCGTACGAGATGGTCGTGACGTGGGGGGAGGGCCAGGCCGGTTCAGCGACCCAGCGGCCGGGCAGGGTGTCGTAGACCGTGGCCGGGCGGTGCGAGTCGCTGATGTAGGAACGGAGCAGGGGCTCGCGCATGACGCCGGTGTCGATGCCCTTGAGGTGGTGGTCCCACCAGCGCAGGGTCTCCTGGAGGAAGCCGATCGCCGGGCCGGGCGGCAGGCCGCGGTCCGGGTACTGGTGGGACCAGGGGCCGATGAGGCCGCGTACGCGGTCCGGCGGGAGGTGCTCGACCAGACGGAGGACCGTGTCCCGGTACGGGTCGTGCCAGCCGCCCACCGCCAGGACCGCCGCGTCGATCGCGCCGTAGTCCTCGCAGACGCTGCCGTGCCGCCAGTAGTCGTCGCGGGTCTGGTGGGCCAGCCAGGTGTGGAGGAACGGGTCGACCTGCTCCAGGCGCTTGAGCCACAGGTCCCGCCACGCCACGCCCGCGTACTGAGGGTCCGGCGGGCGCGACACGAAGGCGAGCATGGTGGCGGCCCACGCGTGCATGTCGACCGCGAGGACGGAACCTCCCGTGTAGTGCACGTCGTCGTCATAGCGGTCGTCCGTCGAGCAGACCGTGACGACCGCCTTGAGCGGCTCGGGCGCGAGGGCCGCGATCTGGAGGGAGTTGAAACCGCCCCAGGAGATGCCGAACATGCCGACCTCGCCACTGCACCAGGGCTGCGCCGCCAGCCAGTTGACCACCTCGACGCCGTCGGCGAGCTCCACCGCCGCGTACTCGTCGCCCGGCATGCCCTCGCTGTTGCCGTGCCCGCGGATGTCGACGCGCACGGACGCGTACCCGTGGCCCGCGTACCAGGGGTGGCGCTGCCAGTCGCGGGGCGCGGTCCAGTCGGTCAGGCGGTACGGAAGGTATTCGAGGAGCGCGGGGACGGGCTCGTCGGTCAGGGGGCGCCACACGCGCGCGTAGAGCCGCGTCCCGTCGGGGAGCGGGATGCGGAGGTCCTCGTGGGTCGTCTCGTAGGGGAAGGAGGTGCGGATGCGCATGAGCGTGACCCCAGTGGCTGCGTTGGTTTCAGTGGACCGGGTGCATCGTGCGGCGCAGCCACGGTGCGGCGGCCATCACGGCGAGGCCCGCGGCCACCGCGATCGCGCCGTTGACGCCGAAGTACGCCGGGTGCGAGACGTTGTCGTAGAGCTTCACCGTCTGGGCCTGGATGCCGTTGGCGAGGGCGAGGGACAGGAACCAGAGGGACATGGTCTGGCTGGAGAAGGCCACCGGGGCGAGCTTGGTGGTGGCGGACATGCCGGAGGTCTCCAGGAGGATGTCGCCGAGGCCCAGCAGGAAGTAGGAACCGACGATCCACCAGGCCGACATGAGGTAGTCGTCGCCGCTGTGTCCGCTGGTCGGCAGGACCATCAGCAGGAACGACAGACCGCCGAGCACGACCCCGATCGCGATCTTGTTGGAGGCGTGCGGCTGGCCGTGGCCCATACGGACCCACAGCGCGGCCACGAAGGGCGCGAGACCGACCTCGAAGGCGCCGAGCGCGGAGGCGTACCAGCTGGCCGGGAAGTCGAAGCCGAGGATGGTCGTCTCGGCGTTCGTGGAGGCCAGCAGCATCATCGTGGAGTAGGCCTGGAAGAGGATGAAGTTGAAGACGGTCGAGGCCAGGAAGAGCACGATGTACGGCCTGAGGCGGCCGCGTTCCCCGGCGGTGACCCGCGGGCTGCGGAACATGACGACGAAGTACACGACCGGCGCGATCACCGAGATGAGGGTGAGCAGGTCGACGAAGCGGTCCATGGTCAGCCAGCCGACGGCGGCCAGGAGACCGGCGAGCACGGCGACGGCGACGGTGCCCGCGATGATCAGCTTGACCGCCCCGCGCATGGCGTCCGGGGCGAGCGCGAACTCGGCGGAGTGCTTGCGTCCGGCCAGGTGACGGCGGCCCATGACGTACTGGACCAGCCCGAAGGTCATGCCGATCGCGGCGGCCGAGAAGCCCCAGTGCCAGCCCTTGTGGTCGCCGAGCCAGCCGGTGATCAGCGGGCCCGCGAAGGCGCCGATGTTGATCGCCATGTAGTAGAGCGCGAAACCGGCGTCCCGGCGGTCGTCGTCGGTGGCGTAGAGCTTGCCGACCATGGTGGCCACGTTGGGCTTGAGGAGCCCGGTGCCGGCGCTGATGAGGCCGAGGCCCACCCAGGTCATGGTCGCGGTCGGGACGGCCATCGAGTAGTGGCCGCAGGCGATCAGGATGCCGCCCCACAGCACCGCGCGGTACGAGCCGAGCATGCGGTCGGCGAGCCAGCCGCCGGCGACCGAGACGAGGTAGACGAGGGTGCCGTAGGCGGCGGAGACGGACGCGGCCGTTCCGGCCGACATGCCCATGCCCTCGTTGGCGACCGAGTCGGCGAAGTACAGGACCAGGATGGCCTGCATGCCGAGGAACGAGAAACGCTCCCAGACCTCCAGACCGGAGAGGGTGAGCAGGCCTTTCGGCTGGCCGAAGAAGGCGGTGTCGTCCTCGGGAGGCGGCTGGTTTCCGGGCTCTACGTCAACGGTTGTTCGAGACACGCTCTACTACTTCCGTGTAAGTCGATAGATATCCGTTCTTTTCAGTTGATCAAAAACATACCGGTCGTGATCCGATACCGCCCCTGCTGATGGGGGCACCTCCCGATCGAGCGAAGTCGAGATTGGGGGAGGGTGGGCGGCAGCGGTGATCGAAAGGTGACCGGATACGCTGACTTGAGTGATGGCAGCGACCTATCGACAAACCGTGTAATCGCCAGTAGACACCAGCAGACAGGAGACCCCTCGTGACCGTCGTCGGGCCGTTCGGGCTGAGCGTGCGGGACCAGGCTCTGGAAGCCGATGTCCAGGCCGGATTGGCGGCCGTCGAGGAGGGTTTGCTCGAAGCCACCAAGAGCGAGGTCCCCTTCATCACGGAGGCCGCGCAGCACCTCGTCCGGGCGGGCGGGAAGCGCTTCCGTCCGCTGCTCGTGATGCTCACCGCCCAGTTCGGCGACCCGTACGCGCCAGGTGTGGTGCCCTCGGCGGTCGTCGTCGAGCTGACCCACCTCGCGACGCTGTACCACGACGACGTCATGGACGAGGCCGCCGTACGACGCGGTGTCGAGAGCGCCAACACCCGCTGGGGCAACTCGGTCGCGGTCCTCACTGGCGACTTCCTCTTCGCCCGCGCGTCCCACATCCTGGCCGACCTCGGGCCCGAGGCGGTCCGCGTCCAGGCCGAGGCGTTCGAACGGTTGGTGACCGGGCAGATCCTGGAGACCGCGGGGCCTGTGGACGGTCGGGATCCGGTCGAGCACTACTTGGACGTGCTCGGCGGCAAGACGGGTTCGCTGGTCGCGGTCTCCTGCCGGTTCGGCGCGATGATGTCGGGTGCCGACGAGACGGTCGTGGACGTGCTGACGCAGTACGGGGAGCGGCTGGGGGTCGCCTTCCAGCTCGCGGACGACGTGCTGGACATCGCCTCCGACTCCCATGAGTCCGGCAAGACGCCGGGCACGGACCTGCGCGAGGGCATCCCGACCATGCCGGTCCTGCGGCTGCGGGAACGCGCCGCTCGGCTGGGGCTGGCGGAGGATCTGGCTCTGTGCGAGCTGCTGGACTCCGACCTGAGCGATGACGTGCGGCACGCGGAAGCTTTGGCCGCTCTGCGAGTGCACCCGGCGCTGGAGCAGGCCCGGCGGGACACCGTGCGGTTCGCGGAGGAGGCGCGGGCCGCGCTGGCTCCGCTGCCGGAGTGCGACTCGAAGGCGGCGCTGGTGGAGCTGTGCGATGCGGTGGTGCACCGGGCCGGGTAGTGCCTCTTGGGTGCGCTGCCGTCTGCGGGTGCGTTGTGGCTGGTCGCGCAGTTCCCCGCGCCCCTGGGCCGATCGATGTGATGCACGTCACAATGTTGGACTGAGTCCAATCTGAGATCGCCTCCGTATTCATGCCCAGAAGCTGACGCAGGGGGCGTCAGCCGCAATACGGGGAGATAAAAGAATCATGGGCATCAAAGCGACGTAC
Source organism: Streptomyces sp. NPDC046909 (assembly GCF_040644695.1). Taxonomy (NCBI): domain Bacteria; kingdom Bacillati; phylum Actinomycetota; class Actinomycetes; order Kitasatosporales; family Streptomycetaceae; genus Streptomyces; species Streptomyces sp. NPDC046909. The sequence continues at coordinate 15,568 of NZ_JBEYXC010000019.1, read as the reverse complement.
TCCGCACGCCGTAAGAGCCTGATCGTCACCGCCGTCGCGGTGGCCGCCGCCGGTGGTGTCGCCGCCGCGGTGATACCCGCCTTCGCCGCCGGAGGTGACCGCGCTGACCACGCGGGGCACACCGGCGGCGAGAGCATCGTCAGCCAGAGCGGTGTCCTCGGGGGGAACGGCGGCACGATCCTCGCCACCAGCCTCCGGGGCGCCAACGAGGTACCCGTCGAGGGCGGCCCGGCCGTCGGCGACAAGGACGGCGCCGCGCTGGAGTTCATCAAGGTCAAGGGCGACAAGGTGTCCGTCGCCGTGACCTGGCGCGGCACCGGCAAGCCCACCCTGCTCCACATCCACCAGGGCGCCAAGGGCACCAACGGCGGCGTCAAGGTCGACTTCGGCAAGCTCCTTGAGAAGGCGAAGGGCCACAGCGTCACCGGCACCGTGAAGGTGAAGGACGGCGCGCTGCTCGACGCCCTGAAGTCCGACCCCGGCTCGTTCTACGCCAACCTGCACACCGCCGAGTTCCCCGGCGGGGCCGTCCGCGGCCAGCTCCACAAGGTGACCGTCGCCGGCTTCGACTTCCGTGACGCGCTGCGCAACTTCCAGGCGTCCGTCATCAAGGGCAAGCAGATCTACGAGTGCAAGCCGGCCGAGGGCGGCGGTTACGCCTTCGCCCAGCGGGACGTCAGCGCCGTGCTCGGCGGCGGCATCGCGCACTCCTTCGTGCAGCCCAACTCCGGTACGCCGCAGTGGATCGCGCGGGATCGCAGTGCGGTCACCGGGTCCCTCATCTCCAAGACCCCCAACGGCGACGGGAACATCCCGGAGCTGGACCTGAAGGCCACGCAGTCCGGCAAGCACCATGGCCTGCTCGCCGACACCAGCGAGATCCTGCGCCTGAACACCGTCGGCGGCGTCGCCCCGACCGGCTCCTGCACGCCGGGCACGATCGTCGGGGTGCCCTACCAGGCGGACTACGTGTTCCTGCGCGGCTGACCCCGTGAAACGTCGGCGCCCCCTACGGGTCGTAGGGGGCGCCGACGTGTCGTGTCATACCCCAGTTGTACGCGGAGTTGGCTCCGTGGGCTGACGCCCCGGGTCGGCGGATTTGGTCAGATGGACACCACGGAAAACACCACTCCTCACCGATTCGGGTGAGAATGGCGGCTACGGGGTGGACGAGTACGAGCAGTTGGAAGCCGCCGCCTATCACGGAGGTAGGGCACACATGGCACCGTACGGATCCGACGACAGCACGACGACGGAGGCCGACGACCTGCGCGCCGGTCGGCGCAAGGCCGCGCGGTACGTCGTCCCGGTCGCGGTCGTGGGGGTGGCCGCGGCGACCATCGGGCTCGTCCCGGCGCTCGCGGACTCCGGCGACCCGGACCTGCCGAAGATCAGCGCGCAGGAACTCATCGAGAAGATCGCGCAGTCGGACGTGCAGCAGCTGTCCGGCACCGTGAAGATCAGCACGGATCTGGGGCTGCCGGACTTCGGCGGCCTGGGGAGCAGCCTGACGGGCGGCGGTGGCGGCTCGCGGTCGGGTTCGGGTGACGGCTCGTCGGCCGACCCCTCCTCGAAGCTCACCGAACTCGCCACCGGCACCCACACCCTGCGGGTCGCGGCCGACGGCGACGACAAGCAGAAGCTCTCGCTCCTGGAGGACGCCGCCGAGTACAGCGTCATCCACAACGGCAAGGACCTGTGGGGCTACGACAGCGCCTCCAACGAGGTCTTCCACTCCACCGTCGGCGACAGCGCGAAGGGCGAGGAGACCCCGGACGCCACGCCCAAGGACCTCACGGACGAGGCCCTGAAGGCGGTCGACGACACCACCTCGGTGACCGTCGAGGGCACCGCGCATGTCGCGGGCCGCGACACCTACCGGCTCGTCATCAAGCCCAAGGACTCCGGGTCCACCGTCGGCCAGATCACCGTGGCCGTGGACTCGAAGACCGGCCTGCCGCTGAAGTTCACACTGACCCCGTCGAGCGGCGGCGCCGCGGTGATCGACGCGGGCTTCACCCAGCTCAGCTACGCCAAGCCGGCCGCCTCCACCTTCGACTTCACGCCCCCGAAGGGCGCCAAGGTCACCGAGGAGGACGCGTCCGAGGCACAGGACGGCGACTTCGAGCACGCGCTGCCCGGGGGCGGCAAGACGGACGAGGACTTCGCCAAGGGTCTCGAAGGCGCCGACGGCTTCGAGGGGCTCAACGTCATCGGCGAGGGCTGGGACTCCATCGCCACCTTCGACACCGGCGGCCAGGGCATCCCCTCCGGCTCCGAGGTCGGCGGCGACTTCGGCGGCTTCCTCGACTCCCTCGGCGACAAGGTGAGCGGCAAGTTCGGCGAGGGCACCGTCTTCAAGACGCGGCTGATCAACGCGCTCATCACGGACGACGGCAAGGTGTACGTGGGTGCGGTGACCAAGGACGCGCTGGTGAAGGCGGCCAACGAAGGCAAGTAGGCCCCGTACGGGCACGACCAGGAGAGGGAGCCGATGGAGGAACCGTCCACCGCGGAGCCGGAATCGACCTCGGCCGACGCGGGTGACAGCGTGATCGTCACCCGCGCCCTCACCAAGCGCTACCGCGGCGGGCAGCTCGCCGTCGACGGTCTCGATCTGACCGTCCCGGCGGGCAGCGTCTTCGGCTTCCTCGGCCCGAACGGCTCCGGCAAGACCACCACCATCCGCATGCTGATGGGCCTCATCGAGCCCACGGCCGGCACGGCAAGAGTCCTGGGCCGTCCCATGCCCCGCTCCGCCCGCGCGGTCCTGCCCCACGTGGGCGCCCTCATCGAGGGCCCCGCCCTCTACGGCTTCCTCTCCGGCCGCGACAACCTCCTCCGCTACGACGCCGCCGACCCGACCTCCGACCCCCGCACCCGGCGTACCCGCGTCGCGGCGGCACTGGACCGGGTGGGCCTGGCGGCCGCCGCGGGCAAGAAGGCGAAGGCGTACTCCCTGGGCATGAAACAGCGCCTGGGCCTGGCGGCCGCGTTGCTGCAACCCCGCGAGCTGCTGGTCCTCGACGAGCCGACCAACGGCCTCGATCCGCAGGGGATGCGCGAGATCCGCTCCCTGGTACGGGAGTTGGCCTCCGACGGCACGACCGTCTTCCTCTCCTCCCACCTCCTGGACGAGATCGAACAGGTCTGCACGCACGCCGCTGTGATGGCCCAGGGAAAGCTGATCACACAGGGGGCGGTGGCGGATCTGGCGGCGGGGTCACGGGGGAGGCTGGTGGTGACGACGCCGGATACGGGGGATGCGGCGCGGGTGTTGAAGGAGCAGGGGGCATCGGATGTCGTGATCGCCGAGGACCGGGTGACCGCGGAGCCCCCGGACAGCGAACTGGCGGATCTGAACGCGGCGTTGGTGAAGGCGGGAGTGCGGGTCCGGGGCTTCGGCGTGGAACGGGCGTCACTGGAGGACGCTTTCGTGGCGCTGACGGGGGAGGGCTTCGATGTCGCAGGTTGAGGTGGACGTACCTCAGGGGCGCGGGGAACTGCGCGATCAGCCACAACAAACCGTTCGCCGCCGCACAACCTTCCGAGGCACCCTCTTCGGCAACGAACTACTCACCACCTTCCGCCGCTGGCGCACCCTGGCACTGCTCGGAGTCCTCGCGGCCGTCCCGATCCTCGTAGGCATCGCGGTCAAGATCGAGACGAGCGACGGCGGCGGAGTCGGCCGAGGCGGCGGCGGGGGAGGAGGCCCCGCGTTCGTCTCCCAGATCACCAACAACGGCCTGTTCCTCGTGTTCACCGCCCTCGCCGCGACCCTCCCCTTCTTCCTCCCGATGGCCGTGGGCGTGATCGCGGGCGACGCGATAGCCGGCGAGTCGAACGCCGGCACCCTCCGCTACCTCCTGGTCGCCCCGGCGGGCCGCACCCGCCTCCTCCTCACCAAGTACGCGACGGTGATGGCGTTCTGCGTGCTCGCCACCTTGGTGGTCGCGGTCTCGGCGCTGGCGGTAGGGGCTCTGCTCTTCCCCCTCGGCGACCTGACGACCATCTCCGGCACGCGGATCACCTTCGCGGAGGGGCTGGGCAGAGCCTTCCTCATCGCATTGGTCGTCGCCGCGTCACTGACGGGCATCGCGGCGCTCGGCCTGTTCGTGTCGACGCTGACCGGCAGTGGCATCGCGGCGATGGCGACCACGGTCGGCCTGCTCATCACCGTCCAGATCCTCGACCAGATCCCCCAACTGCACGCGATCCAGCCGTACTTCTTCTCGCACTACTGGCTGTCCTTCGCCGACCTCATGCGCGAACCGGTGTACTGGGACGACCTCCAGAAGAACCTGGGCCTCCAGGCCCTCTACGCGGCGGTCTTCGGCTCGGCGGCGTGGGCGAGGTTCACGACGAAGGACATCACGGCGTGACCTGTTGAGCGGGCCTCATTGAGTACTAAAGGGGCTCACTGGGTCTCGTAAGGGAATCGCGCGAGCGGCGCGTCCTGCGCGAAGAACGTCTTCGCCCGGGCCAGCGCCTCCGTGTCGGCCAGTACGTCACCCGGCTTGCTGCCGTTGCCGAGGAGGACGCCGCCGAACCGCATCTTCATGTACGCGGCCGAGTGGTGGAGGGTGCCGATCAGCGGGTCGGCGACCTCGGACTCCTCGTGCGCGAGCGCGGTGACGCCCCAGAGCGTGCGGCCGGCGAGGGTGCCCCGGAAGTCGGCGCCGGGGGTGCGCAGCCAGCCGGACCAGTAGTCGAGGTACCGCTTGGACAGGGCGGACAGCGAGTACCAGTACAGCGGCGAGACGATCACGATGTCCGTCGCCGCGAGCGTGGCGTCGAAGAGCAGCCCGATGTTCCCGTCGGTCGGGCGGACGTGGTCGCTGTCGTGCCGCAGGTCCTGGAAGTCGGGCAGCGGGTGGTCGTTGAGGTCGATCCACCGCTGCTCGACGTCGTCGGCCAGCTGCTCGGCCGCCCTGCGTGCCAGCAGCTCGGTGTTGCCGTCTTCGCGGCTGCTGCCGAGCACGAAGAGAAAGCGGCGCGTCATGTGATCCCCCTGGTGATGGATGTACGGCGAGCCAAGTATATGCGCATGCAAGTATCTGTCGAGGGGGATCAGGAGGGTGAGGTGATCAGGCGTTCGCGGCGTCAGCGTGATCGGCCGGTCAGGCGGGCGAGCGGCTCGGCCTCGCGCGGGGGATGGCCGCCGAGGTCACCGAGGCGCCAGGCCGGCACCCACGGCACCCGGTAGACGTCGATCACCGACTCGATCACCTTGATGTGCTGGGCGAGCGGCTTCGGCAGCCGTCCCGGGGCGTCCGCGACCAGCACCACGGCATCGAGATCCAGCCCGTGCGGGACCTCGCCCCGGCGGAACGCCTCCAGCGTGCGCAGGACGGCCGCGAGCCCGGCGGCGTGCGTGCGGGCGACGAGGAGCACGGACGGGGGAGCGTCGGGGGCCAGCCAGTCCCGCCCGCAGTCGTGACCGCCGTAGACCGCGCAGAGCGTGGAGACACCGGCGCCGCCGTGGGTGCCGACGAAGGAGAAGCGGCGGGTGGAGGCGTGGGTGTGGGTGGCGGCGTGGGCGGAGGTGTGGGCGGCGGGCCGAGGCGGGCCTTCCGGCAGGGCCACCGGACCACGCACCCAGATCTCGGGTCCGAGCCGTTGCCCCTGGTCGCGGCCCTGCACCTGCACCTGCGCCTGCCCCTGTCCCTGCTGCACGTGAGAGTCTCCTTCCCCGGGACGTCCCCGCGTCGGCCTGGGACGAGCCTGTGACGCCACGGTGACGTGAGAACCGTGAGCGAGCGGAGAGACTACTCAACAGTACGTGTACGACCGGCTCTTGATGCCGGGGGAGCGGGAGGTGGGCGGCCGATGGGGGCACCATGGAACACGAACACACCGTCCACCCACTCCCCGACGGATCCGAGTGAGGGAACGATGTCGCGACTCAGCCGTGAGAAGCGGGAACAGAAGGGCGCCGAGGGAGCTGGTGCCCCGGTGCTCGCGGCGCCCCCGATCGACGTCCTCGTCGGCCCGTCCGGCGCGTCGGTGGGCGGCGTACCGGTGCCGCCCGTGCCCGGCGAGGAACTCCAGCACACCGTCCTCAACCACCTCCACCGCATCGCCCTCGCTACCGGCCACCCCGTCCACGCCACGGTCCGCGACGACCGCATCGGCTATGTCGTCGCCCTCCACATCGACACGGACGGCGCGAGCCGCTTCACGGCGGAGCCGGTACTGACGGCTGTGCCGGGGGCGGGGACGGCTGAGATGGCGCCGGGCGGGGAGGTTTCCGAGGCGCGGCAGGGGGAGTCGGCACAGTCCGCGCGACCGGCACCGGCACCGGCACCCGCACCGGCACCGGCACCCGCACCGGCATCCGCATCGGGAGCCGTCGAGCCGACAGGGGTCCCCGCGCCCGAAGCCGCGTCGCCGCCCGCCCCGACCGAGCAGCCCCACCGCGACAAGCCCACCCACCTCCTCCGCCAGACCTCCGAGCCCCCCACCTTCCCGTTCCGCGCCGTCCCGGGGCCGGACGCTCAGGAACCCCGGGACGCGGTGCCGACGTTCCGACTGCGGGCCGTACCGGAGTGGGTGGCGGACGCGGTGCCCGGCACGGTCGCGCCCCCGACAGGCCAGTTCGGACCACCGCCGGTGATGGACGCACCGGTGACGGACGCACACCGGGCCGAGGCACCTCCCGCCGACGCATCCCCGGCCGACGCCTCGGCGGCGGACGCGCCCGCCGTAGCGGACGCCAGCCCGGGAACCAACCCACAGCCCACACCGTCCCCTGCGCCCGCGCCCGCGCCCGCCCCCGCACCCAAGCCCTTCCTGGACCTCGCCGCCGGCCGCCTCGACGACCCCGACCCCAAGCCCACCCCGCCCCGCGGCTTCGACGCCGTCGCCGAGGCCGTGCTCGGGGACGATCCGGCGACGGCGTACGACGGTGGTGGCACGGTGTTTCTCGTCGGCCCGATGGCGCGGATCAACGAGTCCGTGAAGGCGGGCCGGATAGAGGACGCCGCGCGGCTCGCGGAGCAGACGGTCGTGGAGGCGTCCCGCACGCTCGGCGCCGAGCACCCCGAGGTGCTGAGGCTGCTCGAACTCACCGCCTACATCGCCTACTTGGCCGGAGACCCGGTCCGCGCCTTCGGCATCTCCCTGGACCTGGCCCGCACCCGCCGCCAGGCAAGGGACGGGGAGGCCGCGTACGGCAACGTCCAGAGCGCGGCGACCGCCTGGCGTGCCGTACGCGACCCGGAGCAGGGCCTGCGCATGGGCGTTGATCTCATCGGCCTGTGGACCGAGCTGACGAGGGAGGACGGCCCCGCGGCCGAGGACATCGAGCAACTCGAATCGGCCCGCACACGCATGGTCCGTCTCGCCGAACGAGCCCGAAAGCTCAACTCCTAGGACCGTCCCCCCACAAGGAACCTCTACGACTAGCCCCTACGACGAGCCCCTACGAGGGGCCCCTCCTACGAGTTCCTACGAGGCCGACAACTGCCACACCGCGTACGCCACCGCGTCACTGTTGCGGTCCAGCGCCGTGTCGTTGATGTTCGACGTCGAGTCGCAGGACGAGTGGTAGCACCGGTCGAACGCCTGCCCGGACGTCCCGCCCCACTTCGCCGCCTGCGCCGCCGTCTTGACGTAGTCGGCCCCGCTGAACAGCCCGCCGACCGGCACACCCACGTTCTTGAACGGCGCGTGGTCCGACCGGCCGTCGCCCTCGGTCTCGATCTCCGTCGCGATGCCGAGGCCGGCGAAGTAGTCCTTGAAGGTCTTCTCGATCGCGGGATCGTCGTCGTAGACGAAGTACCCGGGGTTGGGTGAGCCGATCATGTCGAAGTTCAGATAGCCGCTGATCTTCGCGCGGTTGGTCGAGGACAGGTTGTTGACGTAGTAGCGGGAGCCGACCAGCCCCAGCTCCTCCGCTCCCCACCAGGCGAACCGCAGATGCTTGGTGGGCTGGTACCCGGCTCTCGACACGGCCAGCGCCGTCTCCAGGACGGCCGCCGAGCCGGAGCCGTTGTCGTTGATGCCGGCCCCGGCCGAGACGCTGTCCAGGTGCGAGCCGGCCATGACGACCTTGTTGGTGTCGCCGCCCGGCCAGTCGGCGATCAGGTTGTAGCCGGTACGGCTGGACGACGTGAACTGCTGGATGGCCGTGGTGTAACCGGCCGCGTCCAGCTTGGCCTTCACATAGTCGAGCGAGGCCCGGTACCCGGCACGGCCGTGCGCCCGGTTGCCGCCGTTGGCGGTGGCGATGGACTGGAGCTGGGTGAGGTGGGCCTTGACGTTGGCCAGGGGTATGTCGGGCGCGACGGCGACGGTCACCTCGGGCGCGGGAGCGGGCGCCGCGCCGGCTATGGATCCGCCGGTCAGCAGCATCACGGCCACGACGAGACCCGCCGTCGACGCACGCCCGGAAACGGAGAGCTTCATGGTGGGGGGCTCCGAATTCCTCGGGAATCCACAGGGATTCCACAGTGAATGGGGTGCCTGGATGGTGAAGGTGTGGCTAACTCTCCGTCAAGAGCGGTATCAGGACACGGAGTTCGGATTCCGGACCCCGGCGGGGCGGCCCGTATCGCCCGTCCCCCTCTCTAGTGCACGCACTCTCTAGTGCACGCACTTTCTAGTGCACGCAGAACTCATTCCCCTCCGGATCCGCCATCACGACCCACTGCCCCGACGGCTCCTTCACCTCCCGCAGCACACTCGCCCCCAGCCCCGTCAGCCGCTCGACCTCGGAGTCCCGTTCCCCGTCGCCCGGGTGCAGATCGAGATGGAGGCGGTTCTTGACCTTCTTCTCCTCCGGCACCCGCTGGAACAGCAGCCGCCGCCCGAGCCCCGTCCCGCTGTCCTCGTCGTACGGATCGTCCGGATGCCGTACGGCGACCAGGTCCCGGAAGGCGAGCCGGGCGTGGAACTCGACGGTGGCTTCGCGGGGCAGGGCGCCGAGCTCCAGCAGGCGTTGGATCAACGCGTCGTTGTCCTCCACCTCGTACCGCAGCGCGGCGGCCCAGAAGTCGGCCTGGGACTGGGGATTGCCGGCGTCGATGACGAGCTTCCAGTGCACGGGAGTCATGCACTCACTTATAGCGCCGCCCACTGACAATGCCCCTCAAGCGGGCGTCCGCCGGCCCCCTACGCGGACTGCTCCCGCCGGTCGTAAGCCTCCCGAGCCGCCGCGATCTCCCCCTGATGCGTCTCCGTCCATGTCACCAGCGACCGGATCGTCGCGTGCAACGTCCCGCCCAGCGGCGTCAGTTCGTACTCCACGCGTGGCGGCACCACCGGATGCACGGTCCGTTTCACCAGCCCGTCACGCTCCAGCTGCCGCAGGGTGACCGTCAGCATGCGCTGGCTGACGCCGTCGATCTCCCGGCGCAGTTCGGTGAAGCGGAGCCGCCGGTTCTCCAGGAGGGCGATGACAAGAAGGGACCATTTGTCGGCGATCCGGTCGAGGATCTGCCTTACCTGACAGTCCTCGCGGGTGTCCCATTGGAAGGGATCGGCATCGCCGTAGTCCACGGTGCTCTCGCAGTTACTCGGTGACTTCGAAGTGCCTTCTTCCATGTCCGTCGATGCTGCCGGAGGCTGGGGGTGGTTACAAGAGGGAACTGACCCTCAATCACGTAACCGTCCCCTGACGCATGGAGTGTTGCCATGGGCACGCGCGCGTGGGCGCTGCTGTTCGTCCTCTGCGGAACGATCTTCCTGGAGGGCGCCGACATCGCCATGATGGCGATCGCCATCCCCTCGATCAGATCCGACCTGGGCCTCGCGACGGACACCGCGGCCTGGGTCATGAGCTCGTACGTCCTCGGTTACGCAGGCTTCACCCTGCTCGGCGGCCGCGCGGCCGACCTTCTCGGGCGCCGCCGGATGTTCCTCCTCTGGCTGACGGTCTTCCTCGCCTTCTCCGGCCTCGGCGGCCTCGCGACCGACGGCTGGATGCTGATCGTCGCCCGCTTCGTCACCGGCACGGCCTCCGCGTTCATGACCCCGGCCGCGCTCTCCCTGATCACGACCTCGTACGCGGCGGGCCCACAGCGAGACAAGGCCCTCCTGATCTACGCCGGCACCGGCGCCGGCGGCTTCTCGCTGGGCCTGGTCATCGGCGGCCTGCTCACCTCGCTCGACTGGCGCTGGGTGTTCTTCGCCCCGGTACTGATGGCGGCGGCGCTCCTCCTGGCGGCCGTCCGCCTGATCCCACGACAAGAGCCCCCGAGCCTCGAGGCCTCGCCGACCGGCGGACTTCGCGGCTTCGACCTCCCCGGCACCCTCACCATCGCCGCCGCCATGCTGCTGGCCGCCTACACCGTCGTACGACTGGAACACGGCCTGCACGGCTGGCCGCTGACGGCGGCGTCGACCCTCGGGGCGCTTCTGTTCGCCGCGCTCTTCGTGGCCGTGGAGCGGCGCTGCGCGAACCCGTTGGTCCGGCTGGGCATCCTGCGTGAGGGCCCGGTGGTCCGCGCCAATATCGGGATGCTGCTCTTCGTGGGGGCCTTCTTCGGCTTCCAGTTCGTCGTGACGCTGTATTTGCAGGAGCTGCGGGGCTGGTCGGCGTTCCGGACGGCGATCGCGCTGGTGATCATGGGATGCGATGCCGTACTCGCGCCCACCGTCACTCCCCGCCTGGTCGCCCGCTTCGGGCACGCGCGCGTGATCGTCGGCGGCTTCGTGCTGGCGGTGATGGCGTACGGGCTGTTCGTGCCGGTCGGCATGGACTGGCCGTATCTCGTGATGCTGCCGACGCTGTTCGTCGCGGGCGCCGCCTTCGCGCTGGCGTACGGGCCGCTGACGATCACGGCGACGGACGGGGTGCGCGACGCCGAGCAGGGGCTGGCGAGCGGGCTGCTGACCACGTCGACGCAGTTCGGCTCGGCGGTCGGGATCTCGGCGGTGACGGCCGTCTACGGCTTGGCCTCGACCGGGTCCGGACCCGCGGCGACGCTGTCCGCGTTCCGCGCGGCGCTGGTGGTGCCGGTCGTGATGGTGACGGCGGGCCTGCTGATCTCGGTCCTGAACCTGCGCGCGGCCCGCAGGGCGTCCCAGGTGAGCAGCGACAGCGCCAGCCAGACCAGCGCGAATCCGGCCCAGCGCTCGGGCGGCATGGCCTCGTGGAAGTAGAGGATGCCGAGCAGGAACTGGAAGACCGGCGCGAGGTACTGGAGCAGCCCGAGGGTGGAGAGCGGCACGCGGATGGCCGCCGCCCCGAAGCAGACGAGGGGGAGCGCGGTGACCAGGCCGGTCCCGGCGAGGAGGGCGGTGTGTCCGGCGCCCTCGGTGGTGAAGGTGGCGCCGCCGTGCGTGCCCAGCCACACCAGATAGCCCAGCGCGGGCAGGAACTGCATGGTGGTCTCGGCGGCCAGCGACTCCAGGCCGCCGAGGTTGACCTTCTTCTTGACCAGGCCGTACGTGGCGAAGGAGAAGGCGAGACAGAGCGAGATCCACGGCGGACGGCCGTAGCCGACGGTCAGGACGACGACGGCGGCGGCCGCGCCGACCCCCACCGCCGCCCACTGCACGGGCCGCAGCCGCTCCTTGAGCAGCAGGACGCCCATCGCGATGGTGACCAGCGGGTTGATGAAGTAGCCGAGCGAGGCCTCGACGACCCGGCCGTTGTTCACGGCCCAGATGTAGACGCCCCAGTTGACCGCGATGAAGCCCGCGGCGGCGGCGATGAGCGCGAGCCGGCGCGGCTGCCGCAGCAGCTCCCCGGCCCACCGCCACCGCCGTAGCACGACCAGGGCCAGGGCGACCGCGACGAACGACCACACCATCCGGTGGGCGAGCACCTCGGAGGCTCCGGCGGGCTTCAGCAGGGGGAAGTAGAGCGGGAACAGCCCCCACATCCCGTACGCGGCGAAGCCGTTCAGCAGTCCTATGTGCCGCTCACCCTTCGGCTTCCCGCTCACGGGCCCTCCTTCGTACGTCATGTCGCCCGCACGAAGGTAACGCCGAGCGCCCCCGGCTGTCATGCCCGTATCGCCATACGGTCATGACAGCCGGGGGCGGGGCGCCCAAAGGCTGCTCTGGGGGAGTGTCAGCCCTTGAGCGCGGCCGTGATCGCCTCGGACAGCGGGGTCGTCGGACGGCCGGCCAGCCGGGAGAGGTCGCCGGAGGAGACGACCAGCTCGCCCTTCTCGATGGAATCGTCCACCCCCGCGAAGACCGCGGCGAGCGGCGCGGGCAGCCCGGCGCCGGTCAGGATGCCGGTGTACTCCTCGGCCGAGACCGAGTTGTAGACGATCTCCTTGCCGGTCTGATCGCTGAGCTGCGCCGCGTACTCCGCGAAGCTCCACGCCTCGTCGCCGCCGAGCTCGTACGTCTGGTTCTCGTGCCCCTCACCGGTCAGTACGGCGACGGCGGCGGCCGCGTAGTCGGCGCGCGAGGCGGAGGAGACGCGGCCCTCACCGGCGGCCTGGGTGACGGCGCCGTACTGGAGGACGGGGGCGAGGTTCTCGGTGTAGTTCTCGTGGTACCAGCCGTTGCGCAGCAGGGCGTACGGCAGACCGGAGGCGAGCAGCGCCTCCTCGGTGCCGCGGTGGTCGTCGGCGAGCGCGGCCTTCAGGGTGCCCGGGGCGCTGGTGTAGGCGAGCAGGGCGACACCGGCGGCCTTCGCGGCCTCGATGACGACCTTGTGCTGGCCCACGCGGCCCTTGTCGAACTCGTTGCCGGAGATCAGCAGCACCTTGTCGCCGGCGGCGAAGACGCTGTCGAAGCTCTCGGGGGTGTTGTAGTCGGCGATCGCGAGCTTCACACCCTTGGCCGCGAGATCGGCACCTTTCTCCGCACTGCGGACCACGGCGGTGACCTGCTCGGCCGGCACCTTCTCCAGCAGCTGCTCGACGACGTGGCGGCCCAGGTGTCCGGTGGCTCCGGTGACGACGATGCTCATGATGTGCGATCTCCTTGTGGGGTGCGGATGCACTAACCCTAGGGCAGGCGCTAACTGATCGAAAGTACCCACTTTGAAGTAAGGTACTGGCATGGGAGTAAGTAATAAGATTCCGGCCGATCCCGAGGCGATGTGCCCCTACCGCCTGGTCCTGGAGCACCTCACGAGCCGTTGGGGCGTCCTGGTCCTGATAGCCCTCCTCGACCGCCCGTACCGCTTCAGCGAACTCCGCCGCGCGGTCGGGGCGATGAGCGGGACAGGCGAGGCTGCCGGGGCCGGCGGGGTCGGGTCCGGGCGGGGCGTCAGCGAGAAGATGCTCGCCCAGACCCTCCAGACCCTGGAGCGGGACGGCCTGATCCACCGCGACGCCAAGCCGGTGATCCCCCCGCGCGTCGACTACTCCCTCACCGACCTGGGCCGCGAGGCGGCGGAACAGGTGCGGGGGCTCGCGATGTGGACGCAGGAGCGGATGGGGGCGGTGCAGGAGGCGCGGGAGGTGTACGACACGCGGAAAGCGGGCTCTGAGCAGGGATGACGTCATCGCCAGAGGGCAACTGAACGTATGCGGGCCGGACTTGCTGGGCACATACATGTCAGGGCGTCGGTTGACCCGAGCGACGCGTCCATCCGTGCGCCCCCCTTCCGCCTCCCGCGCCGACTTGAACCGCCCGGCATGCTGGGGGCGGTGCGTTGTGCCCAACCGCGCGTCGACCCAGGCAAACCGCCGACCGACGCCCGGACGCTTCACTCGGGGGTTCGCCTTGGCCACAGAGAATCCGGATGTGCGAGGGAACGATTCAGCAGCGGGCGGAAGGTCGGAGGAGCTGGCGGAGCAGCTGCTCCGGCAACTGCTGGCGGAGGCCGTCAGTACCCTGTCGGGTCTCAGCGAGCGCGAGCGCCGTCAGATGATCCATGTCAACGCGCACTACCACAGTGCCGTGCTCCAGCATCGTGTAGAGGCCACGACATGGAACGAATTGATGGGGCACTTGCGGGTGTTGCGCCGGAACCCGGTCTTCGACCGCTATTGGGAGCTGACCCGAGACCATCGCAGGAGCCTGCCCCCCGAATCGCTGGAGGCGCGGGTCGGGAAGGCAGTGGACGTGGTGGTGCAAGGGCTTCGTGAGGAGCCTGAGGAATGGTGGGTCGTGGCGTACCGTGAGGAACTGCTTTCACTCGACGTGACAGAACCCTTCACTCCCAAGGTTTAACTCCGTTTAGCATGACGGGACTTGGAGAACTGGTGCCGGTTGTGCCCGACGACTACGGCCCCAACTCCCCGAAGAGGCTCTCCGCATGCACAACGAACCTCACGCCGTCCGTATCCTCCGACGCATCGGTGACGCGCCGCGCGAGCGAGGAAGTATTTCGTACGAGACGTGTCCCGACCTGTTCGAACTGAGCGATGGCAGTTTCGCCGTCATTGGAACGGACCGCACCGACGAACTGGACGCGCTGCTTCCCAGTGACGCGGCCCGGGCTGAGTACGAGCGCATCGTCGTCATCACCCGCGACACGCTGCTGCGAGCCAAGCGCGACATCCCCGACGCCTGAGGCCGACAGGTCCGGGCGTGCATGTCCACCGATGCGCCCTCTTCCCGCTTTACGCTCCGGCTTGCACGCTGGGGGCAGGACGCGTTGGCGCTCGGTGGACCGGGGGTGGGGGCATGGCCGTGTCGAACCAGGAAGAGCCACTGCAGGAGCTGTTGCGGGAGACCGCTCGGCAACTCGGCCGTATGGCAGACGGGTACGAGCGGATCGCCATGGAACTGCACCGGGCGAACCTGGTCCAGTTGCAGGGGTTCGCCCTGGCGCGACTGGACCGGGCGATCGACGATCCGGCGCTGGCCGAGTCTCTCAGCGCTTTACCCGGCCTGTCGGACGAGCAGCGCCGTCAGATGATCAACGCCAACGCGCAGTACGGACTCATTCTCCTGGCCCACCGGGTCGGATCCTTGGACCGAGCCGAACTCCTTGGGCACTTGAAGGCGTTGCGTGGCAGTCCGGTCTTTGCGGAGTACTGGGCACGGACGGCCGAGGCGCGCGGTGCGCTGCCTCCGGAGTCCTTCGAGGCCCGGGTCGGCAGGGCCGTCGACGCGATCATGGACGAGCGTCTCGAAGACCTTGAGGAGTGGTGGGTGGTGGATCCAGGGGTCGTGAGCGGGATTAAGAGGCGTCTCGGAGATCCCCCCAGGCAACGGGGTTCGGCTACGTCCGAAACCTGCCCGGACGTCTTCGAACTGGATGACGGCAACTTCGCCGTCATAGGCACCGAAGCCACCGCCGCCCTGGACCCCCACCTCCCGCCGGACGCCGCCCGGGCCGACCACGAACGCATCGTCGTCATCAGCCGCGAGACCCTCATCCGCGCCAAGCGCGACATCCCCGACGCCTGACACACACAGGGCCTGGACGCCGTACGACATCCAGGCCCCCTGCGCCACGAAACGCTCAGCCGACGACAGTCCAGGTGTCCCCGCCCGCCAACAGCGCCGCCAGGTCCCCCTTGCCGTTCTGCTCGATCGCCGCGTCCAGCTGGTCAGCCATCTGCGTGTCATAGACCGGCCGGTCCACCGACCGGAACACCCCGATCGGCGTGTGGTGGAGGGTGTCCGGGTCGGCGAGGCGGGAGAGGGCGAAGGCGGTGGTGGGGGACGCGGAGTGGGCGTCGTGGATGAGGATGTCGGCCTC
>NZ_JBEYXC010000018.1:0-252118 GCF_040644695.1 Streptomyces sp. NPDC046909 | reverse complement strand
CAAGGCCGTCCGCGAAACCCTCCGCCGCGCCGTCGACGAGGTCTTCCCCGCCTCCCAGGACACCTGACGACCGAACCCGGCCACCGGCCGGATCGACCCCCCGCCAGTCGGCGAGCGGCGTGAAGGGCTTGAGGCTCCTTCGTTGAATCGGCAACGGGCTGGGGAAGATGAGCGTCCGCGGGGATTTTCAGAGAGCCCCATCACCGCCGCCAAGTCCCGCGCCGCCCGCACCATCGCCACCGAGCACGGTGCCGACCTGCACCGGCGCTTCGGCTACGGCGGCCGCGCCGACACCCTCCCCCTGCTCCGTTCCGTGGGCGGTCCCTCGGTCATCGGCGCCGACCCCGTCCTGACCGCCCACGCCCGCCACTCCGGCTGGCCCGTCCTGCCCTCCGCCACCAGCACCTGAGCCCCGCAGCCGGGGCGTCGTGCCGACCGGGTTCGGATGGTCGGCCACCCCGCCGCCGCGCGGGAAGAACTACCCGTGCTTCAAGGCGCCGGCGTACGGGTTCCAGACCCTGCTCCCCGGGGTCAACCATGTCTTCGACGACGGCGACATAGCCATCCGCACCCACGACGGTGCCGCCCTGGTCTCCCACGCCCGACGGAATGGCTCTTCCGGAGTCGTGGTCGCCTACGAGGCCGACGACGTCGACTTCGCCACCCGCTTGGGCTCCAACGTCGCGGCCACCGGCTGCTGCGCTGCACCTCGTCACCGACCCTGTGCCTCAAGCGTCGGCCCGGGTGTCCGGCCGCGTTCCGTCAGGCGATCGTGACGCTGTCGTCGAGGTAGACGTCCTGGACGGCGTGGAGGAGTGCGACGCCTTCGCCGGTGGGACGCTGGAAGGCTTTGCGGCCGGTGATGAGGCCGGTGCCGCCCGCCCGCTTGTTGATCACCGCTGTCCGGACGGCCTGTGCGAGGTCGCCCTGTCCGGCCGAGGCGCCGCCGCTGTTGATCAGACCGACGCGGCCCATGTAGCAGTTGGCCACCTGCCAGCGGGTGAGGTCGATCGGGTGGTCGGTGACGAGCGTGCCGTACACGCGCTGGTCGGTCTTCCCGAAGTCGAGCGCGCGGTAACCGCCGTTGTTCTCCGGTTGCTTCTGCTTGACGATGTCGGCCTCGATGGTCACGCCGAGGTGGTTGGCCTGTCCGGTGAGGTCGGCGGAGACCGCGTAGTCCACGCCGACGTGCTGGAACGCCGGGTTGCGCAGGTAGCACCACAGCACAGTGAACATGCCCAGTTGGTGGGCCCTTGCGAACAGCTCGCTGACCTCCCGCAGTTGGCGGTCCGACTGCTCCGAGCCGAAGTAGATCGTGGCGCCGACCCCGGCGGCGCCGAGGTCGAAGCACTGCTGGACGTCGCCGAACATGATCTGGTCGTAGTGGTTGGGGTAGGTCAGCAGCTCGTTGTGGTTGAGCTTCACGACGAACGGGATCCGGTGCGCGTAGCGCCGCGACACGGCTCCGAGTACGCCGAGCGTGCTGGCGACCGCGTTGCAGCCGCCCTCGACGGCGAGTTCGACGATGTTCCTGGGGTCGAGGTAGCGGGGGTTCGGGGCGAACGCGGACGCCGCGGAGTGCTCGATGCCCTGGTCGACCGGCAGGATCGACACGTACCCGGTGCCGGCCAGTCGGCCGTGGTCGAACAGGGACTGCAGATTGCGCAGCACCTGGGGAGAGCGGTCGGTCGCGGCCACGACCCGGTCGACGAAGTCAGGGCCGGGCAGCACCAGGTCCTCCCCGGAGATCCCCTGGGCGGTGTGGGTCAGCAGGTCCTTCGCGTCGTCGCCCAGCAGGGCTTGGATGTCGGTCATCGGTTCACCTCTCCTGTCACCCGGAATGCTGTCGGCGGGAGGCGTGTCGTCTGCGAACCGTGCGTGGCGGCCCGGAGGTTCGTACGGCCGCCTCACGGGTTCTCTGCCCAGCATGCGGTGCGGCGCGCTCGCTCGGCAGAGCCTGTCGGGCCCCTCACGGAGGTCGAACGGCCCTCAGGGGGACGACGACTTGGTCCTCGGTGAGGGCGCCGTACCCGTGGCTGCCGACGGCGGCCATCTCGGTGTTGCGGGCCGCGCCGTCGCCTCACTTGCGGCACAGCTGTCGCCGCCTGGTGGTCGTACGCACACCCGCCGATACCCGAAAGGGCCGGTCAGCCGAAGAACACCGCGAACTCGTCGTACAGCGACGGATCCACCACCTTGGTCCTTCCCCGGGCGCCATCGAGAGGGACACGGACGATCTCGGTGCCATGCAGGGCCACCATCGTGCCGAAGGCGCCGTCCTTGACCGCGTCGACGGCGTGCAGTCCGAAGCGTGTCGCCAGCCAGCGGTCGAAGGCGGTCGGGGTGCCGCCGCGCTGGACGTAGCCGAGGACCGTGGTGCGCGCGTCGGTGCCGGTGCGCGCCGCGATCTCCTGGGCCAGCCATTCGCCGATGCCGGACAGGTGCACATGGCCGTACTCGTCCAGCGACCTGTCCTTGAGGATCATCTGGCCCTCCATGGGCACGGCTCCCTCGGCCGCGACGACGATGGGCGCGTAGTTGATCTTGAAGCGGCTCTTCACCCAGTCGCAGACCTGATCGACGTCGAACGGCCGCTCCGGGACGAGGATCACGTTGGCGCCGCCGGCGACACCGGCGTGCAGGGCGATCCAGCCGGAGTGCCGGCCCATCACCTCCACCACCAGGGTCCGCATGTGCGACTCGGCGGTGGTGTGCAGACGGTCGATGGCCTCGGTCGCGATGCTGACGGCCGTGTCGAAGCCGAAGGTGTAGTCGGTGCCGGGCACGTCGTTGTCGATCGTCTTGGGCACGCCGACCAGGTTGATGCCCTGGCGGCTGAGTTCGGTGGCCGCGCCGAGCGTGTCCTCGCCGCCGATCACGATGAGCGCGTCGATCTGGTGGGCGGCGAGGGTGTCCCGGATGCGCCGTACACCGTCCTCGTGCTTGAACGGGTTGGTGCGCGAGGAGCCGAGAATGGTTCCGCCGCGGGGCAGGATGCCCCGCACGCTGGAGGTGTCCAGCGGCACCACGTTGTCCTGCAGGGCGCCGAGCCAGCCGTCCCGCAGGCCGAGGAACTCGTAGCCGTAGTCGTGGACACCCTTGCGGACGACACTGCGGATCACGGCGTTCAGGCCGGGGCAGTCGCCGCCGCCGGTCAGCACTGCGATCTTCATGGCTGCCTCCCTTCTCTGCTCTTCTCCGCACGGAGCGAGGATCAGGTGGCTCTCCTTCCATCATGAGCGTCGGCAGCCTTGTGGGCGACCTGCTTCAGGACCTCTCACCTGGGACCTTCGGCCCCATGACCACGCCCTGGCCCGGGGCGACCATGGAACGGGGATGTCGCATCGGCGTCAGCCGCTGCGGCCGGCACCAGGACGCGGAGGAGGGAAACGATGTCGCACACGACGGAATGGAAGGTGCGCCTCTACCTCTTCGAGGAGGAGGGGACGACGAAGGCACGGGCGGTGCTGGACACCGGTACAACCCCGCTCACCGGCCACGGGGCGGCGCACTGCAAGCCCGGGGACACCGACGTGCCGGAGATCGGCGACGAACTCGCCGCCGGCCGGGCGCTGCACGACCTCGGCCGCCAGCTGTTGGACACCGCCGAGCGCGATGTCGTGGCCATGGACCCGTCCGTGGCCGGACGGGAAGGTCCGCCGGCCGTCGGCTGGGCCATGGGGTCGGCTTGAGCTCTGCGGGACAGGTCCCGCGGAGCGCGGCCGTGCGTCGCTGACCTCGCGGCGGGAGCCGCCCGAGAAGGGGGCGCGATGCGGTACCCGATGTGTGCGTGGACCGTGACCATGCCGTCGACGCTGCGGCATGGGTGTTCGATGACGGGAATCGGGCCGTCCGCCTCGACCGATCCGTAACAGGTCTTCTCGGCTGAGGACACCCGTGTACCGGTCCGACCGGTACACCACGAGCAGCCGCTTGACGTTCCGGAGCACCCTGAAGACGGGCCGCTCCGCCCGCCGTCCACGTCGGCTACAGGCGCCGCTTCGGCGTGGAGAAGGGGCGGTTGCTGTACGACGACGCTGTGGTGGCCGCGTATCCGAGCGTTCAGGGAAGGGATGGCGCGGTCCGGAGGCCGCCTGTACACGTATCTGCGGGCGATCTCTGCTTCACGCATGCGGGACCAGGGCCACCGGGCACGGTGCGTGGCGGATGGCCGAGTGGGCGACGGCTCCCAGCTGAGGGTCGGCGCCGGGCTGTATACGGTGACCGAGCACGGCGAGGGCGGCGTGGCGGGTGGCGGCGGCCACGGCGCCGGCGGGGACGTCCTCCAGGCAGACCTCTTCGACGCGTACGTCGGGGAACTTCTGTCGCCAGGGCAGCAGAGTCTCGGTGAGCCGGGCCTCGGCGCGGCGGGCGTGGGGTGAGTGGCTGTGATGCCAGGGCGTGACCGGATAGGTGGGCAGGCGCCCGGGCGGCAGCCAGGCGAGCAGGGCGCGTAGCGGCACCTGGCGCATCGCCGCCTCCTCGAAGGCGAAGGCGATGACGTCGTTCGGAGTGCGGTCCTCGGCGTCGAGGGCGAGCAGGACCGGGCCGTCCGGCAGGTCGCAGGGGTGGGGCGTCGGGCGGACGAGGGCGACGGGGAAGTCGGCGTGCGCGGCGGTCCGGGCGCCGGTGGAGCCCAGCAGAAGGGCGGAAGTGCCGCCCAGCCCGCGGGAGCCGAGCACCAGGAGTTCCGCTACGGCGCCGGCGGTCAGCAGGGCCTCGTGCGGTGGGGCTTTGAGCAGTTGGGCGTGGAGGTCCAGCCGGGGGTGGCGGCAGCGCAGCCGGTCCAGGGCCAGGTCGAGGGAGCGTACGGCCCAGTGGCGACTCGCGGCCGCCTCCGGCGCGTCGGGGGAGACGCCGTCCGCGTAGGACCAGACGGCGAGCAGGTGCAGTGGGGCATTGCGGAGTTCGGCCTCGCGGGCGGCCCAGGCGGCGGCAGCGAGGCTGGCGGCGCTGCCGTCGATTCCGGCGGTGACAGGGCGGGGCATGGCCGGATACCTCCGATCGGGCGGTGGTCCGGGGGCCAGGGACCGGGACGGATGTTCCCCCACACTGGCGTGCGTGCGAGCGGTGGCGCGAGGGCTTCCCGGCTCCCGCCTGGGGCCGAACGGTCCCTTGCCACGGAAGGGGTGGTGGGCGGGGTGTGGGAGACGACAGTGATTCCGTGGTCGCCGGGGGACCTGACCTTTGTGCCGGCCTCTTGTTCTTGAGGGACGCCGGTGAGGTCGTAAGTCCGTTGCCCGAGCACCAGCATCTTCGATCGGATGCCGCCATGACCGCTCTTGACAGCCGTGCGGACCATGTGGAGCAGAACCGCGCTATGGGGATGACGAGGCGGCTGCGTGGCACGGGCCGCTCGCCCGCGCTCACTGGTCACAGGCGGAACGGCGGTGGGGGATTGTGGTCTCGGTCGCTCCTTCGGCATTCACGACGCTCGGCACGGGGCAGGCTTTCCCGGCCGGCGGTGCAGCGTCGGCCTCCTCGATGGCCAGAAGTCGATCGCTGGGGAAGGTGTGCCCCTCGCACCCAGCCCGAGGCCGATCCACAGGTCATGGGCGTTGCTCCTGCCAGAGCCCGAGTCTGAAGGTGTTTCCCGGCCAGGTGGAGATGTTCGAGGACGTTGACATCATTGCCGGGAACGCGAACGCGGTGCGCACGTACTCCGCGCTCAACGGCATGGACGACGCCGCGGCCTACGCGCAGCGGAAGGGCCTCAGAGTGAGCGCGGGGGCGTCGCTGGGTCCGGACGAGATGTTCAAGTCCGAGGGTGGGGTCGGTTCCCACTGGGGCGTCATGGCGTCGAACCGCACGCCGAAGCCCGGTCTGTCGTCCAGCCTCCTGGCCCCGGCCGGAGCGCTACCGCCCCGCCGTACGGCGAAGAACCCCACATGGTTCTCGAAGGACGAACGGACGTACTCCATCTACACGGAGTGGCAGCAGAACACCGACTATGTGCCTTCCGGTGCCATGGGCGACACCTGGGCGCTCGACACCGACGAGTGCTGGCTGAGGAATCCCCACGCCGGCAAGTCCGCGACCCATGTGGGTTACTGGCCGCAGAGAGACGCCGGCGTGCACTGGGCCGGAACCTACTGGCAGACCCCGTCGGGCAACTGGGGAGACGAGCCCGGAGGCAAGGACCTGCGCGGCTACAACCGACTGGTCTTCTACGCCCGGGGAGACCACGGCGGAGAGACGATCCACTTCTTCACAGGCGGAATCACCGGACGCCACGGCGACACCCTGAAAAAGCATCAGACTGATGTCCGTCTGACCAAGGACTGGCGTCAGTACACGATCGACCTGCCCGGCGGACCCGCCATGCGGCGAATTGTCGGAGCCTTCGGATGGTCCGCGAGCCTGGAAGAGAATCCACGAGGAGGCGTCGGCTTCTGTCTGGACGACATCGAGTTCATACGACGTTGAGGTAGGCGGAGACCGTGGGCGTCGGGGTCTGGGGCTCACGACAGCCACCTTCATTTTTGTCTGAGTGGTCTTTGCCACCCGGCCGAACGGCAAGCAGCACTTGGCGTCGGGCCGGGAGGTCGGTCAGCGCCCTTGCGGCTTGCCCGCCAGCTCCTGGGCCATCTCCGTCGCCCACGCGGCGATCTGTTCGAAGTCGCGGAAGTCGCCGCCCTTGCCGGAGTTGACGATCATCCGGGCCATCCGTCCCTTGGCGTCCGTCCCCTTCCAGGCGTCCGCCGAAGGTGATGTGACCGCGTGCCGCGATGCGGTCGGCGAGGCGCTGGACGCCAGGCGTCGGCGGGATGTCCCGCTCGGATGCGGAGGCGTCGAGTGGTCCGCTGCTGAACAGCCACACCGGCCGGTCGGACAGTGCCTTGCGGTGGTGGCGGGCGAAGCGCCGGGCGTCGCGGCGGCAGCGGTTCGCGTACAGACCGCTGCCGAGCACGACCGCGTCGTACGGGGCGAGGTCGTCGACGTTCGCCGCGGGGCGGACGTCGGCCGTCAGGCCCTCCTTGGTCAGGATCTCGCCGATGCGCTGCGCGATCTCGGCGGTGGAGCCGTACTTGGATCCGTAGGCGACAAGGACCGTCTCCGTCATGGCCGACACCTCCTCACATCCTGCGCAGCCAGTCTTCAGGGACCCCGTGCAGGCCTTCGTCGTAGGGCCGCAGCTTGGAGTCGTCGAAGCGGAAGGTGAGCTTGTCGACGACCGCGACCACGCCGTCCATCTGACGGCACATGTGCACGGCCATGGTGGTCTCGCTGCGCCGCTCCATCTGCCCGGTGAGCGTCACGACACCCTGGTGGACATCCACGTCGACGGTCTGCGGTGGCAGCCACAGGGCCCGCTGCAGGACCTCGTCCATGACGGTGGCGCGGATCTCCGCGTCGGGGCGCAGGAAGACCTGGAGCAGGTCGCGGCGGGTGACGATGCCGACCAGGCGTTCCTCCGCGTCCAGGACGGGCAGCCGTTCCACGCCCCGGTGTGCCATGGTGCGGGCCGCCTCGACGATGGTCGCGTCGGCCGGGACCGTGACAGCGGGGTGGGACATCAGCTGTCCGGCGGTCCGGGCGCGGGCCTTGGTGCGGCGGGCGCGGGCACTTGGTGTCAACCGGGGCCAGTGGAAGCGGTGTTCGGGCTCGTACGGGTCGGGGGTCTCCGCCTGGCGGACCATCAGGTCCGTCTCGGAGATCACTCCGATCACCTTCTCGTCCTCGTCCACCACCGGCAGTCCGCTGATGCGGTGCTCGGCGAGCAGCCGGGCCACCTCCTTGAACGGGGTGCCGTACGTGGCGCGTACGACGTCGCTCGTCATCACCGAGCCGACCTTGCTGTGCTTCATCGTCGTCCTCCAGCCTTTCTCAGCGGAGCCTGCGCAGATAGGGGTCGTGGGCCCGGCGCGGCAGCAGCCGGATCCGGGCGTCGAGGGCCGTGACACGGTCAGGCCGGGCGAGGACCGGGTTGAGGTCGGCTTCCGCGAGCTGCGGCAGATCGGCCGCCATCCGGGACAGGCGCAGCAGCAGCTGCTCCAGCCCTGCCAGGTCCACCGGGCCGGTGCCGTCGCTGCCGAAGAGCAGCGGGGCGCAGCGCGGCGCGGTGATGAGGTCGTGCACGTCGTGGTCGGTGAGCGGGGCGAGGCGTCCGGCGTGGTCGGCGAGCACTTCCGTGGCCGTACCGCCGAGGCCGAAGAGCACCAGCGGGCCGAACACCTCGTCCTGGACCACGCCGGCGAACAGCTCGATGCCGCGCGGGGCGAGCGGCTGGACCAGCGCGCCGGTCATCAGGTGGCCGAAACGGGCGTCGAAGTCCCGGTAGGCGGCACGGACCTGGGCGTCGCCGCGCAGGTCGAGGTGGACGGCGTGCTGGGGCGTCTTGTGGAGCAGGCCCGGCCAGTGCGCCTTGAGGACGACCTGTCCGTCGGGCCCCTTCAGCCGGTCGGCGGCGAGTACCGCCTCGTCCTCGGACTCCGCCCAGGCCCAGGGGAGTTGGGGGATCCCGTAGCAGCCGAGGAGCTCGGCGCAGGTGCGCGGGTCGAGCCAGCCGCCCTCCGGGTCGCGTTCCAGGTAGGCGGCGACGACCGCTTGGGCACGTGGCGTGTCGACGTCGGCGAGGTCGGGGACGGTGCCGGGCGGTCGGGCCAGCCAGGCGGCCCGGTCGGCGGCATGGGCCAGGGCGCGTGCCGCCGACTGCGGGTCGGCGTAGGAGGGCACGTGCCCGCCGTCCGACGGGAGCAGTCGTACGGGCGAATCCTGGTCGAGCAGGACCGCTGCGATGGTGCCTGACGGTCGGTCAGGGGCGTGGGTGAGGGATCGGATCAGTACGTCGCCGGTGGCGGCGGCGACCGCGGTGGGGACCAGCGCGACCAGCACCGCGTCGACGGCGTCGTGGGCGGCGAGCCGGTTCACGCAGGCGCGCAGCTGCTCCTCGGAGACGGCGGCGGTGGCGTCGACCGGGTTGCCGGCGCTGGCGCCCGGGGGCAGGACGGCGAGCAGGTCGTCGACGAGGCCGGGCGGGAGCTCCAACAGGCTCAGTCCGGCCTCCGCGCAGGCGTCGGCGGTGAGGACGCCGGCGCCGCCCGCGTTGGTCACCACGGCGACGCGACGGCCCGTGGGCAGCGGCTGGGTGTGCAACAGGGCTGCCGTTTCCAGGAGTTCGGGGATGGTGCGGGTGGCGGTGATGCCGGCCTGGGTGAACAGCGCGCGCCGGGTCATGGTCGTGGTGGCGGCGGCCGCGGTGTGCGAGGCGGCGGCGCGTCGGCCCGCGTCGGTGCGGCCCGCGTCGACGGTCAGGATCGGCATGCGCCGGGTGACTCGGCGGGCCGTACGCGAGAAGGCGCGCGGGCTGCCGAAGGACTCCAGGTGCAGCAGCGCCAGGTCGGTGCGGCCGTCGGACTCCCACCACTGCAGCAGGTCGTTGCCGCTCACGTCGTACTTGTCGCCGAGCGAGACGAAGCTGGAGACGCCGATGCCGAGCCGATCGAGCCCGCCGAGCAGGGCGATACCGACCCCGCCGGACTGCACGGCGACCCCGGCGGTGCCGGGTTCGGGGTGGGCGGCGGCGAACGTGGCGTCCAGACGCACGGCCTCCTCGGTGTTCGCCAGGCCCAGGCAGTTGGGTCCGACCATCCGCATGTCGTGGCCGCGGCAGGCCGCGAGAAGCGCCGAGGCGTGCTCGGCGTCGAGGCCGGCGGAGACCACCAGCAGGGCGCGCACGCCGAACTTTCCGCACTCCTCGGCCACCTGCGGGACCTCCGGCGCCGGGACGGCGATCACCGCGAGGTCGGGCACCTCTGGCAGTGCGCCGACGGTCGGGTAGGTGTGCACGCCCAGGATCGACGAGACGGCCGGGTTCACCGCGAACAGTCGGCCCGTGAACCTGCCGGTGGACAGATTGCGCAGCACGGCCCGGCCGACGGACCCTGGCTTGCGCCCAGCTCCGACGACCACCACGGACTTCGGCCGCAGCAGCGGGGTCAGACTCGCCACGTCCGCGGCCTGCCCACGTCCTTCGACGCACGTCCGGTAGTCGTCGGTGTCGTCCAGCGGGATGGTGCAGTGGATCTCCGGGCCCTCGAAGTGGCGCGCGGTGCGCAGTCCCAGGTCGGCGAAGACCTTGAGCATCTCGTGGTTGTCGGCGAGCGCGTCGGCCGCGAAGGCCTTGACACCGTGGGCGCGGGCGGCGGAGATCAGGTACTCAAGGAGCAGGGTGCCCACCCCGCGGTGGTGCCAGGTGTCGTCGACGGCGAGTGCGATCTCGGCGGTGTCGGCGCCCTGCTGGGGTGTCTTCTCGTACTCGGCGATGCCGATGAGCAGGCCGCCGTGCTCGGCGACCAGCGCGCGGTAGCCGGAGTCGGTGGGCTTGGTGACGCGGGCGGCGGCCTGCTCGGCGGAGCGCCGGCTGACCGCGAAGAACCGCAGGCGCAGGTTCTCGTCCGACATCTCGGTGTACAGCCGCAGCAGGGCGTCGTGGTCGTCGGGCCGTGCGGGCCGTACGCACACGGTCGTGCCGTCGGCGAGCAGGGCGTGCACCCGGTCGCCGGATGCGGGGAGGGTGGTCATCAGGTGCCCTTCGGTCGTCCGGTTGGCACTCTCAGCGTCCTGCTCGGCGGGTCGCGTTCCGATGGGCCGGACGGGTATGGGAAGGGGGCCGGACGGTCCAGGGAACGCGCGGTCCTCAGGGCAGGGGCTCGCCCAACTCCGTCTCGACGGCGTCCGCCATGGCCCGCAGTACGTCGAGCGTCCTGTGCGCCTCCGCCTCGTCGACCTCGGTGATCGCGAAGCCGACGTGCACGATGACGTACGTTCCGACGTCCGCGCCGGGCGTGTAGTCGAGGCAGACCTCGCGCCGTACGCCGCCGAAGTCGACCGTGGCCATGCGCAGTCCGGCGTCGTCGTGGACCTCCAGGACCTGTCCGGGAATGCCGAGGCACATGGGCGCTCATCCTTCCTTCGCGAGCCGTGCGGCTGCGATGGCCGCCTGGCCGTAGCTGATGCCGCCGTCCCCGACCGGGACCTCGCCGCCCACCAACACCCTGAGGCCCTGGGCGCGCAGCCGCCGTCTCACTTCGGTCAACAGCCGACTGTTGACGAAGCAGCCGCCGCCCAGACACACCGTGTGCGGCGCGCCGTCCGCCACGGCACGGGCCACGAGGTCGGCGGTGACGGCCGCGAGCGTGAGGTGGAAGGCGGCCGCCAGGCTCGGCACGGGCTCTCCGTCCAGCCGCCGCAGCAGCAGGTCGGCCAGGGTGGGCGTGGAGTCGTACACCCACAGGCCGTCCGCCCGCGTGATCCGGTGGGCCAGCGGCACGGCGTGCGCGGTGCCCGCCGTGGCCTCCAGGAGGACGGCCGCCTCGCCCTCGTAGGTGACGGCGTCCGCCAGCCCGAGCAGCGCGGCGACCGTATCGAACAGGCGGCCCGCACTGGACGCGCGCGGGCAGTTGACGCGCCGGGCCACCATCGCGCGCACGGCGGCAGCCTCCGCCGGGTCGAGGCGGTCGGTGAACTGCCGGGTGAGCCAGGGGTAGGGGCGTGGTGAGCCCAGCGGTTCGGCGTCCAGCAGGTGGCCGAGTGCGGTGCGGGAGGGATGGCGTACCGCCGCGTCGCCGCCGGGCAGGGGCGCGGTCGCGAACCTGCCCACGCGGCGGTAGCCGCTCAGATCGGCGACGAGGATCTCGCCGCCCCACATCGTGCCGTCGTCCCCCAGGCCCAGCCCGTCGTAGGCGACGCCCAGGAAGGGGCCGCGCACCCCGTGTTCGGCCGCAACCGCGGCCACGTGCGCGTGGTGGTGCTGCACCGGGATCAGGCGCAGCGGCTGCTCCTGGGCCCACTGGGTGGACAGGTAGCCGGGGTGCAGATCGTGCGCCAGCACGGCCGGTTCGATGCCGAGGAGCCGCCTGAGATCGTCGTACGACCTTCGGAACGCGTCGTACGTCGCCATGTCCGCCAAGTCGCCGGTGTGCGCCCCGAGATGGGCTCTGCCCTCGGCGGCGAGCGTGAAGGTGTGCTTGAGCTGGGCGCCCGCCCCGGCGACCGGTGGCGCGTCGGGCACCGGCAGGGGAGGGGGGCGAGCCCGCGCGCTCGGCGGACGGTGATCCGCGTCCGGCCGGTGATCTGGAGCACCGAGTCGTCGTAGCGGGCACGGATCGGCCGGTCGTGGGTGAGGAAGCCGTCGGCGACGTCGGCCAGAGCGCTGTGGGCGTCGGCGTCCTCGATGGCGATCGGCTCGTCGCTGAGGTTGCCGCTGGTGACCACGAGGGGGCGGGCCGACTCGTCGAGCAGGAGGTGGTGCAGACCGGTGGTGGGCAGGAAGAGGCCGAGACGCGGAGCGCCCGGGGCGACCTCGGGCGCGACGCCGTGCCGTCGGCCTGGCGACAGCAGCACGACGGGACGGGCCGGCGAGGTGAGCGTCGCGAGTTCCGTGCTGCTGACGCGCACCAGGCGGGCCGCTGCGTCGATGTCCGCCACCATGACCGCGAACGGTTTCGCCGGGCGGCGCTTTCGGCGCCGAAGCTCGGCCACGGCCTCGGAGTCGGTGGCGTCGCACACCAGCTGGTAGCCGCCGAGCCCCTTCAGAGCGACGATGCCGCCGTCGGCGACGGTCTTGGCCGCCGCCCGCAGCGCGTCCTCACCGCGCAGGTCGTCCCACGCGAGCCGGGGCCCGCAGTCGGGGCAGGCGACGGGCTCGGCGTGGAAGCGACGGTCGGCGGGGTCGGCGTACTCGGCCGCGCACGCCGCGCACAGCGGGAAGCGGCGCATGGTCGTGCGGACGCGGTCGTAGGGCAGATCCTCGATGATCGTGGCGCGCGGGCCGCAGTCGGTGCAGTTGACGAACGGATAGCGGTGCCGCCGGTCGGCCGGGTCGTACAGCTCCCGCAGACAGGCCTCGCAGATGGCCGCATCGGGCGGGATCTCGCGGGACCCCGTGCCCGCGTGACCAGGCGCGCTGTGCCAGACGTGGAACCCCTTGCCCACGGTTTCCCGCCCGGAACTCACCCGGACCTCGCGGACCTGGGCCAGGACCGGGGCCTCGACGCGGAGGCGGGTGGCGAACTCGCCGATGGCGCGCAGCTCGCCCGCCACCTCGCCTTCCACGTGCCCGTTGACGTTGGCCACCCAGCCGTCCAGGCCGAGGGCGCGTGCCGTGCGGTACACGAAGGGCCGGAAGCCGACTCCCTGCACGGTGCCGTACACCTGGAAGCGCCGTACGCTCATCGCTCACCTCCGGGCCGTGGCGCGTCGCGGTGGTGGAGGAGCTCCTCCGCGATCGAGGCGGCCAGCGGCTCCACGGTGGCCGCGACGGCGGGCGAGAGCCCGGTGCCCAGGGAACTGTCGGCGCCTTCCACGGCGTAGACGACGAGACGTTGCGGCAACCGCCCCAGGACGCGGGCGAGTTCGACGGCCTCGCCCAGGCCGAGCCCGTGCGAGCTGGTCGTCCGCGGCGGGTCGAGGCGGCCGGCGTCAAGCTCGATGCGGTGGATCCGGCCCGGATGTCCGGGGTGCGCGTGTGCCGCGTCCACGACCACGGCGAGGTCGGCGCCCTCCCAGAGAGCGATCAGCCGTGCGGGGTCGCCGTCGCACGTGGCGAGCACGGTGCCGGAGGGCAGGGGTCGGCCCGCGGCCTTCTCCCGCACCCTGGCGACGACCGCCCATCCCACACCGTCGTCCCGCCGGAACTCGTTCCCGACGCCGACGAGGGCGACCCGCGCACGCGTCCTCATACCCGTCACCGTGCGCCCCGGCCCGCGTCGGCTCACAGGGCCGAACGGCCCCATCCCGGGGGCCGATGCGACCCGGCCCGAACTTGACTTCTAGGGCAAGGGTGTGTGGGCCGGCAAAGTGCCGACGGCCATGGTCCACGTCGGCGTGCAGGCCCGAGGATCGCACGCCCAGTGCGATGGGCGCGGGCCCTACGGTGTCCGATCGTGCCCTGCGCGGTTCAGCCCGTCCTGTGCCCCCAGCGCGGTTCGACCAGATCCCACTCCCGACCCCACTCGTCGAGGCGCTGTCGGCCGAGCCGGTACCGTGCGACCGCTCCGGTGCCGGTCACCACACCGGCCAGGGCGAGTGCGGCCGCGAGGCCCAGGATGCCGGCCTCTGCCATCGCCGCCGCAGGAGACGGAGGCTCGGTGGTGAGCTTCCCCTGCCGGTCCGTCCACACGACCACCTTGGATCCGGCCTTCTGCCCGGTGTCCACCAGCGTCTTTCCGCTACGGACCGATCCGTCCGACGCTGTCCAGCGGACCTTCGCCGACAGCCGGCCCTTCGTTCCACCGAGCGCCGTGGCCGCGGGGACGTCGGTCAGGAGCACCGCCTGTACGGGGTGCCGCTCGGCACGCTGCCGGGCGAACACCTCGTCGGCGGCGTGGGCCGTCACCAGACCGGCGAGCGTGCCGCCGACCACGACGGCCACCCACACGGCCAGCACGATCCAGGCCTCGACGACATCCGTGTGCCGTCGCAGCGGGTTGCTCCGCCACCGCCACAACCTCTTCTTCGTACGCCTGTGAGTGTGCACGGCCCGCACCTCCTCGTCGGCGCACTCGGACGCCGTCCTACTCAGGACGGTGACAGGCGAGGACGCAGGGCCGCATGGGCCGATCAGACGCCATCGCGGGGCCGACCGGCACCGATTTGCCGCCGATGGGTCGTTCGGCACCGGTCCGCACGAGCCGTCCGGACGGCTCCGCAAGTCATCGCCCCTCGGGCCGGGGCCTAGTCAGCCCGCGGCGGCGGAGACGACACCCGGGGCGGGCGTACGGGCCGGTGCCTCCGCCAGAGCGGGGTGTATCTCGAAGACGCCGGCCAGACCGGCGCACCGCAGGACGCGCAGGAAGCGGGGGCTGTCGGAGACGAGCCGCAGGCGGCCGCCCCGCGCCACGATCCGGTTCCTCACCCGGCACAGGAGACCCAGTCCGCTGCAGTCGATGAAGGACACGGACCGCAGGTCCAGCACCAGATCGGGGTGCGGGCCCGTGGTCAGCGCGTCGAGACGGGCCGCGAGGAGCGACGCCGTACGGATGTCGATCTCGCCGCGCAGCTCCACGACGGTCGCACCGCCGCTGAAATGTTCGGTGTGGTGCGGCGAGAGCCTGATGTGGTTCTCGGACATGGACACAGAAGAACCCGGGCGTTCCGCCGTGCGGTAGGGCCGGTCGGTCCTCTTGACAAGGCCGCAGGGGCCGTTTGCTCCCGCCGTGGCCGTCCGGCCCGAACGGTCCCGTCCGGCCTCCCGCCGAGGGCCGACCGGCCCAAGCGGACACCGGTCCCTACGGACAGGCTGGACCTGCGGGACATTCCCGGCGCCGCACCCTGCAGCCGGGCCGGACCGGCTCTTCGGGGACACGCTGCCGGTCGGAGACCGAGAGAGGAAACCGCCATGAAGGGCTTCGTCTTCCACGGCCCCGGACGCTCCGCCTGGCAGGACGTCCCGGACCCCGCCGTCAAGGACCCCACCGACGCGATCGTGCGCGTCGACGCCGTCACCATCTGCGGCACCGACCTGCACATCCTCAAGGGCGACGTGCCGGAGGTGCGCCCCGGCACCGTGCTCGGGCACGAAGCGGTCGGCGAGATCGTAGAGACCGGCAGCGACGTACGCACCGTCCGCCCGGGCGACCGGGTCCTGGTCTCCTGCATCACCGCCTGCGGGCGCTGCGCGTACTGCCGCAAGGCGATGTACGGGCAGTGCCGGGGCGACGGAGGCTGGATCCTCGGACACCTGATCGACGGCACACAGGCAGAGTACGTACGCGTGCCGCACGCCGACCTCTCCGTCCACGCGCTGCCCAGCACGCTGGAGAGCAACGACGCCGTCCTGCTGGCCGACATCTTCCCGACCGCCTACGAGGTGGGTGTGCTCAATGGGCGGGTCCAGCCCGGGGACACCGTCGCCGTCGTCGGAGCCGGTCCCATCGGACTCGCGGCGATCGCCACGGCCCGACTGTTCGCCCCCGAGCGGATCGTCGCCGTGGATGTGGCAGCCGCCCGGCTGGAAGCGGCCCGGCGGCTGGGCGCCGACGCGGTGGTCGACGCCGGTGAAGTCCCCGAACAGCTGGTCGCCGACCTCACAGACGGGCTCGGTGCCGACGTGGTCATCGAGGCGGTCGGTGTGCCGGAGAGCTTCGAGATGTGCACGCGCATGGTGCGGCCCGGCGGACACGTGGCCAACGTCGGCGTGCACGGCAAGCCCGCGACGCTGCACCTCGAAGACCTGTGGATCAAGAACGTGACCGTCACCACCGGCCTCGTCGACACCCACTCCACACCCACGCTGCTGCGGATGGCGGCCGCCGGCCGGCTGCCCACCTCGGCGCTGGTGACCCACACCTTCCCGCTGGACTCCATGGAGGAGGCGTACGACGTCTTCGCCCGCGCCGCCGACACCGGCGCGCTCAAGGTCGTGCTCGGCGGGCAGCGGCACGATGCCGTGGCCGTCCCGGCGGCCTGACGAAGAGAGGCGAGCCCCATGATCGACGAGACCGCGCCCGACACCGCGCACAAGAGGGCACAAGGTGACCTCGGCCGGCGCCTTGCCCGTCGGCGCGCGGAACTCGGCCTGACCCAACGGGAAACCGCACGCCGGGCGGGAATCGCCCCCGGGTATCTCCAGTACGTGGAAGAAGTCGCCACGGCCGCACCGAGCGTCAGCGTCCTCATCAGGCTGGCGGACGCCTTGAGCACGACGGTGACGGCGCTCACCGGCGGCAGCACCGACCTGCCGCCCGGCCTCCACCGCGCGGCCCGCGATCCCGGCTTCGTGGAGCTCGCTGCCGAGGAGTGCTGGACCCGGCTGGCGACGCACGGTGTGGGCAGACTGGCGGTGAGCACGGCCGAGGGGCCTGTCGTCGTTCCCGTCAACTACAGCGTCGTCGATGGCGTGATCGCCTTCAGAACGGCCCCTGGCACAGTCCCTTCGCAGGCCGTCGGAGACCGGGTCGCCCTCGAAGTCGACCGCATCGACGACGTGTTCGCCCGCGGTTGGAGCGTACTGGTGTGCGGCCGGGCCCGAGCGGTGACGGATCCGTACGCCGTGCGCCGGCTGGCGGACCGGGCGTACAGCACGCCATGGGCCGGCGGGCGGCGTGACCTGTGGGTGTGCGTCGATCCCGAGCACGTCACGGGGCGCGCGATCACCGAGGGCTCCTCGTACGGCGGGTGAGCGAAGCCCGGTCCCCGGTTGGTCGTCCCGAGGTGAACCGTGACGTTCGTCCGTCGTGGCAGGGGCCGCTCTCCGGCAGGGGCGGGACCGTAGGTCCCTCACTGTCGGCCGCCGTCCGGCACAGGATGGAACGCACTCGCTGCACGAGGTGAAAGACGGGCCGGCCATGTATGCCAACGACGGTTTCCGCGAACTCGACCGGCTGGAGTGCCTGCGCCGGCTGGCGAAGGCGCCGGTCGGCCGGATCGTCCACACCCGGCAGGCCCTGCCCGCCGTCCTGCCGGTGAACTTCTGTCTGGACGGCGACGGCGCGGTGCTGCTACGGACGTCGGCGGGCTCGGAACTGGCCCGCGCGGTCGACGGCGCGGTCGTCGCCTTCGAGGCGGACGAGGTCGATGCCGTCACGCACTCCGGCTGGAGCGTCGTCGTCATCGGCCGGGCGACCGTGGTGACGGATCCGGCCGAACACGCGCGGCTGTGCAGGGTGGGGCCGCGCTCCTGGGCGCCCTCGCCCGAGGAGGTCTTCGTGCGCGTCGGGCCCGATCTGGTCACGGGACGCGAGCTCGTCGG
Source organism: Streptomyces sp. NPDC046909 (assembly GCF_040644695.1). Taxonomy (NCBI): domain Bacteria; kingdom Bacillati; phylum Actinomycetota; class Actinomycetes; order Kitasatosporales; family Streptomycetaceae; genus Streptomyces; species Streptomyces sp. NPDC046909. Next base: position 234,426 of record NZ_JBEYXC010000018.1, on the reverse strand, counting down.
CGGACGTACGCAGTACGGGGTGGACCTGAATTCCTGAACTTCTGACCGCGATCGGGACCGAACGGCCCTGACGGATGGGGCCGTACGGCGCGGTGACGGGTTCCCGGTGGCCCTGCTCCAAGCCGCGGCGGGTGACGAGCATCATCGGTGTGACACCCCCGAGAAGGCACAGGCGCAGAAGCACGGGAAGGGAACAGGGACATGACCGACAAACGCGTGGTCGTCGGAGTGGACGGCTCTCTGATCGCCGTGCGGGCGCTGGACTGGGCCGCCGAGGAGGCGGCGCGCCGTGGCGCCGGGCTGCACATCGTGTACGCCGTGCCCGACCGCGACGAGGCCGCACCGGTGCTGGCATCGGCCGTCTCACGGATGCGCGCCCGCCATCCGGACCTGCCGGTGGTGGCCACGGCCGCAGAGGGCCGTGCGGTACAGGCACTGACGCGGGAGAGCGACGGCGCGGCCCTCACGGTCGTCGGCACCCGAGGGTTCGGCGGACTCGCCGGGACGCTGTTCGGCTCCGTCAGCTCGCGCCTGGCCGCGCACACGCACAGCCCTCTCCTGGTCGTCCGGGGAGACCACCCGTGTGATGGGGGCACCTCCCGCTCGAGCGAAGCCGAGAGTGGGGGAGGCCGCGACGTGCTGCTGGGCCTGGAGAGCGACGCCGACGCGGACGCGGCGGCCTACGCCTTCCAAGAGGCGGCGCGGCGCGGTGCCCGGCTGCGCATCCTGCACTCCTGGACCCATCGGCGCGTCGCGCCCGAGCTGCCGTCGCTGCTGCCCGCGACGAGCCCGGGCCAGCAGGCACTCGCCCGCCGCGACGCCGCCGAGGAGGCGGTCCCGCGCTTCGACGTGGCCGGGCTGCGCGAGCGGTATCCCGAGGTCGGCGTCGAGACCCGCACGGTCCGGGTCAGCCCGGCGCACGCGCTGTTGGAAGCCACTCGCGAGGCCGCCGTTGTCGTCATCGGCACCCACCGCCACGCCGGACGACCGGGCCCGCACCTGGGACCGGTCGTGCACACCCTGCTGCACCGCTCCCACTGCCCTGTGGTCGTGGTGCCCACCGTCTGAGGCGGGTCTGCGTCCACGGGACCGACCTGCCGGAGGCCGCCGACTGGGCCCGGGACGGCTGAACGGGCTTTCACAGCAGGGACGTTCGGCCCCGCTGTCCGGGCCGCGCAGCCCCTGCGATCCCCGCCGCCGAAGCGGGACATTGAAGGCGTAACGAGAGTCATGAAGACCCCCGAGCGTCACCCCCTGGAAGGGATGAGCACCATGGCAGTCCACGACAACCCCCACCGGCACCTGGGGTTCCACTTCCCGTCCCTGCGCAGGACCGGGACGGCTCCCGCGGCCGCCGACACGACGACCGCCGCGGCCACCGCGACCCGCGCCCACGTCTTCGCCGGGCTGCGTCTGCTGACCGGGTTCGTCTTCCTGTGGGCGTTCCTGGACAAGACCTTCGGCTTCGGTTACGCGACCGCCGACGGCAAGGGCTGGATCGACGGCGGTTCGCCGACCAAGGGCTTCCTCAGCGGCGTCGCCGCCGGACCGATGGAGTCCACGTTCCATGACTGGGCCGGAGACACCTGGGCCGACTGGCTGTTCATGCTCGGCCTGCTCGGCATCGGCCTCGCGCTCATCAGCGGCATCGCGCTGCGGCTCGCCGCCGTGGCGGGCACCGCCATGATGGCGCTCATGTGGATCGCGGAGTGGCCCCCGGCCAAGCACCTCTCCGACGGCTCGCTGAGCATGTCCACCAACCCGTTCGTCGACTACCACGTCATCTACGCCGTCGTCCTGATCGCCCTGGCGGCCGCGGGCGCCGGCGCCACCTGGGGACTGGGCAGGGCCTGGGCACGGCTGCCGTTCGTCAGCCGGAACCGCTGGCTGATGTGACCAGCCCTTCCCGGATCGGGGCACCGCCGCGTCCCTGCGGCGGTGCCCCGATCACTTGTGTGCGTGCGGTGGACACTTCGCGCACGACGGAGCGCCGGTCAGATGTCCGCGGGTCTGTCGGCTTCGGTGAGCCGGATTCCGGTGACCAGGTCGGGGTGGATGCGGACCGCGCAGTCCATGGTCTGTTTCACCCAGGGGTGCAGCAGTGACCGGTAGCGGGCCAGCTCGTCCGGGTCGGTCACCGGGTGGGCGTAGCGGGTGACGACGACGCTCCATCCGAGGTGGGTGTCCGGGTCGATGGCGTCCGCTTCGTAGGCGACGACGACGCCGGGGCCGTCGGCACGAAGAGTGTGTGAGGTCAGGGCCGTCCGCTCGTGGGTGCGGATGACGATGTCACCGGCGTCCAGGACATGATCGACCGGGCGGACGGTGGGCAGCGCGTGCCGGGTGAAGACGATCCTGCCCAGGGAGACGCTGCCCAGCAGCCGCAGGGCTTCCGAGCTGTCCAGTGCCACGCTCCGCCGGGGTGCGGCAGGTGCGGGGTGCGGGTTGTCGACGCTCATGATGGTCTTTCGTGGGAATGCACAGCTCGTTGGTGCCTACGGCCGACGTGGCGGCAGTCGTCCCACGGCTCGTTGCGCGGGCGGCTGGTCGCCGGATACACCGATGGAACGCCCGAAGACCGATGGCGGCCAGGGCCGCTAAGCGCTCCGCTGGCCGTGCCGACGTGCGGCTCCGCCGCGGGGCGGCGACGGGCCGGCGATTGTCTGCGGCGCCGTCGTGGATGGTCGCGCCCGCGCGGCGGAGCCGCAAGTCGATACAGCCCTGCGCCCCTTCAGGGCGCTACCCAGCCGCAGTGAACTTCACGGGGACCGCTTAGGCCCCGACCGCCGTCTCCCCCGACCCTTTTCGGGCATCACCTGCTGTCGCTCGTCCCCATCCCCGACAGTGCCGCTCGTCCGGCTTCGAGGCGGGCCACCGGCACCCGGAACGGGGAGCAGGAGACGTAGTCGAGGCCCGCGCCGTGGAAGAAGTGGATCGAGTCGGGATCGCCGCCGTGCTCGCCGCACACGCCGATCTTCAAGTCGGGCTGTGCCGCGCGGCCTTCGGCGACGGCGATCCGGACCAGCCGGCCGACGCCCTCGCGGTCGATGGTCTCGAACGGGGAGACGGCGAAGACGCCTTTGTCGAGGTAGGCGGAGAAGAAGGCTGCCTCGACGTCGTCGCGGGAGAAACCCCAGGTGGTCTGGGTCAGGTCGTTCGTGCCGAAGGAGAAGAACTCCGCCTGCTCGGCGATCCGGCCCGCGGTGAGCGCGGCCCGGGGCAGCTCGATCATGGTGCCGACCGGGCAGGTCACGGGGATGCCGGACTCCTCGGAGACCTGGGCGAGGACCCGTTCCACCTCTTCGCGTTCGATACGGAGTTCCTCGACGGCGCCGACGAGCGGCACCATGATCTCCGCTTCGGGGGAGCCGCCGGCCCGGGTGCGTTCCACGACCGCTTCGGCGATGGCCCGTACCTGCATGGCGACCAGACCGGGGACGACCAGGCCGAGGCGCACCCCGCGCAGGCCGAGCATCGGGTTCTCCTCGTGCATGCGGTTCACGGCGTCGAGCAACTCGACGTCGTGCGGGGCCGGTTGGTCCACGGAAGCCACCCGGACGGCGAGTTCCGTTCGGTCGGGCAGGAATTCATGCAGCGGCGGGTCGAGGAGCCGGATCGTCACCGGCAGGCCGTCCATCGCCTCCAGGATGCCGACGAAGTCCCGCCGTTGCAGGGGCAGCAGGGCGTCCAGGGCCCGCTCGCGAGCGGCGTCGTTGCGGGCCAGGATCATGTCCTCGACCAGCTTGCGGCGCTCACCGAGGAACATGTGCTCGGTGCGGCACAGCCCGATGCCCTGGGCGCCGAACCGGCGGGCCCGGGCGGCGTCCTCGGGGGTGTCGGCGTTCGCCCGCACCTCCAGCCGTCGTATGCCATCGGCTTGTTGCAGCGCGTCGCGCACGGCGTCGACCACCCCCGGCGACCGCTCGCCGGACTCCAGATACCGCATGACGGCCGAGTCGACCATCGGGGCCGCGCCCTGGTACACAGCACCGGCGGAGCCGTCCACCGAGATCACCGTGCCCTCCTCGACCACGGTGCCGTCACGGGTGGTGAAGCGCCGCGCCTCGATGTCCACGGTGAGTTCCTCGGCGCCGCACACGCACACCTTGCCCATGCCGCGCGCGACCACGGCGGCGTGGCTGGTCTTGCCGCCACGGCTGGTCAGCACGGCCTGGGCGGCGACCATGCCCGGCAGGTCGTCGGGGGTGGTCTCCTGACGTACGAGCACCACCTGCTCGCCGGCCGCTGCACGTCGTACGGCCTCGGCGGAGTCGAAGACCGCCGCGCCGACCGCCGCACCGGGTGAAGCCGGCAGACCGTGGGCGAGTGGCTCGCCGGTCGCCGAGGCGTCGAAGCGCGGGAACATCAGCCGGGCCAGCCCCTCGCCGCTCACCCGTGCCAGGCCCTCCGCCGAGGTGATGAGCCCTTCGTCGACCAGTTCGGCGGCGATGGCGAACGCGGCCTCGGCGGTGCGCTTGCCGACCCGGGTCTGCAGCATCCACAGCGTGCCGCGCTCGATGGTGAACTCGATGTCGCACAGGTCCCGGTAGTGGTTCTCCAGGGTGTCCATGTGGTCGCGCAACTGCCGGTACGACCGTGCGTCCAGCCGCTCCAGCTCGCTCAGCGGCACGGTGTTGCGGATGCCGGCGACGACGTCCTCGCCCTGGGCGTTGGACAGATAGTCGCCGTACAGGCCCCGGCGGCCGGTGGCCGGGTCGCGGGTGAACGCCACGCCGCTGCCGCTGTCTTTAGATGTCGCTGTGGTGCCGAGGTTGCCGTAGACCATGCGCTGGACGGTCACCGCGGTGCCGAGGTCGTCGGGGATGTGCTCGCGGCGCCGGTAGAGGCGTGCACGTTCGCCGTTCCAGGACTGGAAGACGGCCAGGATCGCCCGGCGCAGCTGCTCGGCGGGGGACTGGGGGAAGTGCTCGCCGCTCTCCACGCGGATCAGGTTCTTGTACGTCTCCACCAGCTGGGCGAGGTCACCCGCGTCGAGGTGCACGTCGTCCGGGACGCCGCGGGTCTCCTTGAGGAAGGTCATGGCCCGCTCGAACAGCGCGGAGTCCACACCCATGACCGTGCTGCCGAACATCTGCACCAGTCGGCGATAGGAGTCCCAGGCGAAGCGCTCGTTGCCGGACGCCTTGGCCAGGCCCAGCACGGAGTCGTCGTTGAGGCCGATGTCGAGGACCGTGTCCATCATGCCGGGCATGGAGAACCGGGCCCCGGAGCGGACGGACACCAGCAGCGGATCGTCCGGCTGCCCCAGCCGCCGCCCGGCGGACTCCTCCAGTGCGGTCAGGTGCACGGAGACCTCCCGGGCCAGCTCCTCCGGCTCGGAGCCGGAGGCCAGGAAGGCCCGGCAGGCCTCGGTGGTGACGATGAACCCGGGCGGTACCGGCAGGCCCAGCCGGGTCATCTCGGCGAGGTTCGCGCCCTTCCCGCCGAGCAGATCGGCCAGGTCACGGCCGCCCTCATCGAAGTCGTACACATAACGGACCATGACGTAGCGCTCCTCAGCTCTGCGCCGCGGCAGCTCTGTACCGCGGCCCTGACCGCTATGACGGCTGGTGCCCCTCCAGCGTCGGACGCGACCCGGTGGGACGGCAGGTGCCGGCCGTCCTGTCCGGTGGGCCGGTCGGCCCTCGGTCGCGTCGGCCCCGGCGGGCCCTGGCCCGCACCCGCCCGGTCCGTGCCGCCGCCCGGCGTCAGCGGGTGGTTGCCGGCCATGGGGCGGGTACTCGTCGGTCAGGAAGGGGCCGCCGCATTGAGGGCCGACCGGCCCTGGCCTTTCGGCCCGGAAGCGAGAAGGATCGATCAGGAAGCCGATCGCGTCCACGAACGGGCAGCGGTGTGGAACGGACGCAGGACGAGGAGCATCCGATGACGGACGGCGAGCGGCCCGGCCCCGACCACCCGATCAGGGTCTTCCTGCTGGACGACCACGAGGTGGTACGGCGCGGGGTGCACGACCTGCTGAACGACGAGCCGGACATCACCGTGGTCGGCGAGGCCGCGACGGCCGAGCAGGCTCTCGTACGGGTCCCCGCCCTGCGTCCGCAGGTGGCGGTGCTGGATGTGCGCCTTCCGGATGGCGACGGCGTGACCGTGTGCCGGGAACTGCGCTCGCAGCTGCCCGATCTGGCCTGCCTGATGCTGACCTCGTTCGACGACGAGGAGGCCCTGCTGGACTCGATCATGGCCGGGGCGTCCGGATACGTCCTGAAGCAGATCCAGGGCTCCGACCTGGTGTCGGCCGTCCGCACGGTCGCCGCGGGCCAGTCGCTGCTCGACCCGAGCGCCACCACCAAGCTGATGGCCCGGCTGCGCGAGGGACAGAAGCAGGAGCAGGAGCCCGAGGCGCTGCCGGGCCTCACCGAGCGGGAGCGGGAGATCCTGGCCCTGATCGGCGAGGGGCTCACCAACCGGCAGATCGGCCAGCGGCTCTACCTCGCCGAGAAGACCGTCAAGAACCACATCTCCCGCCTGCTGGCCAAGCTCGGTGTCGAGCGGCGCATCCAGGCCGCCGTCATCGCCACCCAGGCCCAGGACCGGCTCAACCACGAAGGCCACTGACACCCGCGTCCAGGGGCCGGCACGGCCGTTGGGCCGACCGTCCCCCGGCTGGTCCCCTTATGGCCCATGCCCCGCCGGACCCGCTGCCCGCAGGCTGGCAGCGCACACAGACGCGGATCGATTGGGAGGGCCACGGACATGACCGTGCGGGTAGGAATCAACGGCTTCGGGCGCATCGGACGCAACTACCTGCGCCTGGTGCTGGAACGTGCGGAGACCGGGACCGGCACACCGGTCGAGGTGGTGGCGATCAACGACATCACCTCGCCGACGACGCTGGCCCACCTTCTGGAGTTCGACTCGACCTATGGCCGCCTCGGCCGTGTCGTCGAGCACGACGGCACCTCGCTGACCGTGGACGGCAAGCGCATCGCCGTCACCGCGGAGCGCGATCCGGCGGCCCTGGCCTGGGGCGACCTCGGCGTGGACGTGGTCATCGAGTCGACCGGCCGGTTCCGCACCCGAGAGGACGCCGGCCTGCATCTCAAGGGCGGAGCCCGCAAGGTGCTGCTCTCCGTGCCCGGCAAGGGGGTCGACGCCACCGTCGTCATGGGTGTCAACCAGGGCACCTACGACCCGGACAATGACCACGTGGTCTCCAACGCCTCGTGCACCACGAACTGCGTGGCCCCCATGGTGAAGGTCCTCGACGAACGCTTCGGCATCGACAAGGGCCTGATGACCACCATCCACGGCTACACCAACGACCAGGTCGTCCTGGACGGTCCGCACAAGGACCTCCGCCGCGGCCGCAGCGCCGCCGTCAACATCATCCCCACCTCCACCGGAGCCGCCCGCGCCGTCGGCCTCGTCCTGCCGGAACTGGCCGGGACCCTGGACGGCATCGCCGTACGCGTCCCCGTCGAGGACGGCTCGCTGACCGACCTGACCGTGGTCCTGGACCGGGCCGTCACCGCCGACGAGGTCAACGCCGCTTACCGCGAGGCCGCCGACGGGCCGCTCAAGGGCGTTCTGCGGGTCTCCGACGCCCCCATCGTCTCCCGCGACATCGTGGGCGACCCGGCCTCCTGCGTCCTCGACGCCCCGCTCACCCAGGCGCACGGCGAGCTGGTCAAGGTCTTCGGCTGGTACGACAACGAGTGGGGCTACACCAACCGGCTGCTGGACCTCACCGAGTACGTCGCAGCCCGGCTGCCCCGTGGCTGACGACCGGGGCAGCCCTCCGCACCAGCCACCCACATGATCCTCTGCCGCGCCCCGCGACGGACCGATACCGTGTCAGCAGGCCACAACGGTCGACCGTCGGTACGTGAGGGGACCTGGAGGATCATCGGTGGGACACTCCGAAGACGCCCGGGAGGCCCGCGTACGGCTGCCCCAGCTGAGGCTGGACGAGCTGCTGGAGGAACTCCAGGCGCGCCTGGACGCGGCGCGCGGCACCCGGGACCGGGTGCACAGCCTGCTGGAGGCAGTGCTGTCGGTCGGGCGCGAGCTGGACCTGGAGCAGGCCCTGCGCGGCATCGTCGAGGCCGCAGCGGTGCTGGTCGACGCCCGGTATGCCGCCCTGGGTGTGATCGGGCCGGGCGGGAAGCTGCTCTCGGAGTTCCACACCGTGGGGGTCACCGACGAGCAGATCGCCGAGATCGGCCCCTTCCCGGAGGGCCACGGCATCCTCGGGGAGCTGATCAGCCACCCCGAGCCGCTGCGGCTGACGAAGATCTCCGAGCACCCTGCCTCGTACGGCTTCCCGCCGCACCACCCGCCGATGAGCACCTTCCTCGGCGTCCCGATCCGGGTCCGTGACCAGGTCTTCGGCAATCTGTACCTGACCGAGAAGCGAGGCGGGGCGCAGTTCGACGAGGAGGACGAGTCGGTCCTGTCGACCCTCGCCGTGGCGGCGGGCGTGGCGATCGACAACGCCCGCTTGTATGAGGAGTCCCGGCTGCGCGAGCGCTGGCTGCGGGCGAGCGCGGAGATCACCCAGAGTCTGATGTCGGGAAGCGACCGCGGTGAGGTCCTCGGACTGATCGCCGAGCGGGCCGGCGAGATCACCGGGGCCGCCCTGGCCGTGGTCGCGGTGCCGATGGAGGGAACCAACGCGCTCACGGTGGAGCTGGCCATCGGAGTCGAGGCGGGGGCGTACCGGGGGCTGGTCCTGCCGGTCGACGACAGCCTGATCGGCCGGGCCTTCTCCAGCGGCACTCCCGTCTCCAGCCGGGACGTCTCGCGCGACGAGCGCAGGGAGGGCGGGCACAGCGAGCCGGAGGGAACCCCGGCGGACGACGAGGGGAGGGGCTCGGCCGCCGCTGCGCGTTCCACTCGCCTGGGCCCGGCCGTCGCTGTTCCCATCGGCTCCGGCGACGGGGTACGGGGCGTTGTACTCCTGGTCCGTGAGCCCGGTCAGACGGTGTTCTCCGAGCAGGAGACCGAGCCGCTGCAGGGCTTCGCTGCGCAGGCCGCGGTCGCCATGGAGCTGGCCGAACGACGCAAGGACGCCGAACAGATCGCCGTCCTGCAGGATCGTGACCGCATCGCCCGGGACCTGCACGACCTGGCGATCCAGCGGCTGTTCGCCACCGGCATGACCCTGCAGAGTGCGGGACGGTTCATCGAGCACGCCGAGGCCTCCGGGCGCGTACAGCGGGCCGTCGAGGACCTGGACGAGACCATCAAGATCATCAGGTCGGCGATCTTCGGCCTGCGTTCACACGACGACGCCGCCGGACCCGGTCTGCGGGCCCGCGTGGTGCGCGTGGTCGGGGAGACGGCGCCGATGCTGGGCTTCGCGCCCAGCGTGCGCATGGAAGGGTTGCTGGACACCCACGTGTCGAGGGAGATCGCCGACCACGTGGTGGCCGTCCTCTCCGAGGCCCTGACCAACATCGCCCGGCACGCACACGCCGGCCGTGCCGGGGTGGGACTGGAAACCGACGGGCGCGAGGTGCGGCTGGAGGTCTCCGACAACGGCGTGGGCATTCCGCCCGAGGGGCGCCGCAGCGGCCTGCGCAACATGGCGGAGCGGGCCGAGCAATTGGGCGGGGAACTCGAACTGACCAGCCCGCCCGACGGTGGCACCAGGCTGGTGTGGCGGGTGCCGGTGGAGCAACGGTAGGGCCGGGGCGGCGATGGACCGACGGCCACCCGATCGAGGGCACGTCCGCACCGGGTGACGTGATCGGTCCGAGGCAGTCGCTCTCGGCGACTGCGGCCTCCTGGGGGCCGATCGGGCCCTTCGCCGAGGCCGTTGGGTCCCTGCCGCACCAGGCTGTGCGGTGCGAGGGTGGAGCCCGGTCCACGAGGCGGGTCGGCGGATGCTCTGCCCTCACAGAGGATCTCGCTCGCTTCCGTTCCCCGGCCGTCGGTTGAGGCGGTTGGGGGCAGCCCGTCTCGTGGGCCTTTGCCGGACCACCACTCAAGTGGGGCCGTATGGCGCGACGCCACGGCCGTTCCGGCCCATCCCCATGCCGATGCCGCCGCACGACGCTGTGAAGTACAGCCTCCAGGAAGGAGGGGCGTCATGAAGATCCGGCGCCTGTTCCGGTTCACCGAGGAGACGGTGCTGTACGCGTTCGGCGCCGTGCTTCTCTTCCTCGCCTTCGCGGTGGGCGGCACGGTGCTGGGGATCGTCCTGGTGCCGTTCGCCGTCCTGGGTGCCGTGGGACTGTTCCTGCTCGCACGGCGCATCGGTCGCGACGGTCGCGCCCCCACATCCCGTCCGTGAACTCGTGACCCTGTGCCCAAGTGACCCTGCCGCAGGGGCCGTTCGGCCCCTGCGGCCCGACGCCCTGCGCGGACGAGGCTGGTGAGCCCGGGCAGGGAGGAAGGCACGTGGGAGGTGCCATGGACGGTTCGGTCGCCACCGCGGCATCCGCGTCACGTGCGGCGCGCGAGCGGTACGAGGCGCCGTCCGGCGCGCCACCGGGCGTGCGGCGGCTGGTGGCCGACTCGTGGCGGCGCTGCGAGGCGTCCGGCGTACGGCCGGACGGCAGCCGGCTCCCGCCGCTGCGCGCGACGTCCGACGAACTCGCCGACTACCGGCGTACGCATCCGCTGGCCGCGATGGTGCCGATGTTCCGTGCGCTGCTGGGCACCGGTGCCGCGGACGACGGGCACGTGTTCGCGGTCGGGGACAGTGACGGCACCCTGCTGTGGGTCGAGGGCGACGGCGCGGCGATGAGGCGTGCCGAGCGGATGCACTTCGCCGAAGGAGCCGTCTGGTCCGAGACGCAGGCCGGGACGAACGCCCCGGGCACCGCGCTCGAAACGGGGCAGCCTGTCCAGATCGTGACCGGCGAGCACTTCAGCTCCGTCGCCCAGGCCTGGTCCTGTGCGGCGGCCCCTGTCCGCGATCCCGGTACCGGCCGGATGCTCGGCGTCATCGATCTCACCGGCGGCGCCACGATCGCCACGCCGCCCGCCCTGGCCGCGGTGCGGGCGGCCGCACTCGCGGCCGAGGCGCAGCTCGCCCGGACGCTGTCCGGGCCGGCGGTGCTGCTCGGCCCTGATGGGTGCGTACTCGTCGCGCCGGAGGCCGAGCGCATGGCCGTACGCCTGGCCGCACTGGGCAGGGACGGCGCTCTGCTGGAACACGCCGGGCGCGTCCACCGGCTCAGCCCGCGGCACAGCGAGATCGTGGTGGCCCTCGCCCTGGAGGGGCGTGGCGTGCACGGCGACCGGCTCGCCGTCGACCTGTCGGAGCGTGAGGTGCCCGCCTCGACGCTGCGGGCCGAGATGACCCGGCTGCGGGCGGTGCTGGGCCCGGCGCTGCTCGGGTCGCGACCGTACGCGCTGCTGTGCCCGGTGCGCAGCGACTTCGCGGACGTGGCCACCCTGCTCGCCGAGGGACGGGTGGCCCAGGCCCTCGACCGGTACCCCGGGCCGCTGCTGCCACGGTCCGAGGCGCCAGCCGTGGTGGAGCAACGGCGGGCCCTGGAGCAGCAGTTGCGCGGTGCCGTACTCGGCAGCGGCGACCCGCGGCTGCTGCGCCGCTGGGTGGAGGCGGCCTGGGGAGCCGACGACGCCGGTGCGTGGCTGGCGCTCGCCCACGGACTGCCAGGTGGGTCGGTCCAGCGTGCCGCGGTGGCGGCGCGCGCACGCGCACTGAGTCCCGACGCGGCCGTTCCGCCGCAGGCCAGGGGGCATGCAGCGGTGTTGCAGCGTTGCCGCTCCTAGCGTGCCGAGTGTCAGCACGAGTCGTCGTGAGGAACACGAATCGTCGTGAGGAAAGGGGACGGTCATGAAGTACGACCCTCCGGGCAGGCCGGGCAGTCCCGTGGACGTCGCGCCACGGTACGAGAACTTCATCGGCGGCAAGTGGCAGGCACCCACCACCGGGCAGTACTCGCCCAACCTGTGCCCCGCCACCGCCAAGCCGATCTGCGAGATCCCGAGGTCCGGGCCCGAGGACATCGAACTCGCCCTGGACGCCGCGCATGCGGCGAAGGACACGTGGGGCGAGGCTTCCGCGGCCCAGCGCGCCGCGGTGCTGAACAAGGTCGCCGACGCCATCGACGCCCACCGCGAGGAACTCGCCGTCGCCGAGAGCTGGGAGAACGGCAAGCCGGTCCGCGAGACCCTGGCCGCCGACATCCCCCTGGCCGCCGACCACTTCCGCTACTTCGCGGCCGCGATCCGCGCCGAGGAGAGCGAGATCACCGAGATCGACAAGGACACCATCGCCTACCATTTCCACGAGCCGCTGGGCGTGGTCGGCCAGATCATCCCGTTCAACTTCCCGCTCCTGATGGCCGCGTGGAAGCTCGCCCCGGCGCTCGCCGCGGGCAACGCCTCGGTGCTCAAGCCCGCCTCGCCGACCCCGTGGTCGATCCTGAAGCTGATGGAGGTCGTCGGCGACATCCTGCCGCCGGGCATCCTCAATGTCGTGAACGGTCCCGGCGCCGAGATAGGCAAGGCGCTCGCCACCAACAAGCGCATCGCCAAGGTCGCCTTCACCGGTGAGACCACCACCGGCCGTCTGATCATGCAGTACGCGTCCCAGAACATCATCCCGGTCACGCTGGAGCTGGGCGGCAAGTCGCCGAACATCTTCTTCAACGACGTGGCCGCGAAGGACGACGACTTCCTGAACAAGGCCGTCGAGGGCCTGGTGCTCTACGCGTTCAACAAGGGCGAGGTCTGCACCTGCCCCTCCCGCGCACTGATCCAGGAGGACATCTACGAGGAGTTCATGGCCCGCTGCCTGGACCGGATCCGCGCCATCAAGCAGGGCGACCCGCTCGACACCGACACCATGATGGGCCCCCAGGTCTCCAGGCAGCAGATCGACAAGATCGCCTCGTACGTCGAGATCGGCGTCAAGGAAGGCGCCGAGCTGCTGGTCGGCGGCCACCGGGCCGAGATCGGCGGGGAGTTCAAGAACGGCTACTTCTACGAGCCGACCGTCCTCAAGGGCCACAACAAGATGCGGGTGTTCCAGGAGGAGATCTTCGGACCCGTCCTCGCGGTCACCACCTTCAAGGACGAGGCCGAGGCCCTCGCCCTCGCCAACGACACCCTGTACGGCCTCGGCGCCGGCGTGTGGAGCCGCGACGGCGCCCTCGCCTACCGGATGGGCCGCGCGATCAAGGCAGGCCGGGTCTGGACCAACTGCTACCACCAGTACCCCGCCGGTGCCGCGTTCGGCGGCTACAAGGTCTCCGGCATCGGCCGCGAGACCCACAAGATGATGCTTGAGCACTACAGCCAGACCAAGAACCTCCTGGTCAGCTACGGCACCAAGCCGCTAGGGCTGTTCTAGTCAGGAGTACGACGACATGCCCGCCAAGATCGAGAACGGCAACGCCGGGCGCGTCACCGCCACCCCGGCGGCGCACAGGGCCATCGCGGCCTTGTGCGCCGCCCGGGGCGGGCCGGTGATGTTCGTCCAGTCCGGAGGCTGCTGCGACGGCAGCGACCCGATGTGCTTCCCCGGCGGCGAACTCACCGTGGGGGAGGGTGACATGCTGATCGGCGTCCTGGACGGCTGCACCTTCCACATCGACGCCGACCTGTACGAGGCGCTGGGCCGCCCCCGCCTCGTCCTGGACGTCGAGGAGGGCACCCCGGGCGGCTTCTCCCTCGCGGCCGGGGACGGGCTGCACTTCGTCACCCGGGTGCGGGAACCCCGGCACAAGGCCAGTTGATCAACAGACCCCGGCAGACGGCCGGTTGAGGAGCAGATCATGAAGGCAGCAGTCGTCACCGACTTCGGCAAGGCACTGGAGATCCAGGACCTGCCCGTCCCCGAGCCCGGCCCCGGCCAGGTGCTCGTGAAGATGGAGGCCTCCGGGCTCTGCCACACCGACATCCACGCCGCGCACGGCGACTGGCCGGTCAAGCCGCAGCCGCCGTTCATCCCCGGCCACGAGGGCGTCGGCCCCGTCCAGGCCGTCGGCGCCGGAGTCTCCGCCGACCTCATCGGCGCGCGGGTCGCGATCCCGTGGCTCGGCTCGTCCTGCGGCACCTGCCGCTACTGCGTCTCCGGCTGGGAGACCCTGTGCGAGTCCCAGGTCAATTCCGGCTACTCCGTGGACGGTTGCTACGCCGAGTACGCCGTCGCGAACGCGGGCGCGATCGTCCGGGTGCCGGAAGGCGTGTCGTCCTTCGACGCGGCACCGCTGACCTGCGCGGGCGTCACCACGTACAAGGCCATCAAGGTCGCCCGGGTGACCCCGGCCGAGCGCGTCGCCGTCTTCGGCATCGGCGGCCTCGGCCACCTGGCCCTCCAGTACGCGCGCCTGGTCGGCGGCTTCGTCACCGCCGTCGACCTCGAACCCGACAAGCTCGGCCTCGCGCACCGGCTCGGCGCCGACCAGACCGTCAACGCCCGCACCCACGACCCGGTCGAGGAGATCAAGAAGGCCGGCGGCGCGGACGTCGCCGTCGTGCTCGCCGCCGCACCCAAGGCGTTCGAGCAGGCCTACAAGTCCCTCAACCGCGGCGGACGCCTGGTCATGGTCGCGCTGCCCGCCGACAACGCGGCGATCAACGTGCCGATCTTCGAGACCGTCCTCGGCGGCATCTCCGTCATCGGCTCCATCGTCGGCACCCGCCAGGACCTGACCGAGGTGTTCGCGCTGCACGCCGCGGGCCGAACCCAGGTGATCGCCGAGACCCGGCGCCTGGACCAGGTCAACGACTCCTTCGACGAGGTCCTCGGCGGGCGGGCCGAGGCCCGGCTCGTCTTCGAGTTCTGAGGCCCGGACCCACCGGGCCACAGGGAGAGGCAGCAGATCATGGCAACCGTCACCGTGGGCGTCGTACGGGAGCGGGCGCCCGGCGAACGCCGGGTCGCCCTCGTCCCCGAGGCCGTCACCCTCCTGCGCCGGGCCGGAATCGACGTCCTGGTCGAGACCGGGGCCGGCTCCGGCGCCTGGTTCACCGACGCCGACTACACCGCCGTGGGCGCGAGTGTCGTACCGCCTGATGAGCTCTACGCTCGCACGGACGCCGTCCTGTGCGTGGGCCCGCCGGACGCGGAGAGCGCCGGGTCGCTGCGGTCCGGGCAGACCCTGATCGGTCTGCTCGAACCGCTGCACCACCCCGCCCTCGTACGGGAGTTGGACCGGCGCGGCGTGCGCACGGTGAGCCTCGATCTGCTGCCCCGCACCCTCAGCCGCGCCCAGTCCATGGACGCGCTGACCTCCCAGGCCAACGTCGCCGGATACAAGGCGGCCGTGCTCGCGGCCGACACCTATGACCGGTTCTTCCCGATGCTGACGACTGCGGCGGGCACCATGCGCCCGGCGCAGGTCCTCGTCCTCGGCGCCGGAGTGGCCGGGCTGCAGGCGATCGCCACCGCCCGCCGCCTCGGCGCCGTTGTCACGGCGTACGACGTACGCCCCGAGTCCCGAGGGGAGGTGGAGTCGCTCGGCGCCCGATTCCTGGACATTCAGCGCCCGCCAGGCACCGGATCGGGCGCCGGGCAGGGCGGTTACGCACGGGAGCTGACCGAGGAGGAGCAGCGGGCCCAGCGGGAGTCGCTGGATGCGCACATCGCCCGTAGCGACATCGTCATCACCACCGCACAAGTACCGGGCCGCAAACCGCCGTTGCTGGTCACCACCGCCGCCGTCGAGGCCATGAAGCCCGGCTCGGTCGTCGTCGACCTCGCCGCGAGCGAATTCGGCGGCAACGTCGAGGGCTCCGCACCCGACAAGACAGATGTCCTGGACAACGGCGTCACCCTCATCGGCGCCGGACGCCTGCCGCCCGCGATGGCGACCGCCGCGTCGACGGCGTACGCCCGCAACCTCGTCGCGCTCCTGCGGCACCTCGTGCGGGACGGCGAACTCGTCCTCGATCCGGCCGACGAGATCACCGGGGCCCTGATGGGAGGAACGTCGTCATGAACGATCTCGATCTCCTCACCGCGATCACCGTGTTCGTGCTGAGCGTGCTGGTCGGCATCGAGGTCATCAGCAAGGTCCCCGCGACCCTGCACACACCCCTCATGTCCGGTTCGAACTCCGTGCACGGCATCGTCGTCATCGGCGCGATGCTGATCGCGGCCGAGTCGCACACCTGGCTCGGCTATGTCCTGGCCTTCGTGGCCATGGTGTTCGGCGCGATGAACGTGGTCGGAGGGTACGTCGTCACGGACCGGATGCTGGAGATGTTCAAGGCCAGGCCGCGCGACGACAAGGCGGAGGTGCCAGGGTCATGAACGTCTCCGACACCGTCCACTACGTCTTCCTCGTCGCGGCCGCCTGCTTCGTCCTCGGCCTGCACCTGATGAACCACCCGCGCACGGCCCGCCGCGGCAACACCCTCTCGGCGAGCGCGATGGCCGTCGCGATCGCCGCCACGGTGTGGCTGGTGTCCGACGAGGGCACGATCACCGGCACAGGCTGGCTCGTGCTCGCCTCGGGCGGACTCGTCGGCGCCGCGCTCGGCCTGTACGCCGCCCGTGAGGTGAAGATGACCGCGATGCCCCAACTGGTCAGCCTCTTCAACGCGGTCGGCGGCGGGGCGGCCGCGCTCATCGCGGTCAACGACCTGCTGCAGGCCGACGATCCGGCCGCGCTGGGTGCCCGGGTGTCGCTGCCGGGTGCGCTGGACATCGTCATCGGCGCGGTCACCTTCTCCGGGTCGCTGATCGCGGCCGGCAAGCTCCAGGGTCTCGTCTCCGGCGCGCCGGTGGTGTTCCCGGGAGCGCGGCTGCTGAACGTGCTCCTGCCTGCCTCGTTCGTCGTCGGCACGGTCTGGCTGGTGCTGGCGCCCGACTCTCGGACGGCGCTGTACGGGCTCGTGGCGGTCGCCCTGCTCTTCGGAGTGACCATGGTGCTGCCCATCGGCGGCGCCGACATGCCGGTCGTCATCGCCCTGCTCAACGCCTTCACCGGGTCCGCGGTCGCGATGGCCGGCTTCGTCCTGAACGAGACCGCGCTGATCATCGCGGGCATGCTGGTCAGCGCCTCGGGTGGCATCCTCACCAAGCTGATGGCCGACGCGATGAACCGGTCGATCGCGGGGATCATGGTCGGCGGCTTCGGCACCGGGGACAGCGCTCCCGCAGCCGCAGGGGGAGCCCCCGCTCAGGTGCGGTCGGTCTCCGCCGACGACGTGGCGATCCAACTGGCGTACGCGAGCAAGGTCGTCTTCGTCCCCGGGTACGGCCTCGCCGCCGCCCAGGCCCAGCACGAACTCGGCGACCTGGCCAAGCTGCTCACCGACCACGGCATCGACGTCAGCTACGCCGTCCACCCGGTCGCGGGCCGTATGCCGGGCCATATGAACGTCCTCCTGGCGGAGGCCAACGTCCCCTACACCCAGCTCAAGGAGATGGACGACGTCAACCCCGAATTCCCGCAGGCCGACGTGGCGTTGGTGATCGGCGCCAACGACGTCACCAACCCGATCGCCCGCAAGCCCGGCAACGCCATCTCCGGCATGCCGATCCTCGACGTCGACAAGGCCAAGAGCGTCGTCGTCATCAAGCGCTCCATGGGCCACGGCTACGCCGGCATCGACAACGAGCTCTACACAGACCCGAAGACCGGCATGTTCTTCACCGACGCGAAGAAGGGGCTGGCCGAACTGAAGGTGGCGGTCGGCGAGTTCGTCAACTGACCGCCACACACGAGCGCCCCCGCGGTAAACACCGCGGGGGCGCCCCACGTATCGCATCCCACGGCGCCGTGCCTCATGCGCCCGGGGTGTCCTCCGGCACCATCTCCATCGCCCCGCACGGGCACTCGGCCACACACAGACCGCACCCCTTGCAGTAGTCCAGGTCGATCGCGAAACCCTTGCCCGGCCCCAGCTTGGTGATCGCGTTGTCCGGGCAGACGCCGTAGCAGTTGTCGCACTCGAAGCAGTTGCCGCAGGACATGCAGCGCCGGGCTTCGAACAGCGCCGTGGACTCGTCGAGCCCCTGGACCACCTCGTCGAACGTCGAGACGCGCCGGGCGAGTTCGAGCCGCGGCCGGACCGAGGCGGGTGCGCCGGAGTAGTACCAGGTGTTGAGGCGGTCGAAGTCGGCCGGCGCGTGCTTGGGGCCCGGTTCACAGGTCGTCCCGCGCAGATAGGCGTCGATGTGCCGGGCCGCCTTCTTCCCGTGCCCCACGGCCACCGTGGCCGTGCGCTCGGCCGGCACCATGTCGCCGCCGGCGAAGATGCCCTCGTGGCCGGTCATCAGCCCGTCGGCCACCTGGACCATGCCGTGGTCCACGGCGAGCTCCGGCACGCCCTGCAACAGGGACAGATCGGAGTCCTGGCCGAGCGCGAGGACCACGCTGTCGGCGTGCAGCTCCTCGAACTCTCCTGTGGGCTGTGGGAATCCGGTCTCGTCGAGCTCCATCCGCTCGATGGTGATCCGGTCGCCGTCGGCGTGCTTGATTGTGGACAGCCACTTCATCCGCACGCCCTCCTCCAGCGCCTCCTCGACCTCGATGTCGTGCGCGGGCATCCGGTCCCGGGTGCGCCGGTAGATCACCACGGCGTCGGTCGCGCCGAGCCGGCGGGCGGTGCGGGCGGCGTCCATGGCCGTGTTGCCTCCGCCGTAGACGGCGACCCTGCGGCCCAGCAGCGGCTTGCCCGCGCCCTCCATGCTGCCCAGCAGCGACACCGCGTCGAGGATGCGGGCGCTGTCGCCGGCCGGGATGTAGGCGCGCTTGCCGATGCCCGCGCCCACGGCCAGGAACACGGCGTCGAAGCCGCCGTCCCGCTGCGCGGCCAGGACGTCCTCGACCTTCGTGCCGAGCTCCAGCGTGACACCCAGCGCGACGATCCGGTCGATTTCGGCGTCCAGTACCTCGCGCGGCAGCCGGTAGCGCGGGATGCCGTAGCGCATCATGCCGCCCGCCCGCTCCTGCGCCTCACGGATCGTCACCTCGTGGCCGAGCAGCCGCAGATGGTACGCGGCCGACAGCCCGGCCGGGCCGGAGCCGACCACCAGGACACGTTTGCCACTCGACAGTGACGGAGCCGCGATGACCCACCCCCGCTTGATCGCCTCGTCGCCCAGGAACCGTTCGACCGAGTTGATGCCGACCGCGTTGTCGACCTGCACGCGGTTGCAGGCGGTCTCGCACGGGTGGTAACAGACGCGGCCCATCACGGCGGGCAGCGGGTTGTCGCGCATCAGCTCCCGCCACGCGGACTCGTAGTCGCCGCCCTCCGCGTGGAACAGCCACCGCTGGATGTTCTCGCCGGCCGGGCACGCCGCGTTGCACGGCGGCAACCGGTCGACGTACTCAGGGCGTTCGGTGCGCCAGGCGCCGGTGTGGTTGGCCAGGCTGGAGCCCGCGTCGAGTGTGATGGCGAACGGCTTGTCCTTCATGACGTCACCTCCTCGTGGGCCAGCAGCCCGAACCGGGCGATGTTGCGGTCGGCGGTCCGCTGGAGGCGGGCGATGACGTCCGTGCGCGGCTCCGGCTGGAAGAGGTGCGCGTACCGCTTCTGCGGGCGCAGGTACTCCTCGACCGGCACCCGCCGCCGGATCTTCGTCACCTCGGTGACCTCGCCGTCCACCGCCTCGAACACCGGGAAGAGTCCGCTCTGTTCGGCCAGCCGCGCGATGCGCACCGTGTCGTGGGACGGCGTGCCCCAGCCGAGCGGGCAGGGCACCAGGACGTGCAGATAGCGGGCGCCGCGCATGCCCATCGCCCGGTGCACCTTGGCCTCCAGGTCGCGCAGTCCCGCCACGGTGGCGGTGGCGACGTACGGGATCTCGTGCGCCATCGCGATCAGCGGCAGGCTCTTGCCCTGCCCGAACGGGGCGCCGGGTGCGGCGCCGACCGCCTGGGTGGTCGCCGTGCGCGCGGTCGGGGGCGTGGCCCCGGACCGCTGGACGCCCGTGTTCATGTACGCCTCGTTGTCGTAACAGACGTACAGCACATCGTCGTTGCGCTCGAACATGCCGGACAGACAGCCCAGGCCGATGTCGACGGTGCCGCCGTCCCCGCCCTGCCCGACCACGCGGACGTCGGTGCGGCCCTTGGCCCGCAGTGCCGCCGCGACGCCCGAAGCGACGGCGGGGGCGTTGCCGAACAGCGAGTGCAGCCAGGGCAGTTGCCAGGAGGTCTCCGGGTACGGCGTGGAGAACACCTCCAGGCAGCCGGTCGCGTTGACCGCGATCACGTTGCCGCCGCTCGCCCGCAGCGCCGCGTCCAGGACGTACCGTGCGCCGAGCGCCTCACCGCAGCCCTGGCAGGCGCGGTGGCCGCAGGTGAGCGCGTTGGAGCGGTCCGGATCGGACTGGTCGGACCGCAACTCCGGGTCCAGCAGCCGGTTTCCGGCGGCGAGACTGCCCACCTGGTAGAACTTCACCTGCTGAGCGGCGTTCATCGGTTGCTCCCCACATCGCGCAGGATGTTCTCCGCTGACGGCCCCGACCTGCGGGTGGCCGCCATGCGCGCCAACTCCCGCTCCACCAGGGCGGTGTCGAGGTCCAGGAACTCCAGATGGCCGAGCCGTCCGGCGACCGCGTCGGCGAACAGCCGGTGCAGCGAGGCCTTGGTGATCGGGCGTCCGCCGAGCCCGGCGACCACGGTGTGCCCGTCGAGCCGGATGCCGGACAGGGCGGTGCGCACGTTCTGCGAGACGATCCCGCCGACCCCGACGGCCAGAGCGCGCTCCAGGACCACCACCCGGCGGGCGTGGCCGAGCACGGTCCGCACCGCCTCCAGCGGGAACGGCCGGAAGGAGGTGATCCCCAGCGCCCCGATCCGTACCCCGTCCGCACGCATCTCGTCGACCACGTCGCAGACCGTGCCCAGTACCGAGCCGAGGGCCACGACGATGGTGTCCGCGAATTCGCATTCGTAGGGATGGATCAGGCCGCCGGAGTCCCGCCCGAACGCCTGACGGAACTCCCGCGCGATGTCCGGGATCGCCTCCAGCGCCTGCATCTGCTTGGCGTGCGCGAGGTAGCGCACCTCGGTGAACGCCTCCGGGCCGACCATCGCGCCGATCGACACCGGCTCGTCGGGATCGAGGACCTGGCGGGGCTCGTACGGCGCCAGGAAGGCGTCGACCTGCGCCTGCTCGGGCACCTCGATCCGCTCCCAGGCGTGCGTGAGGACGAAGCCGTCCATGCACACCATCACCGGCAGCGACAACTCCTCGGCCAGCCGGAACGCCTGCGGATGCAGGTCGGCGGCCTCCTGGTTGTCCCGGGCGTACAGCTGGATCCAGCCGGAGTCGCGCTGGGACATGGAGTCGCTGTGGTCGTTCCAGATGTTGATGGGCGCGCCGATCGCCCGGTTGGCCACCGTCATCACGATCGGCAGCCCGAGTCCGGAGGCGTTGTAGAGGGCCTCCACCATGTACAGCAGGCCCTGGCTCGCGGTCGCCGTGTAGGTGCGGGCACCGGCCGCCGAGGCGCCGATGCACAGCGACATCGCCGCGAACTCCGACTCGACGTTGACGTACTCGCACGGCTTCAGCGCACCGGACTTCACCAGGCGGCTGAGCTCCTCGACGATGTGGGTCTGCGGGGAGATCGGGTAGGCGGCGATCACTTCCGGGCGGCAGTACGCGACGGTCTCGGCGACCGCGCGCGAGCCCTCAGTCTGCTTCAGCATGAGCGCGCTCCTTGCACAGCACCTCGACGTGGTCGTAGGCCTCACGGGCGGCCGCCGCGTTGTTCGTGCCCAGCACACCGGGGAAACGGTCCCGGATCGCGGCCTCCAGCGAGTCGATCGTCACGCAGCCGGTCAGCGCGGCCAGCCCGCCGAGCAGGACGGCGCTCGGCACCGGGCGGCCGACGTGGCGCAGGGCGAGCGCGGTGGCGGGGACGGTGAGGACCGGGCCGGTGAGGGTCTCCAGGCGCAGATCGTCCGCCCCGCGTGGGGAGTTGACCAGGACCGGGCCGCCCGGACGGAGGCCGTCGAAGACGTTCACCTGATGCAGCAGCGTCGCGTCCTGGATCACCAGCGCGTCGGGCCGCGTGACCGGCTCACGAACACGGATCGGACGGTCGTCGATCCGGCAGAACGCCACGACCGGCGCCCCCGTGCGCTCCGAACCGAAACTCGGGAACGCCTGCGCATGGCGGTCCTCCATGAACGCCGCCACCGACAGCAACTCAGCGGCCGTGACGGCCCCCTGCCCGCCACGGCCGTGGATACGAACCTGGAACACGGCACCCTCCTCCCACGTCGCCCTATTGCCGTCCTACCGTCCGCGGTACGGCGGCTCTCAGGGGCCGAACGTCCCCAGCGGAGGGCCGAGGGGCACGAACCCGGTGTCCGGGACCCGAGCGCGGCATCCCGGGGAAGCGCGGCCGTGTCACTCGTGCGGCACGATCGCGACCGGGCAACGGACGTGGTGCATGACCGCGTGGGCGACCGGCCCGGTGTGCGTGCCGAGCCTGGCCGGGCGGATCCTGCGGCCCACGGCCAGCAGCCCGGCGTCCTGCGTGGCGTCCAGCAGCCGCTGTGCCGGACGCCCTTCCGCGATCAGCTCGGTGATCTCCACCGTGGGGTACTTCTCCCGCCACGGCCGGACCACGGAGTCCAACACCCGCTCGGCTGCCTCTCGTACCGCCTTGCGTGCCTTCTTCTCCAACGCACTGGGCATGTACGGGATTTGCCACGTGTGTACGACCCGTAGCGGAGCGGCACGCAGCGCCGCGCTCTCGAAGGCGAACTCGAGCAGTTCCTCGCACGAGTGCGCCGGATCGACGCCGACCACGACAGCGCGGTACGGAGTGTGCGCCGACGGCCGGTCCTCCGCGTCCCGTATGTGCTCGTCCTCAAGGGACTGATCGGCCCGCACGAGCACGACGGGCCGTGCCACATGGGCCACCGTCGCCAGTGCCACCGACCCGGCCATGAACCCGCCGAAGCCGCTGAACGCGCGGCTGCCCAGCACCAGCAGCTCGGCCTCGTCACCCGCCGCGATCAGGGCGTCGGCCGCGGGCCGGGAGATCTGGTCGGCGCTCAGCTCCACCTGCGGATAGCGCTCGCTCAGCTGATCCATGGCACCGCGCAGGATCCGCCGCGCCCAGTAGCGCGGCGCCTCCAGCTCGGGCAGTTCCGAGTCGTCGGGCGAGATGCCGCCCTCCCAGGCGTGCACCAGACGCAGCGGCAGGCCACGCCTCAGCGCCTCCCGAGCCGCCCAGTCGGCGGCGGCGAGGCTCTCGCGTGAACCATCCAGTCCTACGGCAACGGGGCGAAGCATGGCCGACACCTCCCTGGACCGGTGCCCGCACATCTTTGTGCGGACCCCTCCGGTACCAGGCTCTCCTCGACGGCACTGGTACGGGCAGGGGCTGGGGGGCCTTCTCTCGGGGCCGAACGGCCTTGTTGCCGAAGTTCTGGACGGTGCCCGGGAGCGATGTCGCCGGCCGGCGCGCGGCGGAGAGCCAGCGGCGTACCAGGCGGCGGGGCCGGTCGTCCCCTGGAAGAGGCCGACCGGCCCGCCCCGCGGCACGGCTCCGCGTCCGACGATGAAGGTGCGGAACGCGACGCGGGGAGGTGCGCCGTGAACTGCTGCGCCTGCGGGGCTACGGGCGGAAGCTCGTGCGTTGTGTGACGTGCGGGGTGTGCCGTGAGGCCGAGGCGTTCGATCGTGTGCGGTGCGCCGGGTGAGTTCGAAGCAAGACCGTGCCGAGGAAGGAGGGTGGTCCGGTGAAGGAGACACTGCCTCTGGGGCGGATCGCCGGTGTCCGCGTCGGCCTGCACTGGAGCGTGCTGGTCATTGTCGGCCTGGTGACCGTCATGCTGGCGGCCGGCCGCTTCCCGCAGGCCCATCCCGGCCATCCGGGCTGGACCTACTGGGGGCTGGCGTTGCTGACGGCCGTCGTGTTCCTGGCCTCGCTGCTGGCGCACGAACTGGCGCACGCGATCGTCGCCCGCCGCAATGGCGTCAAGGCCGACGGCATCACCCTGTGGATGCTCGGCGGCGTCGCCCGTCTGCGCAGCGAGGCCCCCACACCGGGCGCCGAGCTGCGCATCGCCGCGGTGGGGCCGCTCACCAGCGCGGTGGCCGGCGGGCTGTTCACCGCCCTGGCGCTGTGGCTGGACGCCCTGCACACGTCGGGGGTCGTGGTCGAGGCCGTCGCCTGGCTGGCCGCGATCAACATCGTGCTCGCCGTCTTCAACGCCATACCCGCCGCTCCGCTGGACGGCGGGCGGTTGCTGCGGGCGTTCATCTGGCACCGCACCGGCGACCGGCTCCGGGCCACCCGCGGCGCGACAGCCGCGGGCCGCATGCTGGGCTGGTTCATGGTCGTGACCGGGTTCGCGGCCGTACTGTTCGCCGACGATCTGTCCGGGCTGTGGCCGGCCCTGATGGGCTGGTTCCTGATCGCCGCCGCGACCGCCGAGGAGCGGCAGGCACAGGTGCGCGGTGTGCTGGACGACATCCCCGTCAGCCGTGTGATGACCCGCGACCTGGCCACCGTTTCCGGCAGGGTGACCGTCGCCGACTTCCTGGCCGAAGGTCCGTTCAGCCGCTACCGCCACTCGGCCTTCCCCGTACTCGCCCCGGACGGCACGGCCGCCGGACTGGTCACCGTCGCACTCGTCAACCAGGTCCCGCTCCAGGCCCGTACCACCACCACGATCGGCGACGTGATGCGTCCGCTCGCCGATGTCGCGACGGCCGCCCCGGACGACCTGGTCGTGGACCTGCTGCCCCGCCTGGAGACGAGCCGGGACCGCCGGGCCCTGGTCCTCGGCGACGGACAGCTGGTCGGCATCGTCACGCTCGCTGACGTCAGCCGTGCCCTGACCTGGCTGACCACGGCCACCCGGGCCCGCACCTGAGGGGCCCGCCCGCGCGACACGGCCCAAAGCACCCGAAGGAGGTGAGGTGATCAGGAACGTCCTCCGGTCGATCTCGTCCCGACCGGAGGGTTCCTCAGTAGGGAAGCGGTCGCCCGGACGGGGTGCGGAGGTCGGGAGGCTCCGGCCGTCGCGGTGTACTGGGGCGCCTGGCCACCTGTGTCCGCTTCATGATCGCCACCTCCTGCCCCTCACACTTCACACTCGGCCCCGCCACTCACGGCCGGGTCACTGCATACACAGGAGCCTCCTCCCTCACCCGCTTCCGGGCCAGGGGACGACCGGCCTCGATCGAGGGGCCTCGTGGGCCGTGCGTCTGGGTCGACCGTCCCCGCTCGCACCGCCTCGCCTGCTGTCGCTGGTGCTGTGGGGCGCCGTCCGGCCCGGTCCGGGGCCGTTCGGCCCAGTGCGGGCGGCGCGTCCTGGGCGGATGGTGGACACAGGCCCGCAGGGAAGGGAGACAGCATGCCCTGGGAGACGATCCAGAAGGACACTCCGCCGCCGGTCCCGCCCAACCTGGACGACTACGAGAAGGCGTGCGTGGACTTCTCCTGGTCGGGCGCGCGCGTCAAGCTGAGCGGTCTGCCCGGCGGTCGCGGACTGAACATCGGGTACGAGGCCGTGGACCGGCACGCCGAGTCCGGTCGCGGGGCGGCCGTCGCGCTGCGCTGCGTGGGCCGCGACGACTCCCTGACCACGGTGACGTACCGGGAACTCGCCGGGACCACGGCCCGGTTCGCGAACGTGCTGCGCACGCTCGGCATCGGCCGGGGCGACCGGGTCGTCACCCTGCTGGGGCGGTGTCCCGAGCTGTACACCGTGGTCCTGGGCACGCTGAAGAACACCAGTGTCGTCTGCCCGCTGTTCTCCGCCTTCGGCCCGGACCCCGTGGCACAGCGGCTGCGCCTGAGCAACGCCCGCGTGCTGGTCACCACCGCCGCCCTGTACCGCAGGAAGGTCGCCGGACAGCGTGAGCGGTGCCCCGAACTGGAGCACGTACTGATCGTCGGAGAAGGCACCGATGAGCTGCCGGGCACGGTCTCGTACGACGCGCTGATGGCCGACGCGCCGGACACCTTCGCCATCCCGCCGACCTCGCCGGACGACATGGCCCTGCTGCACTTCACCAGCGGCACCACGGGTACACCCAAGGGCGCCGTCCACGTGCACGAGGCGGCCGTCGCCCACTACGCGACCGCGGCGTTCGCCCTCGACCTCCATCCACGGGACGTGTTCTGGTGCACGGCCGATCCGGGCTGGGTCACCGGCATGTCGTACGGGATCATCGCGCCGCTGATGCACGGCGTGACCCTCGTGGTCGACGAGGGCGACTTCGACGCCCGCCGCTGGTACCGGATCCTCGCCGAGCAGCATGTCAGCGTCTGGTACACGGCCCCGACCGCGCTGCGCATGCTGATGCGCACCACCCCGCGCACGGGATCGCACGACCTGCCCGCTTCCTTCGACCTGAGCGCGTTGCGCTTCATCGCCTCGGTCGGTGAGCCGCTCAACCCGGAGGCCGTGGTGTGGGGGCGGGACGTCCTGGGGCTGCCGGTGCACGACAACTGGTGGCAGACCGAGACCGGCGCCATCATGATCGCCAACTTCGCGGGCTGTGAGATCCGGCCCGGATCCATGGGGCGCCCGCTGCCCGGCGTGGAGGCCGCGGTGCTGCGACGCGGGGAGGACGGCCGTGCGAAGGTCACCGGCGGACACGTCACCGTACTCGAAGAACCCGACGTGGAGGGTGAGTTGGCGCTGCGGCCCGGTTGGCCGTCGATGTTCCGCGGCTACCTGCACGACGAGGAGCGGTCAGCTGCGGCGTTCGCGGGCGGCTGGTACCTCACCGGTGACCTGGTGCGGCGGGACGCGGGCGGCTGGTACTGGTTCATCGGGCGCGCCGACGACGTCATCAAGTCGGCAGGACACCTCGTCGGGCCGTTCGAGGTGGAGAGCGCCTTGATGGAGCACGCGGCGGTTGCCGAGGCCGGAGTGATCGGGCGGCCCGACCCGGTCGCCGGGAACATCGTGAAGGCGTTCGTGTCACTGCGGCCCGGCTTCGAGGCCACCGCCGCCACGCGGCAGGAGCTGCTGGCCTTCGCCCGGCGCCGCCTCGGCCCGGCCGTCGCCCCGCGCGAGATCGCCTTCGACCAGCATCTGCCGCACACCCGCAGCGGCAAGGTCATGCGCCGGCTGCTGCGGGCGCGTGAACTCGGCCTGCCCGAGGGCGACATCTCCACCCTGGAATCGACGGAGGGGTCCCCATGAGTGCCACCGCCCGCGCCCCACGCAAGACGACGGCCAGGACCAGGACCAGGGCCAAGGCGCAGCCAAAACAGCAGACGGCGCACCAGCTGGCGCTGCTCGGCTCGATGCTGGGCATCCGCCGGTTCGAGGAACGCTGCGTGGAGCTGTACAGCGCCGCCCGCATCCGGGGCTTCATGCACCTGTACATCGGTGAGGAGGCCGTCGCCGTCGGCGTCGGCGAGGCCCTCACCGAGGACGACGCGGTCGTCTCGACGTACCGGGAGCACGGGCACGCGCTCGCCCGCGGCGTGCCCGCGGACGCGGTCATGGCGGAGATGTTCGGCAAGGCCACCGGCTGCAGCCACGGCCGCGGCGGCTCCATGCACCTCTTCGACGCGGACCGCCGCTTCTACGGCGGCAACGCCATCGTCGGCGGCGGCCTGCCGCTCGCCGCAGGACTCGCCCTCGCCGACCGCATGAACGGACGCGACCGAGTCACTTGCTGCTTCTTCGGCGATGGCGCCTTCGCCGAGGGCGAGTTCCACGAGACGGCCAACCTGGCGGCGCTGTGGCACCTCCCTCTGCTGCTCGTCTGCGAGAACAACCTGTACGCCATGGGCACCGCGCTGGAGCGCCACCAGGCCCAGACGGACCTGGCAATGCGCGCCGCCTCGTACGGCATGGTCTCCTGGGCCGTCGACGGCATGGACGTGCTCGCGGTCGAGGACGCGGCCCGGCGTGCGGCCGAAGGCATCCGAGCGGGCACCGGGCCGCACTTCCTGGAGATGCGCACGTACCGCTTCCGCGCCCACTCCATGTACGACCCCGACCGCTACCGCGACAAGGCCGAGATCGAGCAGTGGAAGGAACGCGACCCGATCGAGCGGCTCGCCCGGCAGTTGCGCGAGCACGGCGGGCTGACCGACAAGGCGCTCGCCGCACTGGAGGACCGGATCTCCGCCGAGATCGACGGCACCGTCGAGACCGCGGAGCAGGCGCCGGAGGAACCGGTCGAGGACCTCCTGAAGTACGTCACCAGTCAGGTGGAGGAGGCGAGCCCGCGATGACCGCGACGGAAACCGTGACCGCGGATCCCGCCGAACGCAAGACGACCTACCGGGAGGCGATGAGGGAAGCCCTGCGGGACGCGCTGCGCGCCGACGAGCGCGTGTTCCTGATGGGCGAGGACGTGGGCCGCTACGGCGGCTGCTTCGGCGTCAGCCTCGGCCTGCTGGAGGAGTTCGGGCCCGACCGGATCCGGGACGCCCCGCTGTCGGAGTCCGCGTTCGTCGGCGCCGGCATCGGCGCGGCCCTGGCGGGCATGCGGCCGGTCGTCGAGATCATGACGGTCAACTTCAGCCTGCTGGCCCTCGACCAGATCCTCAACAACGCCGCGACCCTGCTGCACATGTCGGGCGGCCAGCTGGCGGTCCCGATCGTCATCCGGATGACCACGGGCGCCGGCCGGCAGCTCGCCGCCCAGCACTCGCACAGCCTGGAGGGCTGGTACGCGCACATCCCGGGCCTGAGGGTCCTGGCCCCGGCGACCATCGCCGACGCCCGCCACATGCTGGCCCCTGCGCTCGCCGACCCCGACCCGGTGCTGATCTTCGAGCACGGGAGCCTGTACAACGCCTCCGGCGACCTTCCCGTCGACGCGGGCCCCGTCGACCTCGACCACGCGGCGATCCGCCGCCCCGGCACCGACATCTCCCTGATCACCTACGGCGGTTCGCTGCCCAAGGCACTGACCGCCGCGGACGAACTGGCCGGCGACGGCATCAGCGCCGAGGCCATCGACCTGCGCACCCTGCGCCCGCTGGACGACGCGACCATCGCCGCCTCCGTCGCCCGCACGCACCGCGCCGTCATCGTCGACGAGGGCTGGCGCACCGGGAGCCTGGCCGCCGAGATCTCCGCCCGCATCACCGAGCGCAACTTCTACGACCTCGACGCCCCCGTCGAGCGGGTCTGTAGCGCCGAAGTGCCCATCCCGTACGCGCGCAGGCTGGAGGAGGCGGCGCTGCCGCAGGTCGGGGACATCGTCGCGGCCGCACGACGGGCGGTGGGGTGAGATGGGCGAGTTCACGATGCCCTCGCTCGGCGCCGACATGGACGAAGGGCTGCTGCTGGAGTGGCTAGTCGGTCCGGGGGACCGGGTGGACAAGGGCGATGTCGTGGCGGTCGTGGAGACCGACAAGGCGGCCATCGAGGTCGAGTGCTTCGAGTCGGGGACTGTGGGGCGGCTGCTCGTCGAGCCCGGTGTGCGGGTGCCGGTGGGGGCTCCGCTCGCGGTGATCGAGAACGCGGCGACGGCCGCCGTACGGGAGGCCGTCTCCGCGGAGGCCGTGCCGCAGCCGGTGGCACGCATGGCCGCCGAGCCCGCCCCTGCGGATGCCCCGCCGAAGCCGGTCGAGCGGCCGGTTCCGCCTGCGGTCCGGGAGCCACCGGTCCGGGAGCCCGTCCTCGTGGCGCCCGCTCCCGCGACGCCGCGCCCGAAACCGGCCGCCGTGACCCAGCCGGTCGTCGGCGCCGGGCCGCTGGTGAGGCACCTCGCCGTGGAGAAGGGCGTCGATCTGACGGCCGTGCACGGCACGGGACGCGGCGGCCGTATCACCCGCGCCGACGTCGAGCACGCCGAGACCGCCCCCGGACCCCGCGTGCGGGCCACGCCGTACGCCCGCCGGCTCGCCCGCGAACTCGGCGTGGACCTCGCCACGCTGCGCGGCAGCGGCGGGACGGGAGTCGTACGAGCGGCGGACGTGCACGAAGCCGTGCGCGCGCGGGGTGGTGCCGCCCCCGAAGCGGTCGGATCGCCCCGGGAGCGTCCCGAGGAGCCCGGGCCGACGCCGTCGCCGTCGCGCGAGAGCCGTGAGGGTGGGCGCGCGGCCGTCATGCGCCGGGCCATCGGCGACCTCATGAGCCGCGCCAATCGGGAGATCCCGCACTACTACCTGTCCACCACCGTCGACCTCACGGGCGCAGTCGAGTGGCTGCACCGCCGCAACCGCGGCCACCCGCCCACGGACCGCCTGGTCCCCGCGGCCCTGCTGCTCAAGGCCACGGCCGTCGCGGCCCATGACGTGCCGCAGCTCAACGGCTTCTGGCAGGACGGCGACTTCACGCCCGGCACCGGGGTGCACCTGGGCGTGGCGGTGTCGCTCCGCGAGGGCGGACTGCTCACACCGGTGATCCACGACGCGGACACGCTCAGGCCCGAGGAGCTCATGGCCGCGCTGAAGGACCTCGTCCAGCGGGCCCGCCGGGGCCGGCTGCGCGGCAGCGAGCTCGCGGGCGCCACCCTCACCGTCACCAACCTGGGCGAACAGGGCGTGGAGTCCGTGTTCGGCGTCATTCATCCACCTCAGGTGGCCCTGGTCGGTTTCGGCGCGGTCGTCGAACGGCCGTGGGCCACGGGCGGCCTGCTGGGCGTACGCCCCGTGGTGACCGCCACCCTCTCCGCCGACCACCGTGCCACCGACGGCGCGATCGGCGCGCGCTACCTCACGGCCATTGACCGCCTGCTTCAGCGACCCGAGGAGTTGTGAACCGGATGAAGCCCTTGAACAGCACGGAGACACTGACCCTGGTCAAGGCGTGCATCACCGAGATCGCCCCGGACGCCGACTTCACCGACGTACGGCCAGACGACAAGTTCCGCGACGCGTTGGCGCTGGACTCGCTCGACTTCCTGAGCCTGGTGGAACTCCTCTCGGCGCGTACCGGTGTACGCATCGACGAGGACGACTATCCCGAACTCACCACCCTCGCCGACACGGTGGCCTTCCTGGTCACACGGACCGGGTAGGGGCCCCTCGGGGGATGAGTCCTGTCGGTCCGCCGAACACGGCCGCCCTCGCTTCCGCGCTCTGCCCGACCTGGTCGCGAACCCCACGAGAACGTCCATGACCTCACCTCGACGGTTCTCATGACCCCGAGTCGGTGGTCAGGCGGCGGCCCAGGGCCAGGGCCGCGCAGCCGATGAGCGCCGTCGCGAAGAGGGCGAGGACGGCGAGGTCGCGCAGGATCGCGGTCAGGTCGCCGTTCCGGGACAGCAGGGTGGTCCACGCGTCGACGGCCCAGGCCTGCGGTACGGCGTGTCCCACGCCGCGCAGCCAGTCGGGCACAAGGGCCAGCGGCCACATACAGCCGCCGAGCATGCCGAGCCCGATGCCGAGGGCCGGGCCGACGGCGTGCACCTGCTCCGGGGTGCGGAACAGGGCCCCGGCCAGGACTCCGGCGCCGGTGCCGACCAGCGCCCACATGGTGACGAGGACAGCGGCGGCGAGCGGATCGCCCCAGGCGACGTCGAAGGCCAGCGCCCCGATGCCCACGATCAGCACGGACTGCAGCAGGGCCAGCAGGAGATACGCGACTGTCTCGCCGAGCACGAGGGTGCGGGCGGAGACGGGCGCTGCGAGCGCGCGGGCGTACACGCCGGTCCGGCGGGTCTGCACGATGGCCGCGCCGCCCGCGAGGGCGTTGATGAACACGAACAGCACGAGCATGGTCGGGGTGCTGTAGCTGTAGCCGAGCGGCAGGAAATCGCTCTGGCCGTTGACCGTCTCGGCACGTACGACGATGGGGGACGCGGCGCGCTCGGCGCCGCGGGCGGCCGCCACGCCGTCGTCGAAGGTCCCGCCGGTCTCGTCGGCGGCGAAGCGGGCGGCCTGGAGCCGTGCCGCATGGTCGGCGACGACGGCCGACACGGAGGAGACGGCCGCGTGTCCGGCGCTGCCGGAGGGCTCCACCAGGACCCGCACGGTGACGGATCGACCGGCTTGTATGTCCTTGTCGAGACCGGACGGCACCACCACGACCGCGTCCAGTTCGGCGCGGCGCAGGGCGGTGCGGGCGTCCGCCGCGGTGTCGTACGTACGGGTGTGCAGGGCGGACGCGTCCTTCAGGTCGGCCGCCAACTCCCTTGCTACGGGGCCCGCTTGGGCGTCCGTCACCAGGCCCACCCGGAACCGGTCGAAGCCGCCCACCGTGACCCCGATGACGACGATGATCGCGACGGGCAGCAGCACCATGAAGAAGAGCGCGGTGCGGTCGCGCAACACGCGGGTGAGCGTGGCCCGGGTCAGGGCGAGCGCGGTCATGCCGTCCTCCTCAGCCGAAAGAGCAGGGCCGTCACCGCTGCCACGGCCGCCGAGAAGGCGGCGATGCCCAGCAGCGGCGCACCGAAGGCATCCCAGCCGCGTACGCCGGTGCCCAGGTCGGTGAAGCCGCGCAGGGCCCAGCCGTTGGGGGTGAACAGGGCGAGGCGGCGGATCAGGGGCGTGGTGCCGGAGGCGAAGACGAAGTTGCCGCCGAGCAGCACCAGCGCGAAGACCAGGATCGAGGCGAGCCCCTGCGCCTGCTGCTCGGTCCGCACCAGCGCGATGACCAGCGCGGTCAGACACACCACGCACACCGCCATGGCCACGCTGAGCGCCGCCACGCCGAGCGGATCCGCCCAGCTCGCCCCGAACGCCAGCCACGACACGAGCGTGACCGTGGCGAGGCCGGCCAGGCTGTACACGAACGTCGACACCGACTTGCCGAGCAGCAGCGCGCCCCGCCCGACGGGCGCCGCCGCGATCCGGTCGAGGGTGCCCTGCTGCTGCTCGACGAAGTAGCCGCGGGCACCGAACCCGACCGTGAACAGGACGAAGAACATGCCCATACTCGGCCCGAAGTAGCTGATCACCTTCAACGCGTCGTCGGGCAGCCCCTCCGCCCGCACCTCCTCGGGCAGCCGCAACAGGGCCGCCTTCGCGGCGAGTTCGGGAACGTCCCGCTGCGAGGCGCCCGCGGCGACGGCCGTGGCCACCGACAGCCGGCCGGCGTTGACCTGGGCGACGTACGACTCGGTGACCGCCCGCGCGAGCTGCGCCTGGAGGGCGTAGTCGACGCTGTCCAGCACCGTGACGGGTGCGGTGCTGCCGCCGGCGAGCGCCGCCGTGAACCCCTCGGGCACGACGATGGCCGCGTGTACGCCGCCCGCGTCCACCGCCCGTCGGGCCGCGGCCCGGTCGCCGTACGCCCGCACGTGCACGGTCTTGGAGAGTTCCGGGCTCTGGAGCACCTGGGTCAGTCCGGCGGCGGCCGCCCCGTGGTCCAGGTCGACCACGCCGATGTCCGCGCGGAACTCGTCGTTGTTGTTGAACGCCAGGGCCATCAGGGCGGAGATCAGCACCGGCGCCAGGAACACGATCACCCAGGCCGACCGGTCGCGCAGCCGCTGGCGCAGGTCCTTGGCGGCGATGGCGAGGACGACACGCACGGTGGCTCACTCCCTCAGCGCGGTGCCGGTCAGGTGGAGGAAGACCGCCTCCAGGTCGGGTTCGTCGATCTCCACGCTGCGGATGCCGACGCCCTGTTCGTGGGCGAGGTCGAGGAGTTCGGGCAGCAGGCTGCGCGCGTCCTTGACGACCAGTTCGAGCACCTCACCGTGGTCGCCGGTGCGCGCCGCACCCTCGACGCGGGCCAGACGACGGCAGGCGTCCGCGTACGCCGTGAGGTTGCCGGCGGCGGACAGGCGGACCCGGTCGCGTTCGGCCACCAGCGCCACCAGCTCGCGCGGACCGCCCTCGGCGACGAGACGCCCCCGGTCGATGATCCCGACGTGGTCGCACAGCCGCTCGGCCTCCTCCATGTAGTGCGTGGTGTAGAGGACCGCCATGCCCTCCTCACCGAACCGGGTGACGCTCTCCAGGATCGCGTGCCTGCTCTGCGGATCGACCCCGACCGTCGGCTCGTCCAGCACCAGCAGTGTCGGTGAATGCACCAGGCCTGCACCGATGTTGAGGCGCCGGCGCATGCCACCGGACAGCGAGTCCACCCGTTCGCCGGCGCGGTCGCGCAGCTCGATGAGGTCGAGGACCTCGTCGACACGGCGCTCCAGGGAGCGGCGGGAGAGCCGGTACAGGCGTCCGAAGAAGCGGAGGTTCTCCCGGACGCTGAGGTCCGGATAGAGGGCCACGTCCTGCGGGACGAAGCCGATGAGCTTCTTGGCCGGTCCGGCGGCCGTGGTCATCGCGAGGCCCGCGACGCGCACGCTCCCGGCGTCGGGGCGCAGCAGTCCGCAGGCCATCCTGATCGTGGTCGTCTTGCCCGCGCCGTTCGGCCCGAGCAGCCCGTACGTCTCGCCCGGCGCGATGCGCAACGACACGTCGTCCACGGCGGTGCGGTCGCCGAACCGCCGGACCAGGTGCGCGCAGTCGAGCACGGCCCGCCCGGCACCGTCCGGGTGTCCCACTGAGTCGTTCATGACCTCACCTCGACGGTCGTCGCCACGGCCTTCCTGTCGAGCCTCGTGCCGCCGCCGGGCTCGGGACAGGGACCGCACGGGCCAGGCGTAGGGCCACCCGGCCCAAGTCCTCCACGTTCTGGCCCTCGGCGTGTGGGGGCGTGTGTCTCCGGCCCTGGCGCATACGACGACTCACGGCGCGAGCGAGAAGTAGTTCTCCTCCTCCTGCGTGAAGTGCAGCCGCAGCACGGTGTGCAGGCCGTAGAGGCAGGCGCGCAGGTCGTCGAGCTGCTCCGGCGCGAGGTTCCCGTCGGGCGCGAGCGTGAGGTGGGTGGCGACGCGACGGGCCAGCCGCTCGATCTCGGCGTGGGCGCGGCTCATGGTGGCGGTCGCCTCGGGACCTCCGAGGGCGGGGGCGAGCGCCGGGTACAGCTGGTGTTCCTCGGCGTACTCGTGCGGCAGCAGCCGCTGTGTGAGCAGCCGGTGCACCTCTTCCACCGTGGCGATGGCCTCCGGACCGGGGGAGTCCGAGAGGCGGTCGGCGGCGTCGCGTACGGCTTCCAGGACGGCCTGCAGGTCGTCGTGTTCGGCCGCGAAGCGGTGGATGAGCGCTTCCGTGGCGGGTTGGAGCGCCGGGCGGGTCGCCTGCTCGACGCGCAGGGCGCGCAGCGCGTTGAGGATGACCGCGGCGTCGATGCCCTCCTGCAGCAGGGCGCCGACGGCGGGCGGGAGCAGTCCGAAGGCGGCCGCGGCCATGGCGGCCAGCGACATCAGCATGCCGCCGAGGGCGCTCTGTACGGCGATGTGTCGGGCACGTACGGCGATGGCGACGGCGTCGGCCAGCCGGTCCACCCGGTCGGTGGTCAGGACGATGTCGGCGGCCTCGGAGGAAGCGGTGGAGCCGCGTGCGCCCATGGCGACGCCGATGTCCGCGGCGGCGAGCGCGGGGGCGTCGTTGACGCCGTCGCCGACCATGACGGTGACCGCGCGGGCGCGTTCGGCGCGTACGGCGGCGACTTTGCCGGCCGGAGTGAGCCCGGCCTGTACGTCGTCCAGGCCGAGGACGGCGGCGATCTCGCGGGCGGGTGCGGGGCGGTCGCCGGTGAGCATCACGAGCCGGTCGATGCCGGCCGCGCGCAGCCTGCGCAGGGCGCGGGGCGCGTCGTGGCGCAGCGGGTCGCGCAGCAGGACGGCGCCGACGGCGCGGCCGCCGACGGTGAGCCAGGCGACGGCGGCCCCGTCCAGGAGCGCGCGGTTGTCGACCGGGCGGGTCCAGGCCGGCCTCGCCGCGCGGTCGTCGAGGCGGCCGACGGTCATCCGCTGTCCGTCGACGATGCCGGTGGCGCCCCGGCCGGGCTGCTCCGACACCTCGGTGGACACGGCCAGTCGCAGTCCCCGTTCCCGGGCGGCGGTGGCGATGGCCTGGGCCAGGACGTGCGGGGAGTACTGGTCGAGGGAGGCGGCCAGCCGCAGGACGTCCGCAGGTTTCCAGCCCGGCGCGGCGGTCACGTCGAGAACCTGTGGGCGGCCGCGGGTGAGGGTGCCGGTCTTGTCGAGCAGCAGGGTCCGGGCCCGGCCGAGGTTTTCCAGGGCTCCGCCGTCACGGATCACCACGCCGAGCCGGGAGGCCCGCGACAGGCCGGAGACGATGGCCACGGGCGCCGCGAGCAGCAGGGGACACGGTGTGGCGACCACCAGCACCGCCACCGCCCGCACGGCGTCGCCGCTGACCAGCCAGGCCGCCCCCGAGACCGCCAGGGACAGGGGCAGGAACCAGGCCGCGTAGCGGTCGGCCAGGCGCACGACCGGGGCGGCTTCCGCCCCTGCCTGCTGGGCCAGCCGCACGATCTCGGCGTAGGTGCTGTCCTGCTCGGTCGCCGTTGCCGTGAGCTCGAAGGCAGCACCCGCGTTGACCACACCGCTGCGCACGCTCTGCCCAGGAGCGTGCTCCACGGTCAGGGACTCCCCGGTGAGCACCGACTCGTCGAGGACGGCCGTGGCACCGACCACCAGTCCGTCGACGGGGACGACCTCGCCGGGGCCGACGACGAGCAGATCACCGACGGCGATGTCGGCGAGCGGCACCGTGCGCGCCTCGGCGCCGACGCGACGGCGGGCCGTACGGGGCGCGTGTTCCAGCAGCGCCCGCAGGTCACGGGAGGCCCGTCGCTGCGCCGCGGCTTCCAGGGTGCGCCCGGTGGCGAGCATCAGCGCGATCAGCGCCCCGGCCAGGTATTCGCCCACCGCCAGGGTGCCGCCGAGCGCCAGGACAGCGATCAGATCCACGCCCGCGTGACCGCGCCGTAACGCGGCCAGCACCCAGCCCACCGCGGGCGCGACGGCCACGACGGTGCCCAGGCCCCAGCACAGGTCGGCGGCGCCGGACGCGCCGGAGATCCAGAAGACGCCACCGGCTGTCAGGGCAGCGGCCGTGACGGCCAGGAGGGCGGGTTCGAGCCTGGGCGGCAGGAAGAACGCAGCGAACGAGCGGCGCGGAGGTTCTCCCGGAATGAGGCGGTCCATCGAAGCCTCGCTCACCTGTCTGGGTATCTCAGTCGTGCGGGACGACGGCGACCGGGCACGGGGCGTGGTGCAGCGCCGCGTGTGCGACCGGCCCCAGTTTCCAGGTCAGATGGGACGGATGCCGTCGGCGGCCCACGACCACGAGTCCGCTGTGTGCCGCTGCGTACAACAGCACCGCCGCGGCCGGACCGGTCGAGACCTGCTCGACGACGGGGACGCCGGGGAACTTCTCGCGCCAGGGCGCCAGCGCGGCCGCGAGCCGCATGCGCTCCTCCGCCTGGTGGCGGCTGTCCGGGCGCCCGGCGGCCATCGTGTGCGGATAGGGCACCAGGCTGGCCAGCGGGAGGGCCCGCACGGCACGTACCCGCATTCCGCGTGGCTCGGCGGTGGTGAACGCGAGGTCCAGCAGGGCGTCGGCGGCCGGTCCCGGCGCCTCCACGCCGACCACGACCTCGTCGTGGTCCGTCGCGGCGGGGTGCTCCCAGCCGTCCTCGACGGCCGGGTCACCGGCCCGGACGGTGACGGCCGGACACTGTGCGCGCCCCAGGACGTGCAGGCTGATGGAGCCGAGCAGGAAGCTCGCCGTCGATCCGTGTCCGCGGGAGCCGAGCACGAGCAGGGCAGCGGTCCCGCTGAGGTCCAGCAGGGCTTCCGCGGCAGGGGCTGAGGCCAGTTCCGTGGTGAGGGCCAGACCGGGGTACCGGTGGAGCAGTTCGGTCTCGGCCTGTTGGAGTGCCCGTCCCCCGTACTGCTGCTTGCCCAGGGCCTCTCGGGCGGCGGGCACATCGAGAGGCTGGGTGGTCCAGGAGTGGAAGAGAAGGAGGGGCAGTTGTCTGTCCACCGCTTCGCGGGCGGCCCACCACGCGGCCGTCATGCCGGCTGGGGAACCGTCGAGCCCGACGACGACAGGACCGCTCATGGCCCACCTCCGGTGTCGGCGCGGCACGCGGGGACCGCTGCGACGCGCGCACTCCTCCGCTTCCGTCACTTCCAGGGTCGTCGCCGGACGGCCGCCGGGGCGAGGGCCGGACGGTTCGCTCCCGGGGTCCGTCCGGCCCTGTCGTGGGCCGGACGAGGAGGGCTGAACCTTCGAGCGGCGCGGCGAGGGTTGCCCGGCCGACGCCGCCGGGCTCGGGGTCCCGCCGCTCCGACGTGAGCCCGGTCCGTCTGGGGCACCTCGGTTACCGGTGTGCCGCTCGCCGACGCGGCGGGGCAGTGCGGCACACCCCGCGTCATCTCCGACGAGAGCCCTGAACACACCGCACGTGCGCGGCTCTTCTCATGCGGCGATGAGGTGGTCCACCACCGCGACCACATCCGCGATCTGTTCCACTGCCGACCTCAGCTGCGGGATCAGTGCGGCGTCCAGCGAGCCCTTCAGCATGACCATGCCGTTCACGACCTGCACCTGCACGCGTGCCGGATCAATGCCCAGCTCGCCTTCGACGACGTCGACGACCTCCTCCCGGATGGCCGCGTCGTCCCTGACCAGGGCCTGCAGCAGTTCGCTGCGGCTGATGACTCCCACCAGGTGTCCCTTGTGGTCGGTCACGAACAGCTGCCTGATCCGGGAACGGGCGGCGGTGCGCGCCGCATCGATCACAGGGGTCCAGGGCTGGACGGTGAGCGCGGGCGCGGTCATCAGGGTGGCCGCCGTCTCTCCCGCGTCTGTGGCGTGCGGTCGCAGTATCCGGGCGAACGCGCCGGGACGATCGCCCGAGGCACGGGATGCCGCCCGGGCGAGAAGGTCGGACTCCGCGATCACGCCGACCACCCGCTGGGCGCCGTCCACCACGGGTACGGCCCCGGTCTGCCGGCGGGCCAGCATCCGGGCGACGTCCAGGAACGGTGTGTCGCCGGGAATTCCGGCCACGGACCGCCTCATGACGTCGCGCACCTGAAGCTCCGCGATCGTGCCGGCCTTCTCACGAGGGGGCCGGGTCGTGCCGGCTCCGGTCTTCGCGGCGGGGAGGGGCGCCTGGTCGGCGACGTCCCCCGAGTGCGAGTGGGAGGCCATGGCCTGCAAGTAGCGCACCATCATGTCCTGGTGAAACTCCTCGGCCGGCGCCGGGGCGAACGCCGGCACACGCCGCCGTGCCTCCGCCGACGCGGCACCGTGTTCTCGTGCGTCTCGGTCATTCATGGCTGCCTCCCACCATGCGTGCAGACCACGGCCGCTGTGTTCCCACCGTCTCGCCGACGCATCGGCCGTGACAGGGCCGACCGGCCCCTTCCGCGGGGCAAACAGCCCTAGAGAGGCTTTCGTGCCCTTCGTAACGTGAGTAGGGGTCACGGCGGCGAGCGCCGATGTCGGGCCGGGAGGTTCTCATGCTCGGGTTCCGGGAGTTCCGCATCCGGCTTCGGCCGGCCGGTTCACCCGGCCAGGCCGCACCAGGAGGTGTCCCCGCCGACCGGTCGGCCGCGCTCACGGCCGAACTGGAACCCTCGCTCGCGCAGCTGGACGACACCGCGGCCGAGGCCGACCGGATCCGTTCCACCGCCCTCCAGGAGGCGGAAGCACGACGCCGCGCCGCGGCTCGGCGGGCCGAGGACATGGTGCGGGCCGCGCGGGCGCAGGCCCTGGAGGTCAGAAGCGGGACCGCGGCCCGCATCCGGCAGGAGGCGGCCGCCGAGGCCGCGCGGACGGACGCCGTGTCGCGGCGGGCGGTGGAGGCGCTGCGTGCGAGGGCACGTGAGCGCACGCCTGCCCTTGCGGCGCGGATGGTCGCGCGGGTGGCGGGCGAACTGACCGCCGTCCGAGACACCGAGCAGGGCGGACCGGACTAGGAGGGTCGCGATGGGCGCGGGCTGGGTCGCGGGGGTGACACGGGCCAGGTCGATGGCCGTGGGACGCCTCGGCCCGGACGGGGCACGGGCACTGGCAGACGCGGCCACCCTGTCCGACGCCCTGCGCGCACTGGCCGGTACCCCGTACGGACGCGCCCTCGATGCGGAGGCCGGGACCGCAGAGGCCGGGCGGGCGGTCTTCGGTGTGCTGCTGTGGCAGCTGCGGGTGCTCGCCGGCTGGCAGCCCCGCCTCGGCGTCGCCGCCGTACGACAACTTGCCGCCGGCTTCGAGATCGCGAACACCCGGGACCATCTGTACGTCCTGTCCGGCGAGCCGCGGCCCGCGCCGTACCGACTGGGGGCACTGTCGACCGCCTGGCCGCGACTGGCCGGAGCCAGGTCGCCGGGCGAGGTACGGGCGGTACTGACTGCCTCCGGGTGGGGAGACCCCGGGGGCGAGTCGGCGGCAACCGTGGTGACCGGGATGCGGCTGTCGGCGGACGCCCGTCTCGTGACCGACCTCCCGCCGGCGGCCCGGTGGGCGGCGGGTGACGCTGCGCTGCTGGTGGCGCGCGAGAGCTTCTTGCTGGGCCGCCGGCTGACCGGGCGGGCCGCCGGGTACGCCGAGCGGATCCTCGGCCGGTCCGCTGTGCGGGCCTCGTCCTACGTCGACTTCCGCGCGCATCTGCCGTCGGTGGCCCGCTGGGCGCTGGAGGGTGCCGAGAGGCCCGCGGACCTGTGGCGCGCAGAGGCCCGCTGGTGGCTCGCGGTCGAGCGGGACGGCCTGCGGATGCTGCATCGGGCGCGCTTTGACGTGTCGCCGGTCGTGGGCGCCACCGCGGTGCTGACCGTCGACGCGTGGCGGGTGCGTGCCGCTCTGGTGGCCGCCGCACACGAAGGCCGGGCACGGGAGGACTTCGATGACCTGCTTCAGTGACTCCCTGACACCGGCGGCGCCGGTCCGTATGCAGCGGGTGGCCGTCGTCGCCCCCCGCGCCGCGCTGCGGGATGTGCTGGTGCGGGTCGCCGACGCGGGGTGCGTGGAACTGGACCGCGCCGACGACGCGGCCCGAGCCACGGGACCCGCCGCACGGCGGCTCCAGACGCTGCGTGCCGAGTCCGCCACGGCCCTGCTCTCCCGCACGGCACCCGATCTCGACGCCCTCCAGGCGGCGGGCCGGGCCGACCTCCTGGAGGGCGAGGCGCAGTTCGAGAGCTACAGGGAGGCCGCGCTGCGGCATGGTCCGGTGGCCGCGCTGGCCGGCTGGTGCCCCGTGACCGAGGTGCCCCGGCTCAGCCGCAGCCTGGCCGACGCGGGAGGCGCCGTCGTGCCGCTGCGCGCACCGCGCGGCATCGACCCGCCGACCCAACTGCCCGCCACGGGCCCGGTACGGCGCTCTCTCGTGCCGCTGGTGCGCACCTACGGGACGGTCCCGTACTCCGACATCGACCCCACGCTGCCCGCCGGGATCGCCTACGTCGTCATGTTCGGGATGATGTTCGGCGACGCGGGCCACGGCGCCCTGCTGCTCCTCGGGGCGTTGCTGCTGCGACTGGGACGACCCCGCCGACTCGCCTCGCTGCGTCCCCTGTGGCCGTTCGTCGCCGGGGCGGGGCTGGCGAGCACCCTGGCCGGCTTCGCCTACGGGGAGTTCTTCGGCCCCACCGGCGTGCTGCCGGTGCTGTGGCTCAACCCGCTCGACGAACCCGTGCTGCTCCTGGCGAGCGCCGTCGGATTCGGCGCGCTCCTGCTCGCCCTGGCCTACGTGGCGGGCATCGTCAACCGGTGGCGGGAGAACGGACCGGGCGGAGCACTGTACGCGCCGTCCGGCATCGCCGGCGCCTCGGTGTTCCTGGGGTTCGCCCTGGTCGCCGGGGGAGCGGTCCTGCACGGGCCGGTGCTCACGGCGAGCGGCGCGGTGCTCGCTCTGACCGGGCTGCTGCTGGCCGGCACCGGGCTGTTCGCCCAGTCGGGAGGCGGTGTCTCCGGCGGCCTGCAGACCGGCATCCAGCTCTTCGACGTGGTGGTCCGGATCGGGTCGAACACCATCTCCTTCGCGCGGCTCGCGGCGTTCGGGCTGACCCACGCCGCGCTCGGCGGCATCGTCTGGCAGGGCACCACCGGCCTGGCCGGGGCCGGGCCCGCGGGGCTCGTCGCCGCGCTTGCCGTCTTCGTCCTCGGCAACGCGCTCGCCTTCGCGCTGGAGGCACTGGTCGCCGGGGTGCAGGCGCTGCGCCTGGAGTTCTACGAGCTGTTCTCCCGGGTCTTCGACACCGAGGGCCGGCCCTTCCGGCCCTGGCACGTGCCCACGCAACCCCATCAACACCCGGTCTCCGCACCACAAGGAGTCTCCGCACACCATGGAACGGAGGCGATGACATGATCGCCTGGCTGATCGCGCTGCCCGTGCTCGTGGCGGCGTTCGCCGTCACCCGCCGGCTGCTGCGCCGCCGCAGTCCGGGGGTGCTGCGGTCGATCCTCGCGGCGGACGCGGCACTGTTCACCGGAGCCCTGGTGCTCCTGCTCGTGGCCCTGAGCGACGGTTCGGCACAGGCCCACACGGCCACCGCGGCCGCGCAGAGCTCCGGCTCCAACTCCGCGGCGCTCATCGGCGCGGCCATCGCGGTCGCCGGCGCCTCGATTGGCGCGGCGATCGCCGTCGCCTACACCGGCGCCGCCGCTCTGGCGGTGATGAGCGAACGTCCCGAACTCTTCGGCCGGGCCATGGTCATCGTCGGCCTTGCCGAGGGCATCGCCATCTACGGTCTGGTCGTCGCCATCATCCTGCTCGGAAAGACCTGACCATGGCTCACATCGCGGCGATCGGGGAACGGTTGCGCATCCTCGGACTGGCGTCCTCGGGTGTCCTGCTTCGCCCAGCGGAGGAGCCGGAGGCCGTGCGCGCGGCCTGGCAGGGGCTGTCTCCGGATGTGGAGATGGTCATCGTGACACCGGCCGCGGCCGAGGCACTCGGCGAGCAGCCGATGGACGGCCGGGGCCCGCTCATCGTGGTGATGCCGCCATGAGGACCGCGCTTCCCATGGGAGCCGACACGGCGCTCGATCCGGTGCGGGCCCAGCTCCTGCGGGCCGCCAGGACCGAGGCTGACACCTTGCTGGCCGCGGCCGACGACGAGGCCTCGGCCGTACTCGCCGACGCCGAGGCCCAAGCCGCGACGATCCTCGCCGAGGCTCGCAGGCTGGGCGAGGACGACGCCGCGACCGCCCGCGACGCCGCGCGTACCCGCGCCCGGAGGGACGCCCGGGCCCGTGAACTCGCCGCTCACCGTGAGTGCTGGGAGGAGCTGGGTCGACGGGTCGTCAGCGGCGTCGAGGACCTGCGCGGGACGGATTCCTACCCGCTCCTGCGAGCCCGGCTGACCGCGTACGTACGCGACGCGCTGGGCCCCGACGCCCGGATCACGCAGGCCCCCGGCGGCGGCGTGGTCGGCGAGACGGGAGACCGCAGGCTCGACTGCAGCCTGAACGCGCTCGCGCGCCGGGCACTGGAACGGATCGGCACGGAGGCAGAGGAGTTGTGGGCGCCATGACGTTCGCACCGCACGGCCGCGGCCGCGTTCTGCGGGTCACCGGGCCGCTCGTC
The DNA here is from genome assembly GCF_040644695.1 of Streptomyces sp. NPDC046909. Lineage (NCBI taxonomy): Bacteria > Bacillati > Actinomycetota > Actinomycetes > Kitasatosporales > Streptomycetaceae > Streptomyces > Streptomyces sp. NPDC046909. The sequence goes on along the minus strand of NZ_JBEYXC010000018.1, from coordinate 191,261 downwards.
GAGGCCGAGTACACCGGCGGCACCGCGATGAGCGACCTGGTCGCACTCGGCGACGCCGGGCTGCCCGGGGAAGTCGTCGCGATCCGCGACGGGGTCGTCACCGTCCAGGCGTACGAATACACGGGCGGTCTGGCCCCCGGCGCGCCGGTGCACTCGCTCGGCAGGCCGCTGTCGGCGTCGCTCGGACCGGGACTCCTGGGCGGCATCTTCGACGGGCTGCTGCGCCCGCTGGCGGCAGCGGGCGCGTGGCTGGAGCCCGGAGGCGTCGGCCGGCCGAACGGGCAGCGGCCCGAGTGGGCGTTCGTGCCGCAGGCGAAGGCGGGCGACTCCGTCCAGCAGGGGGATGTGCTCGGCGAGATCCACGGCGCGGGACCGGTCCCGCTGCGGGTTCTGGTGCCGCCCGGCCGCACCGGCCCGGTGGACCACATCGCGCGCGAGGGCTCGCTCCCCGCGGACGCGGTCGTCGCGTCGGTGGCGGGCACCCCGGTCCGGATGACCACCGACTGGCCCGTCCGCCGGCCCCGCCCCGTCCGGGAGCGGCTGGAGTCCGGCAGGGCGCTGGGCACCGGGCAGCGGGCCATCGACCTGCTCTTCCCGGTGGCCCTGGGCAGCACCGTCGCCGTCCCCGGCGGCTTCGGCACCGGAAAGACGGTGCTGCTGCAGCAGATCGCCAAGTGGTGCGACGCGGATGTCATCGTCTACGTCGGCTGCGGGGAGCGCGGAAACGAAATGGCCGACGTCATCGACGAGTTCACCGCGCTCACCGACCCGCGCACCGGCGGCCGCCTCGCCGACCGGACCGTGATCATCGCCAACACCTCCAACATGCCGATGATGGCGAGGGAGGCCAGCATCTACACCGGCGTCACGGTCGCCGAGTACTTCCGCGACATGGGCTTGGACGTCGTCGTCATCGCCGACTCCACCTCCCGGTGGGCCGAGGCGCTGCGTGAGTTCGCCTCCCGCACCGGCGCCCTGCCCGCCGAGGAGGGCTATCCGGCCGGACTTGCCTCGGCCCTCGCCGCGTTCTACGAACGGGCGGGCGCGGTGACCACCCTGGGCGGCCGTAACGGCTCGGTGACGGTGATCGGCGCGGTGTCCCCACCCGGCGGCGACATGGCGGAACCGGTCACCGCCCACACCCAGCGTTTCGTGCGCTGCCTGTGGACCCTGGACCGCGAACTCGCCTACGCCCGCCACTACCCGGCCGTCTCCTGGGCCGAGTCGTTCTCCCGCGACGCCGAGGTGCTCGGTGTCCACCACGCCGCGACGGACGACCCGGACTGGCCCGCCCGCCGCGCGCGAGTGGCGGGCCTGCTCGCGGAGGCCGACCGGCTCGCCGATCTGGTCGACCTGGTCGGCATCACCGCACTGCCCGCCCAGGAGCGGATCAGCGTCCTGGGCGGACGGCTCCTGCGCGAAGGCGTGCTGCAACAGAGCGCGCTGTCCGAACGGGACGCCTACAGCGGCGCGGAGAAGACGGCCGCACTGGCCGAGGCGGTACTGGCCGTCGTCGACCGGTGCCGCGAACTGGCCGACTCCGGAGTGCCGGTGACACACATCGAGGAAGTCGACTTCTCGCCCGTGCTGCGCGCCCGCGAGGAGGCGGGCCCGCACGACGCGGCCACCGTGGAGCGGCTGCACCGCACCATGCTCGACCGGCTCAGGGAGGTGTCGTGAACAGCACCGGAGACCGGGGCGACTGGGGCCGCATCGAGTACACCTCGGTGCGCGAACTGCGCGGCCCCCTAGCGGTCGTCGACAAGGTGGAGGGGGTGGGCTGGGACGAGTTCGTGCAGTTCACCCTCGACTCGGGGGAGCGGCGGCACGGACTCGTGCTGGACGCCGACCGTGGCACGGCCGTGGTGCAGGTGCTGCAGGACACCGCGGGCATCGACCCGGCACGGATCCGGGCCGCCTTCACCGGAGCGCCGCTGCGCATCCCGGTGGGCCCCGGCTGGCTGGGCCGCGTATGCAACGGCCGCGGTGAACCCCTTGACCAAGGACCGCCCGTCTTCGGCGCCGCCGCCTCGGCGGTGAGCGGCCGTCCCATCAACCCGGTACGCCGCGAGCCGCCCGCCGAACCCGTGCTGACCGGGGTCAGCGCCGTGGACGCGCTCACCACCCTCGTACGAGGCCAGAAGCTGCCGGTGTTCTCGGCGGCGGGCCTGCCGCACCTGGAACTGGCCGCGCAGATAGCGGCCCAGTCGACGGCCGGGGGCGAGCCGTTCTGCGTGGTCTTCGCCGCCATGGGAGTGACCCACGCGGACGCCGACTTCGTCCGCGACGCACTCGAAGAGCGGTCCGCCGCAGGCGAGTTGGTGCTCCTGCTCAACACCGCCGACGACCCCGTGATCGAACGCATCCTCACCCCCCGCATCGCGCTCACCGTCGCCGAACAGCTGGCCTTCGGCGAGGGCCGGCACGTACTGGTGGTCATGACGGACATGACGAGCTACGCCGAGGCGCTGCGCGAGGTCTCCGCGGCCCGCGGCGAGATACCGGCCCGCCGCGCCTATCCCGGCTACCTCTACAGCGACCTGGCCTCCCTGTACGAGCGCTGCGGACGCATCCGGGGGCTGCCCGGCTCGGTCACCGTGCTGCCGCTGCTCACCATGCCCGCCGGCGACATCACGCACCCGGTTCCCGACCTCACCGGCTACATCACCGAAGGGCAGATCGTGCTCTCCCGCGAGCTGCACGCCAAGGGCGTCTACCCGCCGGTGGACGCCCTGTCCTCACTGTCCCGGCTGATGCGCAAGGGCGCGGGCCCCGGCCGTACCCGCGACGATCACCTCGACGTCGCCGCACAGCTGCTCGCCGCCCTGGCCCGGGCCCGGCAGATCAAGGAGCTGGCCGATCTCGTCGGGCAGGCGGCCCTCAGCCCCACCGACCGCCGCTACCTCGACTTCGACGAGGCGTTCGCACACACCTTCGTCGATCAGCGCAGGGACGAACTCCGTACGCTGGAACAGACCCTGGAGCGTGCCTGGCAGGTGCTGCTCACCCTGCCCCGCAGCCAACTGGCCATGCTGCCCGCCGAGTTCCTCGACGCGCACGACGCGACCGAGGGCGGGTGATCCCATGGCGGACCTGCGCACCCCACCCGGACGAGCCGGCCGGATGCGGCTGCGCCACAGCCTGGAGGTCGCGCGGCGCGGCGCGGACCTGCTCGACCAGAAACTGCGCATCCTGCGCGCCCGGCACGAAGAGCTGCTGCGCGCCGAGCGCACCGCCCGGGACCACTGGCACGAGCGCCTGCGGGAGGCCGAGACCTGGCTACGACGTGGACTGCTCCTCGGCGGCGAAGAGTCCCTGGAATCGCCGCACCCCGAACGTCCCGCCGAGTTGGAGATCGCCTGGACGTCCACGATGGGCGTACGACACCCGCGGGCCGCTTCCTGCACGGTGCCGGAACGTGACCCGGACGCACCGGCACCCCCCAACACCGGGCTGATCCATGCCGAGGCCGCCTACGCCGAGGCGGTGCGGGCCGCCGCCGAGTACGCCGTCGCCCGCGCCGCGGCCCGCGCCGTCGGGGCCGAGGTGCTCAGTACCCGGCAGCGCGTGCGCGCCCTGCAACGCCACTGGATCCCGCGACTGGAGCAGGCGCTGGCCCGTGCCGACCTCGCCCTGGAACAGAGCGAGCACGAGGACGCGGTACGCAGGCGCTGGGCCGCCCGTGCTCTTGAGGACGGCATCTGACGGCGGTCGACGCCTCGGCGACGGCGGATCGGTGACCGGTGCGTCGTTGTTTTCACACCGTCACGGCTGGGCGGGCCCTGCCAACTGGACGATGTCGTCGGAGGCGACGTCGTGGAGCCGGATGGCGAGGTCCTCCAGGGCGCGGCTGGCGGCGAGTTCGTCGCCGATCTCCGGAATCGAACGGTCGATCGGGTTGCGGCGGGCCACTCCCCGGCCGGTGACCGTCGAGGTGTCCCGGGTGTTCAGGACGGCACGTGCGTGCGTGTCGTCGCCTTCCTCGGTGATGTAGATCTGCACGGTCCACTGCTTGGCTTCCATCGTGATCACTCCCGAGCGGATGGGGAGGGTACGAGGGCCGGGCGCCGGGCTGCGGGAGAGCCTGGGCCGACTCCTCTTTCCACCCCTCAGCCTGCTCCCCTCCACACGGGCGGTCCAGGGCCGAACGGCCCGCCCAGAAGGCGCCGCCGGACACTACGCCCGCCCGCTCACCTTCCTCATCCGCGCTCGTCCGGGGAGGGGCCGTAGGGGCTTCCATGCTTGTGTTCGACATGGTGGACATGCGCGTCGGGCCCGGGGAAGACGAGTGTCACCTCGTCCGTGTCCGACCAGTGCACGTCGTAGGGTGGCGTTCCGTCCTCGTGGCGCAGTCCGACGATCTCGCCGTCGCGCCTGGTGACGCCGGTGGTCGGGCTTTCGACAATGAGCTGATCGCCCAGTTGAGCTCGCATGGTCGCCCTCCTCCCGTTCCGCGGAGTGCTGCTGTACCCAACGTGACACGCGCGGCGTGCCGCCGCATGGGCTCGAGAACCCCATCCGGAGGGCCGGTCGGCCCGGTCTCCGGGCCGACCGGCCCTGAACAGGGTCCTGACCGGCTTACTCACGGGCGGCCGGTTCCTGACACGCTGGACACGTGACCACCCCCGGCTGTCACCCCGGAAGGGAGAGACGCCATGCACCACCGCACGGTCGCAGACCTGATGACGCGCAACGTCGTCCGGGCGAGGCCCGACACACCGTTCAAGGAGATCGTCAAGCTGCTGGCGGAGAACGACGTCACCGCCGTACCCGTGGTGGACGACCTGGACCGCCCGTTGGGTGTGGTGTCCGAGGCCGATCTGCTGCGCAAGTCGTCCGGCCAGACCGATCCGTCCGGCCGCATACCGCTACCGCATCTGGAGGCGTGGGAGCGGGCCAAGGCCGACGGCACCAGCGCCGAGGAGCTGATGTCGGCTCCCGCCGTCTGCGCGCGTGCGGACTGGACCGTGGTCGAGGCGGCTCGCCTCATGGCTCTCCAGAACGTCAAACGGCTGCCCGTGGTCGACGAGGCGGACCGGCTCCAGGGCATCGTCAGCCGCGGCGACCTGTTGCGGATCTTCCTGCGCCGTGACGACGCCATCCGTGACGAGATCAGCGGGGACGTGCTTCGGCGGACGCTGGGCCTGGCTCCCCTGGAGGTGACGGCCGACGTACGCGAGGGGCAGGTGACCCTCCGGGGATCGGTCGAGACGAAGAGCCTGATCCCCGTCATCGAACGGTTGTGCAGGAGCGTCGACGGCGTGGTCTCGGTTGCCGACCACATCACGTACCGGACCGACGACTCGCGGAGTGTCTCCGCCGGGACGTGACGAGCGCGGGACCGGGTGCGTCTTCAGCCGGTCACATGGGCAGGCCAACCGCAGGGCGAGGTCGTGCCTGGCCCCGCCTCCGTGACGTAGGCGTCCATCAGGAACGTCACCGAGCCCGGGTGGGCCCGGGCGAGGCGCGGCCGGCTCCGTCCTCGCAGCCTGGTGGCTGACTTGGTTGAGCACGTGCACGCTGCCCACAGGGGGCTCCGCAGCGGCTCGCGCCTCCCCCGGGCGTCACACCGCGACCACATGCGCCGCAGGGGGATGTGGAGTCATCCTCGTATGAGAGGCGCCGTACCCGGCACATCGACGCGGGCGCTCACTCGCCGAAGACCACTCGCGCTCACCGCCCTCCCAGTTCCCGACGTGACGGAGGAAGTCGCCATGGAGCCAGTTGTCACCGTGGGCCTCGACGGCTCACCCGAGAGCCTTGCCGCTGCCCACTGGGCCGCCGACGAGGCCGAGCACCGCAGGCTCACGCTGCGCCTGCTGCATGCGTGGCCCCTGCTGATGCCGGAACCGGCCCAGGTCCCTGCCGAGGTGGATCAGAACTACTGGGCGAGACGGATCGTGCACAACGCGAAAGCGGAGCTCCAGGCGCGCCACCCTGCCCTCGTCATCGTCGGCAGTCTGGTCGCCGACGACGCCCAGGAGGCGCTGCTGCACGCGGCGTCGGAATCCGAGATGCTCGTGCTCGGCTCGCGGGGGCTGGAGCCCATCGAGAGCTACTTCCTGGGCGACGTGAGTATGCATGTCGTGGCCCGGGCCGAGCAGCCGGTGGTGTTGGTGCGTGCCGAAGCGCGCAAGGAGGGGCCGTCGCCCATTGAGGGCATGGCAGCGGGCGTAGTGGTGGCGCTGAAACTGCACGGCCCCTGCGACGACCTGCTCGCATTCGCCTTCGGTACCGCTGTGGCGCGGGGCGTGCCCCTGCGGGCCGTCCACGGCCGAAGCGTGCCGGTCCATGCGCACGTTCCCTGGGGCGTGGACCATGACATCACCGAGGAGATCACGCGGGACGCGCAGAAGAGCCTGAGCCAGGTTCTCCGTCCCTGGCGCGAGAAGTTCCCGGGCGTGGTGGTGGATGACGGTGTCGGTCTCGAGAGTCCCGCCAGGGCCGTCGTACGGGCCGCCGCGGGCGCCGGGCTGCTGGTCGTCGGCCGACGCAAGCACCGTCCCGCCCTGGCGCCACGCCTGGGCTCGGTGGCCCACGCCGCCATCCATCACGCGCGCTGCCCCGTCGCGGTCGTTCCTCACGATTGACACGGGCGACCACAGGAGCAGATGGCGCGTCCTGCGACAGGGGAAGGGCGTCGGCGTTCAGTCGGTGGCCGGAGGACGGTTGTGGGGACGCCCGTCGTCGGGCGGTGCCTTCACCGGCCCGTGGATGCCGGAGCGGTGTGAACCGCCTCACCTCCGACCGCGCGGACCCCGTCAGGCCCTGCCCCGAACAGGCGTCAGCGGATCGGCCGCGCGGTGCGACGAGTTCGGGTTCGACCACCTGCCGCCCGGCGAGCGGAGGGGGCTGCGGTGCGACCTCGTCGACCTGTTCACCGACCTCTTCGCGGCCGTACGACTGCCGCTCAACGGGGACGCCCGCGACGGATTTCCGACGCCGGTCGTCTCACACGGCGGCGGGGCGGCCGCTGTCAACCCGCCGCAAGGACCGCGTCGGCCGGTCGTCGTCGGGTCGGCCGGGCGCGGGTGGCGTGGCCGAGGCGCAGAATCATCTGCGGGAACTCTCCGCGGGCCAGCGTTGTGCGTATCTGGGCGCGCAGCCGGGGTACTTCGAGGGGCTGGGTGTGGAAGGCGGCCACGGCGAAGCGGGTGGTGGTGTGCAGCAGGACCCGTTGCAGGGCCTGTCCGGCGCGCAGCCAGTCCTCCCGGGTGTCGTGCCGCGTGGTGAGGAGGACGACCAGTCCCGTCCCGGGCGGCCAGGACACGGGTGCGGCGGGCGGGGTGTGCGCGAAGCGGAGGAAGTCGCGCCCGGCGAGACCGGTCTGGTCCGGGTGGCGGGCGCAGGCGTCCAGCGGGACGCCGTCCGGACGCGCGTCCAGGGTGGCCCGGGTCCAGTGGGCGAGTTCGGCGACGTGTCCGGGGTCCGAGCGGTGGATCGCTTCGGCGGTGCGGACCAGTTCCGCGAGATGACGCTGTGCGTGGCGGGAGTCCACCGTGTACAGCTCGGCGCCCTCGGCCCGGGCGTGCTCGCGCAGTTCTCCGATCAGCGGTTGCGGGAGCGGGGAGTGCTGGAAGGGGCCGCGGTGCGTGTGCCGTTGCCGCAGAGCGCGGTACATCAGGTTCTCGTCGGTGCTCGGCCTGGCGTGCGGTCCCCAGCCGACGCCGGCGAGATGGGCAGGGTTCCACGAGTCGGGGAATGCCTGTACGACGGGCCGGAAGCCCAGGTGTTGCATGGCGATCCGCAGGTTGAACAGGGCCGCCCCGCAGCTGATGACCTGCTCCCGCCCTTCCGGGTCGGTGAGCAGGAGTCGGCGCGTGGGGTCCGTGTAGAGATCGAGCCCCGTCTCCCGGTTGACGAACAGCCAGGGCTGGCTGTTGTGGACCGAGGGCGCGGTGACGGCCGCGCGGACCAGATGATTGGCCGCGTGGTCGACCTGGGTGTGCGTTGCGTCCATGACGGGCACCGCCGTTCGTCGCTGCCTCTGCTTCGCGGGGGCTCAGTCGTGCGCCACGACGGCGACGGGGCAGCGAGCGTGGTGGATCACGTTGAGGGTGACCGGGCCGGTGCGCGGACCGAGGTGTGTCTCGCGTACACGGCGGCCGACGACGAGCAGTCCGGCACCTGAGGCGGCGCGGACCAGATGGGTTGTGGCCCTGCCGTTGACGACCGTCTCGTTGACCTCGACGCCGGGGTATTTGTCGCGCCAGTTCTGCAGCACGGCGGCGAGGAAGGCGCGCCACTCCTCCTCGTGCCGGGGTCCTTCGCCGATGCCGGGCTCGCCGGGGGCGAGAGCGACGGTCGACGCGTCGTCCCTGGCGTGGACCGCGTGCAGCGTCGCACCGCGCAACCGGGCTGCCTCGAAGGCGAACTCGATGACCTCGTCGCACGGGTCGCTCAGGTCGAGGCCGAGGACGACGTCCCGGTACGGCGTGAGCAGCGACATATTGCCGTCCTCGTCCGGCAGATGCTCGTCCTCGGACCGTTGCCCGGCCTCGACCAGGACGACCGGCCGGGTCGCCCGGGCCACGACGGCCCGGGCCACCGACCCGACGACGAACCCGGTGAAGCCGCCCAGACCGCGGGAGCCGAGCACGAGCAACTCGGCGTTGTGCGCGGCGTTCGTCAGGGCCGCGGCCGCCGGGGCCTCGGCGTGCTCGTCGGTGAGCCGTACCCCGGGGCAGGTCCGCGCGATGCGCTCCTCGGCCTTGCGCAGCACGCCCCGTCCCACGTGACGTCGCACCGCGCTCGCCGCGGCGGAGGGCGCCCGGTCCGGGGCCCAGTCGGAGGCGTGCACCAGGTGCAGGGGCAGATCGCGGCGCACCGCCTCCCGGGCGGCCCACTCCGCGGCGGCCAGACTCTCGGGGGATCCGTCGACTCCGGCGACGACCGGTCGTGACATGGCGGCACCTCCGTCGTGCTCGCTCGTTGGGTTTCTCTCGGTCCTGTTCCCATCGTCGGGCCGGTCTGTCGTGCGGCGCAGGGGCCACCGGGCCCACGCTTCGGCCCGTACGGCCCCTGCGCGGAATGCCGCGCCGCGGATGACCGTGGGGACGGCGGCACTCGGCGCCGTGTCCACGCGGGAGGCGAACGGCCATGGAACGGACCATCGTTGTCGGAGTCGACGGCTCCGCGCGGAGCGGAGTGGCGGCGGACTGGGCGGCGCGGGAGGCCCTGTGGCGGAGGCTGCCGTTGCGGGTGGTGCATGTGACGGATGTGACGGAGCTGTCCGGGGCGAATCTGACCGAATCACGGGCCCACCTCCCGGAGACGCCGACGGGCCGGGCCATGGTCGAACTGGCGTCCCAGCACCCAGAGTTGACGGCGGAGGAGATCCGGATCGACGGTGAGCCGGCGTCGGAGCTGCTTGCCCTGGGCGCCTCGGCCGAACTGCTCGTGCTCGGGATACGTGGCGCCGGGGGATGCGCGGGGCTGGCGGTCGGTTCGGTGGCCCGCGCGGTGGCCGAACGCTCCGAACGGCCGGTAGTTCTGGTGCCCGGCGGGCCCGCCTGCACGGGCACTGGATGGCGCACGGACAAGGTCGCAGTCGGCGTCGAGGCACGGCAGCCGGACGACGAGGCCCTCGACTTCGCCTTCGACAGGGCGAATCACCTGGACGCCCGCCTGCGCGTGGTGCACGCCTGGAAGATGCCGGAACCCGACGCCGCCCTGCTCCCCTTCGCCGTGCCGGGCGGAGACCGGGCCGCCTTGGAGGACGACGAGGTACAGCTCCTTTCCGACGCCCTGCGCCCGTGGCGGGAGAAGTACCCGCGGGTGCGGGTACTGGAGGACGTTGTGCTCTTCGGCGTCGGCGAGGCCCTGGTGCGGGCATCGGGCCGGGCGGACCTGCTGGTGGCCGGCCGGCGCGGGAACAGGCTCGGTGCCGCCCTGAACCGGCTTGTCGGGCATGCCGGATGTCCGGTGGCCGTGGTACCGGCGTGATCGAAGCCGGCCGCCTGGCCGCCCGGCCGGTACGTCTGCATGTGGCGCGGAGCCACGGGGGGCTGGCTGTCCGATGTCCCGTCGGCGGAAGGCGGCCAGGCCGGTTGCCGTCAGGGCTGCTGCGATCGCCGTCAGGACTGCCGGTGTGGTGGCGGTCGGGTGGCTGGGCCGGGAGGTGGGGGAGGTGCTGGAACGGGGAGAGGCCGAGGAGCCAGTTCGGCAGGGTGATGATGTCGCCCAGGATGCTGGCGACCAGGCAGAAGCCGAGGACCGCCCAGGCGGCATTCACAGCGCGTGCCGCGAGGCCGAAGAGGACGGTGGCGAGGCCGGCGAGGACCCGGAGCGTAGAGCAGCGCCGCGCCGAGCAGGCGGGGAATCTGGCCGGGGTCATGGCTGGCCAGGGCGTAGGTGAGGCCGGTGCCCAGCCCGGCGGCGGTGAGCACCAGGACGCTGCCGACGAGGGCGACGGTCCGATGACTTGCCGTCCAGCACAGGCGGGAGACGGAGGTGGCCAGGACGGGCTCGGCACGCAGGGCGGGCACCTCCCCGCGCGGGCGCAGCGCGGCCTGGACGACGTAGCCGCCACCGATCAGGGCGGCGGTGAGCAGCGAACGGGTGAGGTAGGCGTCGGTGAGACTGGCCCCGCCGAGGCTGGCGATGATGTCCCGCATGGTGTCGTTGTCGCCGACGAGGTCCTGGACGTCGTCGGCGACCCAGCCGTAGGCGACCCCGGCGACGGGGTCGGCCCGAACGTCTTCATCAGCCCGAGACGGAGAACGCGTCGGCACGATCGCAGGCACCGGCGGCGGGGGTTCCCGCTGTGGCGGACGTGGTGGTCATGATCCGCTCCTGTCACCCGACTCCGGTCGGTCGGGCAGGATGCGGAAGACGGGGACCCGGTCGGCGATCCGGGCGAACTCCTCCAGCGGGGCCCGCTGGTCCACCCTCAGATGCGCCCGAGCTCCCGGCGCGAGCGCGAGGTAGCGGCGCAGGACCGGCGCGCGGGCGCCTACCTCGACCTCTTCGAGGCGTACGGCCTCGGCACGTCCGTGCCGCAGCACCACACGCCCGTCGGCCGCTCGGACGTTACGCACCCAGTTCGCGGTGTCGCCGAGCATCGACACCAGATAGCGGTCGCCCTCGTGGTCCGCGACCACCAGAGGCAGCGAGACACGCCGGCCAGTGCGACGCCCGGGCACCTCCATCGCGACCAGGCGCCGCGGTGCCAGCCCCGCCGAGGCGGCGAGCACCGACTGCCGGTTCATCACCCGTGCCAGGCGGCCCGGGCGGCCGCCGCGGTACATCCACCGGTCGAACCGGTGCAGCAGACGTGCGGAGTCATCGCGTCCCATGACTCACACCCGCCTCGGCACGTCACCGCACTCCCGCGTGGCGACACGCCCGCGGGCGAGGAACTCCGATGCGGCCTGCCTGGTCGTGAGCACGGTGGTCCCCTCTCTGCACCGGGCGGGGGCCGGACGGTCGACACCCCTCGCCCGCCAAACTCCGCCCGCTCCGGCCCGTCGGCTAGGGCCGATCGGTCCCCCGCTGACGGCATCCGGTCCAACCTGGGGCTGGAACAGCCGCCGACCCACCCACGACGCAGGCCCGGTGAGAGCACGGTCATCCCGCAGGGACCGAACGGCTCCTCCTCAGGGCCGTACGGCCCGCGTCCGCGAGGCCGGGCAGCGCGGATCCTTGAGGGATGAACGCCGTCTGCGCGCCGCCTCGGGCACCGTACGCGATCGCCGGTGCCGGGATCGCGGCCCGTGATGACGGACTCCACGATGAGGACATGGCCGCCCGCCACGCCGCCCGCTTCGACTCCGTATGTCTGGCGGCGCCATGACGACGAGCGGGCCCTCGGTGCAGACCCTGGCCACCCGGGACGTCTTCACCGCCCTGGGCACCTCGCCGCGCGGCCTGGAGCCCCCGGAAGCGGCCGTACGACGGGAGCGGTACGGCCCCAACGAACTGCCGCGTCCCCACCGCAGGGCCTGGTGGCGGGATCTCGTCGGCCAGTTCACGGACCTGTTCGCGGTGGTGCTGCTCGTCGCGTCAGCGATCACCTTCCTGGCGTACGGGCTCCAGGAACCCCGGGACACGGGCACCCTTCAATTGGCCGTGGCGATCCTGTGTGTGGTGCTCCTGAACGCGGCCATCGGTTTCGTCCAGGAGTACTCCGCCGAGCGCACCGCCGAGTCGCTCCAAGCGATGGTGCCCCACACCTGCCGGGTCCTGCGCGGCGGGGAGCGGCAGGAACTGCCCGCGCGCGAACTGGTCCCCGGAGATGTGGTGGTCCTGGAGGCCGGAGACGCGGTGTCGGCGGACTGCCGCCTGGTGGAGGCGCACGAGGTCTCGGTGAACAACGCGGCACTGACGGGGGAGAGTGACCCCGTGGGCCGCACCCGCCAGCCGGTGGCGGCCGGACCGGTGCTGGAGGCCCGCAACTGCGTGTTCATGGGCACCGACGTGGTGGCGGGTTCCGCAAAGGCCGTGGTGTTCGCGACAGGCGCGGAGACCGAGTTCGGACGCATCTTCCGGCTCGCGTCCGCGGCGCCGCGCCAGAAGACCCCCCTGCAGCGCCAGGTCGCCTCGATGGCCCGCCGGGTGGCGGGCGCGGCTCTGGCCATCGGAGCGGTCCTGTTCGCGGTGCGCCTGCCGGCCGGCGAACCCCTCGTCGAGACCTTCGTCTTCGCGCTCGGCGTGATGGTCGCCCTCGTACCCGAGGGCCTGCCCGCGACCCTCTCGGTGTCCCTGGCCATCGGGGTACGGCGCATGGCCCGTCGGCACGCGCTGGTCAAGAAGCTGCTGGCGGTGGAGGCACTGGGCTCCACCACCGTCGTGTGCACGGACAAGACCGGCACCCTCACCCAGGCCGAGATGACCGTCGTACAGGTGTGGACGGACGGCGTCCGGCATGCCGTCTCCGGAGTGGGGTACGCGCCCGTCGGCGAAGTGAACGACGCGCAGTCGGTGCGCGAGCTGCTGCGTATGGCGGCCCTGTGCTGCAATGCCCGACTGGTGCCGCCGTCGGACCACGACGGCTGGCGCGTCCTCGGCGACACCACAGAGGGGGCCATCCTCGTCGCCGCAGCCAAGGCCGGACTCGACCCGGCAGTCGAAGAGGCCACCACGCCCCGCGTGACGGAGTTCCCCTTCGACTCGACCCGCAAGCTGATGAGCACCGTGCACGGCGGCCCCGACGGCGGCATCCACGCCTACGTCAAGGGCGCGCCGCAGGAACTGCTCGCCCGCTGCACGTCCGTCGTCTGGAAGGGCGAACGGCGGCCGCTGACCTACGAGTTGCGCACGATGGCGCTCGCCGCCAACGACGAACTGGCCGCCCAAGGACTGCGGGTCCTGGCGGCGGCGTCGCGGCAGCTCCCCGACAGGCGGCCCACCCAGGAGGAGGCCGAATCGGACCTCACCCTCCTGGGCCTCGTCGGCATGCTCGACCCGCCCCGGCCGGAGGTCAGCGACGCCGTCGACGCCTGTCGGCACGCCGGCATCCGCATCGTCATGGTCACCGGCGACCACCCGTTGACCGCCGAGGCCGTCGCCCGCCGGGTGGGCATCGTCCGCCGGCCCGATCCCACCGTCGTGACCGGCACCAGGCTCGACACCCTCGACGACGACGCCCTGGACACCCTGCTCGCCGAGTCAGGCGAGCTGCTGCTGTGCCGGGTCAGCCCCGAACACAAGATGCGGGTCGTCACCGCCCTGCAGCGGCGCGGCGAGGTCGTCGCCGTGACCGGCGACGGCGCGAACGACGCGCCCGCCCTCAAGCACGCGGACATCGGCGTCGCCATGGGCGCCTCCGGCACCGACGTGGCCCGGGAGGCCGCCGTCATGGTGCTGCTGGACGACTCTTTCGCCTCCATCACCACCGCGGTGCGTCTGGGCCGCTCTGTCTACCAGAACATCCGCAAGTTCCTGATCTACCTCTTCAGCCACAACATCGCCGAGCTCGTCCCGATCCTCGCCGCCACCTTCGCGGGATTCCCGCTGGTACCGATCACCGCCGTGCAGATCCTCGCGATCGACCTCGGCTCCGACGTGCTGCCCGCCCTGGCGCTGGGCGCCGAGCCGCCCGAGCCGGACGTCATGGACCGCCCGCCGCGCTCGAAGCGCGAACGGCTGTTCTCCACCGCGGTGATGGGCCGGATCCTGTTCCTCGGCGGCATCCAGTCCTTCGGCGTGTGCGCCGTGTTCTTCTGGCACATCCACGCCTCCGGCATCCCGTACGCCGACTTCACCGAGGACACCACGGTCTACCGGGAGGCGATCACCATGGTTCAGGCCGGCATCGTGGTCAGCCAGTTCTTCAACGCGCTCGCCGTGCGCACCGACCGGCAGAGCGTGTTCCGGATCGGCCTGCTGTCCAACCCCTGGCTGCTGGCCGCCGGCTGCTTCGGCATTGCGCTGATGGCGGCCATCAGCTACGCCCCGCCCCTGCAGGCCGTCTTCCACACCGCCCCGCTGGCCGCCGCCGACTGGGCGGTCCTCGCCGGATTCGGCGCGCTGCTGCTGGCCGCGGAGGAAACCCGTAAGTGGTGGCTGCGCCACCGCCGTCCCGGAACCGGGAGGAAGGGAGCGCCATGAGGGTGATCATCGCGGGCTGCGGGCGAGTGGGATCCGCACTCGCCGTCCAGCTCGTCGCCGAGGGCCACGACGTACGGCTCATCGACCGCCGGTCCAAGACCCGCAGACTGCTGCCGGCCGGCTTCCCCGGCAGCTTCCACGAGGGCAACGCCTACAGCCGGACGGTGCTGGAGGCCGCCGGGATCGAGCACGCCGACGCGTTCGTCGCCGCCACCTCGGGCGACAACAGCAACATCGTCAGCGCGCGGACCGCGAAGGAGACCTACCGGGTTCCCATCGTGCTGGCCCGCATCTACGATCCGCGCCGCGCCGACATCTACCGCGACCTCGGCATCCCCACCATCGCCAGCGTCCGCTGGACCGTGCACCAGATCCACCAGATGCTCCTGCACCGCCACCTCACCCCGGAACTCACCTTCGGCAACGGCGAGACCGTGTTGGTCCGTTCCGAACTGCCCGCCTATCTGAGCGGGCGGCGGCTGGCAGAGTTCGACGTGGACGGCGAGATCCGCGCCGTCGAGGTCACCCGCGGCGGCCGCTCGCTCGTGCCTGCCCACAGCACCCGCGCCGAGCCCGGAGACCTGGTCACCTTCGCCGTCGCCGCCACCGCACTCGGCCGCCTGCGCGGCTTTCTGGACAAGGAGCTGGGGACATGAAGGCGCTCATCGCCGGCGCGGGACGCCTGGGCGCCCAGATCGCCCAGGTACTCGCCGCGGCCCGCAACGATGTCACCCTCGTCGACATCGACGACGACCGCGTCGCCGAACTCGAAGGCCGCCTCCCCGTACGCCTCCTGGCCGGGGACGCCTGCGAACCCGACATCCTGGAGCACGCGGGCGTGCTCACCGCCGACCTCGTCATCGCCACCACCGGCGACGACGAGGACAACCTCGTCATCAGCCTGCTCGCCAAGCGGCAGTTCGAGGTCCCCCGGGTCGCGGCGCGCGTCAACGACGCCGAGAACACCTGGCTGTTCGACCAGAAGTGGGGAGTCGACACAGCGGTCCCCGCCGCCACCCCGCTGATCTCCCTCATCGAGGAGGCCACCGGCGCCACGGACACCGTCGCCCTGCTGCGCCTGAGCAAGGCCGGCGTCGACGTCATCGAAACAGCCATCACCCCGCAGTCCCGCGCCGCGGGACGCACGCTCGCCGAGATCACGCTTCCCGCGGGCACGGTCATCGCCACCGTCATCCGTGACGGCCAACCTACCGTCCCCGCCCCCGAGATGCGGCTCCGGGCCGGCGACGAACTCCTCGTCGTCTCGCACGCCGCCACCGAACAGGAGATCCACGCCGTCTTCCAGTGACGACCGCCCACCCCGGCCAAAGGGCACGGCGCAATGGTGAGTGGGCCGCGCAGACGACCTCGACGAAGTGGCCCACCTGGTCCTCGGGCAGACGACGGGCGAGGTTCGCTTCGCCGATCACGCCGATCACGCCGACCAGCCGATGGCTGTCGATCAGCCCTTCGAGACCTGGGAGCGCCTTGGGTGGCTCTCGGGGGCGCAACCGCAGCGGGGATTACAGCGTCACCGTTTTCGCCCCGAACTCACTGGTAAGCCCCTGACTGGCCTGGTCAGCACGGCGATGCTGTGCCACAGGCCATTGCGTCAGTGCGGTCGGTTCCTGGCGGTTGTGGTGTTCCTGCGAAGGCCGGCATGAGGTGGCTGTCGTCCTGGGTAGTGAGCCGGGAGGACATGGTGTGTTCCGTGGACGAAGGGCGGCCGCCGCCGGGGGTATCCGCGCCGGCGACGGCCGCGTCGGCGCGAGGATGGCGCGGCCCCTCCGCGGCTTCCTCGCGCGTTCGCCCTCTCCGACGGCAGGGGCTGCGGGAGTTGCCCCGGTTACCAGGGGAGGGCGAGGGGCCGGGGTCGCGTTGTCGGCGTGAAACGCGCCTCCGGCCGTCCAACCGATGACGGTTGGTGTCCTGGTGACCCGGGGGCTGGGGGCCGATGGGGGTCCGGTGCTGTGTGACTCGGCGGTAGCGCAGCTTCCGTTCCCTTGTTCGCAGACTAGTGGGCATCTGTAGTCGCCGGGAAGAGGCCCCTTCGGCCACCGTACGGCGGAGCTGAGGCCCTGGGCGCGGCTCTGTGCAGCCGCTGGTCAGGTGGCCCGGGGTGCGGTGGGATGGTCGTCGCCGATGCCGCCGGGGCCGTAGTGGGTGGCCCATGCGGACAGCTCGGTGCGGTCGGTGAGGCCGAGTGTGGCGAGGATGTCCGCGATGCGTTCCGTGACGGACTGGTGGGTGGTGTCCAGGCGTTCGGCGATGGCCTGGTCGTCCAGGCCTTGGGCGAGGAGGCGGGTCAGGCGGGCCTCGGTGGTGCTCAGCGGCCTGCTGTGGGCGATTGGGGCCGGTGGCGGTGGGGTGAGTTGTGCGTCCAGGGCGTAGGCGACGGCCTGGGAGATGTCCATCCGGGCGCCCTCGGCGAAGGCCGACTCGTAGGTCTCGGCGCCCAGTTGCTCTATGGCGGTGCGGGTGGCCTGGGCGCGGATCGCGGCGAGGAACGGGGCGCCGGTGGCCGCCACGGCGTAGGTCTCACGCAGGGCGCGGGCGGCGCCGAGGAGGCGGGCGGCGCGTTCGGCGTCGAGGAGCGAGGCGCGCAGTCCGGCGAGGACTTCGAGGGTGACGGCCGTGCCGATCACGTCGTGGAAGGCGTGCTGGATCCACAGGGCGTCACGGATGCGGGCGATGGCGGCGGAGAAGCGGCCGCGGGCGCGGTCGGTCTGGGCGAGGAGCCAGTCGAGGTGGGAGCGCATCCAGATCTCCCCGTTGGCGGTGCACAGGGCGCGGGCCTCTTCCAGGACCGCCTGGGCCTCGTGGGTGCGGGCGCGGGCCAGCCAGGCGGCGCCCAGGGCGCAACGGGCCGGGACGGGGCCGGGGTTGAGCGGGGCCTGCGGGCTGTGCAGGGCGAGGGCCCGGGTGAGCAGGGCGATGGCCTGGTCCCAGTCGCCGTGCAGGAAGGCGACCTGGCCCAGCCACTGCAGACTGAAGGCGCTGCCTTCCGGGTCACCCAGGCGGGCCGCGTCGGCTGCGGCCTGCTCCAGGTAGGGGGTGGCACCGTCGGCGTCGACCTGGACGCTGGCGATCCAGCCGCACACCCACAGCGCCCGGGTGCGGTCGTGATCCGGTTCGGCCGGTGTCTGACGCAGGGCGCGTTCCAGATGGTGGCGGCCCTCGCGCAGGCGGCCGCAGCCGATCCATTCGAACCACAGGCGGGAGGTGAGCTCCAGGGCCATCCGATGGTGTTCGGGGCCGGGATGGGTGAGAAGGAAGTCGACGGCGGCCCGGATGTTGGGCAGCTCTGCGGATATCCGCGTGTGCCAGGCGAGTTGGGCGGGTCCGGACCAGGCGGCCTCCGCCTGGCGGACCTCGCGCAGGCAGAATGCGGCGTGCCGCCGGGCCAACGGCTGTTCCTCGCCCAGTTCCCGCAGCCAGGTGGCGCCGTACTCGCGCACGGTGTCCAGCATGCGGTGGCGGACCGCGCCGTCGCCGTCGGTCTCCCGGATCAGCAGGGACTTGTCGGCGAGTCCCGCGAGGGCCGCGAGGATGTCCGTGCGGGGCAGGTTTGTGTCCGTGCACACCTCGGTGACCGCGTCGGCGCTGAAGGAGGCGGAGAAGACGGACAGCCGGGCCCACAGCAACCGTTGGGCCGGGGTGCACAGTTGATGACTCCAGCCGATCGCGGCCCGCAGTGCCTGGTGGCGCACCGGTTCGCCGCGACGGTGGTCGGCCAGCAGCGCGAACCGGTCCCGGAGCGTCGCGTCGATCTCCTCGACGGACAGGGTGCGCAGCTGGGCGGCGGCGAGTTCGATCGCCAGCGGGATTCCCTCCAGCCGTGCGCACAGGGCCTGTACGGCCGACAGCCGGTGGTGGCATGCGGACACGGCCTCGGGCGCGAGATGCGCGGCGCGGTCGAGGAACAGACGTACGGCGTCGGCCGGCTGCTCGTCGCCGTGTGGTGCGGGCCGTGGTTCGACGGGCAACGGGGGGACGGGCAGGGTTCGTTCCTCGGCGAGGCCGAGCGGTTGGCGACTGGTGAGCAGGATGCGCAGGCCCGGCGCGCTCGGCAGGAGTGAGCGGACGAGTGCCGCGCAGTCGTCGAGGAGGTGGTCGCAGCTGTCCAGGATCAGCAACAGGTCTTTGGCGTTGAGGAATTCGGCCAATACCCCGGCCTGCGCTCGCGGCGTGCGTTCTCGCATCCCGACGGCGTCGGCCACCGCGCTCACCAGCAGGGTCCCGCCGCGCAGTTCGGCGAGTTCCACCAGCCACACCCCGTCGGGGAAGCGGGAGCGTACGTCGGCCGCGACCCGCAAGGCCAGCCGGGTCTTGCCGACCCCGCCCATCCCGGTGAGCGTGACCAGCCGGTTCACGGCCAGGGCCGCGGAGACAGCGGCACACTCCGCTCCCCGCCCGACGAACACGGAGAGCGGGACGGGCAGATTGCCCCGTATGGGAAGCCTCCGGTCAGGCACGCGTGAGCCTTTCCGTCAATGACGTACATACCCTCCTCAAGGTAGTACCGCGACAGGACGCCGAGGGAGGAGTCGACGAGGTACACGACAGTGCCACCACATGGCATCTAAGCTCGTCGGAATCGGGCACCGCGAAAACAGAGCACAGGGATGGCGCATGGCCTGGTCCCAGCCGTCGCACCGGGTACGCATGGCCGTCACGCACACCGGGGACGTGACCACGATTCACGTGGCCGGGGAGCTTGATGTCGCCTCACTACCCGTGCTCGCTCGCGCGCTGCGTCGTGTGCAGCGGGCGTCGGGCCGCATCGCCCTCGATCTGAGCAGGGTCACCGCGTGCGGGCCGGGCACGGCAGAACTGCTCGTGGACTGGTCCTTACGACTCGGCTCTGACGGAGGCGAGTTGGCCGTTCACCGCGCGCACAGCTGCGTCCTGCGCATGCTGCGGTCGTACGGGCGACTGGAGTCGCTTCAGATCGCATCCTCCGCACTCCAGCTGCGTCCGGACGAATACCGCCGCCGCTGTTCCCTGCTGCGTGAGGCACTCGTCCTCACGCTGCGGCTCACCGGCGCACCCATGGGCAATGCCCAACTGCTGGAACCCGGCGCCGGAGTGCTCCACATCGTGACCCAGCGCGGCTTTCATCAGCCGTTCCTCAGCTTCTTCGAGACGGTCGACGACCGTGACACCGCGTGTGGCGTGGCCGCGCAGGATCGCAGCCCGGTCTTCGTCGACGAGGTGCCCGCTTCACCGATCTTCCTCGGCACTCCGGCGCTGGACGTTCTGCACGACGCCAAGGTCGGGAGCGTGGCCTCTTTGCCCGTCTCCTGCGGCGACGGCACGCTGATCGGTGTGGTCTCCGTCCACCGGCACGAGCCGGCCGCATGGACCAGCGAGCAGCGGCGCACCCTCACCCGCCTGGCCCGAGCGGCGGGCCAGGTGCTCTAGCGCAACGCGGCTCCGCCGGGCGGGACTTGTCCCGCCGCCACGGGGGGAGCGACGGGACAAGCCGAAGGCGATGATGCCACAGGCAGCTCACAGCCGAAGGGTGAACCAGGTGGTCTTCCCCCGATCTTGGGGGTGAACGCTCCAGCTGTCGGCGATGGCGTCGACGAGGATGAGACCGCGCCCGGACTCCTCGTCCTGGGCGGCCAGCCGTGGTCGGCCACCATCCGCAGTCCGGCGCCCATGCCTTCGAGGGTGAGGTCCGGCAGGCGCGGCTCGATGTCCGCGACGCTGACGACCAGTTCGCTGACCACTGGCAGCACCGCGTCCGCGAAGGCGGACTCCGGGGCGACGCCGGCCGGGGGGAAGTGGTCGGCCACGTTCTCGCGGGCCTCGTGTACCGCGTCGGGCCCCACCCGCACCGAGGTGACGTGCCGCCGCAAAGGGGCTCGTACGTGCTCGATCGTCGCGGCGGGTCTGCCCCGGTGCCATGGCATCCGGAAGCGGCGGGCGTCGCCGGTCACCGTGCTGCTTCCGTTCGGCGCAGTTCGTCGAGCAGGTCCTGCCGCCCCGCCAGCAGCACGGACAGGATCCGCCGGGCGGTGGCCAGCAGTTCGGCCACGTCGGCGCCGGCCAGCTCGTAGATGACCGTCGATCCGGTACGGGTGACGGTGACGATCCCGGAGCGGCGCAGCACCGCCAGCTGCTGCGACAGGTTCGACGGCTCGACCTCGATCTCCGCGAGCAACTCGCGCACCGGCTTCGGGCCGTCCTGGAGCAGCTCCAGCACACAGATCCGTACCGGATGCCCGAGCATCCGGAAGAACTCCGCCTTCGCCTCGTACAGCGGAACCGTCACCCCGATCACCTCACTCCGTGCCGATGCCGTGTCTGCGTGCCATACGCAGGGCGTCGTCGAGCTCGTCCTGTGCGACGGCCGTCGCAACTGGGTCCTCGGCCTCCAGGGCGGTCGTGAGTGCGGTGCGCGCCGTGTGGATCCGCTCCCGTGCGGCCTCGGTGAACCCGCCCACGGTGGACCTCCTTCTGTGACCTGACCGGCAAGGCAACTAGTGAATTGAAGAACTCCTCAAGGCTAGCGACGAGAGTCCCCCCGAAACCCGCCGGCCATGGGACCGGCCCGGTATGTCCGGCGCTGACCTTCAGCCAGCCGACAGTACGGAAGTGGCCGACCGCCGGGGAGTCGGGAGGGCCCGCGGGGCGTTGCCGAGACGCAGGATCATCTGGGGGAACTCTCCGGACGCGATGGTCGCGCGCACCTCTGTGCGCAGGCGCGGCAGTTCCAGGGGCTGGGTGTGGAAGGCGGCCGAGACTTGATGAGCGGTGGCGTACAGCAGGACGCGTTGGAGGGCCTGTCCGGCGCGCAGCCAGTCCTGGCGCGAGTCGTTCTGCGTGGTGATCACGGCGATCAGTCCGGTCCGTGCGGGCCACACCGTCGGCGGAGACGGCATGGTGCGGGTGATGCCGAGGAAGTCGCGATCCGGGAGGGCGGTGCTGTCCGGGTGGTAGGCGCTGACGCTCAGAGGGACGCCGTCCGCGCGGCCGCTGTGGGACGCCCGTGTCCAGGAGGTCAGCTCGGCGACGTGCCCGGGATCGGCCCGGCACACCCGCTCCGCCGTGCGCACCAGGTCCGAGAGGCGGCTCCGCTCGTGCCGGGATTCGACGGTGTACAGCTCCGCTCCCTCGGCCCTGGCGTGTTCACGCAGCTCGTCGACCAACTGCTGCGGTAGCCGGGAGGCCTGGAACGGCCCCCGGTGTGTACGCCGCTGCCGTACGGCGCCGTACATCAGTTCCTCGTCGCTGCTCGGCGGGATGTACGAACCCCAGCCGACGTGCGCGAGATGGGCGAGGTTCCACGGGTCGGGGAAGTCGCGCACGACGGGCATGAAGCCCAGATGCCGCATCGCGAGCCGCACGTTGAACAGCGCCGCACCGCAGCTGATGACCAGCTCCCGTCCGGACGGGTCGGCGAGCGGGAGACGGCGCGTGGGATCCGCGTACAGGTCGAGTCCCGATTCCCCGCCGGTGAACAGCCAGGGCTGGGTGTTGAACAACGAAGGCGCGGATACGGCCGCTCGGACCAGGAAGGTGGCCGCGTGGTCGACACGGGTGTGCGTTGCGTACATGGCATGTACCGCCGTTCACCGTCGTCGGCTTGTCTGCGTTGCCGGCGTGTGCCTCAACAGTCGGTCCGTGTCGCAGGCCTGAGCAGAGGCCGGACGTCCCCTGCCGAGGGCCATCAGGGGCACGGCTGATGTGTGACCGGTGGCGACGGCCTTGAGGGACGGGGCGGTCGGCCCGGGCCGTGCCGAGGCCCGCCCCGGAGCGGTGATCCGTGCCGCTGCTGCGCGGCTCGACCGCCTCACGGGCGGGTCCAACGGCCTTGCGAGGCGGGCCCGTCCGGCCTCTGTGCGACCGTGCCCTGTGGCCGGAACCTGAAGGGAGTGGGGCCGGAGGGCGAGGGGGGACGGACATGCTCCGGGGGAGGGACAGACGGCTGCGTGGGCGGCGCGCCGCGCGGGCCGGGCCGGACACCGGCACGGTGCCCTTGGTCCGTCCGGATCTCGCACGTGCCTCCGCGGATGCGGATGCGGCGGGCCCCGTCTTCGTCGATTCCACGGGACGCCGCGCCCGCGCCGTACGCCGACTCGCCTACGCGGCGGGGGCGTTGTGCGTCGCCTATACGATCGTGCTGTTCCTCAGTTTCATGGGCGCGACACCGTTCGCGCCGAGGACGCTACTGCCCGTCCCGGGAGTGCCGTCGAGTGAACCGGGTACCGTGCGTCCGACCGTCAAGCCTGATCTGCCGGGCAGTTCCGTGTCACCGGGTGTGCCGTCCGGCTCGCCGACGGACGTGCCGGGCCTGCCGGTGCCGACGCCGTCCACATCGGGAACGGCCTCGTCGCCCGGCGACGGTGGATCGCCCAGTGCGCCGACCGGGAGCAGTTCGAGCAGCCCCGGCAGCACGCCGTCGCCGTCCGACAGCGGTTCCGAACCGACCGGTTCGCCGAGCACGAGCCCGGTGGAGTCCGGCACCCCGTCGACCCAGCCGCCTTCCACCGGCGCCACCGGGACCACCGGTGCGCCTGATACAGGCGCTCCTGCGACGTCCGAAGCGGCGGCGCCCGCGACAGCCGGCA
Organism: Streptomyces sp. NPDC046909; assembly: GCF_040644695.1. Taxonomy (NCBI): domain Bacteria; kingdom Bacillati; phylum Actinomycetota; class Actinomycetes; order Kitasatosporales; family Streptomycetaceae; genus Streptomyces; species Streptomyces sp. NPDC046909. The sequence continues at coordinate 168,132 of NZ_JBEYXC010000018.1, read as the reverse complement.
CCCCGTCCGAGAGCCCGGCGGGGGCGCAATGATGTCCCCGTCCTCCCCGTGCTCCCCGTCTCCGGAACGGCGCCCCCGACCCACCGTCCCGCTTGTCATCCCGGCGGCGCGGCGGCGCGGTGCCGTGTCCCGCCCCCACGTCTTCGTCCTGCTGCTGACCCTGATCGTCCTCGTCGGGATGCTGCTTCTGCACGGCTATGTGCACAGTGACTTCGGCGCCGATCACCGCGTGCACCCGCCGGTCGCCACCGACCGGGTTCCGGACGCGGTGCTGCGCGGCGGCCCCGTGGTGGACGCCACCGGATCCCGGGTCCGCAGCTACCGCGTCCCGGACCATGTCGTCGCCCTGACCTTCGACGACGGCCCCGACCCGATGTGGACGCCCCGCGTCCTGGAGGTGCTCGACCGGCACGGAGTGGACGGCACCTTCTTCGTGACCGGCGCGGCGGCGGCCCGCGAGCCCGGACTGGTACGGGAGTTGGTGAGGTCCGGCCAGGAGGTCGGCGTACACACCTTCACCCATCCCGATCTCGTGTACCAGTCCGAGGCGCGGCTGGAACGTGAACTGGCCCAGACCCAGCTGGCGTTGGCGGGCGCGGCCGGCATCCACAGCACGCTGTTCCGGCCGCCGTACTCCTCCGAGGCCGCCGACCTGGACAACCTGTCCTGGCCGGTCGTCCAGCGGCTGGGCGAGAAGGGGTACATCGCCGCCTTCGTCGACGTGGACAGCGAGGACTGGCGGCGCCCGGGAGCCGACGCCATCGTCGACCGCGTCACCCGGCCGCTGACCGGACAGGGCGCCGTGGTGCTGCTGCACGACTCCGGCGGTGACCGGTCACAGACCGTGCGCGCCCTGGACCGGATCATCCCCGAGCTCAAGAGCCGGGGTTACCGCTTCGCCACGGTCACCGGGGCGCTGGGGGCTGGCAGTGCCCAACACCCGGTCCACGGAACGGAATTGTGGAGCGGCCGGGTCTTCGTCGGCGCGGTCACGGTCGCCGACCGGCTCGTCCCTGTCCTGGCCGCGCTGTTGGCGGTGGTCGGCGCTCTGGTGCTCGCTCGCTTCGCCGTGATGCTGGCGCTCGCCCGCCGCCACGCCCGCGTGCGCGGTGACCCGGGCTTCTCCTGGGGGCATGAGGTCACCGAACCGGTCAGCGTGGTGATCCCCGCCTACAACGAACGCGCATGCATCGCGAACACCGTGCTGTCCGTGGCCAAGAGCACACACCCGGTCGAGGTCGTGGTGGTCGACGACGGCTCCACCGACGGCACCGCCGACCTCGTCCGCTCCCTCGGCCTTCGCGGGGTCAAGGTCGTCGAGCAGCCCAACCAGGGCAAGGCGGCCGCCCTCAACACCGGGGTGGCGTACGCGTCCCACGAGCTGATCGTGATGATGGACGGGGACACCGTCTTCGAGCCAGACACCGTCCACCGGCTGGTGCAGCCCTTCGCCCGTCCCGTCGTCGGGGCGGTGGCGGGCAACACCAAGGTCGGCAACCGCGGCCGTCTGCTCGGTGTCTGGCAGCACCTCGAATACGTGATGGGCCTCAACCTCGACCGGCGTATGTACGACCGTCTGCACTGCATCCCCACGGTGCCGGGCGCGGTCGGGGCCTTCCGCCGTACCGCCCTGCGGAACGCCGGCGGCATGAGCGACGACACGCTGGCCGAGGACACCGACATCACCATGGCGCTGCACCGGGGCGGCTGGGACGTCGTCTACGAGGAGCGGGCCCGCGGCTGGACCGAGGCGCCCGGCAGCATCGGCCAGCTGTGGCGGCAGCGCTACCGGTGGAGCTACGGCACGCTGCAGGCGATGTGGAAGCATCGCCACGCGGTCGTCGAGCGCGGCCACGCGGGCCACTTCGGCCGGTACGGTCTGGCCCTGGTGGTGCTGTTCACGGTCCTCACGCCCCTGCTGGCCCCGCTGATCGACCTGTTCCTGCTGTACGGACTGCTCTTCCAGGACCCGGTGCGCACGGCGTCGGCCTGGGGCGCCCTGCTCGGCGTACAACTCCTGTGCGCGGCATACGCGTTGCGGCTGGACGGCGAGCGGCTGCGGGTGCTGTGGGCGCTGCCACTGCAACAGATCGTCTACCGGCAGCTTCTCTATCTCGTACTGCTGCAGTCCTGCGTCACGGCCGTCACCGGCGCCAGGCTGCGCTGGCACAAGCTCCGGCGGACCGGCCGGGTGGGGCTGCCGGGCGCCGCACAGCCACCGCCGACACTCGCCACCGCTGACGCTCCCACCGTCCAACTCCCGCGCCAGGCGCCCCGGAAGCGCGGCCGAGACCTCTATCTGGACTTCCTCCGCACCCTGGCCCTGATCCGCGTGGTGACCTACCACACCTTCAACTGGGCCTGGCTCACCCTGGCGTTCCCGGCCATGGGCGTGATGTTCGCGCTGGCCGGATCCCTGATGGCCCGCTCCCTCGACCGACATGACCGGACGGCCACGGCCGTGGTGCGGGCCCGGATGCGCCGACTGCTGCCGCCCGTATGGCTGTTCGGCGCGTGTGTCGTCGTGGCGATGCTGGTGAAGGGCTGGGTTCCGGAACGTGGCGGAGGACGGGCGGCCGGATGGGCGCGGATGGTGTTCTGGATCGTGCCCCTCAGCGACCCGCCCGCCGCCGACAGTGCTTGGGCCCAGCAGATCGTCGCACCGCTCTGGTACATCCGCGCCTATCTGCTGTTCGTGATGCTCTCGCCCCTGCTACTACGACTGTTCCGTCGCCTGCCATGGGTGAGCGTTGCGGGGTTCCTGGCGCTGGCGGCGGTGGCGCAGACGGGCACGCTGCCCCTGCCCGTACGCGTCGAGGAACCCCTCACCGACCTGGTGACCTTCGGGGCCTGCTGGCTGCTGGGCTTCGCCCACCGCGACGGTCTGGTGCGCCGCCTGCGCGCGGTCCGGGTGGAGGCGGTCGCCGTGGCGGTCATGCTGGTGGGCGGCTGGTTCGCCGTCACCCACCAGACGGAGGAGGGCTACGATCTCGGCGCCATCCCGCTCGCGCAGGCCCTGTGGTCGTTCGGCTTCGTGTTCCTGCTGCTGCGCTTCGGTCCGCGCACGGACGCCTGGGTGACCCGCTTCCGGCCGGTGCACGCCACCGTGGTGCTGTTCAACGCGCGTGCGGTGACGGTCTATCTGTGGCACGAGGTCGCCCTCGTCCTCGGCGTGCTGCTGATCGACCAGATGTGGCGGGTGCCGATGCTGGAGAGGACGCTGCCGCTGGGGGAGAACTGCTTCCTGTTCCTCGTCGCCTGGCCGCTCATAGCCCTGGCCGTCCTGCTGATCGGATGGACGGAGGACTGGGCTGCCAAGCGACCTTCGCGCCTGTGGCCACGACTGCAACCGCACCCTCGGGTCTGACACCACGTCACATACGGCTGATCGGCCCGTGAACCGGTGCCGGACGGCCCACCGTCCGGGGCCCGTACGGCACTTGGAGCGCACCCGCCAGAGGCGTTGGCTGGCAGTGTCGGAGGAGACTGCCATGAACACCCAGAACTCCACCAGGCATACGTCCCACCGGATGCGCCGTCCGCTGGTCCTCGCCACGGCCGCCGTACTGGCGTCGTCCATGGCGACCGCATGCGGAAGCGACACCGGCACTTCGGGCACGTCCCCCGGCAGCGACCGGCCGAGCGCGCCGAGCACCGGGGGCACCACGGGCGGCACGACCGGGAACGGGAGCAGCACCCCTGGACAGGGCGGCACCACCGGGCCCACCACCCCTGGGACGCCGAACACCCCGGGCACGCCGGCAACGCCGACGCCTCCCGGTGGCGGACGGCAACAGGTGCGTACAGCGGTGTACTTCCTGCACGGGGAGAAGGTCTCGCCCGCCCCGCGCACCGTGACCGCACCCACCACCGCGGCCGGTGCGCTGCGCGCCCTGTTGGCCGGGCCCAGCCGTTACGAACGCGGCCACGGCCGCAGCACGGCCATTCCGTCGGGCACGGCACTCCACTCGATCGCGGTCCACGATCATGTGGCGACGATCGACCTGTCCGGGCGCTACGACGACGGCGGCGGAAGCCTGTCGATGCAGGCCCGGCTCGCGCAGGTCGTCTTCACCGCGACCCGGTTCCCGTCGATCGAGAAGGTGCGGTTCGAGCTGGACGGCAAGCCGGTGACGTCCTTCGGCGGCGAGGGCATCGTCCTCAACCACCCCGTCGGCCGCGCCGACTTCGAGGACCTGGCACCGCAGATCCTCGTCGAGTCGCCGCTGATCGGCGACAGCGTCCGCACCCCGGTCCGGGTGTGGGGCAGCGCCAACACGTTCGAGGCGACGTTCAAGCTGAAGATCACCGACGCGGCCGGTCGCACCGCCGCCGACGTCTACGTCACCGCGACCTCGGGCTCCGGCACCCGCGGCACGTTCGACGTGACGATCCCCTACAAGGCGAGCCGCTCGGGCGCCGGCACGCTCACCGCGTACTGGAACTCCCTGGAGGACGGCCACGCGGTGATCGAGGACACGGTTCCACTGACGGTCAATCGGTGACGCCGAGTGGCTGATACACAGGAAGCGGACGCAGACTTCGCGGCGGAGTCGTCCGGTCGGTCCAGTCGGTCCGGTTCACATGGTCTTGCGTCGCCACTGCGGTTCGACCCGGTCCCACTCGCTGCCCCACTCGTCGACGCGTCGGCGGTCGAGCCGCCACCGAGCCGCGCGGCCGGCGCCGTACACCAGACCACTGAGGGCGAACGCGGCCGACAGCCCCAGAAGGCCTGCCTGGGCGGATGCGTGGGCGGCGGTCGGCGGCGGGTTGACGAGCTGTCCTTCGTCGTCGAACCAGACCGTCACCGTCGATCCGGCCTTGCGTCCGGAGTCCACCAGGGCCCGGCCGGTGTGTGGGGAACCGTCCGATGTCGTCCAGCGGACCTTCGCCCGGACCAGGTTGTCCTGTACACCTTCCGTCGACGCCACGGCCCGTACGGTGCTCTCGATGAGCACCGCCGGGACGGCGTGCCGTTCCGAGCGCAGCCTTGCGAACGACTCGTCCGCGGCCCGGGCCGTGACCAGGCCGACGAGCGTGCCGCCCAGCACGACGACGGTCCACACGGCCAGCACGATCCATGCCTCGACGAGGTCCTCGCGCCGTCGCAACGGGTTGCTCCGCCACTGCCAGAGCCACTGCCTCGTACGCCTTCCCCTGTGCATCGGACCGCACCTCCTCCTCGTACCACGTCGCGATAGTCAGAAGATCGCACCCGTGGGTGGGCCGCGGCAGGGGCCGACCAGACCGCACCGCAGGGCCCTTCGGTGCCCACTCGGGGGAGGTGATGGGCCGTTCAGCCCTGTTCCGAGGTTGGCGGGACGACGAGCCGAGCAGGTCGGACCCGTGCGGACCCCGGGGAGGGACCACCGGCCCCTCCCGACGAGGCCCGGGTGCTCTCACCCTTGAAGGAGGACACCGTTCTGCACACCTCGGACCCGCGAGGAGGACGCCATGCCATCCGCGGCCCTTGACGCCTCGACCCTGGAAGCCTGCATCGCGGCCGCGGTCGCGGCACCCTCCATCTTCAACACCCAGCCGTGGCGCTACCGCCTGGACCCCGAAACCGTCACACTCCAGGTCCGCGCGGCCCCTGAGCGAGGACTGCGCCACGCTGATCCCACAGGCCGTGCCTTGCACCTCTCGGTGGGCGCGGCGGTCCTCAACCTCCGTGTCGCGGTCGCCCACTTCGGCTGGTGCCCCGTCACCCGTCTGCTGCCCGTTCCGAACGATCCGCGACTGCTCGCCACGGTCCGTCTGACGGGAGCCGCCTCCCGGGCGGCAACGGGGCATCGAGACGACCTGTACGAGGCGATCCCGCACAGGCACAGCAGTCGGCTCCCGTTCTCCGGAAGGTCGGTGCCCCCACAGGTGCGTACGGAACTCGCCGAGGCCGCGAGCAGGGAGGGAGCCCTTCTCATCTTCCCGGCGGCTGACGAGAGGGACCACCTGCTCCGACTGACCGCCGAGGCCGAACACCGCAACCGGGCCGATCCGGACCGCGGTGCCGAGAGCCGCCGCTGGATACACCGGGACTGGGACGAGCCCACCGACCTCGGGCTGCCGCAAGCGGCCCTCGGCCCACAGGACTCCCATGAACGCCTGCCCATGCGGGACTTCACCGCGCAACGGCACACCGAGCGACTTCTGTCCCAGCCGTTCGAGACCGACCCGGTCATCGCGCTGCTGACCACCGAGCACGACCGCCGCACCGACTGGCTGCGGGCGGGGCAGGCCCTCGAACACGTCCTTCTGGTCGCCACGGTCCACGGCCTGCGCGCGTCCCTGCTGCACCAGCCGTTGGAGTGGACGGATCTGCGCGAGTCGCTGAGCTCGGCGCCGGGCCACCACGGGCACGCTCAGATGCTGATCCGCCTCGGATACGGTCCGGAGGGCCCTGTCACGCCACGACACGCCCCGCATGGGCTGTTCGACGAGGCGGAGGAGCGGCGGGACGGCTGAGCACGCCGAGGACTTGCTGCCCGTGGCGCACCGGTGTTCGCGTGCAGCCGACAGACCGGACGTCCGGTCAGTAGTCAGTAAAGCGACGCAGGCCAGGCGGAGGCCACGGCGACGATGACGCCCACGTCGAGCAGCACGCCGACGGTGAGCCACGGATGGAACCAGATCGCCTTGAGGGCGAGCCCGCTCGAAGCCGCCACGATCGCCGCGCCGGACCACCAGCCGCTGCCCCCGATCGCCCCAACACCGGCGACGACATACACGACGGCGGTGTACCAGGCGAGCACCAGCGCCGCGGCCCGGGCGGGTGCCGCGGAGACATGGGCCGCTTCGAGTGCCCAAGAGTGTCCCGGGTCGAACGGGGCCGACCCGTCGGCCGGTACCGACGCCGTCCAGACGCAGAGGTGCAGCAGCCCGTGCAGGATCAGGAAGACGGCCACCAGGGCGGTGGTCACGGCCGCTCCTCCGGACCGGCCGGTTCCGAGCCGCCCATGTCCAGCCGGAACGGCGGATACGCGTCCGTCATGAGGGCGACGTAGGCGGCGACCCGCAGCACCCACCGATTCAGGCCCAGGATCAGGTCGAACAGACTCTTCGGGTACTTCTCGGTGAAGGCCAGGATCACGCCGGCGATGACCGTCAGCACGGCGACGAGTCCGCCGTCCCACCAGCCGAGGTGCCAGCCGCCGAGGAAGAAGCCGACGACGATGTAGTGCGGGATGGCCAGCAGCCACCACTTCACCAGCACCAGGCCACGGGAGAGATGCTCGGGGTAGGCGATGTCCAGCCGGGCCGGATAGTCCGGTTCCGCGCCCAGGCTGAACGGCGGGTAGCGGTCGGTGCCCAGGGCGCCGTACGAGTAGTAGGCAACCCGCCAGCTCCAGCGCAGCACACCCACGTTGAAGTCGAACAGCGCTCGCGGATAGCGCCCGGTGAACAGGATGGCGAAGAACGCGATCACGCTCACCGCGGCGAATCCGATCCAGAGGAAGAACAGCACCACGTAGTGCGGAATCACCAGGATCCACTTCACCAGCCACAGCCATCGCGACAGTGGTGCGTCGAGGACCGCGTCGACCCGGACCGGACGGTCCGGGAATCCTGCAAGGGTCGTCATGACGATCAGCTCCTTCACCGAGGGCCACCGCACCTCGGGCAGGGCCCGTCACCAGCGTGCACACCGGACCGACGCAGCCGCGAGGGCCGACCGGGGGCGGGCGCCGGGCCATCGGTCCCGGGCAGTTTCTCGATGCGGTGCGGCCGCGGGCGGGGTGCAGGAGCCGTATCGGTCGGATGCCGCCCGGCGGTCGTCACGCGTGCCGTCGCGGGCGCGGTGCGCGCCGCCCGGCGGCGAGGGCATGCATGCTCGCCCGGTAGGTGGCCGCGTCGATCCGGCCGTACAACCGCTGTGCCACGAGCCGCCGTTCGGCAGTCTCCAGCGTGGTGCGGCGTCGCCGGAGCCGGACTCGCTGTGGACGGCGGCCTTCGGCGGGCTTCAGCAGACGGGCCGTGTCGTACAACGCGCCCGCGAGAATGAGTAGTTGGAGCAGAACGGCAACGGTCACCATGGCGCAGCCCCAGGAGTGGTGAGTCTGCCCGCTGAAGGCGGTACATCTCCCAGCCTGCGCACGAGCGGCCCACTGCCCCAGGGCCGAACCGGGTTGCTTCCAGGGCCGTTCGTCCCCTTCACCGATCGGCCGGTTGCCCGGTCCTTCGACCGGGGCGCTCCGGGACGCCCTCGCGGCGTACACCGCCCTCGGACCGCGAGGTGCGCAGCCGGCCTGTGAGCCATGAGTGGTGTCAGGGAGGCGGTGCTGCTCAAGGAAGTGCCGCACGGTTCGGTCCTCCGCGCGGCACGCGTTCGCGTACTCCCGCGCACCACGAACGCCACCCCGGTGCACCGACTCACCGGGGCGTTCCCGGCGCGGGGTGTTCTGGGAACCACCGCCGCACCACTTTCATTGTGTGTCACACGTATACGTTCGGTAGGGCCGCTCGGCCTCTTCACCGGTACCGCATGGCCGGTTACGTTCGCGGATCCGATGAGTCCGCCGGCTCCCGGGTGACGGCCGGGCCACCGCGAAGCCGGGCATCACCTCCAAGACCTTTGTTCGCCGCTGGGCGTTCTTCTGAATGTGCTCCGTGGACCCCGACCTCAGGCCCTCGGGTATCAACTGCCGCTGTGTCGAGGCGTGCAGCACACGCAGCGGGCCCACCGTCCCTTCCATCGGACCAGGCAGCCCTCGGTCGACAGCCGTGTCCGCTTCGCCGTCAACCCGGCCGGGCCGCGTCCGACCGCCGACGCCCCCAGCACGTTCCCAGGCCCCGGCACGCATGTCCGCCATGCCGGACGCACGACCGGAAGCCGCCACGGGCCATCCCCTGCCAACCACGGGCCACGTACGTGAGGAGGCGGGCGCACCGTCCGACGGCGCCCCGTGACCGGCGAGGTATCCGGCTGACGCGCGTGCGGCCATACAGAGGGTGATGCTCACGGCCCCGGGGAACCGCCACAACCGGGCACCGAGCGTGGTGTAGCACGCCGTGGACGACCGAACCGAGCAGCATGCCCGTGCTGCCACCGTTGCCGTGGACACCCACGATGAGACCGAGCGCGTGCGCGGACTCCTCGGCCAGGACTCGCGCCGGCCGGCCGCGGAGCACTTCGTGGTGCACCTCCACATCCGGGTAGGCCGCCCGGCGGCCCTCCACCATGTCCGCCAGGAGCCTGCGACACTCCCGCAAGGCCGCGTGCTCGTCCAGGACGCCGAGGACCGGCGGATGCCACACGTAGAGCACGCGCAGCACCGCGCGGTGCAGAGCGGCTTCCTCGAAGGCGTGGTCCACGGCGGCCACGGAGTGGCGGCGTCCGTCCCAGCCGACGTCCACACCCACGACGAAGTGCGGTGGCCGTTCGACGACGTGCTCGGGATCGCGCACGATCACCACCGGGCAACCGGCGTGCGCAAGGACCGGCAGCGCGACGGAAGCCGAGGCGAACAGTTCCGCTCGCGTGCTCAGCCGGTGTGAGCCGAGCACTACGGCCGCGGCCATGCGTGCCTGTCTCCGCAGGAGCGGCACAGGATCGTCCGCGGCGAGCAGCGTGGAGACCTCCAGGCGCGGGTGGCGATCCCGGACGAAGGCGACTGCCTCGCGCAGGGCGTACTCCGCGAGGGCGTGTTCGTCGTGGGGCCGCCCCCTTCGAGAGGGGCGCCGGGGCGGCGAGTTCCGGCTGCCCGCCCTTCCTTGGGCGTAGAGCAGCTGGAGGGGTGCACGGCGGCTGTTGGCCTCGTCGGCACCCCAGGCGAGGACCGGGCGCTGGGACGGGCCGAGATCGAGACCGACCACGATCGGGGCACGTATGTGTGTCTCCATCGTCCGCTCCGTACTCGTCTCGGCGCTGTCTGCGCGGGACCGCCCGGTCCGGCACACGGTATGGCCCCTGCGCTCCGTTCGGGACAGGCATGGCAAGTCCGCTCCCCACCCAGTCTGCTCGTGCAGCCAGGCCTCGGAAGGGCCGTTCGACCTCTGCGGCAGGCCGATCGCCGGCGCGCCCGGTGGCCGCACGGATACCCGGTAGGTGACTCGGCAGCTCGGTCGCGCGCCGGACGGGTCACTGCTTGCGGAAGCGATCCGATGGCCCGCCGCCACCCCGAGATCACCGTACTCGGGACGGTCTGGGGACTGGAGAGGAAACGGGACGGGTCAACGAGAGCCCACTGGCATCCGGAACAGGGCCACTCGGCCCATGTCCTGGAGGGGCGTACGCCTGACGCTGAAAGTGTCGCGCGGCGGCACGAGTGCCGTGTCTGCCGACGTGTTCCACCGACGTGTGAGGAGGCGCAGCCATGACGACCACCGCCATGACGCCCCGCATGGCCAGGACGCTTCCCGCCGAATACCGAGGCAAGCTCATGGCCATCGCGCGCGAGGTGACTTTCCCGCAGGGCATCCGCCTCTTCAACGAAGGCGGACGGGCCGATCGCTTCTGGATCATCCAGTCCGGCACGGTCGCCCTCGACATGAGGGTGCCCGGGCGCCGCGCGGCTGTGATCGAGACACTGGGCTTCGGTGAACTGGTCGGCTGGTCCTGGCTGTTCCCGCCCCATGTGTGGCAGTTGGGCGCGGCGACGGTGAGCCCGGTGCGCGCGTTCGAGTTCGACGCCGAGGCCGTACGGACGATGTGCCGGGCCGATCGCGCGATGGGAAGCGCGGTCGCACACTGGGTCGGCCGCGTGATGGCCCACCGACTGCGCGCGACCCGCACCCGTCTGCTCGACCTCTACGCCCCCTACGGCAGCGGAATGCCGGGGTGAACCCTCTCGCCCCGTTCACGATCCGAGCCTGAGTACCACCGGAGGTCACCGTGCACGGCACCCCGCACATCGTGAGCGATGTGATGACGCACAAGGTCGTCGCCCTCGGCCGCGCGGCGACGTTCAAGGACATCGTGAAGACCATGCAGAAGTGGAGGGTCAGCGCCCTGCCCGTGCTGGACGGCAAGAGCCGAGTCGTCGGCGTGGTCTCGGAGGCCGATCTGCTGCCCAAGGAGGAGTTCCGCGACAGCGACCCCGACAGGTACACCCAGTTGCGCCGTCTGTCCGACCTGGCCAAGGCGGGAGCCGTGAGCGCAGCGGAACTGATGACCGCCCCGGCCGTCACCGTCCGCGCCGACGTCACCCTCGCCCAGGCCGCACGCCGCATGGCCCATTGCAAGGTCAAGCGACTGCCCGTCGTCGACGCCGAAGGCGTGCTGAAGGGCATCGTCAGCCGCTCGGACCTGCTCAAGGTCTTCCTGCGGGATGACGAGGACATGGCCGAGGAGATCCGCCGCGAGGTCGTCGCCTACCTCTTCCCCACTCCGATCCAGCCCGTCCGTGTGGACGTGCGCGACGGGGTCGTCACCCTCACCGGCCGTATCCGGGACACCGCTCTCGTGCCTGTCGCCGCGCGTCTGGTGCGGGCGGTCGAGGGAGTGGTGGATGTGGACTGCCGGCTCATGGGACCGAACCGTCGTCCGAACCTCGACCCGGACCTTCTGGACGGCGAAGCCACGCCACAGCCTCCGGGAGTCGGGAGCTGAACGCTCCGCTGGCACCGCTGGAGGTGCCGCGACGGGGGACGGATCGTCCGCGGCGTCGTCGTGACTGGTCGCGCCCGCGCGGCGGAGCCGCATAGCGACACGGCCCGCGCCTCTTGAGGGCGTTGCCGGCCCAGCCGACTTCGCCCAGCCCGCGTGGGCCCGAACGTCCCCGGCACGCACACCTGGTCGGCCTCTCTCATATGCCGAGAGGCCGTTGCCGAGAGACCGTGGTGCGGCCCGCAGCGGAGGTGAAGGGTGATCAGCTGACAGGGGCCGGTCGGGCCCTCCCTGGGCCCGGACGGCACACGCGCTCCCCTTACGAGGGCGGGACGCTGGAAGTGACGAGAAAAGGAGGGAGACATGAGTGGCATGATCGAGCGGCTGCCGGGTTGGCCGACGCTGCCTGACCTCTTCGGTTGGATGGAGGCCGGCCTCCCCGGAACGCACACGATTCCGGGGCTGCACGGTATTCGCGTCGAAGAACATCTGGCGGACGGGACGTACATACTGCGGGCCGAGCTTCCGGGCATCGACCCTGCCAAGGACGTCGAGATCACCGTCGCGGAAGGCGTTCTGACCCTGCGGGCCGAGCGCAGCGAGGAGACCACGGAGAAGCACCGCACGGAATTCCGCTACGGCACCTTCGCCCGCTCCGTCCGGCTGCCGGCCGGGGCCAAGGGGGACGAGGCCACCGCAGAGTACAAGGACGGTGTCCTGACTATCACGGTTCCGGTGCCGGAGGCGAAGACGGGCACCAGGACCATCCCGGTGCGGCACGCCTGACCGCGCGTTCGCGCCGAGCCGCACCCTGTGTGCGTGGCCGGTCCGCTCTTCCGGCCGCGCACACATCTTTGGCGATGCCCACCTGGGGCACTCGCGAGGCCCGCCCCGCGGTGGTACTCGGCTTCACGCGCCGGGACCACAGGATCAGCTCTGGTAGCCCACCAGCGCCATCATTCCTGCTTCGCCGTGGTAGGCGTTGTGGCAGTGCAGCATCCACTGCCCCGGGTTGTCCGCATCGAAGAACACCGACAGCGTCCTCTTCGGCAGAACGATCGCGGTGTCCTTGCGCGGGCCCCCGCTGCCGAGTTGATACGTGTGGCCGTGCAGGTGCATCGGGTGCCACATGGTGGTGGTGTTGGCGAAGTCCAGCCGTACCCGTTGGCCCTGCTCGACCGTGATCGGGTTCGCGGTCGGGTCGTTCATGTCGAAGCGCTCGCCGTTGATGGCCCAGTTGTAGGTCATCATGCCGCCGGTCAGCTCGATGCGGTGGACCCGGTCCGCCTTCCTCGACGTCAGGCGGACGTCGTCCGCCGCGCGCAGCTGCGAGGCGGTCATGATCATGCCGTCCAGCTCCTTCGGGCGCACGGTCGGCTTCGGCGTGCTGCCCGGGCCGGTGCGCACCAGTGCCATACCGGTGGCGTTCTTGCCCTCCGCCAGTGCGACGAGGGGGAAGACCCCGTCGTCCAGGGCGACGAGGGCGTCGTAGCGCTCGCCCATGCCGATCAGTACGGCGTCGACCTGCTGGTGCCGGATCGGGAAGCCGTCGGTGTGGGTGAGGGTGAGCTGGTGGCCGCCGAGGGCGACGCGGTACGCGGTGTCGCTGCCGGCGTTGATCAGGCGCAGCCGAACCCGCTTGCCGGGCTTGGTGCGGAAGACCTCCGGGTCGGCCGGAACGCGGCCGTTGACCAGGTGGTAGGGGTACTTCACATCCCCGGCATCGCCTCCGAGCAGCGGGCTTCGGGCGCCCGTCAGCATGAACCTCATCGACATGCCGGAGCCGGACGACGGGGACGGTGAGCCGCCGGCCGCGTCCGTGCCGCTGCCCATGTCCATCCCGCCCATGTCTCCCATGTCGTGGCCTTCGCGGCCGGTGGAGCCGGACGGGCTGCCGGAGTCGTCGCCCATGCGCATCCCGCCCATGCCGTGCCCCAGCTCGGCGAAGACCTCGTCCGGGGTGCCGGTGACGCCGTCGAGCCAGTCGTCGAGGACGATCACCCATTCCTCGTCGTACGACAGCGGCTCCTTGGGGTCCTCCACGATCAGGGGCGCGTACAGGCCTCGGTCGAGTTGGACGCCTACGTGCGGGTGGAAGAAGTAGGTGCCGGGCGCGTCGGCGGTGAACCGGTAGGTGAAGTTGCGCCCTGACCGGACGGCGGTCTGGGTGGCCGGCGGCACGCCGTCCATGTCGTTGCGCAGGGCGATGCCGTGCCAGTGGACGGAGGTGGTGGCCCGGTCGGGCAGCTGGTTGGACAGAGTGGCGGCCAGCGTGTCACCGGCCGAGACGCGCAGTTCCTTGCCGGGGAGTCGGCCGCTGAAGGACCAGGTCCTGGCCGTGATGCCGGCGCCCAGATCGACCATGGCCTGGGCTGCGGTCAGGGTCAGTTCGTGTGTCCTGCCGCTTGTGGTGCGCTTCTTGTCGGCGGCGGCGACGGCAGACCCGGAGGGGCTGATCAGAGTGGGTGTACTGCTGGAGCCGCTGCACGCGGTGAGCGCGCCCGCGCCCGTGACGCCGAGCCCGGCCAGCAGGACGGAGCGGCGGTTCATGCGGCCGTTCATGCTGCTCGCGCCGCTGTTCACGCTGTTCATGGGGATGTCCTCTTCTCGATATCGCTTCTGTTCGGTTCGCTTGCCGAGACGGCTGAGCGCGCACGCGAGCGCGCTCAGCCTCGGGCGCGGCCTACAGCAGCAATCGAGAGAGGGCCGAAAGATCGGGTGGGGCCCGGCATACGGTGCCCGGGACGTCGCGGCCGACGGCTGCCCCGGGAGGGAGGGACGACGCCGAACCGGTCGAGGACTGGTGGGGAGGCGCGAGTTTCACACTGTCCACGCCAGCGGCGGAGCAGTGCTGCATCACGGTGCCCGAGCACGCCCCGTTGTCCTCGTGGGCGCTGGCCGGGTCCGTGACGCCGAGCGGCATGGTGTGCCCGCCAGTGTGGCGAGGCATCGTCGGCGTGTCCCTGTGGTGCATGCCCGCCAGGCCGCTCGTCCCGGAAGCCAGGGCGGGTGCCACGTGGGTGACGGTGGCGGCCGTTTCGTGGTGGACGAGAACGGCGAGTGCAGCGACGAGCGCGATGGCGGCAGCGCGTATCCACCGGAGCACGTCGCTGTGAGCGGCGTCTCCTCGGTGAGCGGCTGTCGCCATGGCTTCCGTCCGTGCTTGGGTTGAATCCGAGCTTGAGCTGAAAGGGACCCGTCGCCGTCAACATACCCAGTGGGGGTAATCCCGGGCGGAAACGGCGAGGGCGCGGCCCCGACCGCCATGGGGTCACAGACGCAGTGCGCGGCGCAGCGTGTCGCTGAACTCCGCGAACCTCTCCTCGGCCTGGGCCGGATCGGCGCGGGCGGCTTCGGTGACACAGCCGCGTACGTGGTCGTCGAGGAGGCCGAGGGCGACTTCCTGCAGGGCGCGGCCGGCGGCGCTGATCTGGGTGAGGACGTCGATGCAGTAGCGGTCGTCGGTGATCATGCGGGAGATGCCGCGTATCTGGCCTTCGATCTTGCTCAGGCGGGCCAGGTGGTCGGCCTTGCGGGCGGCGTAGCCGGGTGTCTGGGTGTGCTGCCCGTGAGTGTGGCCTGGGGAGGCCGGAGCGCTGGTCATCGGGGTTCACCTCCCTGGTGCGTACCGCCGGGTGCGGGGGCCGTATAGCGGTCCGGATCTCCGTCGAACGCGGCGGCGCAGTGGGCGGAGCAGAAGTGGTACGTGCCGTGCTCGGTCTGCCGTTGTTCGGCGGCGGTGGTCCTGTCCACCTGCATGCCGCACACCGGGTCGGTGACCACGCGGTCACCGCCGGGGGAGGGGCGGTCGGCGGTGGACTCGACCCGAGGCCGGCCGTGGGCGGGCCGGGCCTCGGGCAGCGGCTGGGGGTGCCAGCGGCGTAGCCGGGAGGCGTTGGTGACGACCGACAGCGAACTGAGCGCCATGGCCGCGGCGGCGATGACCGGGCTCAGCCGCAGGCCCCACACCGGGTACAGGGCGCCTGCGGCGAGCGGGACACCGACGGCGTTGTAGACCAGGGCGAAGAACAGGTTCTGCCGGATGTTGCGCATGGTGGCCCGCGACAGCCGGATCGCGGTGACGACCCCGCTGAGGGATCCGGAGATCAGGGTGATGTCGGCGGCCTCGATGGCCACGTCGGTGCCGGTGCCGATGGCCAGGCCGACGTCGGCGGCGGCCAGGGCGGGGGCGTCGTTGATGCCGTCGCCGACCATGCCGACGACGCGGCCCTCGCCCTGCAGTCGGCGTATCTCGTCGGCCTTGTGCTCGGGCAGCACCTCGGCCAGCACCCGGTCCACGCCCACCTGGGCGGCGATCGCCGCGGCGGTGCGGGCGTTGTCGCCGGTGATGATGACGACATCCACGCCGAGGCGCCCCAGCGCGGTGATGGCGGCGGCGGAGTCGTCCTTGACGGTGTCGGCGACGGCCAGCACACCGGCGGGACGTCCGTCGACGGCGGCGAGCACGGGAGTCTTGCCCTCGGCCGACAGGTCGGCCGCGACGGTGGCCAGGGCGGTGGTGTCGATGCCGACGTCGCCGAGGAGCCGGGCGGTGCCGACCAGCACGGCGTGTCCGTCGACGGTGGCCTGGACGCCCTTGCCGGTGACCGAGTCGAAGCCGGACGCAGTCGGCGGGCGAAGACCGCGCTCGCGGGCGCCGTCGACGATGGCCTGGGCGAGGGGGTGTTCGCTGTCGGCCTCGGCTGCGGCGACCAAACGGAGCAGTTCGGATGCGTTGGATCCTTCGGCGGGGTGGACGTCGGTCAGGACGGGTTTGCCCGCGGTGACGGTGCCGGTCTTGTCCAGGACCACGGTGTCCAGCTTGTGCGCGGTCTCCAGGGCTTCGGCGGAGCGGATGAGGATGCCGGCCTGGGCGCCCTTGCCGGTGCCGACCATCACGGACAGCGGCGTGGCCAGGCCCAGCGCGCACGGGCAGGCGATGATCAGCACCGCCACCGCGGAGACCAGAGCGAGGGTCAGGGCGGGGGAGGGCCCGAGGGTGAACCAGATCGCGAAGGTGCCGATCGCGATGGCGATGACCGCGGGCACGAAGTACGCCGACACGGCATCGGCGAGCCGCTGGATGGGTGCCTTGGACGCCTGGGCCTGCTGCACCAGCCGGATGATCTGGGCCAGCATCGTGTCCGCCCCGACCTTGGCCGCCCGTACCCGCAGCGACCCGGTCCCGTTGACGGTCGCGCCGATGACCGTGTCCCCGGCGTGCTTCGTGACGGGCATCGGCTCACCGGTGACCATCGACTCGTCCACGGGGGAGGAGCCGGAGAGCACCTCGGCGTCGACCGGGATCTTCTCTCCGGGCCGGATGACGATCTCGTCGCCGACCACGACGTCCTCGATCGGGATCTCCGTCTCGGCGCCGTCGCGCATGACGCGCGCGGTGCGGGCCTGCAGGCCCAGCAGGGCCCGGATGGCCTCGCCGGTGCCGGCCTTGGCGCGGGCCTCCAGCAGCCGGCCGAGCAGGATCAGGGTCAGGATCACGCCGACGGCCTCGTAGTAGACCTCGCGCACGTCCTCGGGCAGCAGGCCGGGGGCGAGGGTGGCCAGCAGGCTGTAGCCGTAGGCGGCCGAAGTACCGAGGGTGATCAGGGAGTTCATGTCGGCGGCCCGGTGGCGCAGGGTCAGCCAGCCCGTCACGTGGATCGGCCACCCGGTGAAGAACATCACCGGAGTGATCAGCGCCAGCTGCAGCCAGTGGTCGAGCATCCAGCCCGGCACCCAGTCCGCGCCGAACACCTCGTGCGCCATCACCGCGAACAGCACCGGGGCGGTGAGCACCGCGCCCGTCAGCACCCTGCGGGTGAGGTCCTTGATCTCCGCCCGCCGCTCGGCGGCGTCCGCGGCCTCCGACTCCGCGGCCGACCGTTCTCCGCCCGCCGAGGGCGGCCCACCGGGCGCAGGAGGAGCTGCGGACGTGACGTCGGCGCCGACAGCGCCAAGCGGTGCGGGCTCTTCCGCGGGCTCGACCAGCAGCGTGCCGTGGATCATGTTCATGCCGCAGGCGAAGCCGAAGGAGCCCGGACGCTCCGGATTCAGCCGTACGGTCGTACGTGCGTGAGCGGGCAGCCCCGCGCCCACCTTGAGATCGGGGAAGACCACACGGGAGGTGCACTCCCCGGCCTCCTGCCGGTCGAAGACCAAGTCCACCGGTGTGCCCTGCCGAACCTTGATCACATCGGGGCTGTAGCCGCCCCGCACTGTGACCTCCACTCGCTGGACGCCGCCTTCCAGCCGGGCGGTACCGGCCCGGCGCGGTCCGAAGAAGTACCAGCCCAGCGCTCCGACCAGCACGGCCGAGGCCAGGACCACAACGACATCGACGGTACCCATGGGCGTCTCGCCTCCCTTGACGGGTCACTCTTCAGCGTGTGCCCGGGTACCCCTGCCGGGTAGGGGCTGAACGGCCCACCGGCCCTGGACCGTTCGGCCCCAGACCGCCACGCCGGGCAGAGGCACGATGCAGGGGAAGGAGCAGAAAGCCCCGGCCCGGGGCGTCCGTCCGACCCCCCGTTCGCCGACAAGCCGAAGCAGGTGAGTGGCGATGATGTTCTGGTACGACCACGACGTCAGCGGATGGGGTTGGTTCGCGATGTCGGCCGGCATGATCCTTTTCTGGGCGTTGATCATCGCAGTCGTCGTGCTGCTCGTCCGCACCCTCAACCACCCCCACGAACACACCCACACCCCCGCCGCGCCCACGCCCGAGGACATCCTTCGCGAACGGCTGGCCCGCGGGGACATCGACGAGGAGGAGTACCGGCGCCGCCTGACCGCCTTGCACGCCGGCCCTCCCACGAAGACCTGAAACTCGGGCCGCTCCCGTCGCGGCCCGCAGTCCTCCGCTGAAGGAGGCCAGTGATGAACGACAAGCGCAACTACGGCATGTACGCCCTTGCCGCAGCGATCGTCTTTGTAGGAGCCCTGGTTGTCGGGGTGCCGCTGGACAGCCTGGTCTGGCTGGCTCTCGTCGCCGCCTGCCCGCTGATGATGTTCTTCATGATGCGGGGCATGCACGGCCAGGACACGCATGGCGGTCACGATCAACACCGCGACCGCGACGACCGGAACGAGGATCGGCTGCGCAAGCGCGACCACCGCACCGGGCCCGGTCGGCTCTGACCGTCCACGCCCGGGTCCGGGGGCGAACGTCATGGCGGCCGTGATCACTTCGCCGGCCAGGGTGCTGGTCCTGGGGGCATCGTCTATGACATTGCCCGGCTGATCACCCTTGACGAGCCCCGCCGCCTGCCGCTGGTCCGCCTATGCGGACGACGATCCTGACCTTGATCATGCTCCCGGTCCTGGTGCAACGCGGGACCGGTGGGCCGCCTGTGCCGCCGTCACGCCTGCGTTCTGGCTCCGCTGCCCACGTGCGGACCGCCACAAAACAGATATTGGAATTGCTAAATTCAGCAATTGATTACATGCTGTGGTGGCTGCGCCCGTCCGTCCTGATCCGGTAGCCGCGGGCGCAGCGCTTACGTGTCTGGCGTGTGCCGTGTCTGCCCCGCGGGGGTGGGGTTCGTAGGGGAAGCCGAGGGGTCGTGTCCGTTCCGCTGTACCAGGCCAAGGCCGAGTTCTTCCGGATGCTGGGGCATCCGGTGCGGATACGGGTGCTGGAGCTGTTGCAGGAGGGGCCGATGCCGGTGCGGGACCTGCTGGCCGCCATCGAGGTGGAGCCGTCCAGCCTGTCGCAGCAGCTGGCGGTATTGCGCCGCTCGGGGATCGTCACCTCGACGCGCGAGGGCCAGGCCGTCGTCTACGCACTGGCCGGCGGGGATGTGGCCGACCTGCTGAAGGCCGCGCGGCGGATCCTGACCGAGATGCTCACCGGGCAGAACGAGCTGCTGGCCGAGCTGCGGGAAGCCGAGGTCACTGCGCGATGAGCACGCTCTTCGCCCGGGCCTGGGCCCGGTTCACGTCCCTGCTGCCCACGCGCTCCGACCTCGTGGAAGCGCGGCGCGACCCGCGCCGGGACCTGCTCGCCGGGCTCACCGTGGCCATCGTGGCGCTGCCGCTCGCGCTCGGCTTCGGCGTCTCCTCCGGCCTCGGCGCGGAGGCGGGCCTGGCGACCGCGGTGGTCGCGGGTGCGCTCGCCGCGGTCTTCGGCGGATCGAATCTCCAGGTGTCCGGGCCGACCGGGGCCATGACGGTGGTCCTCGTCCCGATCGTCGGCCAGTACGGGGCGACCGGTGTGTTGACGGTCGGAGTGATGGCCGGGGTCATGCTGGTCGCCCTGGCCGCGCTGCGCGCCGGGAAGTACATGCAGTACGTTCCCGCTCCCGTGGTAGAGGGCTTCACCCTCGGCATCGCCTGCGTCATCGGCCTTCAGCAGGTCCCGAACGCGCTCGGCGTGCCCAAGCCCGAGGGTGACCGGGTGCTGGTGGTCACCTGGCGCGCGGTCGAGGAGTTCGCCAAGTCTCCGAACTGGACCGCTGTGGGCTTCGCGGTCGCCGTGGCCGCGGTCATGCTGGCCGGGGCCCGCTGGCGGCCGACCGTCCCCTTCTCGATCCTCGCGGTGATCGCGGCCACGATCGTGGCGCAGGTGGCCGGGCTGGACGCGGCGAAGCCGATCGGCGACCTGCCGGCCGGGCTGCCCGCGCCCTCGCTGTCCTTCCTGGAGCTCGGCTCGCTGGGCTCCCTGTTCGCCCCTGCGGTGGCGGTCGCCGCGCTGGCCGCCCTGGAGTCGCTGCTGTCCGCCTCGGTCGCGGACGGCATGACGGTCGGCCAGAAGCACGACCCGGACCGGGAGTTGTTCGGCCAGGGCCTGGCGAACATCGCCGCCCCGCTGTTCGGCGGCGTTCCGGCGACCGGCGCCATCGCGCGCACCGCCGTCAACGTCCGCACCGGCGCGAGCTCCCGCCTGGCAGCCCTCACGCACGCCGTGATCCTCGCCGTCATCGTCTTCGCCGCCGCGCCGCTCGTCTCGAAGATCCCGCTGGCCGCGCTCGCCGGTGTCCTGCTGGCCACCGCGATCCGGATGGTGGAGGTCGGCTCGCTGAAGGCGATGGCGAAGGCCACCCGCTCCGACGCGCTGATCCTCGTCCTGACCGCCGTCGCCACGCTCGCCCTGGACCTGGTGTACGCCGTGATCATCGGCCTTGTTGTGGCGGGCGCCCTTGCCCTGCGCGCGGTCGCCAAGCAGGCCCGCTTCGACCAGGTGCCCCTGGACCACGGTGACCACAGTGCCGAGGAGCACGCGCTGCTCGCCGAGCACATCGTCGCCTACCGCATCGACGGCCCGCTCTTCTTCGCCGCCGCCCACCGCTTCCTGCTGGAGCTGACCGAGGTGGCGGATGTCCGCGTCGTCATCCTGCGCATGTCCCGCGTCTCTACCATGGACGCCACCGGCGCTCTGGTCCTCAAGGACGCGGTGGAGAAGCTGCACCGCCGCGGCATCGTCGTCATGACCTCCGGGATACGCCCCGGCCAGCGCCAGGTCCTCGACTCGGTGGGCGCCCTCGACCTCCTGCGTCTGGACGGCCGGGAGTACGCCACCACCCCCGAGGCCATCCAGGGCGCCCGCGACCACCTGGAGATGGCCGGTGTCCTTCCTGCCGTCCCCGCGCAGAAGACGCAGCCGACGAGTGCGAAGACGACCGACGTCAGTGAGGAACCAGCCCGATGAGCACCACTCCCGCCACGCTGCGCATGGTCGAGGTCTCCGGCGCGGAGGCGCTGTGGCTGGTGGAGGGCAGCTGTCTGGGGCGGCTGGTGTATCGGCAGCGGGAGTCGACCGTGGTGCGGCCTGGCCACCACACCTGGGAGTACGGCCGCCTGGTGGTGCGGACGCCCGCGCCCGTCGCCGCGGTCCCCTTCACCGTGACCTACCACGTGGACGAGATCCGTGCGGCGAGTGGCACCGGCTGGAGCGTCACCGTCGAAGGACCGGTCGACGTGATTACCGACCCCGACGAGGCCGCCCACTACCGGCGCACCCTGGCCGGCTGGACGCACGGCCCGCACGACACGCTGCTGCGCGTCCACCCGCAGGCGGTCACCGGATTCCGCCTCGCCCGCCAGGCGGAGGGCTGATGTCCACCCGGTTGGAGACGCTGCCCCACCGGCACGTGCTCACCCTGCCCAGCCAACCGGCGGCCGTCCGCGTCGCCCGCCAGACCGCCGAACAGACCCTGATCGAATGGGGCATCGGCCTGCGCCACCCCACCGTGGACCCGGCCCTGCTGATCCTCAGCGAGCTGGTCACCAACAGCGTGCGGCACGCCGCCGTGCTCTCCCCGCAGGTCACGGTGATCTACGCGGCCGGCACGGACTGCCTGGCCTTCGCCGTCCACGACCGGCACCCCTACCAGCCCTCGCTGTACGCGTCCGTCACCGGCACGGGTGCCGGGGGGCTGGGCACCGTCATGGAGCTGGTGCTCGGCCTGGGCGGCACCGCCAGAGTCCGGGGCGATGCGGACGGCAAGGGCAAGAGCATCTGGATCACCCTTCCGCTCTGAGCGCAGAGCAGATCCCCTAACGGGCAACTCGCACAAGGAAGTTCACTGTCATGACCATCGACTGGCGCTACACGATCGAGCAGGATCTCGGCATTCTCGCCGTCGCCGGATACCTGGGCCCGGACGCGGTGCACCGCTTCTCCGGCGCGGTCGGCTGGGTGCTCGCGCGCGGCACCGGGCCGGTCGTCGTCGACCTCAGCGAACTGCGCGGCTGGTCCACCGAGGGACAGCAGGCGATCACCAAGGCCGCGGTGCGCCTCGCCGCGGCGGGACGTGGCCTGGAACTGGCCTCGATCCCCGCCGACGGCTCCCTCGTCCCGGCCGGTGACGGCCCGGACATCCCCGTCCACGCCGACCTGACCGCAGCTCTCGCCGCACACGGCGCGCAGGGCGGGGGACACACGGAGCACGTGGCAGGCCACCACGAGTGGCGGACGACAGGGTGGCCCAGCGGAGATCAGACCGGAGAATGACCCCCAGGGCTCATCCACACGCGAAGGCACCGTCACGGTCCCGCACGGGAACGACGGTGCAGACGTCCTCCTCGGTCGCGATGGCGACATCCTCGGTGAACCCCATCGCGACCAGCTCCCGCCCGGAGGCACTGGTGGCGACCGCGTGCGCCAGGTCGGCGGTGCCTTCGTAACTCGCCTTCGCTGCTGCCGCCTCGGCGGAGAGCTGGCCTGCGCCCTGGGAGTGCAGGTCCGAGATGAGGGCTCCGGCCCCGAGCAGGTCCTCCAGGGCGGGCCGCAGGCTACCGTCCGGCCACCGCTCACCCGAGGCGATCACGGCCACGGGTGACGCGGGCGTGCCGTAGCCGCGGGCGGTGAGCCAGCCACTGACCGCGGTGATATTGCGCAGACAGGCGGCGACCACCGGCACCCCGGGTGGCGCGGCGGCGGCGATGGTCGCACCGTTCGGGGACGGCAACACAAGGCGGACCACGAACGGCGCGGCCCGCAGATGGGCCGGTGACAGCGACCAAGGGCTGTCGGGCGTGACGGCACGGCGTCCCACAGCCAACCGCGCGCCCGACTGCCGCGCGTAGACGGCGGCGGCCTTCTCTGCCGCACTGCGCTCAGCCTCGGTCACAGAGCCGTCCGGCAGCCAGAACGGAAGCACCCGGGTGCCCTGCCGGACGGCGACACTCACCGCCGTGGTGAACGACAGCACGTCGACGACCACCAGGCAGGCCGCCTCCGCGGCGAGGCGGCCCGCACCGGCCGGACCCCACTCGAAGCGGATCCCGCTACCGGACTGAGCAGCCCAGTCACCCATCCCTCTACCTCCCCCACACCGGATGCGGCACGAGGGTCAGCCGCGAGGGCGATCCGGGGTCGGCTGCGAGGACCTGCCGCCGAAGGACAGCTTCAGCATGCGGTCGTGGCCGCAGCGCGGGCAGGAGTCGTCCGGGCCCACGGCTGTGGGACTGCACTTGAGACGGCAGGCCGGGCACTTGAACCAGGTGACGCCCAGCCCCCGCAGCGGAGTGATTCTCATGCAAGCCTCCCTCACACGACGTATGGAATTGCTAATGTTAGCAATTCCTGAGGTCGTCATGGATGGATCCGAGCCGCTCGGTTCGTCGGCACGGGTTCGGCCGGGCCGACACCACAGGCGAGGATGGCCGTATGTGTGTGACGAGTGGGTGGAAGCGATGTACCGACATCCGGCCGGCGGGGCCGTGCCGCAGTGTCGGGGAGGGGACAGGCCGGTGAGTACGCCGCTGTACCAACTCAAGGCCGAGTTCTTCAAGACCCTCGGACATCCCGCGCGCATCCGGGTCCTGGAGCTGCTGAGCGAGCGCGAGTACGCGGTCGCCGAGATGCTGCCCGAGGTGGGCATCGAGCCCGCGCACCTCTCCCAGCAGCTCGCGGTGCTGCGCCGGGCGAACCTGGTCATCACCCGCAGGGCGGGCTCGACCGTGTACTACTCGCTGACCAGCCCGCACATCGCCGAGCTGCTGATGACCGCGCGGACCATCCTGTCGGGCGTGCTGGCCGAGCAGGCCGAACTCCTCGCCGACCTGCAGGCCGCACAGCAGGAGGCGAAGCCGCCGTCGTAGCGACGGCCCTCGATCGGCGGCCGCCTCCCGGGCGGTGGACAGCACTCCGCGACAGCGGGAGGCGGCCGCCTTCACCACATCGCAAGACCAGGGCAAAACATCATAAAGTGCCGTAACTCGACACGCGGGTGAACCTGTTGGTCACCTGCGGACAGTCCTCACCATCACAGGGAGGCGTCATGGGCCTGCTGCGCAAGATCCGTACCACCGGGCGGGTGGCCGAGCCCGCACCGCCGCGCCCGGAAGGTGAACCCCCACCGCAGGCGCGGGAGTTCGCAGGCTCGGTTCAAGTCCGGTGCGTTGACGCCGGGTCCTGCAACGGCTGCGAGATCGAGATCGCGGCGGCCTTCAACCCGGTGTACGACGCCGAGCGGTACGGCGCCCGGCTGGTCGCCTCGCCCCGGCACGCGGACGTGGCCCTGGTGACCGGGCCGGTGACACGGAACATGGCGGAACCGCTGCGGCGCACGGTCGCCGCGATGGGCGAGCCCCGGCTGGTGGTCGCGGTCGGGGACTGCGCGATCAACTGCGGCGAGTTCGCGGGCGGCTACGGCGTCGAGGGCGCTGTCTCCGACGTCGTACCGGTGGATCTGGCCGTGCCTGGGTGCCCGCCGGAGCCGCAGGAGATCGTGGCGGCGCTCAGGAGGGTGACCGGCCGGTGAGCATGATCCCGGCCGCCCTCGCGACGGCCACCACACTGGGCGGCGCGGGCGCGCTGGCCGGGCTCGCACTGCCGTACCGCCTGCGGGTGCTGGTCGTTGGGGTGCTGACGGCGGGCGTGGGGGTCGCGGGTGGTGCGGCGGGGGTGGCCGCGCTGGGCGGCGGCCACTGGTCGACCACCTTCCCGGGGCTGCTGCCGCTGGCCGGAGCACAGGTGGCCATGGACGCACTCGGGGGCCTGTTCACGGCGGTCGCGGGGGCCGTCGTAGCCGCCGTCGCGATCTACGGCATCGGCTACGCCGCCGGCCACGGCCCGCACGGACTCGGCTCGCGCACCGCGCAGGCGGTGCTGCCGCTGTTCGCGCTCACGCTGGTCCTCGTACCGGTAGCAGCGTCGGTGTCCACCTTCCTCATGTTGTGGGAGCTGATGGCGCTCGCCTCGCTGCTCCTGGTACTGGCCGAGCACCGGGAGCGGGCCTCGGTGCGGCAGGCGGGCGTCTGGTACGCCGTCATGACGCACCTCGGCCTGGTCCTACTGCTCGGCGGGCTCGCGCTGTTCGCCGCGTGGGCGGGTGGTGAGACCTTCGCCGCGCTGCGGGCCAGCGCGCAGGCTGTGTCGCCGACCGCGCGCGGTCTCGTCTTCGTCCTGGTGGCGGCCGGGTTCACGTCGAAGGCGGGCGCGGTGCCGCTGCACGCCTGGCTGCCGCGCGCGCATCCCGAAGCGCCCAGCCCCGTCTCGGCGTTGATGAGCGCGGCCATGGTCAACCTCGGCGTCTACGGGCTGGTGCGGGTCAGCTTCGATCTGCTGGGCGGCGGACCGGCCTGGTGGTGGCTGGGGTTGATGGCGGTCGGCGGGGTCAGCGCGGTGTACGGGATCCTTCAGGCGGCGATGGCCTCGGACCTGAAGCGGCTGCTGGCGTACTCGACCAGCGAGAACATGGGGCTGGTGCTCATCGGGGTGGGGGCGTCCGGGCTGTTCGCCGCCTACGGGGACCGGCCGTTGGCCGCGCTGGCCCTCGCGGCGGCGCTGCTGCACGTGGTCAACCACGCCGCGTTCAAAGCCCTGTTGTTCTGCGCGGCCGGCTCGGTGCTGCGTTCCACCGGCGAGCGGAACCTGGATCTGCTGGGCGGGCTGCGCGCCCGGATGCCGGTCACGGCCGGGCTGTTCACCGTCGCCGCGCTGGGGGCGGTGGCGCTGCCGCCGGGCAACGGGTTCATCAGCGAGTGGCTGCTGCTGCAGTCCCTGGTCCACGGGCTTCAGGTACCGGGAGTGGCTCCAGCTGTCGTCCTGCCCGTGGCGGTGGCGCTGATCGCGCTGTCGGCGGGACTCGCGGCGGCGGTGTTCGTCAAGGCGCTCGGCGTGGGCTTCTTTGCCCGGCCGCGCAGCGAGAAGGCCGCGGCGGCCAAGGAATCACCGCTGCCCATGCTTGCCGGGATGGGCCTGCTCACCGCCGGATGCGCGGGTCTGGCGCTGGTGCCGGGGCTGCTGGGCGACGGGCTGGACCGGGCGGTGGGTTCGGTAGGGCTGCCGGGCAGTGGGGCGGTGTCGGGCGGAGGGCTGAAGGTGCGGCTTGCCAGCATCTCCGCGTCGCTGTCGCCTCTGTGGATCGTCGCGGGGCTCACCGCCGCGCTCATGCTCGCGGCCGGTCTGCCCCGGCTGTACGCGCGCCGTCGGCGCCGGGTGAACGCGCGGCTGTGGGACTGCGGCGGCGGGGCGCCCACCCCGCGCATGGCCTATACGGCGACCTCGTTCGCCGAGCCGCTCCAGCGGGTATTCGACGACGTCCTCGCCCCCGAGCAGGACGTGGACGTCACACCGGTGCGCGAGTCGTCGTACCTGGTGGAGCGGGTGCGCTTCTCCCGCGCGGTGCCCGACCGGATCGAACACCGGCTGTACGAGCCGGTGCTGAGCGCGCTGGCCGGTGCCGGACGGGCGGCGCGTCGGCTCGCGGGCGGCAGCGTGCACCTCTACCTCGGCTACGGCTTCGTCGGCCTGGTCGTCCTGCTGTTGGCGTTGGCGGTGGGCTGGTGATGAACAGGATCGGGTATGCGGCCGTCGCGGGCCAGGTCGTCGTGGTCGTCGCCGGGGCCCCACTGCTGACCGGGTGGATGCGGCAGGTCCGGGCGCGACTCGAAGGCCGGGCCGGCGCCGGAGTGCTGCAACCCTGGCGGGACGCACGGAAGTTGCTGCGGAAGGAGCCGATCACCCCGGTGGGCACCGGGCCCGCCTTCCGCACGGCACCCGCGCTGCTGGTGGCCACCACCGTCGTGGCCGCCGCCCTGGTACCGCTGCTGTCCACGGACACCCCGGTCAGCTCCCACGCCGACCTGATCGTGGTGGTGGCGCTGATCGCGCTCGGCACGCTCACCCTCGCACTGGCCGGGCTCGACACCGGCACCGCGTTCGGCGGGATGGGCGCCTCCCGGGAGATGACGGTGGCCGCCCTGGTGGAGCCGACCATCCTGCTGTCGGTGTTCGCCCTCTCGATACCGGCCGGAACCACCAACCTGGCGTCCATCGTCTCCGGCGCGGTCCACGAACCGGGCCGCCTTGCCTCCCCGGCCGGCCTGCTGGCCACGGCGGCGCTCGCAGTCGCCGTCCTCGCCGAGACTGGGCGGATTCCGGTGGACAACCCCTCCACCCACCTCGAACTCACCATGATCCACGAGGCGATGGTGCTGGAGTACGCGGGCCCGGACCTGGCGCTGGTCGAACTCGGCGCCCAGATGCGGCTCACCCTGTTGCTGGGCCTGCTGTCGTCGCTGTTCGTGCCGTGGGGGATCGCCACGAGTATCTCCTGGGCCGCCCTGGTCGTGGCCCTGGTGGCGTTCGCGGCGAAGCTGGTGTTGTTGGGCGCGGTGTTGGCGGCGGCCGAAGTGTTCTGGGCGAAGGTGCGCCTGTTCAAGGTGCCCGAACTGCTCGCCGGGTCCTTCCTGCTGGCGCTGCTCGCGGTGACGTCCTCGTACTTCCTGAGCGGAGGATCATGAGCGAGAGTCTGTTCACCCAGCTTCTCGACCTGGCCTGCGGTGCCTTCCTGCTGGCGGCCGTGGTCGTGCTGTGGCGGCGCGAACTGGCCGCGATCGTCCGCCTCTTCGCGTTGCAAGGCATGGCCCTCGCCGCGATCGCGGTGCTGCTCGGCGCGCATGAGGAGCGGTGGGAGCTGGTCATCGTCGGGCTGGGGATCGGCGTCCTGCGGGCCGGGGTCCTGCCCTACCTGATCCGCCGGGCCCTGGCGACGCTCGCGCCCAAACGCGACTACAGCGAGGAGGTACGGGAGGCCCAGCCGTTGGTGAACGTCGCCGCCTCCCTGCTCACCGCCGCCGCGCTCACCCTGCTCGCCTACGCGGTGGCCCGCCCGCTGACCGAACTGCATCCGACCCCGGCGACCCGTGCGCTGCCGGTCGGCCTCGCCGTCGTCCTGATCGGCTTCTTCGTGCTGGTCACCCGACGGCGGGCGCTGGCCCAGGTGGTCGGCTTCCTCCTGCTGGACAACGGCATCACCGCCACCGCCTTCCTCGCCACCTCCGGGGTGCCGCTGATCGTCGAACTCGGTGTCTCCTTCGATGTGTTGCTGGCGGTACTGGTGCTGCAGATCCTCACCACCCGGATGCGGGAGGCGTTCGGTACCACCGACATCGACGACCTGCGGGAGCTGCACGACTGATGAACGCGATGTCGACCGCCGCGCTCCTGACCGCGCCCGCCGCCGCACCGCTTGCCGTGGCGGCCGGGTACACCCTCACCGCACGCGCTACTCGCGGAACCACTCGCGAGGTGCCGGCCGTCCGCCGCGAAAGGGATCGTCGTCCACGACTGGTGGAGAAGGCCGCCGCCGGCTCTCCCCGTGGAACCGCGCGAGGGGCAGCGCGCGTGACAGATGACAGGGGGGACTCAGGAGACGCCTCTGCGCCCGGTGGCCCGGTCGCTGCTCTCCGGGCGCGGAGGCGCCATCCGGCCGACTGGACCGGACTGGTATCTCCGGCGGTGATCCTGGCCTGCGGTGCGATCCTGGCCGCTGACGTCATCGGCAACGGGCCCGTGGCCGCATACTCCGGCCTGCTGCGTGCCGACGCGCTGACCGCGTGGATGCTGCTCGTGGTGGGTGCCGTCGCGCTGATCGCCTGCGGCTCGGCACCGGCGTATCTGGCGGGCGAGCGGGCCGCGGGACGCGCCACCGACCAGACGGTGTGGCGCTACCACATTCTTGTGCAGGCGTTCCTCGGCGCGATGTGCCTGGCCGTCGTCACCGCCAACCTCGGCGTGCTGTGGGTCGCGAT
Source organism: Streptomyces sp. NPDC046909 (assembly GCF_040644695.1). NCBI lineage: Bacteria > Bacillati > Actinomycetota > Actinomycetes > Kitasatosporales > Streptomycetaceae > Streptomyces > Streptomyces sp. NPDC046909. Next base: position 139,109 of record NZ_JBEYXC010000018.1, on the reverse strand, counting down.
CGAGGCCACCACCATCGTCACCGCCTTCCTGGTCGGCCACCGCCACACCCGTACGTCCGTGGAGGCGGCCTGGAAGTACGTGGTGATCTGCTCGGCCGGCATCGCCCTCGCCTTCCTCGGCACCGTGCTCATCTACTACGCCGCCCGGCAGGCGGGTGTCGCCGAGGCCTGGGCCTTGGACTGGCCCACGCTCGTGGCCCGTGCCGACCAGCTGGACCCGGCGGTCACCCGGTTGGGCATCTCCCTGGTCGTGCTCGGCTTCGGCGCCAAGGCCGGCCTCGTCCCGCTGCACGCCTGGCTGCCCGACGCCCACAGCCAGGCCCCCGCACCCGTGTCCGCGCTGATGTCCGGCGTGCTGCTGTCGGTCGCCTTCACCGCGATCCTGCGCTACCGGGTCATCGCCGACGCCGCCCTCGGCCCCGGCTTCACCCAGGCCCTGCTGGCGGGAATCGCCCTGCTGACGCTCGCGCTCGCCGCCGCCCTGCTGCTCGCTCAACGCGACTACAAGCGGATGCTGGCCTACTCCAGCATGGAGCACATGAGCCTGATCGCCCTGGCCACGGCGATCGGCAGCCCGCTCGCCCTGTCCGTCGCCCTGCTGCACATCGCCGGACACGGGCTCGCCAAGTCCGTCGCCTTCTGCGCCTCCGGGCGGATCCTGCAGCTGACGCGTACCAGCCGGATCGGGCGGGTGCGCGGGCTGGTCACCCAAGTGCCCTGGCTGGGCGGGGTGTTCGGACTGGCTGTGGCGGCGCTGCTCGGTTTTCCGCCGTTCAGCCTGTTCGCCTCCGAACTGGGCATCGCCCGCGCCGGATTCGCCGCCGGCTCCGGCTTGGAGTTGGCCACGGCGGTGGCCCTGCTGCTCGTACTGGTGGCTTTCGCGGCGCTCGCTGCCCGTACGGCCCGGATGCTCCTGGGCCCCGGGGAACCGGCCGACACGGACGCCTCAGCCACGCCGGCCGCGTGGCCGCTCGCGCTCGGCCTGGCCGCCTGCGCCGCCCTGGGTATCGCCACCGGCCCGCTCACCGACCTGCTGCACGACGCCGCCCAGGCGATCGGAGGCCACTGACGCCATGCGCAAGACGTACCAGGTCAGCCCCACTACCCTGCCCCAGCACGCAGAGGACCTGCTTACCCAAGGCAACCGGCTCGCCCTGGTCGCCGCGCACCATGACGAGCAGGGCATGCGGGTGGTGTATCTGTTCGTGTCCGGCCCGCCCGACACCCGCACCGAACTCCACGTCCGCCTCGCACCGAATGGGCCCGAGGCCGTGCCGACCCTCGCCCATCTCTCCTTCCCCGCAGGCCGGTTCGAGCGCGAGATGCGCGACTTGTTCGGCATCGTCCCCCTTGACCACCCGCTCCCGCGCCGCCTCGTCCGCCACTTCCACTGGCCCCGCGGCTGGTACCCGATGCGCCCCAAAGCCGGCTCCCCGCCAGCCTTCGGCGAGCAGGAAGGGCCGTACCCCTTCCTGGAAGTAGAGGGGGATGGTGTGTACGAGATCCCCGTCGGGCCCGTGCATGCCGGTCTGATCGAACCCGGTCACTTCCGCTTCTCCGTGGTCGGCGAGACCATCCTCAAGCTCAAGGCCCGTCTCTGGTTCGTCCACAGAGGTGTGGAAAAGTTGTTCCAGGGTCGCTCTGTGGCCGCCGGCCTGCCGCTCGCCGAACGCATCAGCGGCGACACCGCCGTCGGCCACGCCCTCGCCTACTGCCTGGCGGTGGAGGAGGCCACCGGCACCGAAGCCCCGCCCGAGGCCCAGCGCGCCCGCGCACTGCTGCTGGAACTGGAGCGCGTCCACAACCACGTCGCCGACCTCGGCATGCTCTGCAACGACGTCGGCCACGGCATCCTCAACGCCCACGCCCAGCGGGTGCGCGAGCAACTCCTGCGTCTCAACAAGGAGATCACCGGACACCGGCTGCTGCGCGGCGGCGTCGTCCCCGGCGGCGCCGCCCTGCGCACCCTGCCCGACCCCGTGCGCCTGAAGGCGATCGGCGAGGACATCCGCGAGATCACTGACCTGGCCCTGGGCCACTCCACCGTCCGCGACCGCTTCACCGGCACCGCCATCCTGCACACCGCCGCGGCACGGGAGATCGGCTGCCTCGGCTATGTCGCCCGCGCCAGCGGCATCCCCGACGACGCCCGCATCGCGCATCCGTTCACCGACTACGGCGCACAGCTCAGCGTCCCCGTGCACGACAGCGGCGATGTCCTGGCCCGCTTCCTGGTCCGCGCCGAGGAGATCGACGTATCCCTTGCTCTGATTGCACAGTTCGCCGAAGGACTCAGCGCACCCGCCGCCGTACTGGCACCCGCACCCTTCCCCGGCACCGGTCCCCGAACGGGTGTGGGTCTGGTGGAAGGCTGGCGCGGCACCATCGCCACCCGTGTCGAACTCGCCCCAGACGGCACCCTGGCCCGCGTGAAGCCGGTCGACCCGTCCTTCTTCAACTGGCCCGCCCTGCCGGTCGCGTTGGCGGACACGATCGTCCCCGACTTCCCGCTGACGAACAAGAGTTTCAACCTCTCCTACGCGGGCAACGATCTGTGATCCGTCGGCCCGGCGGCGGTCTCAGTGCACGAGCCGGTAGCCGGTCACCAGCTCGGCCTGGATGAGGACCACGTGCTCCATCTCCGTGTTGATCCAGGGCGTGAGCTCGGCGTGGTAGCGGGAGAGCGCCTGCGGGTCACTCACGCGGCTCGCCCGGCCGGTCACCATCACGCTCCACCCCGCGTGCGTGTCCTCATCGATCCGGTCGGCCTCGTACACCACCACCTCCGACGCCGATGCGGAGGCCAGCAGCGCGGCCCCGGCATGCGTGCGGATGACGATGTCGCCGTCGTCGTTCACGAGGTGGTTGACCGGGCGGATCACCGGGAGGGCTTGGTGGGTGAAGCCCACACGTCCCATGGATACGCTCGCGAGCAGTTTGAGCGACTCCTCCTGGTCCAGCTCGATCATCTGCGTGCCAGACAAGGGACCCGACGGCCGGGCGGTCATGGCAGCTCCCCACAAGCGGCCTCGTGCTCGGCCGCCGACGGCCACAGCACCTCGACATCGACTCCATGGCTGCGGGCGTACGCCACCAGATGCGCCGTCCAGTCCCGGCCGCTCGACGGCCTGCCGTCCCAGATCGCCAGCACGCGCACACACGAACGCAGCAGGCTCTCGTCCGCCGCCACACAGGCACCACGGTCGCCCGGATCGAATTCCACCAGCCGCACCTGCTCGGACAGCAACAGCAGCTCGCCCGCCGCTTTCCGGTCCGGCTCGGCCATCGGCGCGGGCACACCGCCGTACGACGGCAGCACCGTCACCAGCGCCAGCCCCGCCCTACGGGCGGCCCGCCCGAACGCCACCGGCAGCCCCCGCCCCGCGCGGACGAGTCCCGCCCGGCCCGCCTCGGCGAATGAGGTCAGCCGGGAGCGCAGCTCGTCCTCCAGCAGCACGAGCGTCGAAGCGCTGAGATCGGGATGCCCCACAACAGCGATCAACTCCGGCCGTCCTTTCTCCCCATCACCTAGTGGCCATGGCAACTGTCCAATTGAAGAGGTCTTCAGCCGGCGACAGGGTAATCCGCCTCGCCGTCCCGTGGACGACCGTCCGGGGGAGTGGCGGCCGCCCACGAGCATGCTTGATCATCTCGAAGCGGAACGCGGTGCACCAGGGCCGACCAGGATCCACATGGGGGCCGGTGGGCCCTTGCGAACTCCGGGCTGCCCCTACTTGTGCGGTGGCCGAGGCCCGGCTACTTGTTGGCGTGCTCGCCCAGATAGAACAGCAGCCACACGAACCCGGCGAACAGGTGGGTGCCGAAGATGTAGAAGCCGGCGCGCAGCGCGACGCCACGCTGCTTCTGGTCCTCCGCGTCCCGGGGCTTGCGCTTGTCGGCATCGCTCACAATGTCATTCCCTTCCTTCGTCGTGCCGTGTCTGCCTACTGGGGGATCTCGAAGCGGACGAGGACGACCTTGCCGACGTGGTCGACGGCCGGTTCGGCGCTGAGCTCTCCGTCGTAGTCGGCGGCCAGTTCAGCGACCATCCGCAGTCCGGCGCCCATGCCTTCGAGGGTGAGATCCGGCAGGCGCGGCTCGATGTCAGCGACGCTGATGACCAGTGTGTGGCCGGCGACGGTTATCCCCACGTCGGTGAACGGTGAGTGCGCGGCATGCCGCAGCACGTTGGTGACCAGTTCGCTGACCACCAGCAGCACCGCGTCCGCGAAGGCGGACTCCGGGGCGACGCCGGCCTCGGTGAACTGTCCGGCCACGCTCTCGCGGGCCTCGCGTACCGCGTCGGGCCCCACCCGCACCGAGGTGACGTGCCGCCGCAAAGGGGCTCGTACGTGCTCGATCGCCGCGGCGGGCCTGTCCCGGTGCCAGGGCATCCGGAAGCGGCGGGCGTCGCCGGTCACCGCGCTGCTTCCGTTCGGCGCAGTTCGTCGAGCAGGTCCTGCCGTCCGGCCAGCAGCACGGACAGGATCCGCCGGGCGGTGGCCAGCAGCTCGGCCACGTCGCCGCCGGCCAGCTCGTAGATGACCGTCGACCCGGTACGGGTGGCGGTGACGATCCCGGAGCGGCGCAGCACTGCCAGCTGCTGCGACAGGTTCGACGGCTCGACCTCGATTTCCGCCAGCAGCTCCCGCACCGGCTTCGGGCCGTCCTGCAGCAGCTCCAGCACACGGATCCGTACCGGATGCCCGAGCATCCGGAAGAACTCCGCCTTCGCCTCGTACAGCGGAACCGTCACCCCGATCACCCCTTACCCTCCGAACTCTCCGACAGGTCCGCGCCGGCATCGATACCGTGCCGTCGCGCCACCCGCAGCGCGTCGTCCAGCTCGTCCTGCGCCACCGCCACCTCGTAGGCGTCCTCGGCCTCCAAAGCCGCCGACAGTGCGGTACGCGCCGCGCGCACCCGCTCCAGCACGGCCTCGGTGAAACCACCCACCGAGGACCACCTCCCCTACGACCTGACCGACATGGCAACTAGCGAATTGAAGAACTCTTCAAGAGTAGTGGACGACCATCCGCCCAAGCTCCCCCGGCCAGCAGGACCGACACCGACACTGACGCCTGAGCCGGCCTGCCCTGATGCGTCCGCCTCGTCCCGGTGCGGCCGTCTCCGGACTCGCTCGGCCGTCCGACAAGGCACCGAACATCGATCGATTTTGCGAATTCATTACGAATCCGAAAGATTCTACGACCCCCCGTATCCGTACTCCTGTACGTGCGCGATCCCGGACCGGAGCAGGAGACGCGGTGCTCGTTTCGCGGAAGGCAGCGGGAACTCTCTTCGTCGGCGGTGCGCTCGCCCTCACCCTCGGCTCGCTCATCTACCCAGCCATGCTCGGAGTCCAGAAGGTCACCAGCTCGCCCGACCGGGTCATCGCCCACCCGGCGACCGGACCGATGACGGAAGCTGACCGGGACTTCGTCGTCCTGGTGCGTGCGGCCGGACTGTGGGAGTACCCCGTCGGTCAGATGGCGTTACAGAAGGGCACGACCAAAGCGGTCAAGGCCGCCGGGGAGCACCTGATCGACGGGCATGCCTCACTGGACGCCGCCTGCCGCGAAACCGCCATCCAACTGAACATCACACTGCCCGACCAGCCGGCGCCACAACAACAGGGCTTCGTAAGCCGGTTGAACGCGGACAGCGGCAAGCAGTTCGACACCGACATGGCCACCATCCTCCGCGCGACGAACGGCCAGCTCCTCCCCACGATCGCGAACGTCCGCACCACCACGAAGAACTCACTGATCCGCGCCCTGGCCGACCAGGTCAACGACACCGTCCTGGACCACATCACAGTCCTGGAGAAGACCGGCCTGGTCGACTTCGACCAGGCCATCGTCCAGCAGACCACCTCGCCCAAGCTCCCGGCCCGAGACACGACTCCGCCGCCCCCGGTCGCGGGCCAGCCGCAGGTCGTCCTCACCCCGCAGGCGAACAGCGCGGTCTCGCCAAGTCCATCGGCGGCGGGATGAGGACACAGGCCGAACGGCCTGCGACGGCCAGGCGGTCGTGTCCAGCCCCCGCCCCGCCGTCCTCCAGCAGTGAACGGCTGATCAGCGCCTCTCCAAAGTCACTGCATACGTCTCGGAGACCGACGACAACGAACAGGGCTGCCACCTCCCCGACCGGAGGCTCCGCCCATCTGTCTGGGGCGGATCCATCGCCCTACGCTGCCGACTTGGCGCGGCAGGAGGACGGTCCGGCGGCGTCCGGCTCACCCGCACCTGAGGTGTCCAAACGGGGAAGCTGCTGTGTTGGCCGTGGCGTCCCGGCCCCCGCGGGCACTTGCCCTGGCGAGGCCGCCGCCAGAATGCTCGGCATCGTGAAGTGCTCAGCGCGGCGAGGCAGGGCATCGGGCCGACGTCACTGCCGAATGCTGCCCATCTCCGCGGTGAACAGCACCGGGTCGCTGTCGAACCCCCGCACCATCTCCCGGAACTCCCACGCTCCGGACGCGTCCCTGGTGAACTCGGCGACCGTCGCGGCCGTGGCATCGGCGACGCCCGTGAAGTCCTCCGCCAGCAGTTGCCGGTAGCCCTCGACGACGAGCACCCCGGCGCCGGTTATGTCGCCGAATACACGGGGGCCACCGTCCTGGTGGACGGCCACGCCGACCACTACCCGACCGTAGGCGGAGGACATCCGATCGAACTCCAGCACCATCGCCTCGACGAACCCGAAGCCCAGCCCGGTCTCGCTGTGCCGGCTCATGTTGATCGTGCCGTCCGGCGAGCGGCTCTCGGAGTGGACGACGTACACCGGTCGCCCGTAAGGGCCGTCCACCGAGTAGGTCGCGGCGATGATGTCGAGATGCCGAGGCGGTTCCCCGAACGGACTCGGGTCCCATCTGAGCTTCACTTCGACCTTGCTCAGTCCCTTGCCGACACCACTCACCATGTTGCCCCCCGTCAGGCCACAGCGGGACGTCCTCCCCGCATCATCAAGTATGTGCACTGAACAGGCTCTTGATACCTCCATAGCGCGCTTCGTCCGGGCGCCGCCGCGTCGAGTTCCTCGGTCGGCGGGCTGATCGCCCCCTCGGGCCGCGCGATCGAATCCTTGACCGTAGGTGTTCGTCGGCCTCGGGTGGTGTGGTCCGCAAGAGATCCTGTGCGACCCCGATGTCAGTGGTGACTGTGATGCTGGTGGGGTGACTCCTTGGAACCTGCTCGACCTCGACAAGGCCCTGCGCGCCGCCTGGGCCGCCGACACCTGTTCACCCGACGACCAGGCCGAATGGCGACCGGACAACCCGGCGTGGGGACACTGCGACGTGACGGCCCTGATCGTGAACGACATATTCGGCGGTGATCTCCTCGTCGGCGAGGTGTACCGCGACGGATCCCCGCGCGGTTTCCACTGGTGGAACCGCCTGCCCAGCGGCGTGGAACTCGATCTGACCAACGAACAGTTCGAGCATGGCGAGACCGTCACCGGCACCCGTGTCGTCCAACGCCCGCCGGGCCCGCTCCCCCGCCGCTGGGAGGAGTACCTCGTACTGCGTGAGCGCGTCGTCGAGCACCTCGGACACCTCCCGGAGCCCGCCTGACGATGGCGCCAGGCGCCTCGACTCGCGCAAACGGAACGGTGATGGTGTTCTTCGTGAGGCGCTGCGAGCACGGTCCGGACAAGGACCCGCTGCGCAAGCACGCCCGGCACACCGGACCTGGCAGGTTCTGGCCGGCCCAGGCCAGGGGAAGGCGGAGCGCCATGGCGGCTGTGATCGCCCCGGAGCGCCCCGCCGTCTGTGTCCCTGGGGGAGCTTTGTCCCTGTGCCTCTCCAACGTCCTGTCGATCGTCGGTGGATGATCCAGTGGTCAGCAGATGCGCGGGAGTTGCTCGCCCAGCGGCATGTCCACCACACGCCGGGCGCCGACCAGCGTGCGCAGCGTCACCCGGCCGCCGCCCGGCCCGTCCGCCAGGACGTCACCGATGCGGACCGCTTTCCCGCCCTCGGGGACCGAACGCATGGCGGCGAGTGCTTCGTCGGCGGCCGAGGGTGCGACGAAGGCGACCAGGCAGCCTTCGTTGGCGACGATCAGGGGGTCGAGGCCAAGGAGGTCGCAGGCGGAGGCGACCGATGCCGGAACTGGGAGGGCGTTCTCCTCGATCTCGACGGCGACGGACGAGTCGCGGGCGATCTCGTTCAGGGATGCGGCGAGTCCGCCGCGGGTCGGGTCGCGCAGGGTGTGGACGTGTTCGCCGAGTGGTGCCAAGGCGCGGACGAGGCGGTGCAGGGGTTGGCTGTCCGAGGCGATGTCACTTTCGAAGCCAAGCCCTTCGCGGGTGGAGAGCACGGTGGTGCCGTGCAGTCCGATCGGGCCGGAGAGAAGGACGGCGTCGCCGGGGCGGGCGAGCGCGGCGGACGGATACAGCGCGCCGGGGCGCTGTCCGATGCCGGTGGTGTTGATGAACACCTTGTCGACCGCACCTCTGCCGACGACTTTGGTGTCACCCGTGATCACGGGCACTTCGGCGGCGTGCGCTGCCTTGCCCAACGACTGGAGGACCGAGTGGAGTTCGGACAGCGGGAGCCCTTCCTCGATGATGAGGGCCACGGACAGGGCCAGCGGCCACGCGCCGCGCATCGCGAGGTCGTTGATGGTGCCGTGCACCGCGAGCGAGCCGATGTCCCCTCCGGGGAAGAACAGCGGACTGACGACGAAACTGTCCGTGCTCACCACCAGTTCGGGGTGGCCCGGCAGGAGCGCCGCGTCCTCCAATGGGCCGCTCCGGTCGCCGAAAGCGGGCAGCACCAGTGTGCTGAGGAGTTCGGCGCTCAGTCGGCCTCCGGCGCCGTGCCCCAGCAGGACGACCTCCTCCTCGTGACGGGGAGCGGGGCATTCGATGGTCATGGCGACGTCACTTCCTTCGTGCGACCGGCCGCGTGGAAGGCGGCGCAGGTTCCTTCGGCGGAGACCATCGGCGCGCCGAGCGGATGGCGGGGTGTGCAGCGGGTGCCGTAGGCCGCGCAGTCGGTGGGCAGCCGGGCGCCGGTGAGGATGGCGCCGGCGATGCACTCGGGGTCCTCGACCGGCCGCAGTCCGCCTACCTCGAAGCGGCGGGCGGCGTCGAACCGCGCGTAGGCGGCGGTGAGTTCGAGTCCGCTGTCGGGCAGTGCGCCGATGCCGCGCCACGCGCGGTCGGTGACGCGGAACACCGTGGCGACGGCGTCCTGCGCCTCCGTGTTGCCTGAGCGGCGTACGGCTCGTACGTACTGGTTCTCGACCTCGGACCGGCCGGACTCCAGTTGCCGTACGGCCATCAGGATGCCCTCCAGCAGGTCGAGCGGCTCGAACCCGGTGACCACGATCGGCACGTGGTACTCCCGCGCGATCGGTTCGTACTCGCGCCAGCCCATCACCGCGCAGACGTGCCCGGCGGCGAGGAAGGCCTGCACCTCGCAGTCGGGGTCGTCGAGCAGTGCGGTCAGCGCGGGCGGGACGAGGACGTGGCTGACCAGCATCGAGAAGTTCGCGAGGCCCAGGCGGGCCGCGTGCAGCACGGCCATGGCGTTGGCGGGCGCGGTGGTCTCGAACCCGACGGCGAGGAAGACCACTTCGTGGTCCGGGCGCTCCTGGGCGACGCGGACCGCGTCCATCGGTGTGTAGACGACGCGGACGTCGGCGCCGCGCGCCCGCAGCGACAGCAGGTCGGTGTCGGATCCGGGCACGCGCAGCATGTCGCCGAAGCTGGTGAAGATCACACCCGGGCGGGCCGCGATGGCCATCGCCCGGTCCAGGGTCTCCAGCGGGGTGACGCACACCGGGCAGCCCGGTCCGTGGATCATCCGCATCCCGACGGGGAGCAGTTCGTCGATGCCCTGCCGGACCAGGGTGTGGGTCTGCCCGCCGCACACCTCCATGATCCGCCAGGGGCGCGTCGCGGTGCGGCGCAGCTCATCGAGGAGTCGGCGGGCCAGCGCCGGGTCGCGGTATTCGTCGAGGTACTTCACTGCGGGTCACTCCGGGCAGGTGCGGTGGAGAGATGACACTGGACGTCGACGATGCCCTCGACGGCGCGAGCCAGACGCTCCACCACCGTCACCGGTAGGGCGCCGTCGACCCACCCGGTGAGGGTGACGACACCCTCGGCGACCTCGACCCGTACATGGTCGGCGGCCTCGGGGAACAGGCGGTCGACAACCTCACGGCGCACTTCTTCGGCGAGTTCCTCGTCGTCCCGGAGGAACACCTTGAGCAGGTCCGCCCGGCTGACGACGCCTTCAAGCATGCCCACGTCGTTGACGACGGGCAGTCGTTTGACCTTGCGCAGGGCCATGATGCGAGCCGCCTCGGGCAGGGTGGCGTCGGCGTGCACGGTGACCGCCGGGGCGCTCATCAGTTCCCCTGCGGTCAGCGCGCCGGCCTTGGCGAGGTCGGGCAGGCGGCGCATCTGGGTCTGCCGGTCGGGGTCGCTGTCGCGGAACTCCTCCTTGGGCAGCAGATCGGCCTCCGAGACGACGCCGATCACCCGGCCCTCGCCCTCCAGCACGGGAAGGGCGCTGACCTTCCACTGCTGGATCAGCTTGACGATGTCCTTGAACGGGGCGTCGCGGCCCACGGCGACGACGGTGTGCGTCATCACATCGCTCACTATGTGCGGGCTACCCTGCATGGTCTCCTCCTCGGAAGGTCAGGCGCGGTCGACCGTGAGGTCGAGGAAGTGGGTGGAGCAGGAGATGCACGGGTCGTGGTTGCGGATGGCCCGCTCGCACAGATACGTCAACTCCTCGTCGCTCGCGTCGTGTTCGGCGATCGCCGTCTGGGCGATCCGGGCCAGATCGGCCTCGATGGCACCCTGGTTCTGCGCGGTGGGCGGCACGAGGCGGGCGTCGGTGACGGCACCTTCGGCGTCCAGGCGGTAGCGGTGGTAGAGCAGACCGCGGGGGGCCTCGGTCGCGCCGTGGCCGGTGCCCGCGACCGGCGGCACCTCGACGTACGGACGGGAGGGGGCCTCGTAGGCGTCGATGATGCGCAGCGCCTCGTCGACGGCGTACACCACCTCCACCGCCCGGACCAGCACCGAGCGGAAGGGGTTGCGGCAGACCGTGCCCTCGCGGGGATCGCCCAGCCCGGCCGCCACGGCCGCCTCAAGCGCCACCGGTGACAGCCGACGGCCGCTGATCGCGAACCGGGCGAGGGAGCCGGTGAGATGCCCGCGCCCGTCGAGCCGGGCGTGGAGTGCGGTGGAGTGCTCGACCTGGGTCTCGACGACGCGGTCGGTGAAGTCCCGTACCGGGAAGGAGCCGGTGGTCCCGTCGGTGCGGAGCAGCGTCGGCGTGCCGCTCTCGATCGCGTACGTGTCCGGGGCGGCCAGCGCGAGAAGGTCGGCGTCGACGGTCGCGTCCGGGAACTCGAAGTCCGCGACCCAGCGCACGGTCTCCAGGGCATCGTCGAGCGCCTTCCGCAACTCCTGTGCAAGCGGCCTGAGTTCGTCCGGCAGAGGTGCTCGATGGAAACCGCCGAGGCGTACGTTCACGGGATGGATCGCCCGCCCGCCCAGCAGCTCCATGAGGGAGTTGCCCGCCTTCTTCAGCCGCAGCCCCCGCTCCACCTCGGCCCGGTGCGTACGCGCCAGATCGATCGCGCTCGCGCGGCCCAGGAAGTCCGGGGCGTGCAGCAGATAGATATGCAGGGTGTGACTCTCGATCCACTCACCGCAGTACAACAGCCTGCGCAGGTCCCGGATCACAGGGTCGATCGTCACCCCGCATGCGTCCTCGATCGCCGCGCACGCGCTCATCTGGTACGCCACCGGGCAAATCCCGCACACCCGCGCCGTGATGTCCGGCGGCTCGGTGTAGGAGCGGCCGCGCAGGAACGCCTCGAAGAAGCGGGGCGGTTCGTAGATCTGCAGCCGGGCCTCCTCGACCCGGTCCCCGACGACGCGCAGGTGCAGGGCGCCCTCGCCCTCCACGCGGGCGAGTGAGCCGACGTGCAGGACGCGGGAGCCTCGGTGGGTCACGGGTTCAACTCCTTGTCGAAGGCGGCGGCGTTGAACGTGTGCAGGAAGCGTTCGGTGTCGCGGTCGTCCATGCCGTCGCGGCGCAGCAGCGGGATCAGGGCGGGCAGGTTCGCCGACCCGGAGGGGCCGAAGCAGCCGTAGCAGCCGCGGCCGTACGCGGGGCAGATCGCCCCGCATCCGGCGTGCGTGACCGGACCGAGACAGGGTGTGCCGTGCGCGACGGTGACGCAGACCGTGCCGCGGCGCTTGCACTCGAAGCAGACGCTGTGGTTCGGGACGTCCGGCTTGCGGCCGGCCAGGAAGGCGGTGATGACTTCGAGGAGTTGGCCGCGGTCGATGGGGCAGCCGCGCAGTTCGAAGTCCACGTTCACGTGCGCCGACACGGGTGTGGAGGTGGCGAGGGTGTCGATGTAGTCGGGGCGGGCGTAGACGGTCCGCGTGAACTCCTGCACGTCCGTGAAGTTCCGCAGCGCCTGGATGCCCCCGGCGGTCGCGCACGCGCCGATGGTCACCAGGAAGCGGGACTGTGCGCGGATCTCCCGGATCCGTTCCGTGTCGGCGGGCGTGGTGACCGACCCCTCGACGAGCGTGAGGTCGTACGGACCGGGCCGCACATCGCTGGAGGCCTCCAGGAAGTGGGCGATCTCCACCTGCCCGGCCAGGGCGAGAAGCTCGTCCTCGCAGTCCAGGAGCGTGAGCTGGCAGCCGTCGCAGGACGCCAGCTTGAACACCGCGAGCGTGGGGGCAGGCATGTCACAACTCCCGTACGGACAGCAGGGATTCGGCCCTGTCCCAGCCGATCACCGGACCGTCCCGGCACACCAGGACACCGCCCAGCTGGCAGTGGCCGCAGTGACCGGTGGCGCAGCGCATGTTGCGTTCCAGCGAGACCCGGATCCGGTGGGCGGGAAGGCCGTGCTGAAGCAGGTCACGGGCGGTCGCGCGGATCATCACCTCGGGGCCGCAGACGTACGCCGTGGTGTTCTCCGGCGCGAACCGGGCGCCGCCCAGCAGCGTGGTGACGACCCCGACGTGGCCACGCCAGCCGGGGGAGGGGCGGTCGACGGTCACCGCGCAGTGCGGGGGGCCGTGGGCTGCCGTCCAGGCGCCGATCTGACGGGCGTAGAGGAGGTCCTCGGGGGTGCGGGCACCGGCCAGGAGGTTCAGTCGGCCGTACGCGTGCGGGGCGGCCAGCGCGGCCAGGACCACGGGCCGCAGCGGGGCCAGGCCTATTCCGCCCGCGACGACCAGCACGTCCTGGCCCACCGCTCGATTTAGGTCCCAGCCGGTGCCGAACGGTCCGCGCAGGGTGACCTGCGCGCCCGGCCGGAGCGCGCACAGGGCTGCCGACACCGCGCCGACCGAGCGGACGGTGTGTACCAGCTCGTGACCGTCGATGCGGGACACCGAGACGGGGATCTCGCCGACCCCGAAGGCGTACACCATGGCGAACTGCCCGGGCAGGAAGGGCGCGAGCGTCGCCGGACCCGCGGGCGTCAGTGTGAGACTGACCGTGTCGGCCGTCTCGTCGCGCACCCGGGTCACCTGGTACGGCATGGGGATGGTGGTCACGACTGGCCGCCGCTGCCGTAGGGGGCGTACAGATCGAGGAGCCGGATGCGGGCCGCGTGCAGCCGGTGGGCGATCACCCGGCCGACCCAGACCGCGACCGCTCGGCCGAACTCGGGGTCGGCTGCGCACATCTCCCGCACGGCCGCCGCGTCGAACTCCCAGGCCCGCACCGGATGGGTGACCTCGGCACCGAACTGCCAGGCGTACGGCGCGAAGTGCCAGGACCAGCCGACCAGTTCGCCATGTCCGAGTGACTCGATGACGGGCGAGCGGCGACCGGGCACATGCAGATCAAGGGCGACGACGCCCGTCCGCACGATCCAGAACCGGTCGGCCCGGGTGCCCTCCTCGAACAGGCGGGTGCCCACGTCGAACGAGACCTCGCGGGCGAGGCCCATCAGCCGCTCCCGGTGCTCGGCCGGGAGGATCGTGTCCATGAGGGTGATCGACGTCATCGCTCCTTCTCCCCTCGTTCCGGTTCCGTCCCGTGCTCGGCGAGTTCGTCGTGCAGGGCCGCGGCCTCCTCCGTGATGTCGATGCCGACCGGGCACCAGGCGATGCAGCGTCCGCAGCCCACACAGCCGGAGCTGTCGAACTGCTCGTGCCAGGTGCCGAGCTTGTGGGTCATCCACTGGCGGTAGCGGCTGCGCGACGAGGAACGCACCGAGCCGCCGTGGAGGTACGAGAAGTCGAGGTCGAAGCAGGAGTCCCAGCGCTGCCAGCGCTCGGCGTGGTCGCCGGTGAGGTCGGTGACCTCCTCCGTGGTGGTGCAGAAGCAGGTGGGGCACGCCATCGTGCAGTTGCCGCAGGTCAGACAGCGGGCGGCGACGTCGTCCCAGCGGTCGGCCTCCAGGCTCTCGCCCATCAGCCTGCGGAGGTCCACGGGCGGCATGGCCCGGCCCATACGGTCCCGGGCGGCATCCACGGCGCCACGGGCCGCGGTCTCGGTCTCCGGGTCGGCCGGACGGTGCGGGACACCGGCGAGGACCTCAGCCCCGGCCTCGCTGCCGACCCGCACGAGGAAACGGTGACCGGACTCGTCCACGATCTCGGTGAGCGCCAGGTCGAAGCCCTCGTCGGCCGCCGGACCGCTGCCCATGGAGACGCAGAAGCAGGTGGCTCCCGGCTCGGTGCACTGGGCGGCTATCAGGAAGGCCCCTGCCCGCCGTTCCTGATAGCCGCGGTCCTGGTAGTGCCCCCCGGCCAGGACCCTGTCCTGGATCGCGATGGCCCGCAGATCGCAAGGGCGTACGCCGAGGAAGGCGTACGACGGCTGCTCCGGACGCTCCTCGGTGACGGTGAGGTGTCCGTCGGGCCCGCGGTCGGTACTCCACAGCTTCTCCCGCTGCGGGTGCAGGAACGTCTTCCAGGACTTCGGGCCCGTGGTGTGTGCGAAGGCCGCGCCGTCCTCGCGCGGGACCAGGCGGTACTGGCCCGCCTCGACCCGGGTGCCCCACCCGAAGGGCAGCTGGTCGGCGCCGGCGAGCTCGGCCAGGACCACCGCGCCGTCCCGTACCGTCGGGCCGATGACCGTGCGTCCCTGGGCGGCGAGGGTCTTGACCAGGGCGTTGAGCCCGTTCCTGTCCAGGACGGCGGTTGCGTGGCTGACGGGCATCGTTCCCCTCCGGAGGCCGTGGGGCTGCTGATCCCAGCGTGGGCGCAGGATCGGTGGGGCACCACGGGCCGCCCGGTCCTGACCGGTGGGTCGTTCGGCCCAAGTGCGCAGGCGGGCCGGGTCGCCGACACGCGCGGGCTCCGGCGCCGGCGCTCGATCAGACGGAGCCGAAGCGCTCCGCTGGCTGTGCGGATCTGCGGCTGCGCCGTGGGGCGGCGATGGGGCGTCGGGCGTATGCCGCGCCGTCGTGGTTGGTCGTGCCCACGCGGTGGAGCCCGCAGAATGACACTGTCCCGCGTCCCTTGAGGGCGTTGCCGAACCGCAGTCGGCTTCGCCCAGTCCGCCCAGTCCGCCCAGTCCGCTCAGTTGACCGGAAGCCGGTTTTCCGTCTTCGCCGAGAAGAGGTGGACGTCATCCGGGCGGGCGGTCACCCGTAGCTCCTCGCCCTTGCCGAACGTCTGCCGTCCCGGCGTCCGGACGACGACCTGCGCGGCCTCCTGGCCGACCTTGGCGGTCGTGTGGAGGTAGGTGACGGCGCCGGTGTCCTCGACGGCGTCGACCACGAGCTCCAGACCTGGGGTGTCCCGGTCCTCCGGGGACAGGATCTCGAACTGCTCGGGCCGCACGCCCAGGATGATCTCCGCGGAGTCCTCGGCACGGGAGGCTCGAAGGGCCGGCCGCGGCAACGGCAGGAGCAGGCCGCCCAGTTCGGTTCCGTCCGCGGTGAGGGGGAGGCGGAAGAGGTTCATCGCGGGCGAGCCGATGAAGCCGCCGACGAAGGCGTTGGCGGGGCGCCTGAACACGTCCTTCGGTGTGCCCACTTGTTGCAGCACGCCGTCCTTCATGACGGCCACGCGATCGCCCATGGTCAGGGCCTCGACCTGGTCGTGGGTGACGTACACGGTGGTGGTGCCCAGCCGCCGTTGCAGCGAGGCGATCTGCGTGCGGGTCTGGACACGCAGTTTGGCGTCCAGGTTGGACAGCGGTTCGTCCATGAGGAACACCTGCGGTTCGCGGACGATGGCACGACCCATCGCGACCCTCTGGCGCTGACCGCCGGACAGCGACTTCGGCTTGCGGCCGAGATAGTCGCCGAGGTCGAGGATGCCGGCCGCCTCGGCGACCCGGCGCCGGACGTCGTCCTTGCGCACCTTCGCGATCTTGAGGGCGAAGCCCATGTTGTCCGCCGTCGTCATGTGCGGGTAGAGGGCGTAGTTCTGGAACACCATCGCGATGTCGCGATCCTTGGGCGGCAGGTACGTCACGTCCCGGTCGCCGATGCGGATCGTCCCCGAGTCGACGTCCTCCAGCCCGGCGAGCATCCGCAGCGTGGTGGACTTGCCGCAGCCGGAGGGACCCACCAGGACCATGAACTCGCCGTCGGCGATCTGCAGATCGAGTGCGTCGACGGCCGGGTGGTCCATCGTCGCGAAGCACCGCGTTGCCTTGTCGAAGGTGACGGACGCCATGATCTTTCCCCTCCCTGATGCCCCCTCGACAGCGCCCCGGTGGGGGCGCACGGAACGGGGGGTGCGCCTGTGCGCCGCACCTTCAGGCTCGGACAACGCGCAGCGGCACGGCAGGTCGTCTCCGTCCCTGCCGACAGGCCGGTCGGCCCTGCCGCCACCGTCACGACCCGCCCGGAGAGGACGCCCAGGCCCTTCTGGGGGCCGTTCGGCCCATGGCATGACGCCCACATCCCCGCAGGCTGGAGGCACAGGCCAGTGGAGGGAGAGGCACCATGACTGTCTCCACACGCATGACGGCCGTCGCCGTCGGCGACCGGTTCCGGCATGACGACGGAGTCGGTGGGGAGGTGCTCGCCCGGCTGTGGGAGACCGCGGAACCCGCCGTCGTCCGGGAGAGACCGCGGAACCCCGCCGTCGTCCTGGAGGCCGGCCACGGCCCCGGTGAGGCCGTCGACCGGTGTGGGAGCTGGGGACATCGCCCGGCACCGGGCCGCCGCGGCGCAGGGTGCGTCCCGCGGAGGCCGGACATGACGGGACGGGAAGGGCCTCACCCGCTTCTCGCGGATCCTGATTGCGCGGTGCGCGGTCCAGAACCGCTTCCCCGCGTCTCCGGCAGGTCCTTCCCGTCACTCCCAGCACATCACCGGGACCGCGGAACCACCAGGGCCGATCGGCCCCAAAAATGAGGAGACCGTCATGAACACTGTGGTTCCCGGCCCGGACGAGCGACCGGCAGCGCGTTCCCGGCCCGCACTGCTCACGTTCCTGGGCGGCGTGGGTACGGTCACCGGCAGCAAGTTCCTGGTCGAGAGCGACCACGCGCGCGTCCTGGTCGACTGCGGGCTCTTCCAGGGCCTCGCCGACCTGCGCCGGCGCAACTGGCGCGGACTGCCCTGCGACGGCGCGGACATCGAGGCCGTGGTGGTCACCCACGCTCACCTGGACCACTGCGGATACCTGCCGCGGCTGGTGCGCCACGGCTTCCGGGGACGGATCGTGACCACGGAGTTCACCGCCCGGCTGATGGAGATCGTGCTGCGGGACAGCGCGAAGCTCCAGATGGAGGCCGCCCGGCACGCCAACGACCACGGCTGGTCCAAACACCGTCCCGCGCAGCCCCTGTACGACGATTCGGACGTGGACCGCACGTTGAAGCTCCTCGACCCCGTGCCGACCTGTACGACGACCGAAGTCGCCCCGCACACCCGGCTCACGCTGCACCCGGCCGGGCACATCCTCGGCTCGTCCTGGGCCCGGCTCACCCTGGAGGACGGCCACACGCTGGCCGTGAGCGGAGACCTCGGCCGCCCGGGCCATCCGCTGCTGCGTCCCGCGGAGCCGTTCTCCGGGGCGGACGTGCTGCTGATGGAGTCGACGTACGGCAATCGACGCCACGAGGAGGAGGCCGGACGGACCCACTTCGCACAGGTGCTGACGCGCACGCTCGCCCGCGGCGGCACCGTCGTCATCCCGGCGTTCGCCCTCGACCGCACCGAGGTCGTCCTGCACGAACTCGCCGAACTCCGCCGCTCGGGCCGACTCCCGGCCACTGTGCCGGTGTACGTCGACAGCCCGATGGCCCTGGCCGCCCTGGACGTCTACCGGGACGCCGTCCTCACCCGGGCTCCCGAGCTGCGCCCCGAGGTCACGGCCGCGGGAACGGCCGCGCTGAACCCCGAGCCGTTCCTCGCCGTCCGGTCGATCCAGGAGTCCGTCGACCTCAGCCGCGCGGGCGGACCCGCCGTCATCGTCTCGGCGTCCGGCATGGCCACCGGCGGGCGCGTCCTGCACCACCTGCGACGGGTGCTGCCCGACCCGCGCAACGCCGTCGTCGTGGTCGGCTTCGCGGCCCAGGGCACCCGCGCCCGCGACCTCGTCGACGGGGCCAAGGCGCTCAAGATGTTCGGCGAGTACGTCCCGGTGCGCGCGACGGTCGCCGACGTGCCGCACTTCTCGGCCCACGCCGACGCCGCACAGATCATCGACTGGCTGCGCGACGCCCCCGCCCCGCACACGACGTACCTGGTGCACGGTGAGCCCGGAGCGGCCGAGGCGCTGCGGACCCGTATCGACCGGACACTGGGCTGGACCGCCGTCGTACCGCGCTCCGGAGAACACGTGCTCATCCGGTGACGGGACGCCCCCGCATGATCGTCGCTTCCTCACCCGTTCCGCGCGGTCCGCCGAACGTGCCGGGACCGCGTGTACCAAGCGCCTTGTCCGGTACCCGCCACGCGCGGCAATGAGGCGGCGACCGTTCCTGATCAAGGCCGCGCCGTATGCCGATCCGACCGGCCCACGACGGCTGTCACCGCACAAGGGCCGCTCCAGACCTCTGTTCGGGCCTCTCGGCTCATGTGTCATGACCCGTACCGGAGTTGGCTGAGAGTGAGGCGAACGGCGTCGAGCCGGAGGGAGCGAAGACGATGGGTACGAGTCTGACACCGGAGTTCTGGGAGCGGTTCGCCGTTCTGCTGGTCGCGGCGATGGGCGTGACCGTCATCCTTACCGTGGTCTTCGACGGCCTGGCCGTCCGGCTGCTGCGCCGTCGCGCGCACCGCCCGCCGGTGCACGCGCCGTACCGTCCGCAGGACGCCGACCACCGTCCCTCCGTCCCTTGCTGAAGGAGGCAGACCGTGCTTGCCGGCCTGGACAGGATTCCCCAGCCGATCGCGGTCGGACCGGAGATGGACGTGCTGGCCCGCTTCTGCCGGGACATGACGTGGACCGGCATCGTCGAAGCGGACGGCATGGGGCCGGGGACGCCGGCGATGACCGCCCGCGGCCATGGCACGCACCAGCGCATCCAGGGCGGCCGCTGGATCGTCGGGACCTACGAGCAGGACCAGTTCCTGCTCGACGGCACCTTCGTCCTGAAGTGGCAGCTGCACTGGGTCGTCGGCTGGGACCCGGCGTCCGGCGGCTACCGGGCCACGCTCGCCGACAACTACGGGCACGCCGGGGTCATGCGGGGGTGCATCGACGGCGATCGGCTCACCTTCGAGACGCTCGGCGAGCCGGCGGTACGGCTGCGTCTGGTGTGGGACGTGACCGATCCGCGGCAGATGCTGTGGCGGAACGAGACGTCGGTGGACGGCGGGCCCTGGACGCTCGTCGAGGCGTATCACTGCACACCGACCTAGAGCGTGAATCGGAGGTACGGGCAGACGGGGTCGCCAGTGGTGCTGCGAGGGTGCGGTCATGGAGCAGATGTTGAGTCGGCAAGAAGCGTCGGAGGCGGTCCAGGATCACGGGTGGCGCTACTTGCCGGGCGCCTTGCACACGTCGGTTCCGGTCGGGACGCCGGCTCGAGCGATCGACTTGGCAGCGGATGCTGTCGCGGTGTGTGGCGACGATGCCGATCGCCATCTCCAGGTCGATGTCCGCCCCGACCGGGCCGTGTTCACTCTGCAGACATCGGACCGGGCAACGGTTACCACCCGGGATGTCGAACCCGTGCGTCGGATCTCCGGCACCGCCGGCGAGTCCGGGAGGCCGGGAGGGAGAAGTGACCGGGCGATCGCGAGTCGTGGATGGGCGGGCCGTGGTCCGCGAGGTACTGGATCCGACCGCGTCCCCGTCGCCGTCGCCGTAGACCACAACGTGATCGACGGCGCACCGCCGCCCGATTCGTGGCGGAGCTGCGACGGCTCGGCGAGGACGCGGAAGTCCTGAGCACCCCACTACGAGCGGTGGCGTCCCGTCATCTCATCCGCGAGCCAGCTCGTCGGCGATCTCGGACGCCCAGCCGTCGATGGCGGCCCAGTCGCGGTAGTCCCCGAAGCGGCCACCCACGAGACGGAACAGGATCCGCCCGGCGCGGGGCAGCTGGGCTCGTGAGATGACGCCCGAGAAGAGCTGATGGCCTCGATATGACAGATCACCCGGCAGACGTTCGACGATCAGTGGGATCTCCTTCGGCGCCAGACGCTTCCACGGACCGCGCAGCGCGGCCGGCATCCCGACGCTGAAGATCCACACAGGCCGGGAGCCCAGGACGTCGAGATTGTCCCGGACGAAGTCCCTGGCCGGATCCAGCCAGGTCTGCCCGTGTACGGCACTGCCGAGGACGAACGCGCGGTACGCGTCGGCGTCGTCGACCGTCTCCACGGCCCGCGCCTCCGCCTTCAGACCCGTCTCGCTCAGTCTGGTCGCCAGCCGCTCGGCGATCTCGCGTGTGGAGCCGTGCGCGGTCGCGTAGCCCACCAGGACATCCATGACGTCACCTCCCGTTATGCGGCACCGCTCCTGGCCAGAGGGCTTACCTCGACGGCCCTGAGCGGTGACACGGGCCCGTCGGCGGCGGGCACCGCGACCACCGGGATCGTCGCGTGCCGCAGACACTCCCGCCCGACCGCGCCGATCGCGGGAAGCTCGTACTGCCTGTGGGACCTGCGCCCCAGGGCGAGCAGCAGCGCGCCCCGCGCCTGCCGGAGCAGCACCCGCGCGGGCGGGCCCTCCATCACGACGGCGCGCACGGTGCCGTCGATCCGTGATCCGAAGACCTCGCGGATCGTGGCGGCCAGCAACTGTGCGGCCTCGAGCCGCTGCTCATCGACCGTCCGCCGGGCCGAGGCGGGAGCGTACGGGGCGATCCGGGCCCCCGCCGGTTCCCAGGCGTGCACGGCGACGATGCCCGTGCCCAGAGCACGGGCCTGCTCAGCGGCCCAGCGCAGAGCGGCCATGGACGCCTCGGATCCGTCGACGCCCACGACGATGGTGTTGCCGTCGGCGAACTCGGTCATGGCACCCTCCTGGGATGGTCTCTTCTCTCACGATGACCCGAGCCGGCTGGTCGAGGCGTGGGCCGAGGGGCTCTTTGCGAGTGCCGAACGGTCCCTTCTCGGCTGCCGTGACGGGTCGGGTTCGCAGCAGCGGGAGCGGGAACCGTCGTACGGCGGCAGGCATTTCACCTGAGGCAGCCGGCGGGGCAGGTTCCTTCGGAGCCTGGTGCTGTTCAGGGCCGGTAGTGCCGGTGATCATCGTGATCGCCGATGTAGTGCCGCTCCTCGATGACCGTCTCCCGTTCGCCGGGGCGGCGGACGGTGCCCGGAGTGGCCATGAACATGATCAGGCCGATGACCCCGGCCATCATGAGGAAGAAGCCGACGACGAACGAGCTGTAGCCGAACACCAGACAGGCGCCCAGCACGGCTGCGCCGATCAGTATGAGAGGAACCATGACCGCCCTCCTTGGCTTGTGCGCTCGGGAACGCGAGGGGTCGTGAGGGCAGGTGGGGTCGTCCGTCAACAGGGCATGCACTGCCGCGTGTTGGATGCCGGTCGTCGCGAACCCTCCCTACGGCCTCAAGCCCAGCCTCCTGCGACGGGGCACTTGGGCCCAGGGGCTGAATGGGCACGGGACCGGGCCGAACGGTCCCACCGCCTGTACGGACCGGCAGGACCAGGCACTCGTCCTCTTCGGGGGCGGCGAAGCCGACAGGAGGGACCGACAGCAGGGGCCGAACGGCCCAGGTAAGGGCCCAAGTGCCCCTCCTGTCGTCCGGCCTGCAGTGCAATGGTGAGGGGAGTCCCGGGCCCGCACGGCTGTGCTGACCGACGAAACGCGGTGGTGACGATGGAGCTGCCCCTGGTCGTGGGTGTCGACGGATCGGAATCGAGTCTGGCGGCGACCGACTGGGCTGCGGACGAAGCGGCCCGGCACGGTCTGCCTCTGCGCCTGGTGTACGCCTCCCTGTGGGAGCGCTACGAAGGTGCCGCGCCGTCCGCTGATCCCGACGACCCCGAGTACACGTCCGAGCGGATGAGGGAGGACACCATCCTCGGCGCCGCCGAGGAGCGTGCCCGTCGGCACAGCCCCGGTCTGAAGATCTCCGCGGAGGTGGTCCCCGAGGAAGCCGTGTCCGCGCTCCTGCGCGAGGGCCACAACGCCTCCGCCCTGATCACCGGATCACGCGGACGCGGCGAGCTGGCGGGCCTGCTCCTCGGCTCGGTCGGCCTCGCCGTGGCGGCCCGCGCCCACTGTCCCGTGATCGTGGTCCGGGGTGACACAGCCGGACTGGCGGGTACCCACGAGCGGATCCTGCTCGGAGCGGGAGAGCCGTCGAGCGGAGGTGAGGCGGTGCGGTTCGCGTTCCGCGAGGCCGAGGCGCGCGGGTGCACCCTTGACGTCGTGCGCACCTGGCGCTGCCCCGCACACGAGACGGCGGACCATCCCCTGCTGGCCGGTGATCCTGCGCACTACCACGAGGAACAGGCCTCCGAGCTGCTGGAGGCCCTGCTCGACGAGCCGATGGCGGACCACCCGAAGGTCCGGGTGCGCCGTGCCACAGTGGAAGGACCGGCCCGCAAGGTGCTGCTGAACCGCTCGGCCGCCGCGGACCTCGTGATCGTCGGCGCCCGCCGTCGGCACGGGCACACGGGCCTCCAACTCGGCCGGGTGGCCCACGCACTTCTGCACCACGCCGACTGCCCGGTCGCCGTCGTCCCACAGCGGGTGTGAGCATGGACCGCCCCTCCGTCCCGGTGACCTGCCCCGAGACCCTCGCCCCGGTCCTGCGGGACGTGCGCGCCGTCGTCTTCGACACCGACGGTGTGATCACCGACTCGGCTCGGGTGCACGCCGTCGCCTGGAAGACGGCGTTCGACGCCTTCCTACGTGCCCATCCGCCCGAGGACCCCGCCCGCGGTCGCCCGTTCGATGCCAGGGACGACTACCTGCGCTACGTGGACGGCAAATCCCGCCTGGACGGAGCCGCGGCCTTCCTCGCCTCCCGCGGCCTCGACACCTCGGGCGCCACCGTGAGGGCCGTCGCCGCCGAGAAGGAACGGCTGTTCACCGAGCGGCTCCGCAAGTACGGCGTCGACGCGTACCCCGGGACGGTTCGGCTGGTGCTGGCCCTTCGCCGGGCGGGCATCCCCGTGGCGGCGGCCTCCGCGTCCCGGCACGCCGGTGAACTGCTCAGCCTGGCCGGGGTACTCAACCTCTTCGACCTCCTCGTCGACGGCGGCGAGGCGGCCCGGCTGGGCCTGGCGGGCAAGCCGGAACCCGCCCTGTTCCTGGAAGCGGTCCGGCGGCTGCACGTCCCCGCCGACCGCGCCGCCGTCGTCGAGGACGCCCTGGCGGGCGTGGAAGCGGGCCGACGCGGCGGATTCGCCCTCGTGGTCGGTGTGGACCGCGCCGCCACGGGCGAGTCGGGGGAGCGGCTGCTGCGCAACGGTGCCGACATCGTCGTACGGGATCTCGCGGAACTGTGCGCGGGAGGAGCGCCGAAGTGACGGGCTGGACCTGGGAGTACGACGGCTACGAGCCCGCGGACGAGCGGCTCAGGGAGTCGCTGTGCACGCTGGGGAACGGCTACTTCGCCACCCGAGGGGCACTGCCGGAGTGCGCCGCGGACGACGTGCACTACCCGGGCACATACGTGGCGGGCTGCTACAACCGGCTCACCTCCGAGGTGGCGGGCCGCAGCGTCGAGAACGAGGACATGGTCAACGTTCCGAACTGGCTGCCGCTGCGCTTCCGCGTCGATGAGGGGCCGTGGCTCACCCCGGACACCGCGACGGTGCTCGACCACCGGATGGTGCTGTACCTGGCCTCGGGGATGCTGGAACGCCGGACGCGCTACGGCCTCGGCGAGGGACGGACACTGATGGTGCGTCAGCAGAGGTTTGTGCACATGGCCGACCCCCATCTGGCCTCCCTACGAACCGAGTTCAGGGCTGAGGGCTTCGTCGGCCGGCTTGAGGTCGAGGCAGCCCTCGATGGCGGGGTCACCAACGCCGGTGTGCCCCGCTACCGCGACCTGGACGGCCGGCATCTCATCCACGTGCACACCGGAACCGCTGCCCCGGACACCGTATGGCTGCGCTGCCGCACCCGCACCTCGGACATCCGCATCGGCATGGCGGCCAGGGTCACCGCCGATGCGCCGGTCAGCGCCCACCGCGAACTCCCGTACGCCATACAACGGTTGACCCTGGACCTGACTCCAGGCAGCACTGTCATCGTCGACAAGACCGTCGCCCTGCACACCTCCCGCGACCCCGCGATCAGCGACCCGCTGTCCGCCGCCGTCGACCGAGTGGGCCGGGCACCCGGCTTCGACGAGCTGCTGGAGTCGCACCTCACGGCGTGGGACCAGCTCTGGCGCCGCGCGGACCTCGACGTCGCCGGGGAGGCGGGCCGTATCCTGCGGCTGCACCTGTTTCACGTCCTGCAGACCCTCTCCCCGCACACCGCGGACCTCGATGTCGGAGTGCCGGCCCGGGGCCTGCACGGCGAGGCCTACCGCGGGCACGTGTTCTGGGACGAGCTGTTCGTCCTGCCGTATCTCAACCTGCACTTCCCGGGGGTGTCCCGTGCCCTGCTGCGCTACCGCCACCGGCGCCTCGAACAGGCCTGCACGGCCGCGCGCGAGGCGGGTCGCAGGGGTGCGATGTACCCCTGGCAGAGCGGCAGCGACGGCCGCGAGGAGACCCAGCAGCTTCACCTCAACCCGCGCTCGGGACGCTGGCTGCCCGACCACTCCCACCTCCAGCACCACGTCGGCTCGGCCATCGCGTACAACGTGTGGCAGTACTGCGAGGCCAGCGGTGACATGGAGTTCCTGCACGCCAAGGGCGCCGAGATGCTGCTCCAGATCGCCCGCTTCTGGGCCGACTCAGCCGTCTGGGACGACCACCTCGGCCGGCACCGCATCAGGGGTGTCGTGGGGCCCGACGAGTACCACGAGGCGTACCCCGGCGCTAGGACACCCGGGCTTGACGACAACGCGTACACCAACGTCACGGCCGCCTGGGTGCTCGCCCGCACGCTGGAGCTGCTGGAGTCCCTGCCCGAGCCCCGACGCCGTGAACTCGTCGAGCGCACCGGTCTGGACGGCGGCGAACTCGAACAGTGGGAGGACGTCTCCCGCACCCTCCATGTGCCCTTCCACAGCGGTGTCATCAGCCAGTTCGAGGGCTACGGCGACCTCGTCGAACTCGACTGGGAGGGCTACCGTGCCCGCTATGGCGACATCCGGCGCCTGGACCGGATCCTGGAGGCGGAGGGCGACAGCGTCAACCGCTACCAGGCCTCCAAACAGGCCGACGTGCTGATGCTCGGCTACCTGTTCTCGCCCGCCGAACTGCAGGACATCTTCGGCCGGTTGGGACTGCGACTCGACCCGGACACCTGGCGTCGCACTGTCGACCACTACCTGCGCCGCACCAGCCACGGCTCCACCCTCAGCGGCCTGGTGCACGGCTGGGTGCTGGCCAGGGCCAGGCGCGCGGAGGCGTGGAAGTACTGCCAGGAGGCCCTTCAAGGCGACATCGCCGACGTACAGGGCGGCACCACCGGGGAGGGCATTCACCTGGGCGCCATGGCCGGGACCCTCGACCTGGTCCAACGCGGACTGACGGGCCTGGAAACGCGCGACGGGGCACTGTGGCTCGACCCCGTCCCGCTGCCCGAACTGTCCTCGTACGGCTTCGACCTCCGCTACCAGGGTCACTGGGGTGTGCGGCTGCGGCTGGAGCACGGGCTGTTGGAGGTCGCGGTGCCGGCGTCCGACGCCTCATCGATCGACGTACGGCTGCCGAACCGGGCGGTCTGCCTCCAGCCGGGGGAGACGGGCCGGCTGGTCCTCGCGGACTGACAGGTGCGTGGACCGACGCTCACGCCGGGACGACGGCGACCGGGCACCTGGAGTGCTGAGCGACGTCGTACGCGACCGAGCCCAGCCCGCCGGCGGACGCCCGCCCGAGCACCATCAGCTCGACGCTGCCCGAGGTCCGGATCAAGGCCCTGGCAGGGCCGGAGAGGATGACGTCCTCCACTACCCGTACGTTCGGATACTTCACACGCCAGGGCCTCAGTGCCTCGGACAGGAGCGCCATCTCGCCGTCCGCGCGGGCGGCGTAGCGCGGCGCCGACGGCGAACGGGACGCGCAGCCGGGGGGCGGAGGGGCCCCGGCGTGCAGCGCGTGCAGTCGCGCACCGCGCAGGCGTGCGATGTCGAAGGCGAAGTCGATGGCTCCGTCAGCGGGATGACGGGCGTCGACGGCGAGCGTGACCTTGTGCGACCTGCGTGGCGGGCCGACGCAGGCGAACCCACTCGGGACCAGGACAACCGGGCATGCGGCGGCCCCGGCGGCGGCCAGCGCGGTCGACCCCAGACAGAGCCCGGCGTGGCCGCCCTCACCCCGCACACCGAGCACGAGCATCTCCGCGTCCCCGCTCTGTGAACTCAGCACCGACGCGGCCGTTCCGGCGAGCCGCACGCACTCGACACTCAAGTCCGGGTACCGGGCCACGAGTTCGTCCCTTGCGTGGGCCGCCACGACCTTCGGACGGTACGGCCACAGCTGTGCCGCGTCCAGGTCGGCGGGCGGCGTCACATGGATCACCCGCAGCGCCAGCCCGCGGGACAGTGCCTCGTGGGCCGCCCAGTCGGCTGCGACGCGGCTGCGCGCCGAGCGATCCACTCCGGTGACGATCGTCCGCTCCATCACGTTCGCCTCCCCAGGGCATGGCCCCCGATCGTCTCGCGGGTGAAGTGGCGCGGTGGGCGAAGGACAGGCTCTCCCTCTGTCCATCGTGTCCTGGGGAGCGATGCACAGGCAGGGCCGGACGGTCCTGGGCGAGGACCGGGCAGCCCCTCCCTGGGCACCAGTCGGGGCGTGACGCTGACGATGAGGAGCAGACCGAGCGCTGGAGGTGTGCGTCATGATTCCGCCCGTTGTCGCCGGAGTCGATGGATCCGCCGAGAGCCTGGCCGCCGCGGAGTGGGCCGGGCGTGAGGCCGTACGCAGGGGGTGTGCCCTGCGTCTCGTGCATGCCAGGAACTGGCATCCCCACCAGGAGCAGACGGGCGGCGAGCCGGTGAGCGCCGTGCAGCGGCATCTGGCGCGGCGTGTGCTGCGGCAGGCCGAGGAGCACGTCCACGGCGCGTGCCCCGGCGTGCGCCTCGACGACGAGCAGGTCGAGGGCCCGGCGACGCAGGCGCTCCTGCGCGCGGCCGAACGGGCCGACCTGCTGGTACTGGGTTCGCGCGGACTGAGCGGCTTCACCGGGTTCCTGGTGGGCTCGGTCGCCCTGGGCGTGGTGGCGAAGGCGACGCGTCCCGTCGTCCTGGTCCGGGCGGGCGAGGAGGCCGGGGACGAACGCCTCCCGGACGCCGACGGGAACGCCTCCACGCGCACCGGCTACCGGGACGTGGTGCTGGGCCTTGACCTCGGCGACCCGTGCGACGAAGTCATCGAGTTCGGCTTCGAGGCCGCCCGGCTGCGCGACGCGCGGCTGCGCGTCGTGCACGCCTGGCAGGCTCCTTCTCCGCTCAGCCTCGGCCCTGGCGAGATCGGGCTGATCGAAGACGCCCGGCGGGGGGACGAGTGGCAGGGCTTCCTGTCCGCCGTGCTCCAGCTGTGGCGCGACAAGTACCCCGAGGTGGAGGTCGTGGAGTCGGTATTGGAGGGCAAGGCCTCGTCCGCGCTGATCCGGGCCGCCTCCGGAGCGAGTCTGCTCGTCGTCGGCCACCGCGTCACCGAACGGCCGGTGCTCGCGCGCACCGGGCCCGTCACACACGCCGCCATCCATCACGTCGACTGCCCTGTGGCCGTCGTACCGCACGCGTGACGATGGAGGGGGTGACGGACAGGCTCAGGCCAGTCGTGGCCGACGCGGACGGTCCACGCGAGGTGCCGGCGGTGACGGCTCCCTCGCCCCGTGAACCCCAGCGCACGCTGAGGCCGGGGCGACGGAATCGCGGGCTGCCGCGCGCCGATGGACACGCGGTGCCGCACGCCTTGACCCGCCTCATGCTCGCCTGCGCGCCGCGCATCATGTGCCCCTGTCTCCGTTTCCGTACCTCAGGGTCGTCGTACGGACACCGGGGAGGGCCGGACGGTGCGCTCTCGGGACCGGACGGCCCAGTGCGGGACGAGCCCGGCGGGAACAGGCTGGAGTCAGAAGAGCGAGGCGAGGCCGCCTGGCCTGTGCTGCCGGGGCCGAGGCCCCATTTGTGCCGGGCCGCCGTCGCCTCGCCGCGCGGAATCCGGGGCTCTGCCGAGCACCGCGACCCAGAGGGGTGACCAGTGATGCGCGGCCCGGTTGTGGTGGGAGTGGACGGCAGGTCGTCGAGCCTGCGTACGGTGGAAGCCGCGGCCCGGGAGGCCGAGCGGCGTGGGGTGGGCCTCCGGTTGGCGCACGCCATCTCGTGGCCGGCTGGGCATGTGCCCCCTGGCGTGCCGCCTTGGGATCCGGACGGTGCCGGGCTGCGCGACCTGGTGAACGGCGCGTTGGCCGAGGCCGAGCGTCGGGCCCGAGAGGCCGCACCGACGGTGGAGATCACGCACGGGATCCTTGTCGGCGACCCCGTCACGGTGCTGGAGTCCGAGTCGGGTCATGCGGGTCTCATCGTGGTGGGCGGTCGTCGGGAGAGCCGGGTTTCCGGACTGCGGCGTGGCTCCGTCGCCCGTCGGCTGGCCGCCCATGCCCGCTGCCCGGTGCTGGTGGTCCACGGCAGGTCGGCCCGGACCGGCCCGGTCGTGCTGGCCGACGACGGCACGCCGACGGCGCGAAGGGCGGCCCGATTCGCCCTCGCGGAGGCCTCGGCGCGGGGCGTGGATCTGGTCGCCCTGCATACGCGTAGCCCATGGGCGGATCGGCGGCACAACGGGTCCGCCATTCCGTCTTCCGGAACGCGCGACAACCACAGGCTCGGTGATCATGATCTGCCCGAGGGGGCGCTGTCAGGTCTGCGGGAGGAGTATCCGAACGTGACCGTCCACCGCCGACTGGTTCGCGGTCGGACCCGCGGCGCCCTCGTCGATCTGTGCGCCGATGCCGGGCTCGTGGTGGTCGGGGCGGGGGGCCGGGCCGGCCTCGCGAGCCTGCTGCCGGGCTCGGTCAGCCAGGCCGTGCTGCGCCACGCGCACGGTCCGGTCGCCGTCGTCCGCTCCGGGAAGGGCTGACCGTGGACGGGCGGACGACGGTCGAGGCCGTACGGACAGGGGCCGCGACCGAGCAAGCTGTCGGCGTGCCGGGCGCCCACCGTCTCGCTCCCGCGCAGGTGGCGGCCCAGCTGGGCGTCGTCCCGGCCACGGGACTCGGTACGCGGGAGGCCGCCGAGCGCGCGGTGACCGTCGGGCCGAACCGTCTGGCGGAACCGGCCCGGCGGCCCGAATGGCTGAAGTTCCTGGACCAGTTCCGCAACTGGCTGATCGGCATCCTGCTGATCGCCGCCGTGGTGGCGGGAGCCATCGGGGACATCAGGGACGCCCTGGTGATCACCGTCGTCCTGCAGATCAACGCCGTACTCGGCTATCTGCAGGAGCGGCGCGCCGAGCGCAGCCTGGAGGCGCTGCACCGGATGCTCGTGCCGACCGCGAGGGTCCGGCGCGACGGAGCGGAACGGGTGGTCGAGGCGGACGGTCTCGTGCCCGGGGACGTCGTCCTGCTGGAGGCCGGCGACCGGGTACCCGCCGACGGGCGACTGATCGTGGCGGAGTCGGTGGAGGTCGCCGAGGCGGCCCTCACCGGTGAGTCCCAGCCCGTCGCCAAGAGCACCGCCGCGACCGGCCCGGTACCGCTCGCCGAGCGCACCGGGATGCTGTTCATGAACACCGCGCTGACCCGGGGCCGCGCCGAGATGATCGTCACGGCCACCGGCATGGGCACCGAACTCGGCGCGATCGCCGACGCGTTGCGCACCGGCACCGAACCCCCCAGCCCGCTCCAGGTCCAGTTGGACAGCCTCGGCCGACGCCTCGCGCTGCTGAGCGGCGTCGCGGTCGTCGCCTACGCGCTCGTCGCGCTCGTCGAGGGCGAGTCGCTCGCCGACATCGCGCTGCGGGCCGTGGCCCTGGCCGTCGCCGCCATCCCCGAGGGACTGCCTGCCGTCCTGGCGTTGACCCTCGCACTCGGCGTGTACCGCATGGCCCGCCGCGGGGCCATCGTCAAACGCCTCGCCTCGGTGGAGTCGCTGGGCTCGGCGACGGTCGTGTGCAGCGACAAGACCGGCACGCTGACCCTCAACGAGATGACCGTGCGCGCACTGTGGGCCGCCGGGCGGCTGCACGAGGTCACAGGTGAGGGATACGACACGCAGGGCGTCATCCACGGCGGCGAGGGCCGGAGTGCCCAACTCCTGGACGCCGTCCTGCCGTTCGCGCTCTGCAACGACGCCCGGCTCACCGGCGACGGCTTCGTCGGCGACCCGACCGAGGCCGCGCTGGTCGTGCTCGCCGCCAAGGCCGGCCTGGACGCCGACGGAGCGCGCGCCGATCTCCCACGCGCCGGCGAACTGCCCTTCGACGCGGCCACGAAGTACATGGCCACATTCCACGCCGAACCCGACGGCGGCACCCGCGTGTACGCCAAGGGCGCTGTGGACGTCCTGCTCGGCCTGTGCACCGACGTCGTCACCGAGGACGGAGTACGTCCCCTCGACGACCGGTACAGAAGCGAGATCCTCGCGGTGACGTCGCGACTGGGCGGTAGGGGACTGCGGGTTCTGGGCGCGGCCACCGCCGTGACGGACGGCACGCCGACCCCTGGGACACTCACCGGACTGGCGCTGACGTCGGTCGCCGGGATCGCGGACCCGCCCCGTCCGCAGGCCCGTGACGCGATCGCGTTGTGCCGCACGGCGGGAGTCGCCGTCAAGATGATCACTGGTGACCACGCCGACACCGCGGCGGCCATCGCACGCGAGTTGCACATCGAGGGCGAGGCCGTGACCGGCATCGAGCTGGACGGGATGACGGAGGACCAACTCACCGCGCGCATCGACGACATCGGCGTCTTCGCCCGCGTCGCACCGGAACACAAGGTGGCGATCGTCCGGGCCCTCACCAGCCGCGACCACATCGTCGCCATGACCGGCGACGGCGTCAACGACGCGGCAGCACTCAGGGCCGCCCACATCGGCGTCGCCATGGGCATCACCGGCACGGACGTGGCCAAGGAAGCCGCCGACATGGTCCTCACCGACGACGACTTCTCCACCATCGTGCGAGCGGTGCGCGAAGGCCGCGCCATCTACGACAACATCGTCAAGTTCGTCCGCTTCCAGCTGGCCACCAACATCGGCGCGATCCTGACACTCCTGGGCGCATCCCTGGCGGGACTGCCCGCCCCGCTGACCGCGGCCCAGTTGCTGTGGGTCAACATCATCATGGACGGCCCGCCGGCCATGGCCCTGGCCGTCGACCCGGCGCGCGACGACGCGATGCGCCGCCCGCCACGCGATCCGAGCGAACGGATCCTCGACGCGCGACGCCTGGTCGCCATCAGCCGGGCCGGCGCGGTCATGGCCGTGGGCACCGTGGTCCTGCTGGCCCTCGCCCGCTCCTACGTCGGCACCGACACCGCCCTGACCATGGCGTTCACCACGTTCGTCCTGTTTCAGCTGTTCAACTCGCTGTGCGCCCGCGCCGAGGACGGCCCCCTGCTGGGCCGCCACCAGTTCCGCAACCGCACCCTGTGGCTGTGCCTGGCCGGAGTCCTCGCCGTGCAGGCCGCCGCTGTCCACCTGCCCTGGGCCCGCACGGTGTTCGGCACCGTGCCGCTGAACGCGACTCAGTGGGCGCTGTGCTTCGGGACGGCCTCCACCGTCCTCCTCGCAGAACTGGCTCTGCGGGCCACCCGGTTGGTGCTGCACCGGCCTGGCGCGTCGTCCTGAACCGGGTTGCCGTTCACATGGTGCGAGCGCCGGCATCGGGCTCGTGGCGCGGACACCGAAACGGCGAGGCCGCTCCGATGCGGGAGCGGCCTCGCCGGCGGCGCGGTGGTGTGCTGCGCTCATGGCGCCAGCTCGATGTCGATCTCGGGCGGCTGGTGGAGCGTGTTGTGGATGGTGCAGTGCGAGGCGACGGCGAGCAAGGCCGCGCGGCGCTGCTCGGGCAGCCCCGGCGGCGTGGTGATGGCGACGCGGACGGAGGCGATGCGGGCCGGCCGGTCCGTCGCCATGGTGAACTCGGTGCGCACCCGAAGTCCCGTCCGGTCCAGGCCGTGGCGCTGGAGGTAGCGGCCTGCGTAGAACGCGACGCAGGTGGCCAGGGACGCGGCGAAGAGTTCGGTGGGGGTGGGCGCGGTATCCGTACCGCCGGCGTCCTCGGGCTGGTCGACCCGCAGCCGGTGGCCGCGGACCTCGACGGTGTACACGTCCCCGTCGACATGGGCGACGTCGAGGGTGTGCGCAGCGGCTTCGGGCGGGCCTGGGGCGGTGGTATCCGGTGCTGCTGTTCCTGTCATGGCCGCGCCTCCTCGTCGATGTCGTCCGTTGTCGTCTTCCAGTGGAACGCGGGCGGCGCGGTGAGGCGAGGAGGCGATCGGGGTACGGTCGGGGCCGTTCGGCCCCGTCCGGAAGGCTGGTGACAAGATACCCAGCACAGTATGCCTACCTGCGACGATGTCACCGTCGAACGCGCAACGAGCCGGTGCACGGGATCGCCGGCAGGTATACCCCGGTGGGTACGGGGTCCGGGACCATCGGCCCATGACCCCACCTCATCTCCCGCACGACAGTGAGGACATGAGCAAACACATCGTGATTCTCGGCGGCGGAACCGCCGGCACCATGACGGCGAACCGCCTGTGCCGCGCACACGGCGAGAGCGATCGCCGGATCACGGTCGTCGACCAGGACGACGACCACGTCTACCAGCCCGGCCTGCTGTTCGTCCCGTTCGGGCTCGCTCAGCCCCACGCGCTCGTCCGCTCCCGGCCACGGCAGCTGAACGCCGCCGTCGACTACAAGCAGGCACGGATCGAGCGGGTCGACCTGGACACGCGGACCGTGCACCTCGGCGGTGGCATCCGGCTGACGTACGACGTGCTCGTCGTGGCCACCGGAGCCAGGCTCCTGCCGGAGGAGACCGAAGGCCTCACCGGCCCCGGCTGGGGCGAGACGGTCTTCACCTTCTACGACCTTCCCGGCGCCGTCGGTCTGCACCACGCGCTGGAGCGCTTCGACGGCGGCCGTGTGGTGGTGAACGTGGCCGACCTGCCGGTCAAGTGCCCCGTGGCGCCACTGGAGTTCGCCTTCCTCGCCGACTGGTACTTCCGGCGCTGCGGCATCCGTGACCGGGTCCAGCTGACCTACGCCACCCCGCTGGACGCGGCGTTCACGAAACCGGTCGCCGCCAAGGCGCTGAGCGGCCTGCTGGAGGAGAAGGGCATCGAGCTGGTCACCGAGTTCACCCTCGGTGAGGTCGACGGCCCCGGTGGCCGGCTGGTGTCGTACGACGAGCGTGAAGTGCCGTTCGACCTGGCGGTCGTCGTGCCGCTGCACGGTGGCGCGGAGTACGTCGGCCGTTCGGAGGGGCTCGGCGACGAGCTGGGCTTCATCCCCGTAGACCCGCACAGTCTCCAACACCCGGACCGCCCCGAGGTGTTCGCGATCGGCGACGCGGCGGGTCTGCCGGCCTCCAAGGCGGGCTCGGTGGCCCACTTCGAGGGCGAGGTGCTGGTGCACAACATCGGCCGCTTCCTCGCCGGGCAGCCGCTGGACGCCTCCTTCGACGGGCACACCAACTGCTTCGTCGAAACCGGCTTCCACAAGGCGCTGCTCATCGACTTCAACTACGACACCGAGCCGCTGCCCGGTCACTTCCCAGGTCCGGTGGGCCTGCCGTTGCTGAAGGAGTCGCACGCCGCCCACCTCGGCAAACTCGCCTTCGAGTGGCTGTACTGGCACAGCCTGCTGCCCGGCCGGGAACTGCCCGGCATCGGCTCGGCGATGCCCGAGCGCGGCAAGGAACACGTCCAGGTCTGAGTGAGGAGAACCGGCATGCCCACCGCCACCTACGCCGACACCGCCGTCCCGGTCGACGACGAAGGCTTCTTCGCCGATCCCGGCCGGTGGACCGAGGACATGGCTCCGGTCATCGCCCGCGAGGCGGGCATCGAGCAGCTGACCGACCGGCACTGGACGGTGATCCGCTTCATGCGCGAGCAGTACGCCGCCAAGGGCACCGGCCCCACCGTGCGGGTGCTAGGCAAGACCTCCGGTGTGAGCGTCAAGGAGCTCTACGAGCTCTTCCCGAAGGGCCCGGCGAGGACGGCCGCGAGGATCGCCGGAATCCCCAAGCCCCGCGGCTGCATCTGATCTCGAGGAGTGTGCCCGTCATGGCAAGCACCGCCACGATCGAGAAGGTCTCGATCATCGTCTCCAAGGGATCCCTGGAAGGGGTCTACCCGGCCCTCATCATGGCCAACGGCGCCCGCGCCGAAGGCATCGAGGCCGACCTGTTCTTCACCTTCTTCGGACTGGACGCGATCACGAAGAAGCGCTGGGAGCACATCAAGCTCGCCACGGTTGGCAACCCCGGCCTGCACCTGCCCACCTTGCTGGGTGGCATGCCGGGCGTGCCGGACCTGGTCACCCGGTACATGGAACGCAAGATGGACAAGCTCGACATCCCGCCGATCCCCGAGTTCATCGAGATGATCGCCGACACCGGCGCGGGCATCTACGCCTGCAAGGCGTCCGTCGACCTGTTCGAGCTGGACAAGGACGACCTGGTCGAGCAGGTCCAGGGCATCATCACGGTCGGCGAGTTCTACGAGCACGCGGCCGGCGGGCAGATCATCTACACCTGACGCGTTCGCCGACCTCGGGCCGGCCATGCCGCCGACGCCGCCGGATTCCGGCCTGTGAACGTCGGCGGCTCGGCGCGGGTCACGAAGGGCGTCAGCGGACCAGCCCGTAGGGCAAGGCCGGCTCGGCGGCGGCGATTTCGATGAGCCGGTTGTACTTGGCGACGCGTTCGCCCCGGGCCGGCGCGCCGGACTTGAGCTGCCCGCACCCGGCGCCGACGACCAGATCGGCGATGAAAGAGTCCTCGGTCTCGCCGGAACGGTGGGAGACCATCTGAGCGTACCCGGCCTCGCGGCTGACGCGGATGGCCTCCAGGGTCTCCGTGACTGTGCCGATCTGGTTGACCTTGATCAGCGAGGCGTTGCCGGCCTTCTTGGCGATCGCCTCGGTGATGATGGCCGGGTTGGTGACGAACAGATCGTCGCCGACCAGCTGGATGCGCGTGCCCAGGCGCTCGGTCAGACGGACCCAGCCGTCCCAGTCGTCCTCGGCCAGTCCGTCCTCGATCGACCAGATCGGGAACCGGTCGCACATCTCCTCATAGCGGTCGATGAGTTGGTCGCTGGTGAGCGCCTCGCCCGCGACCCGGTAGCGGCCGTCGGCGACGTCGCGAAACTCGCTGGAGGCCGGGTCCAGAGCGATGGCGACGCCGCCACGTCCGGGCGTGTATCCGGCATCGGTGATCGCCTCGACGAGCAGCATGAGGACGTCTTCCGGCCGGGCGATGGCCGGCGCGAAGCCGCCCTCGTCACCCAGGCCGGTCGCGTGTCCCTCGTGGGCCAGGCGGGCCTTGAGCCGGGCGTAGACCTCGGCGCCCGCACGCACAGCCTCGGACATGCTCGGGGCGCCGATGGGGGCCAGCATGAACTCCTGGAAGTCGAGTTCGTTGACGGCGTGGGCCCCGCCGTTGACCACGTTGAAGTGCGGGACGGGCAGCAGGGGTTGGGTACCGGCGGCCTCGGACAGGTACTGCCAGATCTCCCGCCCGGCGGTGGTGGCCTGGGCGCGGGCGGCGGCGAGCGAGACACCTACGATGGCGTTGGCACCGAGACGGGACTTGGTGTCCGTGCCGTCCAACTCTATGAGCACGGCGTCGACTTCGGCGAAACTGGAAAAGCTGTGGCGGACGAGCGCGTCAGCGATCTCGCCGTTGACGTGTCCGGCGGCCTGAGTGACCCCCTGGCCGCCGTAGCGGGCGGGGTCGCCGTCGCGCAGTTCCACGGCCTCGCGGGTGCCGGTGGAGGCACCCGAGGGCACTCCGGCCCGCACGCGGAGCCCGTCGGCGGTTTCCAGGGTGACGGAGAGGGTGGGGCGGGCACGGGAGTCGAGGATCTCGGTGGCGTGCAGGCGGGCGATGCGCAGCATGGGCGCTTCTCCTGTCTCGTGGGTCAGGTGGCGGTGCTCTGTGGTGTGTGCTCCGAGCCGGTTTCGGTGGCGCGCTCGCGGGAGGCGTTGATCTCGGCGTACGCCTGCTCGCGGCCCTCCCAGTGCGAGCCCTCGACGGACTTGCCGGGCTCCAGGTCCTTGTAGACCTCGAAGAAGTGGGTGATCTCCAACTGGTCGAAGGAGGGGATGTCGCCGATGTCCTGTACATCGGCGTAGCGGGGGTCGTGGGCGGGGACGCACAAGATCTTCTCGTCTGGGCCCTTCTCGTCGCGCATGACGAACATGCCGACGGCCCGGCACTCGATGGTGCAGCCGGGGAAGGTGGGGTCGCCGGTCAGGACGAGGGCGTCGAGAGGGTCACCGTCGCGGCCCAGAGTGTGGTCGATGTAGCCGTAGTCGGCCGGGTACTGGGTGGAGGTGAAGAGCATCCGGTCCAGGCGGATGCGGTGCAACTCGTGGTCCATCTCGTACTTGTTGCGGGATCCCTGGGGGATCTCCACGATCACGTCGAACTCCATAGCGGCCTCCCTGCCCCCTCGTTGTGCTCAAGTGGCTTGGGTGCTGAACGAGTTGACGCTCCGCATACAGCCACATCGAATACGCTCGCGCCGGGATCAGACCAGGCTGGGGACGCGCGCTGCCCGAGGGCCCCCACACTGCACACTGCACGTAGGCGTGTGACCTGACGCCGCAGATCCGCTCCGACGAGCGAGTCGAAGGCGGCGGCTGTGGGCATGGCTCCTCCTGGTCAGCACTGCTGGACCAGGGACCGTCAGCGGTTTCGACCGCGGTCGCGGTGAGCCCCATCACCGGCCCGCCCGCGACGAAGGGGGCGTGCTCTTCCAGTGTGCGCCTCTCCCCATTCCAGGCCAGGCGAGCGGGAGCTGTCACGGGCCGTTCGGGCCAGCTGTTAGGGACGGTCGGCGCGTAATCAGCGACGCTCACGGCGGATACTGGAAGCACCTCGTCAGGTATGGACGGGCCGATGCGAGCCCCGAGGCGCCCGCACCCTCTCTCGCTCGCCGACGGCGGAACGTGTCCTGCACGGTCGTCGGGGGTTCTGGTCCTTGACCCCAGGCTCAGCCGGTGGAGGTGGGCACGTGAGGAGGACGAAATGACTCTTCTGCAGCCCGATGAACAGGCGGTGACCGAGCTGATCGCCGAGGCCACTGCGGCTCCGTCCATGCACAATGCACAGCCATGGCGTTTCCGCTTCGCCGCGGACAAGCGTCTGATCCTCTTGTTCGCCGACCCGGAGCGGGCCATGCCCCGCTCTGACCCCGGCAACCGGGCCCTGCACATCGGCTGCGGAGCGGCACTGTTCAACCTGCGCGTGGCCGTCGCGCACGCGAGCCTGATCCCAGAGACGCGGCTGCTACCCGAGCCGGGTGATCCGTTGCTGCTCGCCACCGTCCGCCTGGCCGCTCCCACCGGAACGGCGCCAGGCGTCGACGACCTGGCACGACTGCATCCCGCGATCCGACAACGGCACACCAGCCGCCATCCCTTCGCCGAGAAGGATCTTCCCGAGGACATCCAGGCCGCCTTGCGGAAGGCCGCGGCACAGGAAGGAGCCAACCTGTTGTTCCCTGGCCCCTGGCACGCCGACACCGTGCTCGATCTGGTCCACGATGCAGAGAACCGCGACGACCTGGATCCCGCCGCCAGAGAGGACCTGATCCGCTGGACCCGGCTCGGCGCGGAGGCGGACACCGCTGTCGACGGCGTTCCGGAGTACGCCTTTGGCCCGCACAAGCGGGACGGCAAGGCTCCCCTACGGGACTTCGCCGCGCGCCGACCGGTGGCCGACCGAGGAACCACCGCTTTCGAGCACACCCCACATCTGGCCTTGCTGAGCACCCCCGGCGACACGGTCGCCGATTGGCTGCGTGCCGGGCAGGCGCTGGAGCGCGTCCTGCTGGAAGCAACTCTGGCCGACCTGGCCACCTCCCTGACCTCCCACGCGCTGGAGAGCGACGACCTGCGCCGGCTGGCCCGCGACCCCGTGTCCGGTCGGGGCCACGTCCAAATGGTGCTGCGCCTGGGCTACGGGCCGCGAGGCCCCGCCACACCCCGCCGCCCCGTGCACGATGTCCTCGATTTCGCCTGAAGGTGAGGAGACCGCCCCGAAGGGCGCCGCGACGGTGCACCTGGACAGGTCGTTGGAGCAGTGAGTTTCTCATTGACGACCAGCTTGCCCGCATAGCCGTCGATGCGAGCGAGGCCGGACTGCTCTCGCCGGCCGACGGTGAGCGGCTGCGGGACGCGCTGGAACTGGGCACCCCGCTCGGTAGGCGAGATTCTCGTTCCTATGCAAAGGATGCGCACGGTCGAGGACTCGGTCACCTCGGCGAGACCGGAGTCGTCCCTGGATTCGTGGCAGTAGCGGATCGTTCCGGAATCGGTCGGAGCTTCCATCGGGCCGGGAGCGGTTCACCGCGAAGGGCTCTCCGAGCGGGCGGACCGGGAGGCCCGGACCCCTACTCTCGGCTCCGACGGGCGTGGGCCTCAAGGTCGGTACGGCGGGCGTCGGCCCTCGTCCGGCGCCTTCAGGTAAACTCTCGGGGTAAGGCAGGTTCCACTGCCTGACACCGGAGCCCCCGTACCTCACTGGAGGAACATACGAAAGCGGGGGCGTTTTGCTGTGTCCTTGTGGGAGTGACCTGCGCCGTTTCGCGTGAAAATGTGAGACTTATGCGTTTCCTTGAGCCTGGTACGGGGCAGCACGTAGAATCACCTCCGGTTCCCTACGACCTGACGTACGACGACGTCTTCATGGTCCCGAGCCGCAGTGCGGTCGGCTCGCGTCAGGGTGTGGACCTCAGCTCGCCCGACGGCTCGGGCACCACGATCCCGCTGGTCGTCGCCAACATGACCGCCATCGCCGGGCGCCGGATGGCCGAGACGCTGGCCCGGCGCGGTGGCCTGGTGGTCATCCCGCAGGACATCCCGATCGAGGTCGTCACCGAGGTCGTCTCCTGGGTGAAGAGCCGCCACCACGTCCTGGACACCCCGATCGTGCTGGCCCCGCACCAGACCGTCGCCGACGCCCTCGCGCTGCTGCCCAAGCGGGCGCACAACGCCGGTGTCGTCGTCGACGAGAACCAGCGGCCCGTCGGTGTCGTCACCGACCAGGACCTGACCGGCGTGGACCGCTTCACGCAGCTGGAGGTCGTCATGTCGCGCGACCTGCTGCTCCTGGACGCCGGCATCGACCCGCGTGAGGCGTTCAACCGGCTCGACGCGGCCAACCGGCGGTACGCCCCGGCCGTCGACGCCGAGGGCAGGCTCGCCGGCATCCTCACCCGCAAGGGCGCGCTGCGCGCCACGCTGTACACGCCGGCCGTGGACGCGCAGGGCAAGCTGCGGATCGCCGCCGCCGTCGGGATCAACGGCGACGTGGCCGGCAAGGCCAAGCAGCTGCTCGACGCGGGCGTCGACACGCTTGTCATCGACACCGCGCACGGCCACCAGGAGTCGATGATCAGCGCGATCAAGGTCGTGCGGGCGCTCGACCCCCAGGTGCCGATCGTCGCCGGCAACATCGTGGCCGCCGAGGGTGTGCGGGACCTGATCGAGGCCGGCGCGGACATCATCAAGGTCGGTGTGGGCCCCGGCGCCATGTGCACGACCCGCATGATGACCGGCGTGGGCCGGCCGCAGTTCTCCGCCGTCCTGGAGTGCGCCGCCGAGGCGAAGAAGTACGGCAAGCACGTCTGGGCCGACGGCGGTGTCCGGCACCCGCGCGATGTCGCCATGGCGCTGGCCGCCGGGGCGTCCAACGTGATGATCGGGTCCTGGTTCGCGGGCACGTACGAGTCCCCGGGCGACCTTCAGCAGGACGCCAACGGGCGCCTGTACAAGGAGTCGTTCGGCATGGCCTCCGCGCGCGCGGTGCGCAACCGGACGTCGGAGGAGTCCTCGTACGACCGTGCCCGCAAGGCGCTGTTCGAGGAGGGCATCTCCACCTCCCGGATGTTCCTCGACCCGGCCCGCCCGGGCGTCGAGGACCTCATCGACTCGATCATCGCGGGCGTCCGCTCCTCCTGCACCTACGCCGGTGCGGGCTCCCTGGAGGAGTTCGCGGAGAAGGCCGTCGTGGGCATCCAGAGCGCGGCCGGCTACGCCGAGGGCAAGCCGCTGCACGCGAGCTGGAGCTAGGCGCAAGCGGGCCGTTCGGCAGGCCCGCAACGAATGTGCACCCTTGC
This sequence comes from Streptomyces sp. NPDC046909, assembly GCF_040644695.1. Taxonomy (NCBI): domain Bacteria; kingdom Bacillati; phylum Actinomycetota; class Actinomycetes; order Kitasatosporales; family Streptomycetaceae; genus Streptomyces; species Streptomyces sp. NPDC046909. The sequence continues at coordinate 98,317 of NZ_JBEYXC010000018.1, read as the reverse complement.
ACGAGAAACGCAATGATCTTGCGTCTACGTGCAAGGTTGCCGCATTACGGCCGTGATGCCCCGGCTCATAGGGTGCTGCGCTGTACTCAAATGCAATGACGAAGGAGTCAGCGCGTGCTCGACCAAGGCGCACCCCCGCAACAGCGCATCTCACGGCCTCCGGGAGTCGGTGCGCGCCTCATGCGGCGCAAGCCGGTGGAACGGCTCGTCGCCGAAGGAGGACAGGGCGAGGGCGGCAGCCTCCGGCGGTCCCTCGGGCTCTGGCAGCTGACCATGATCAGCATCGGCGCCACCCTCGGCACCGGCATCTTCGTCGTCCTCGGCGAGGCCGTCCCCAAGGCCGGACCGGCGGTCACCCTGTCCTTCGTGATCGCCGGTCTCACGGCGCTCTTCTCGGCCCTGTCGTACGCCGAGCTCGCGGGCACGATCCCGGTCTCCGGGTCCTCGTACTCGTACGCCTACGCGACGATGGGCGAGCTCGTCGCCTGGGTCTGCGGCTGGTGTCTGCTCCTGGAGTACGGCGTCTCGGTCGCCGCCGTGGCCGTCGGCTGGGGCGAGTACCTCAACGAGCTGCTCGACGGGACCATCGGCGTCACCATCCCCGACGCCTTGTCCGCCCCGCCCGGGGACGGCGGCCTCTTCAACCTGCCGGCGCTGATCGTCGTACTCCTCGCGATGGCCTTTCTGCTCGGCGGCGCGAAGGAGTCGGCGCGGGCCAACACCGTCATGGTCGTCGTGAAGATCGCCGCGCTCGTGCTGTTCTGCGCCATCGGCGTCCAGGGCTTCCGGTCCGGGAACTACGAGCACTTCATGCCGCTCGGCATGGCGGGCGTGAGCGCGGCCGGGGCCACTCTCTTCTTCTCGTACATCGGGTTCGACGCCGCCTCCACCGCAGGTGAGGAGGCCAAGAACGCACAGCGGGACCTGCCGCGCGCGATCATGCTGTCGCTGGTCATCGTCACGGCGCTGTACGTCGTCGTCGCGGCCGTCGCCGTCGGGGCGAAGCCCTGGCAGCGGTTCGGGGACTCGGAGGCCGCGCTCGCGCAGATCATGCGGGAGGTGACGGGACAGAGCTTCTGGGGGACGCTGCTGGCCGCGTGCGCGGTCATCGCCATCGCGAGTGTCGTCCTGACCGTGCTCTACGGGCAGACCCGCATCCTCTTCGCCATGGCCCGGGACGGGCTCGTGCCGAAGGTGTTCGCGCGGGTGCACCCGAAGACCGGCGCGCCGCGCGCCAACACCGTGATCGTGTCGCTGTTCTGTGGTGTCCTCGCCGCCGCGATCCCGCTCGGGCAGCTCGCCGACGCCACCAGCATCGGCACGCTCTTCGCCTTCGGGCTGGTCAACATCGCCGTCGTGGTGCTGCGCCGGAGCCGTCCGGACATGCCGCGCACCTTCCGGGTGCCGCTGTCGCCGGTGCTGCCCGCGCTGGGGCTCGGGTTCTGCGTCTGGATGATGGGCAGCCTGTCCGCCGTCACCTGGGTGGTCTTCGGGGTCTGGATGGCCGCCGGGCTCGTGTTCTACTTCGTATACGGCTATCGCCGGTCCCGTCTCGCAACGCCGTCTCGCACTACTCGCACCATCTGAAGGCTGATCCACCCACCGTGCTCAACGATCTCGACGAACGCATCGTCCACGCCCTCGCCGAGGACGCCCGCCGCTCCTACGCGGACATCGGGCAGATCGTCGGCCTCTCCGCGCCCGCCGTGAAACGGCGCGTGGACCGGCTGCGTGCCACCGGGGCCATCACCGGGTTCACCGTGCGGGTCGACCCGTCGGCGCTCGGCTGGGAGACCGAGGGGTTCGTCGAGATCTACTGCCGGCACAACACCTCGCCGGACACGATCCGGCGGGGGCTTGAGCGGTACCAGGAGGTTGTCGCCGCGTCTACCGTCACCGGGGATGCGGATGCCGTGGTGCAGGTGTTCGCCTCTGACATGCGGCACTTCGAGCGGGTGCTGGAGCGGATCGCGGGGGAGCCGTTCGTGGAGCGGACCAAGTCGGTGCTGGTGCTGTCGCCGTTGCTGCGGAGGTTCTCATCGGGGGCGCCGGGGTAGTGGGCGGGTGCGGGTACGTCGTGGCCGTTCGCGCAGTTCCCCGCGCCCCTGAGGCACGTCACCCGCACCCGGAGACGGTCCGCACCCCCGAGTTTCTACTCCGCCGTCTTCCTCGCCAGCGCGTTGTTGTCCATCGAGTTGTGGACGCTGAAGCTCACCGCGTCCGAGCGGTAGCGGTCGTCGGACCACTCCACCGGGCGGCCCTCGCGGGTTGTCGTGACGCGGCGGACCCGGAGCAGGGGGCTGGTGCGGCGGATCTCCAGGAGTTCGGCGTCCTGGGCGCCTGCGGCGACCGCGTCGATGACGTGCTCGCCGTAGGCGAAGACCAACCCCGTGTCGTCGTACAGGCGTTGGGTGACGGACGGGCAGTCGGGCTCGATCGGCTCGACGGCGGGGGAGATCCAGTCGGCGTAGACCGTCCGTTCCAGCAGTACCGGCTCGCCGTCCAGGCCGCGTACCCGCAGGACGTGCAACACCGGTGTGCCGGCGCGTAGTTGGAGGCGTATGGCGTCCTCCGGGGTCGCCGGGCGGTACTCCTGTGCGACCACCTGGCCCGTCGCCTCGCGGCCCATCGCCCGCGCCCACTGGGCGAAGCTGCGGAGCTCCGCGAAGCTCTGGCTGCGGCGGCTGGCGAGGACCACGCGGCGGGCGCCCTGGCGGGAGCCGATGAGGCCCTCGGCGGTCAGCGCGGCGACGGCCTGGCGGACCGTGCCGCGTGAGACGGCGTAGTGGGCCGCGAGGTCGGTCTCGGCGGGCAGCCGGCTGCCGACGGTGTACTCCTCGCGGTCGATGGCCCGGCGCAACGCGTCGGCGATCTCCTCGTGTCGGGCCGGCATGCTTTCCCTCCGAGTCGACAGCTGTGCACAGCGTGAGCAGCCTAGTCGACATCCTCAGGGAACCGGGAGGAGCATGATCGTAAGGAAACGCAAGGGTCACTGTTTCGCCAGTGTTTACGGAATCGATACCGGCAGAGGTCTTACTGAGGCCAACTTGTTCAGACAAGTTATGCGACACCAGTTCTCCTGCTCCGCTCCGTCCGACTCCTGCACCCTCGCGCGTCCCCTGGAGAAGCCGTGACCGTGTCCCTGCCGAGAACCGCCGTCCCCGGTGCCCTCGCCGTCCTCGCCGCCCTCGCCCTGAGCGCCTGTGGCGCCGCCCCCGAGAACTCCTCGACCACCGCCGACGGCAAGAACGCCGCCACCGCCACCTCCGCCGCCGACCTCGGCGGACTCGACGCCCTGGTGAAGGCCGCCAAGGCGGAGGGCACCCTCAACGCCATCGCGCTGCCCCGCGACTGGGCCAACTACGGCGCCCTCATCGACGGCTTCCAGAAGAAGTACGGCATCAAGGTCGCCGTCGAGAACCCCGACGGCTCCAGCCAGGACGAGATCAACGCGGTGACGTCCAGGAAGGGCCAGGACCGGGCGCCGGACGTGCTCGACCTGGGCAGTTCCTTCGCGATCAGCGCGGCCCAGAAGGGGCTGCTCGCGCCCTACAAGGTGCAGGCCTTCGCCGACATACCCGAGGGGCAGAAGGACGCGCAGGCCCGCTGGTACAACGACTACGGCGGCTACATCTCCATCGGCTGCGACGCCAAGCGGGTGAAGACCTGCCCGACCACCTTCGCCGACCTGCTCAAGCCGCAGTACAAGGGCCAGGTCGCCCTCAACGGCAACCCCACCAAGTCCGGTTCGGCCTTCGGCGGTGTCTGGGCGGCGGCGCTGGCCAGCGGCGGTTCCTTCGACGACATCCAGCCCGGCCTCGACTTCTTCAAGAAGCTGAAGCAGAACGGCAATTACACGCCCGTCGAGTCGACCCCGGCCACCGTCGAGAAGGGCGAGACGCCGATCAGCATCGACTGGGACTACCTCAACGCCGGGTACGCCGACGAGTTCAAGTCCAAGGGTGTCGACTGGAAGGTGGCGGTGCCGACCGACGGCACCTTCTCGCAGTACTACTCGCAGGCCGTCAACAAGGACGCCCCGCACCCCGCCGCCGCCCGCCTGTGGCAGGAGTACCTCTACAGCGCCGAGGGCCAGAACCTGTGGCTCAAGGGGTACGCGCGACCGGCCCTGATGACCGCCATGGAGAAGGCCGGCACCCTCGACAAGACGGCCGCCGCCAAGCTGCCCACGGTCTCCGGGACGCCTTCCTTCCCGACCGAGGCCCAGCAGGACAAGGCCAAGACGGTCCTCGGGCAGGGCTGGGCGAAGGCCGTCTCCGGATGACGGCGACCCTCACGCGGGTCGACCCGGCGTCCGCCGCTCCGGTGAAGCGGCGGCGCCGGTCGCTCGGCTGGCTCGCGGTCCTCCCGCTGCTCGTCTTCACCGGCCTCGCCTTCGGAGTGCCCGCCTGGGCCATCCTGGACGGGGCGTTCACGGGCGACGGCGGTTACACGGCCGGCAATCTGACGGCCTCGCTCCAGGGCGCCTATCTCACGGCCCTCCTCGGCAGCGTCAAGCTGTCCGCCGTATCAGCCGTGCTGGCCGCGGCGCTCGGACTGCCGCTCGCCCAGGCCGTGGTGACGTCCCGGCACCGGGCGCTCCGCGAGGCCGTGCTCACCGCCTCCGGCGTCCTCGCCAACTTCGGCGGTGTCCCCCTCGCCTTCGCCTTCGTCGCCACGCTCGGCAACGCCGGTGTGCTGACACGGCACTTCGGGCTCACCGACCACGGCTGGGACCTGTACAGCTTCTGGGGACTGGTGATCGTCTACCTGTACTTCCTGATCCCGCTGATGGTCCTCACCATCACCCCGGCGCTGGAGGGCCTGCGCGTCCAGTGGCGCGAGGCCGCCCAGAACAACGGGGCGACCCCCGTGCAGTACTGGCTGCACGTCGCCCTCCCGGTCCTCGCGCCCTCGCTCCTCGGCGGGCTCGTGCTGCTCTTCGGCACCGCCTTCGCCGCGTACGCCACCGCCGCCGCGATCGTGGGCAGCTCCATTCCGCTGGTCACCCTCCAGATCGCCGACGCGCTCTCCGGCAACGTGCTCGTGGGCCAGGAGAACGTGGCCCTCGCCCTCAGCCTCGACATGGTGATCGTCGCGGGGCTCGTCATGGCCGTGTATCTGCCCCTGCAACGACGGAGCGCGCGATGGCTCGCCTGAACCTGTGGCGGTGGGGCGTGTACGGCCTCGCCGGGCTGTACTTCCTGGTGCCGCTCGCCGCGTCGGTCGTCTTCACGGTCGACGTGCCCGGGCAGGGGATCACCTTCGACGCCTACACCCAGATCTTCTCCGCCGACGGATTCGTCTCCAGCCTGCTGCTCTCGCTGGAACTCGCCCTCGCGACCATCGTGGTCGTGCTGCTGCTGATGGTGCCGGCCATGGTGGCGCTGCGGCTCGGGGCGCCCCGGCTGCGGCCGGTCGTCGAGCTGGTGTGCTCGCTGCCGCTGGTCGTGCCGCCGATCGCGTTCGTCGCCGGGATCATCAGCGTGCTCAAGTGGGGGCCCGAACACCTCTCGCGCACCCCGCTGTTCCAGACCTTCGTCGCCATCCAGAACCCGGAGTTCCCCGTCGTACTGGTCCTGGCGTACGTCGTGATGGCGCTGCCCTTCGTGTACCGCGCCCTGGACGCCGGGCTGCGGGCCGTCGACGTGGGCACCCTCGTCGAGGCCGCCCGCAGCTGCGGGGCGAACTGGCCGCAGGCGCTGGTCCGGGCCGTGCTGCCCAATCTGCGCGGCGCGCTCCTCAACTCCTCCTTCCTCACCCTGGCGTTGGTGCTCGGCGAGTTCACCGTGGCGCAGCTGCTGGGCTTCCAGCCCTTCGCCGTCTGGATCGTCAACGTCAGCGGCTCGCAGGCCCAGCTCTCCGTCGCCGTGTCCGTGCTCAGCCTGCTCGTGACCTGGGTGCTGCTCCTCGTCCTGGCCGGCCTCGGCGGACGCGCCCGTACTACTACCCGGGGATGAAGAACCATGAAGACGCTCGACACAGCGGCCACCGTCGAATTCCGGGGCCTGCGACGGGAGTTCGGACCGACCGTCGCTCTCGACGGACTCGACCTGACCGTCCGGCCGGGTGAACTCCTCGCCCTGCTCGGCCCCTCCGGCTGCGGCAAGACCACCGCACTGCGCATGCTCGCCGGGTTCGAACACCCGGACTCCGGTGAGGTGCTGGTGGACGGCGAGGACGTCACCCGGGTCCCGGCGCACCGCCGTGACGCCGGGATGGTCTTCCAGTCGTACAGCCTCTTCCCGCATCTCGACGCGGTCGACAACGTGGCCTTCGGGCTGCGGATGCGGAAGACGCGTACGGCCGAACGGCGGGCGCGTGCCGCCGAGTTGCTGGAGCTGGTCGGGCTCGCCGACAAGGGCGGGCGGTTCCCGCACCAGCTGTCCGGCGGGCAGCAGCAGCGGGTCGCGCTGGCCCGGGCGCTCGCGCTGCGCCCCCGGGTGCTGCTCCTGGACGAGCCGCTGTCGGCCCTCGACGCCAAGGTGCGGCTCACGCTCCGCGAGGAGATCCGCCGGCTCCAGCAGGAGCTGGGCATCACCACGCTGTTCGTGACCCACGACCAGGAGGAGGCCCTGTCGATGGCGGACCGGGTCGCGGTCATGCACGCCGGGCGGCTCGAACAGTGCGCCGCCCCGGCGGAGTTGTACGGGCGGCCCGCCACGGCGTTCGTCGCCGAGTTCGTCGGGACGATGAGCCGGATCCCGGGGCGGGTGACCGACGGGGTCGTGGACGTGCTCGGGCAGCGGCTGCCCGTGGACGGCTCCGCGCCCCCGGCGACCGCCGACGTGGACGTCCTGGTGCGGCCCGAGGCGGTACGGGTGACCGCCGACGACCAGGGCAAGGCCCGCGTGGTCGCCACCTCCTTCCTGGGCGCCGCCGTCCGCGTCACCGTCCGGCTCGCCGACGGCACCGACGTGAAGGCCGACCTGCCCTCCCACGAGGCCGCCGCGCTCGGCGCGGGCGCCGCGGTGAGCGTGTCGCTGCCCGAGCGGCCGGTGCTCGTCGCCGAGCGGAGCGGATCGTGAGCCGACTCCCGCTCCAGGCCGTCCTGTTCGACATGGACGGCACCCTCGTCGACACCGAGCGGCTGTGGTGGGAGGCGGTGGAGCAGGTCGCCGGGCGGGAGCTGACCGAGGCGGACCGGCCGGAGGTGCTCGGCCGGGCCGTCGAGGACACGGCCGCCTGGCTGGCCGCGGCGACGGGCACCCCGGCCGCGGACCTCGCCGACGCGCTCCACCAGGAGTTCGAGGGCCGCGTCCGCACCGGCATCGTGCCCCGCCCCGGCGCCATCGCCCTGCTCGACGCCCTGACGCGCGAGGGCGTCCCCACGGCCCTGGTGACCGCCTCCCCCAGATCGGTCGCCGACACCGTGCTCCAGGCGCTGGGCGCCGAACGCTTCGCCGCCACCGTGACCGCCGACGACACCCCCCGCACCAAGCCCGCCCCCGACCCCTACCTCGCCGCCTGCCGGGCGCTGGGCGTGGACCCCGCCGCCTGCGTGGCCGTCGAGGACACCGAGACCGGGGTGGCCTCCGCCGAGGCCGCCGGGTGCGCGGTGCTCGCCGTACCGTCCCTCGCCCCGATCGAGCCCGCGCCCGGCCGGACCGTCCTGGCCGGCCTGGAGGGCCTCACCGTGGCACGGCTCCGCTCCCTGCCGCGGTGAGCGCACCGCAGGGCCGTGAGCACCGCATTTTCGCTGGGCAAAGGAGCCCGGACTGCCTAGCATCGGTGTCATGACCTGGCGACATTGATCCACCAGCCGTGCCTCCCGAGGGCCGCCTCGGACGCCGTTCCGACGACGTCCGATATCGCCCCTCCGGGAAGGCCTCATGTCACTCACACCCACACGCGTGCCCGCGACCGGCGTCCGCCGGCTGACGACCACGCTGTACGGCTACGCGTTCCTCGACGACTTCGTGCTGCTCTACCCGGTGTACGCGCTGCTGTTCGCGGACACCGGGATGTCGCTCTGGCAGATCTCCTCCCTGTTCGCCCTGTGGTCGATCACCGCGGTTGTCCTGGAGGTGCCCTCCGGCGCCCTGGCCGACGCCGTCTCCCGGCGGCTGCTGCTGTGGATCGGCCCGCTGTTCAACGCCGTCGGGTTCGCCCTCTGGGTGACCGTCCCGGCGTACTGGTCCTTCGCCCTCGGGTTCGTCCTGTGGGGCGTCGGCGGAGCGCTCTGTTCCGGCTCGCTCGAAGCGCTGGCGTACGACGAGCTGGACCGGCTCGGGGGTGCCGACCGGTACGCGCGCGTGATGGGGCGGGTGCGGGCGGCGCGGCTGGCGGCCACCATGGCGTCGATCGGGCTCGCAGGGCCCGTGTTCGCGCTGGGCGGCTATCCGCTCGTGGGCGCGGGCAGCGTCCTCGCCTGTCTGCTGGCCGCCGTCGCCGCGACCCGGCTCCCCGAGCACCGCGAGCGGCCGGAGACCTGGGGCGACGGCTGGGGGAGGACCCTGCGGACCGGACTGGCCGTGGTCCGCGAGGACCGTTCCGTGCGGGGCGCCCTGCTGCTGATCCCCGCCGTCGCCGCGGTGTGGGGCGCGCTCGACGAGTACACGCCCTTGCTGATCCGGGACACCGGCGTGGCGGAGACGACGGTGCCGTATCTGATCCTGCTCGTGTGGACTCTTGTCACCGCGGCGAGCCTGCTGACCGGCCCGGCCGAGCGCCTCGGCACGACCGGCACGGCCTGGCTGCTCGCGGGCTCGGCGCTCGCGCTGGCCGTGGGCGCCGGGCTCCGGACACCGGCGGGCATCGCGCTCGTCGGCCTCGCCTTCGGCGGCTTCCAGCTGGCCGAGGTGCTTGCCGACGTCCGGCTCCAGCACCGTATCGACGACTCCCGACGGGCCACTCTCACCTCCGTCGCCGGTCTGGGAACCGAGCTGGTCACGGTCGCCACGTTCGGCGCGTACGCGCTGCTGGGCACGCGCGCGGCCCACAGCACGGTCTTCGCGGTGCTCGCGGTGCCGTACCTGGTGACGGCGCTGGTGCTGGCCCGGGGGAGGCGGGGCTGAGTACGGAGAGGGAGGCGGGCTGAGCGCGCGCAATGAATCGCCGCCGATGAGCGGATGCACGCAACAAACCGCTCATCAGCGCGCAACGGCTCCTTCTTGTCCGGCCCGGCCGCCCGCCCGTACCGTCTAGATGGCCCCCGCAACCACCCCTTCGCCCGGTGAGGATCACGCATGCGCACCGCCCTGCTCCAGAGCTCCGGCCGCCCCGGCTCGGTCGACGGGAACCTCAAGGTCCTCGACGAGGCCGCGGGCCGTGCCGCCGCCGCGGGCGCCGCGCTGCTGGCCGCGCCCGAGATGTTCCTCACCGGGTACGCGATCGGCGACGACATCGCGCGCCTCGCCGAGCCTGCCGACGGGGACAGCGCGGACGCGGTCGCGGAGATCGCCGCACGGCACGGGGTCGCGATCGCGTACGGCTACCCGGAAGCCGCTTCCGGTTCCGTCTTCAACTCCGCCCAGCTGATCTCCGCCACCGGCGACCGTCTCGCCGGCTACCGCAAGACCCACCTCTTCGGCTGCTTCGAGCGCGACCACTTCACACCGGGCGAGCAGCCGGTCGTCCAGGCCCGGCTCGGCGGACTGACCGTCGGCCTCATGATCTGCTACGACGTTGAGTTCCCGGAGAACGTCCGGGCCCACGCCCTCGCCGGCACCGACCTCCTGATCGTGCCGACCGCGCAGATGCACCCGTTCCAGTTCGTCGCCGAGTCGATGATCCCGGTGCGCGCCTTCGAGAACCAGATGTACGTCGCGTACGTCAACCGGGTCGGCCAGGAAGGGGAGTTCGAGTTCGTCGGGCTCTCCACGCTCGCCGGTCCCGACGGGGTCGCCCGCACCCGCGCGGGACGCGGTGAGGAGCTGGTGTTCGCGGACGCCGACCCCGTGTCCCTCGCCGCCTCCCGCGAGGCCAACCCGTATCTCCAGGACCGCCGCCCCGGGCTCTACGGGTCCCTGGTCTGAGCGTCTGAGCTTCCCCTCTTCTTCGTAGTCGCAAGGAGTCCGTACCCCATGACGTCCACGGTGCCCACCGCCGTCCAGCACGCCGACGAGCAGCAGCCGCCGATCACCATGTTCGGCCCGGACTTCCCGTACGCGTACGACGACTTCCTCGCCCACCCGGCGGGCCTCGGCCAGATACCGGCGACCGAGCACGGCACCGAGGTCGCGGTGATCGGCGGCGGTCTGTCCGGGATCGTGGCGGCGTACGAGCTGATGAAGATGGGCCTGAAGCCGGTCGTCTACGAGGCCGACCGGATCGGCGGGCGGCTGCGGACGGTGGGCTTCGAGGGCTGCGACAGCTCCCTGACGGCGGAGATGGGCGCGATGCGCTTCCCGCCGTCCTCCACCGCGCTCCAGCACTACATCGACCTGGTCGGACTCGAGACCCGGCCGTTCCCCAACCCCCTCGCGGAGGCGACCCCTTCGACGGTCGTCGACCTCAAGGGCGAGTCGCACTACGCCGAGACGGTCGAGGATCTGCCGCAGGTCTACCGCGATGTCGCCGCGGCCTGGAACAAGTGCCTCGAAGAGGGCGCCGACTTCTCCGACATGAACCAGGCCATGCGCGAGCGGGACGTCCCGCGGATCCGCGAGATCTGGGCGAAGCTCGTCGAGAAGCTCGACAACCAGACCTTCTACGGCTTCCTCTGCGACTCGGAGGCCTTCAGGTCCTTCCGGCACCGCGAGATCTTCGGCCAGGTCGGCTTCGGCACCGGCGGCTGGGACACCGACTTCCCCAACTCCATCCTGGAGATCCTGCGGGTTGTCTACACCGAGGCCGACGACCACCACCGCGGCATCGTCGGCGGCTCCCAGCAGCTGCCGCTGCGCCTGTGGGAGCGGACGCCCGAGAAGATCGTCCACTGGCCCTACGGCACCTCGCTGGCCCAGCTGCACCCGAACGGCGAGCCCCGCCCGGCGGTGACCCGGCTGCACCGCACGGCCGGCAACCAGATCACGGTGACGGACGCGAACGGCGACATCCGCACCTACCAGGCGGCCGTCTTCACGGCTCAGTCCTGGATGCTGCTGTCGAAGATCGCCTGCGACGACTCGCTCTTCCCGATCGACCACTGGACGGCGATCGAGCGCACCCACTACATGGAGTCCTCGAAGCTCTTCGTCCCCGTGGACCGGCCGTTCTGGCTGGACAAGGACGAGGAGACCGGCCGGGACGTCATGTCGATGACCCTCACCGACCGTATGACGCGCGGGACCTACCTCCTCGACGACGGCCCCGACAGGCCCGCCGTCATCTGCCTCTCCTACACCTGGTGCGACGACAGCCTGAAGTGGCTGCCGCTGTCCGCGAACGAGCGGATGGAGGTCATGCTGAAGTCGCTGGGCGAGATCTATCCCAAGGTCGACATCCGCAAGCACATCATCGGCAACCCGGTGACGGTCTCCTGGGAGAACGAGCCCTACTTCATGGGCGCGTTCAAGGCCAACCTCCCCGGCCACTACCGCTACCAGCGGCGCCTGTTCACCCACTTCATGCAGGACCGGCTGCCCGAGGACAAGCGGGGCATCTTCCTCGCCGGGGACGACATCTCCTGGACGGCGGGCTGGGCCGAGGGCGCGATCCAGACCGCGCTGAACGCGGTCTGGGGCGTCATGCACCACTTCGGCGGCGCGACCGACGCGACCAACCCGGGCCCTGGCGACGTGTACGACGAGATCGCGCCGGTCGAGCTGCCCGAGGACTGAGCCCTCAACGGCCTCGCACGAGGCTCAGACCCCGGCGGCCCGCGCCTTCTCGTAGACCTCCGCGGCGACGTCCTTCAACTCCTGGGCGTCGCGCAGGGTGTGCTGGAGGTCGACGAGGATCTCGTCGAAGCCGACCTCGGTGTGGGCGACCAGGTCCTCGACGATCTGGTCGACGCCGCCGTGGAAGGGCTGGCGGTCGGTGCCGTCGTAACCCTGGGGCAGATAGCGGGCGTTGGCGCGCAGGACCGTCTGGATCGGCTCGGTGCGCCCGCGTTCGGCGGCGAGGTCCTGGAGTTCCTTCCACTGCGCGGCGAGTGCGGCGGGGCCTCCCATGCCCACCGGCAGCCAGCCGTCGGCGTGGTCGACGAGGCGGCGCTTGGCCTTCTTCGAACTGGCCGCCAGCAGGATCGGGATGGGCCGGGCGGGCTTGGGGCCGACGACGGACGGGTTGATCTTCGTGAGGCGGCCGTCGTACGCCACCGGGTCCGGGCCCCAGACCGCGCGGCACACCTCGATCAGCTCGTCGAGGACCTGGCCGCGCTCCTCGAAGGGCCGTACCGAGGACGCCGCGTACTCGTCCAGGGACCAGCCGGTGCCGAGGCCCGCGAGGACCCGGCCGCCGCTCGCCGCGTCCAGGGTGGCGAGCTGCTTGGCGAGCTGGAACGGCACGTGCAGCGGGGCGACCAGGACGCTGGAGCCGAGGCGGACCCGCTCGGTCGCCGAGGCCGCCAGCGTGAGGGTGACCAAGGGGTCGGCGACACCGCGGTAGTTGTCCGGCCAGGGTAGGCCCTCGATGCCGTAGAGGCCCTGGGTGGCGGGCTCGGGGAACAGGGCCCGCTCGTAGACCCACAGGCTGTCGTACCCGGTCCGCTCGGCGGCGCGGGCCACGTCCGGGACGTCGCGTCCGAGGTCGTACTGCCTGTTCTGGGGGAGGCCGAGTCCGAGCCGAGTGGGCATGCCTTGTGCTCCTTTGCAAGCGGCGCCTTTCTGTCGAACGTACAACGTTCACACAGTGGTTGGGACGCTCCGGGCACAGAACCGGCCACGTCAGTCCGGCAGCGGCGTCAGCAGCATGCGGCCCGCGAAGCCCACCGCCGTGTCCAGCCGCTCGGTGAACTCCGCGGCCACGTCGGGGAGTCCGCGCAGCGCCCACAGCGCGCGGGCCGCGGTCCAGGTGGCGTCCCGCGCGCGCTCCAGGCTCCACGCGCCGAGCAGATGGGTGAGCGGGTCGGCGATCTGGAGGAGGTCGGGGCCCGGCATCAGATCTTCGCGGATGCGCTCCTCCAGCGAGACGAGGAGGTCGCCCACGCGGTCGAACTCGTCCTCCACGTCGACGGGTTCGCAGTCGAGCGTACGACAGGTGTCCACGACGGCGAGCGCCAGATCGTGCCCGATGTGCGCATTGATGCCCGCCAGCGCGAACTGCAGCGGTCGTACACCGGGATGCCGTCGATACTGGAACAGCGGGCGCCAGCAAGCGGGTGGACGGCGTTCGGCGGCCACCGCGTCGACCGCCCGCAGATAGCGCTCGGCGAACCGCACGTCCAGCGTGATCGCCGCGCCCGCGTCCGCGAACCGGCCGGTGTCGATGCCCCGGTCGACCGCCTCGGTGACGGCGAGGTAGACACGGTTGAAGACCGCGATCCCGTCCCGTTCCGGAAGCGCCTCGTCCAGGGCGCGCATCCGGGAGAGGACGGCGTCGACGGGAGTGACGAACTGTTCCAACTGCGGCATGCACGCAGGTTCCCAGGCCTAGGCTGGCCGAAGTGCAGGCGGGACCGAGGCTTCCCCAGAACGAGGGAACGGGACCGCCGAGGGGGAGGGATCCACTGGTGGCGGGCTCACGTGCGGACCGCCTGGCCGAACGCAGGGCCCGGCGCAGGCGCGCCGCCCGGCGCAACGGCATGGTCGCGGCGGCCTCCGTCGTGGTCGCCGTCGGCACCGCGACCGGGATGATCTCCGCGCTCGACGACGGCCGGGGCTCGGACGAGGCCCGCCTCGAAGTGACGGAGTCCCCGGAACCCCAGCCCGTGGCGCCGTCCCCGTCCCCGTCGCTCTCCGCGTCGGCCTCGCCCTCGCCCTCCCCGAAGAAGAAGGCGAGCCCCACGCCCTCGCCGACGAAGACCGCGAAGAAGCAGGAGAGCGCGCCCGTCTCCACCCGCCTCTACCGCCACCCCGACTCCCAGGTCCTCGAATGGGTCCGCGACAACCCCGGCGACCCGCGCGAGAACGTCATAGAGTCCCGCATCGCCGACCAGCCGGCCGCCGTCTGGTTCGCCGACTACACGCCGTCCACCATCACGTCACGCGTGCGTGCGGTCACCTCGGGCGGCGCGGCACAGGGCCGGGTGCCGGTGGTCGTGGCGTACGCGATCCCGGACCGCGACTGCGGAGGGGCCTCCGAGGGCGGGGCGCCGGACCTCGACGCCTACGACGCCTGGATCGACAGGTTCGCCGCCGGGCTCGGCTCCGGCGAGGTCGTCGTGATCCTGGAGCCGGACTCGATAGCGCAGTCCGAGTGCCTCTCCGACGGCCAGCGCGCCGACCGCTTCGCCTCGTTGGCCCGCGCCGGGCGCGCCTTCAAAGACGCGAACCCCAAGGCCCGGGTCTACTTCGACGCAGGGCACTCCGGCTGGCACCCGGCCGCCAAACAGGCCGAGCTGCTCCGCCAGGCGGGCGCCGCCTCGGCCGCCTCCTCCGACGGCGTCTTCAGCAACGTCTCCAACTTCCACCGCACCGCCGACGAGATCGCCTACGACCGACAGGTCCTCGACGCCCTCGGCGGCCCTTCGAGCCTCGGCGCCGTCATCGACACCAGCCGCAACGGCAACGGCGCCCCGGCGGACGGCGAGTGGTGCGACCCCGACGGCCGCAAGCTCGGCCGGACCCCGACCCTGACCACCGGCGAGGCCCGTATCGACGCCTATCTGTGGGTGAAGCTGCCGGGGGAGTCGGACGGCTGCAAGGGCTCACCGGGGACGTTCACCCCGTCGTACGCCTACGACTTGGCCTCGTCGTAGGACGAGTCGGTCTCCTCGTAGGACGAGGTGCCCGAGTCCAGCAGCGGCTCCTGCGTCTTGAGATGGGCCGGGGCGAACGCCCGCAGCGCGTGAAAGCCGGTGATGACGACCAGCGTGCCCAGCGCGATACCGCTCAGCGAGAAGGTGTCGGTGAACTTCATCGTCACGTTCCCGACCCCGATGATGATGCCCGCCGCGGCCGGCACCAGGTTCAGCGGATTGCGCAGGTCCACCCCGGAGTTGAGCCAGATCTGCGCGCCGAGCAGCCCGATCATGCCGTACAGGATCACGGTGATGCCGCCGAGCACCCCGCCCGGGATCGCGGCGACGACCGCGCCGAACTTGGGGCACAGGCCGAAGAGGAGCGCGAAGCCGGCGGCGGCCCAGTAGGCGGCCGTGGAGTAGACGCGGGTCGCGGCCATCACGCCGATGTTCTCCGAGTACGTGGTGTTGGGCGGACCGCCGACCGCCGTGGACAGCATCGAGCCGATGCCGTCGGCCGAGATGGCGGTGCCGAGCTTGTCGTCCAGCGGGTCGCCGGTCATCTCGCCGACCGCCTTGACGTGCCCGGCGTTCTCGGCGACCAGGGCGATGACGACGGGGAGGGCGACCAGGATCGCCGACCACTCGAAGGACGGCCCGTGGAAGGTGGGCAGCCCGATCCAGTCGGCCTGGCCGACGGCGGAGAGGTCGAGCCGCCAGTGGTCGGTGAGCTTGCCGCTCGCGTCGACCGAGTGGATCCGCCCGAAGATCCGGTCGAAGGCCCACGAGACGCCGTATCCGAAGACCAGTCCGAGGAAGATCGCGATCCGGGACCAGAAACCACGCAGACAGACGACCGCCAGACCGGTGAACAGCATGACCAGCAGGGCGGTCCACTGGTCCTGCGGCCAGTAGGTGGAGGCGGTCACCGGCGCCAGGTTGAAGCCGATCAGCATGACCACCGCACCGGTGACGATCGGGGGCATCGCCGCGTGGATGATCCGCGCCCCGAACCGCTGCACGGTGACACCCACCAGGAACAGCGCGATGCCGACCACGAAGACCGCGCCGGTGACGGTGGCGCTCGTACCGCCCTGCGCGCGGATCACGGCCGCGACGCCCACGAAGGACAGCGAACAGCCGAGATAGCTGGGCACCCGCCCGCGCGTGGCCAGCAGGAAGATGACCGTCGCCACGCCGGACATCATGATCGCGAGGTTGGGGTCCAGTCCCATCAGGACCGGCGCCACGAACGACGCCCCGAACATCGCCACCACGTGCTGGGCACCCAGCCCGACCGTACGCGGCCACGACAGCCGCTCGTCGGGGCGGACCACCGCTCCGGGCGCCGGCGTGCGTCCGTCGCCGTGCAGTTTCCAGCCGACGCCAAGATCCATGGTGCGGTTCCGCTTTCCTCGTACGGGCGATGTCCGGACCATTGTCAGGGAGATCCGCCCAGGTCACCGCCCCGGGGGCCGGTCGGGGGTGAGCGTCCGCTTAGGATGAGGAGACCCCTGTCGTCCGTCCCTGGAGCACCACCCGTGACCGCCGAAGCCCCGATCGCCCCCGCCCTGTCCTACGGCCGGCTGATCCCGGTCACCGTCCACTTCGACGACCTGGACGCCCTCGGACTGCTGCACAACGCCCGCTACCCGCTCAAGGTCGAGCAGGCCTGGACCGAGCTGTGGCAGGAGTACGGCATCCACTTCGACGGCGACTGGGTCGCGGCCGGCGACGCCTGCAACGCGGTCAAGGAACTCCGGATCAGCTACGAGACCCCGGTGACCAGGACCGGCACCTACGCCGTCCACCTCTGGCTGGAACGGCTCGGCAACACCGGCCTGACGTACGGCTTCCGGTTCTGCTCGCAGGACGGCTCGGTGACTTACGCGCGGGGCGCCCGCGTCCTGGTCCGGCTGGACTTCGAGACGATGCGCCCCACGTCATGGTCGGACCGGTTCAGGACTGCCGGTCAGGAACTGCTGCGGCCGGCGGACTGACCTTCGGCCGGTCGCGGTCACCCGCGCGCAGGACCCCGGCGAAGGCCACCAGGCCGCTCGCCAGCACGGTCACCAGGACGAACGACACCAGCAGGCTGGTCGCCTGGGCGATGGTGCCGATCGCGCTGGGCGCGACCAGACCCGAGGTGTACGTGATCGTCGCGACACCGGCGATCGCCAGGCTCGGGTTGGGACCGCTGCGGCCCGCGGCGGCGAAGCACAGCGGGACGACCACCGCGATCCCCAGCCCCATCAGCGCGAACCCGCTCATCGCGAGGGCCGGATGGTTCGCGAGGACGATCAGCAGACCGCCGAGCGCGGCGAGGACACCGCCGGCCCGGACCGTGCGCACGGACCCGTACCGGTCCACGATCCGGTCCCCGGCGAGCCGGGAGATCGCCATGGTGAGCGTGAAGCCCGTCGTGCACGCCGCGGCGAGCCCCGCCGAGGTCTCCAGCTGGTCCCGCAGATACACCGCCGACCAGTCCAGGCTCGCGCCCTCCGCGAACACCGCGCAGAACCCGACGGCACCGATGAGCAGCGCCGACTTCGGCGGCAGCGCGAACCGCGGCGGCGGCTCCTCGTCCTCGGCGGGCTGGAGGTCGAGGACCCAGCCGCAGGCCAGCAGGCCGAGCGCGGTGAGGACGGCCGCCGCCAGCGCGTGGTGCAGCCGGGCGTCCGAGCCCAGATGCGCGGCGAGCGTGCCGGCCGCCGAGCCGACCAGGGTGCCCACGCTCCACATGCCGTGCAGGCTCGACATGATCGACCGGCCGAGCCGGCCCTCGATCTCGACGCCGAGCGCGTTCATCGCGACGTCCGCCATGCCGGCGGTCGCCCCGTAGACGAAGAGAGCCAGGCACAGGGTCAGCAGATTCGGCGCGAGGGCGGGCAGCACCAGGGCCAGCGTCCACAGCGAGAGGAGACCCCGCAGGGCGTTCCGCGCGCCGAAGCGGTGGCTGATGCTCCCCGCCAGCGGCATCGCGACGGAGGCGCCGAGCGCGGGAAAGGCGAGGGCGAGCCCCAACTGCCCGGCGCTCACCGAGGCATGGTCCTGGATCCACGGCACACGGGTCGCGAACGAGCCGGTGACGGCGCCGTGCACGGCGAAGACGGCCGCCAGCGCGTACCGCGCCCGCCTCACCTGTCCCTGCTCGTCCACCACTTCGCTCATTCTCCCGCCCCTTCGCGGTCTCCGGACCCGTACGGCGACGTAAACTATCAGGGACCCTGCCTGATAGATAGAGGATTAAAGGTCACAGGCCCGCGGCGGCCGCCCTCGCCGATGCCGACCGCCGATCTGGAAGGATCCCGGCATGCCCGCTTCCCCCAGCACCGCCCGGGCCATCAACGACCGGCTCGCCCTGCGACTCCTCCAGCGGGAAGGCCCGTTGACGGCGGGCCGGCTGAAACAGCTCACCGGCCTGTCCCGCCCCACCATCGCCGACCTCGTCGAACGCCTCATCGCCGCCGACCTGATCGAGGTGGTCGGCGAATCGGGCGAACAGCGCCGCGGTCCCAACGCGAAGCTGTACGGCATCGTCGCGGACCTCGCCCATCTGGTGGCCCTCGACGTCCGCATGGAGGGCGTCTCCGTCGTGGTGTCCGACCTGCTGGGCCGGGTCCTGGCGGAGGCCTCGGTGCCGATCGGCGACGACACGGGCACCGGGCCCGCCGTGGAACAGGCGGTGGCCCTGGTCGAGCGCACCGCCAAGGAGGCCGGCGCCGACCGCCTCCACACGGTGGGGATCGGAGCCCCTGGCCTGATCGACCCGGCCACGGGAGAACTCCGGAACTCGACCGGCCTCCCCGAGTGGCACCGCCGCCTGGTGGCCGCACTCCAGGAACGCCTCCCCGAGGCCCAGGTGCACATCGAGAACGAGACCAACCTCGCGGCGCTCGCGGAGCAACGGGAGGGAGCGGCGGCGGACCACGACACCTTCGTCCTGCTGTGGCTGGGACACGGCACCGGCG
Source organism: Streptomyces sp. NPDC046909 (assembly GCF_040644695.1). NCBI lineage: Bacteria > Bacillati > Actinomycetota > Actinomycetes > Kitasatosporales > Streptomycetaceae > Streptomyces > Streptomyces sp. NPDC046909. The sequence goes on along the minus strand of NZ_JBEYXC010000018.1, from coordinate 79,621 downwards.
CGGCGGTGGTCCTGGACGGCACACTGCGCCGCGGCGCCTCCGGAGGCACCGGCGAGATCGGCTTCCTGCCGGTACCGGGGACGGCGGGGCTGCCGTCGGCGACGGCGTGCGACGGCGGGTTCCACTCGCTCGCGGGGTCGGCGGCGATCGCTCAACTGGCGGGGGAGTACGGGGTGACGGGCGCCGCGGAGGGCGCCGAGCCGCCGGCGGCGGCACTGGTGAGGGCGGGGACGGAGGGTTTCCTGGATGCCCTGGCCGATCGAATCGCCGTAGGGGTCAGTTCTGTTGTGGCTGTGCTGGACCCGGGGTGCGTGGTCCTGGGGGGCGAGGTAGGACAGGCGGGCGGGGAGGGTCTCGCCGCGAGGGTGGAGCAGCGAGTCCGCCGGATGTCACCGCTGCCGACGGAGGTACGCCCCAGTGTTCTGGGCGGTGGAGCGGTACTGCGGGGTGCGCTGCTCACGGCGAGGGACAGAGCGCAGGACGACTTGTTCGCGCCCCGCTAGGGGCGCTTTTAAGGGGCGCGGGGCGGTATCTGGTGTGCGGCTACCGCCGCGCGGGCGCGATCAAGCCCCACCGGCCCGCAGATACTCCTCAAACGTCCCTTTTCCTACAGCCCGCTCCGGCACCAAATGCCCACCCGCCCGAAACGCGCGATACGCCTTCCCGAACAACCGCACCTTCACCACAGCCCGCTTACGACCACTCGCCTTCAGATAGGCCCGAGCCAGCGATTCAAACGTCCGCACCTCAGGCCCACCCATGTCCGCCACCCGCCCCGCAGGAGGCGCCGCCGCCAACTCGGCCATCCGTTCCGCGACTTCGGCCACCTCGATCGGCTGATCGGACACCCCCGCGGGCACGAACATCACCGGCACCTTCGACACCGCCCGGAACAACCGCACCACCAGATCGTGAAACTGCGTGGTCCGCAGCACGGTCCACCCCAGCCCCGACCCCTCGATCTGCTTCTCCACGGCGAGCTTGACCCGGTAGTACGGGAACGGCACTCGATCGACGCCCACGATCGAGATGTAGACGAGATGCGCGACCCCCGCCCGCTCAGCCGCCGCGATCAGATGGGCCGCCGCCTTCTCGTCCCCACCGGTCTGCGTGGTCGCACAGTGCACCACCGTGTCCACCCCGGCCAGAGCCGCGTCCAGCGCAGGACCCCCCTCCCGCAGATCAACGGCGTACGGCTGGGAGTGCCGGCTCAGCACGCGCACCTCGTGCCCGTCCGCCCGCAGCCGTTCGGTGACGAGCCGGCCGAGCGTTCCGGTGCCGCCGGTCACCAGGATCGTGGTCATGCTGTTCAGCCCCTTCGGACGCCGGACGCCCCCGTGCGGAGCGCCCCTCGTCAGCTGGGACCGAGTACCCCCTGCGAAATGTGACAGCCGACTACGAACCGACGAGCTGACCCCGTACGAACTCCAGCTTGTCCGGGTTCAGCACCGCCCGCAGATCGCCGATCAGCCCGTCCCGTACATCGAAGGTGAGCACGGCGGCCAGCGCGTCGCCCACCCACATGGCGAGCCCGAGCCCGCCGTTGACCTCGGCCGTCTCGATCCGCAGATCCGTGCCCCACTTCCGGAGCGCGCCCAGCGTGAAGCGGATGACCTTGTCGCGCCCCTCGACCGGCCGCAGGGCGGCGGACACCTTGCCGCCGCCGTCGCTCCACCAGGTCACATCGGCCGCGAGCAGCTTCTCCAGCCCGCCGAGATCGCCCTCCCGCGCCGCCGTCACGAACGACGCGACCAGTTCCTCCTGCCGCTCCCGCGCGGCCGTGAACCGCGACTCCGGCTCGCCCACCCGCTGTACCGCCCTGCGGTGCAGTTGACGGCAGTTGGCCTCGGTCAGGTCGAGTACGTCGGCGATGGCCCGGTAGTCGTAGGCGAATGCCTCCCGCAGCACGTACACCGCGCGCTCGGTGGGCGTGAGCCGCTCCAGCAGGACCAGGACCGCCATCGACACCGCGTCCCGCTGCTCGGCGGATTCCAGCGGGCCGAGCGTGCCGTCGGAGGTGACGACGGGCTCCGGCAGCCAGCTCCCCACGTACTGCTCGCGGCGGGCCCTGGCCGAGGTCAGCCGGGTGAGGCAGAGGTTCGTCACGACTTTGGCGAGCCAGGCGCCGAGGTGCTCGATGCCGGCCCGGTCGACGCCGCTGAAGCGCAGATAGGCGTCCTGGACGGTGTCCTCGGCCTCCTCCGCGGAGCCCAGCAGGCGATAGGCCAGGCCGAACAGCCGGGGACGGTGGCTCTCGAACTCGTCGGCGATCGCGCTCGTCATACGGTTCACCCTGCCAGAGGACAGGTCGCCCGGAAGCCGCGGGCGCGGGTGATGAGGGGCCCGGCGGCGGGCAAGGGCCGTCGTCACCGCCGCCGGGCCGGTCCATGGTGATCCAGAAAGGACTAGACCAGAGACTCCTACAGGTGGGGGCGGCTTGAGAAGTCCAGTGACAGCACCTGTGAGCCACTCCACACAACTCACCCGTATGGACCTCGATCAGCCGTGGCACACTGGCTCTGTACCAGAAGCAGCGCACTCCGGGGTCGGTGAAAGTCCGAACCGGCGGTTACAGTCCGCGACCCGACCGCTTCCAGCGGCCGGTTGACCAGGTGAAATTCCTGGACCGACGGTTAAAGTCCGGATGGGAGGCAGTGCGCGGCGGGCGGGCATTCGTGCGCGCCGCCGTATCCACTCGTCCGAAGGGACGGGTCCGTCCGGCGTCGCCCCCAGTGCTCCTGCCCGTTCATTCTGTCGTCATCGACAGCCCCGGAGTCCGTGCCCCTATGTGGCAGGAGGACCCGGGAAGTGTTCACCGGAATCGTCGAAGAGCTGGGCGAGGTCACGGCCGTCGAGGACCTCGGCGATGCCTGTCGCTTCCGACTGCGCGGCCCCGTGGTGACCGAGGGCGCGAAGCACGGTGACTCCATCGCGGTCAACGGCGTCTGCCTCACCGTCGTCGAGCACGAGGGCGACGAGTTCACCGCCGACGTCATGGCGGAGACGCTCGTCCGCTCCAGCCTCCGCACCCTGACCGTCGGCTCGCGCGTCAACCTCGAACGCCCCACCGCCGTCGGCGCCCGTCTCGGCGGCCACATCGTGCAGGGCCATGTCGACGGCACCGGCCAGGTCCTGGAGCGCAAGCCGTCCGAGAACTGGGAGATCGTGAAGGTCTCCCTCCCCGCGGACCTCTCGCGCTACGTCGTGGAGAAGGGCTCCATCACCGTCGACGGCATCAGCCTCACCGTCGTCGAGGCCGGCCCCGACTACTTCACCGTCAGCCTCATCCCGACCACCCTCGACCTGACCACACTCGGCCACAAGCAGCCCGGCGACCCGGTCAACCTCGAGGTCGACGTCGTCGCCAAGTACGTCGAGCGGCTGCTGGCGAGCACGCAGGGAGCGGGCAAGTGAACTCGCTGAACTCCGAGGCCTTCACCCTCTTCGACCAGCACATCCTCTGGTCGGACATGATCGGCAACATCACCGGCCTGATCGCCCTCGCCCTCGGCTGGCGGCGCTCCATCTGGAGCTGGCCCGTCCAGTTCCTGGCCGGACTCATCCTCTTCGGCGCCTTCTACGGCCATCTGACCGGCAGCGCGGGCAAGCAGGCGATCGTCATGGTCGTCGCCCTGTACGGCTGGTGGCAGTGGAACCGCAACAAGGGCCAGGACGGCAAGGGCCACATCACCCCGCGGTTCGCCACCTGGACCGAGCGCGGTGTCATGGTCGGCGCGGCCGCCGTCGGCACCGTCGCCGTGGCGCTGCTCTTCAAGGCGTACCCGAGCCTGTCCTGGGACCCTTGGCCGGACGCGTACATCTTCGTAGGCACGATCGTCGCCATGTACGCCCAGGCCCGCGGCATGGTCGAGTTCTGGATCGCCTGGCTCCTCGTCGACGTCGTCGGCGTCCCCCTCAACTTCGCCAACGGCTACGCCTTCTCCGGCTTCGTCTACGTCATCTACGGCGCGCTCGTCCTGTGGGGCATGCGCGACTGGTGGCTGCGCTCCCGCCAGGGCACGCGGCCCGCTCTGGAAGGAGCGCCCGCATGAGTACGGCACCGATCCTGTACAGCACCGACGGGTTGGAAGACCTCGCGCTCGACCCGGTCGAGCAGGCCATCGCCGACATCGCCGCCGGCCGCCCGATCGTCGTCGTCGACGACGAGGACCGGGAGAACGAGGGCGACCTCGTCGTCGCGGCCGAGAAGATCACCCCCGAGATCGTGGCCTTCATGATGAGCGAGTGCCGCGGCCTGATCTGCGCCCCCATGGAGGGCGACGAGCTGGACCGGCTCAAGCTCCCGCAGATGGTCGACGACAACACCGAGCAGATGAAGACGGCGTTCACCGTCTCCGTCGACGCCTCCGGCGCCCACGGTGTGACCACCGGCATCTCGGCCTCCGACCGCGCCACCACGCTCCGGCTCCTCGCGAGCGGTGACGCCGAGGCGAGCGACTTCGTCCGCCCCGGCCACATCTTCCCGCTGCGCGCCCAGCCCGGCGGCGTCCTGGTCCGCAACGGCCACACCGAGGCCGCCGTCGACCTCGCCCGCCTCGCGGGCCTGCGCCCGGCCGGAGCGATCGTCGAGATCGCCGGCGAGGACGGCCGCATGCTGCGCCTGCCCGAGCTGATCCCGTTCGCCCGCAAGCACGGCCTGACGATCATCTCCATCGAGGACCTGATCGCCTACCGCCGTACCGCCGAACCCACCGTCCGCCGCGAGGCCGAGGTCCAGCTCCCCACCTCCCACGGCGAGTTCACGGCATACGGCTACCGCTCCACGGTCGACGGCGTCGAGCATGTCGCCCTCGTGCACGGCGAGATCGGCGACGGCGAGGACGTCCTGGTCCGTATCCACTCCGAGTGCCTCACCGGCGACATCTTCGGCTCCGCCCGCTGCGACTGCGGCCCCCAGCTGAACGCCTCCCTGGACCGCATCCAGGCCGAGGGCAGGGGAGTGGTGGTGTACCTGCGCGGCCACGAGGGGCGCGGCATCGGACTGCTGTCCAAGCTGCGCGCGTACGAGCTCCAGGAGCGCGGCCGGGACACCCTCGACGCCAACCTGGAGCTCGGTCTGCCCGCCGACGCCCGGGACTACGGCGCCGGGGCGCAGATCCTGGACGACCTCGGGGTCCGCAGCGTGCGTCTGATGACCAACAACCCCGACAAGTCCGAGGCCCTCGTGCGTCACGGACTCAAGGTCAACGGCCGGGAGCCGATGCCCGTACAGGCGGGCGAGCACAACCTCCGCTACCTGCGCACCAAGCGGGACCGGATGGGCCACGACCTGCCCTGGCTGGACACAGCGCCTGTGTCCACGTGCAGCAACCAGTAACCACTAGGAGAGCGAAGAACGTGAGCGGCAAGGGTGCACCGGAGCTGTCCGTACGCAATGTGGGTGACCTGCGGGTCGCCGTCATCGCGGCGCAGTGGCACGAGAAGGTGATGGACGGTCTGGTGAACGGCGCCCTGCGCGCCCTGCACGACCTGGGCATCGACGAGCCGACCCTGCTGAGGGTCCCCGGCAGCTGGGAGCTCCCGGTCGTCGCCAAGGTGCTGGCCGGGCGGGGCTACGACGCGATCGTCGCCCTCGGTGTCGTCATCCGCGGCGGCACCCCGCACTTCGAGTACGTGTGCCAGGGCGTCACCCAGGGTCTGACCCAGGTCTCCGTGGAGACCGGTGTCCCCGTCGGCATGGGCGTGCTGACCTGCGACACCGAGGAGCAGGCCCTGGACCGCGCCGGAATCGAGGGCTCCAACGAGGACAAGGGGCACGAGGCGGTGACGGCGGCGGTGGCGACCGCGGCCACCCTCCGCTCAGTATCTGAACCGTGGCGCTGACGGACGGCGGGTGTGGCATAGGCTGAGCGTCACCATGTCCAATAAGACGTTCGAGGAGCTCTTCGCCGAGCTCCAGCACAAGGCCGCAACCGGCGACCCCGCCACCTCCCGCACCGCGGAACTGGTCGGCAAGGGCGTCCATGCCATCGGCAAGAAGGTCGTCGAGGAGGCCGCCGAGGTCTGGATGGCCGCCGAGTACGAGGGCAAGGAGGCAGCGGCCGAGGAGATCTCGCAGCTGCTGTACCACGTCCAGGTGATGATGGTCGCCCGGGGGATCTCCCTGGACGACGTCTACGCCCACCTCTGAGCCGTAGGCCTCGAAGGCACCCCGCACCCCAGCACCGTAAGAACGAACAAAGGAAGCCGACCTCATGCTGCGCATCGCCGTCCCCAACAAGGGTTCCCTGTCAGGCCCTGCGGCGGAGATGCTGCATGAGGCCGGCTACCAGCAGCGCCGGGAGTCCAAGGAGCTGCGGATCGTCGACCCGGAGAACGAGGTCGAGTTCTTCTACCTCCGCCCCCGCGACATCGCGATCTACGTCTCCTCCGGCCGCCTCGACATCGGCATCACCGGCCGCGATCTGCTGATCGACTCCGGCGCCAAGGCCGAGGAGATCCTCCCGCTCGGCTTCGCCCGCTCCACGTTCCGCTTCGCCGCCAGGCCCGGCACGGCGCACGGCGTCGAGGACCTCAAGGGCAAGACGGTCGCCACCTCCTACGAGGGCATCGTCGAGGGCCACCTCGCCGACGCCGGGGTCGACGCCTCCGTCGTCCATCTCGACGGCGCCGTCGAGACCGCCATCGAGCTCGGTGTCGCCGAGGTCATCGCGGACGTCGTCGAGACCGGCACCAGCCTGCGCAACGCGGGCCTGGAGGTCTTCGGCGAGCCCATCATGAAGTCCGAGGCGGTCGTGATCCGCCGCACCGACGCGGACACCTCCTCCGAGAACGAGCCCAAGGTGCAGCAGTTCCTGCGCCGCCTCCAGGGCGTCCTCGTGGCCCGGACCTACGTGATGATGGACTACGACTGCCGGGTCGAGCAGCTGGAGAAGGCCGTCGCGCTGACCCCGGGCCTCGAATCCCCGACCGTCTCCCCGCTGCACAACGAGGGCTGGGTCGCCGTCCGCGCGATGGTCCCCGCCAAGGAGGCGCAGCGGATCATGGACGACCTGTACGACATCGGCGCACGGGCCATCCTGACGACGGCCATCCACGCCTGCCGTCTCTGAGAGGCCGAGCGGTCATGTCCGATCTCCCCGCCCTCCCCGTCACCTTCCGGCCGGGCCGCACCCGGGCCGTCCTGCTCTCCGCCGCCGTTGCGATCTTCGTCACGATCACCGTGATCGCGCTGCTCCTGGAGAAGCTCGGCCCCGGTGAGCGCCTCAGCTTCGTCTTCACGGCGGCGCTCCTCGCCGGAGTCCTGGCCCTGCTCGCGCGCGTCAAGGTGGTCGCCGACGAAACCGGCGTCACCGTCGTGAACATCGCAGGCAAGCGGCGCCTCGACTGGGCCGAGATCATCCAGGTGAACCTCCGGCCGGGTGACCCCTGGGTGTTCCTCAACCTCAGTGACGGCACCAGCCTGCCCGCCCTCGGCATCCAGCCCGGCATCGCCAAGCAGCAGGCCATCGCCGACGCCCGCGCCCTGCGGACGCTCGTGGAGGCCCATTCCTCCACAAGGGATCTGCCGTAGAGGGCCATGTCTTGATTAATCTGTTGGCGGAGGCGTTTTTCGTGACGCCTCCGCCGCTGATGTTCCTGCCGGAACCTCAGCGGCCCACTGCTATCCGAGGAGTGATTCCCTCCAGCGATGGACGGATCGTCCTGTAGTACCTGCGCCGCCCCCTCCCGACATACCGAGGCGGCGGCATGACCATCCCCCTGCTGCTCCTGGCAGCCGCCTTCCTGCTGATCCTCGCCAACGGCTTCTTCGTCGCCGCCGAGTTCGGCCTCGTCACGGTCGAACGGCCGGACGCCGAGAAGGCCGCAGCCGAGGGCGACAAACGCGCCCGTACGGTCGTCGAGTCGCTCAAGGAGCTCTCCTTCCAGCTCTCCGGCACCCAGCTCGGCATCACCATCACCTCCCTCGTCGTCGGCATGCTCGCCGAACCGGCGCTCGCGGAGCTGCTGCGCGGCCCCTTCACCGCGATCGGCATCCCCGAGGGGGCGTCGTCCGGTGTCGCCGTCGTCGTCGGCATGCTGCTGGCGGCGGCCGTCCAGATGGTGGTCGGCGAACTCGTGCCCAAGAACTGGGCGGTGTCCAAGCCGCTCCAGGTCGCCCGCTTCGTGGCCGGCCCGCAGCACGCCTTCGCGCGGCTGTTCCGCCCGGTCATCGCCGCGCTGAACGCCGTCGCCAACCGTCTCGTCCGGGCCCTGGGCGTCGAGCCCACCGAGGAGCTGGCCTCCGCCCGCACCCCCGGCGAACTCGTCTCCCTGGCCCGGCACTCGGCCCAGGCCGGCGCCCTGGAACAGGACACCGCCGACCTCTTCGTACGGACCCTGTCGCTTGCCGAGCTGACCGCGCAGCACGTCATGACCCCGCGTGTGAAGGTCAGCTCGCTCCAGGCGTCCGCGACCGCGGAGGACGTGGTCAACCTGACCCGCGCCACGGGCCTGTCCCGCTTCCCGGTCTACCGCGAGAAGATCGACGAGATCGTCGGCATGGTCCACCTCAAGGACGCGCTCGCCGTCCCCACCCACGACCGGCTGCGCACTCCGGTCGGCAGGATCGCCCGCCCGGCCCTCCTCGTCCCGGAGACCCTCCCGGTCCAGCCCCTGCTGGCCCGGCTGCGCAGCGAACAGCCCATCGCCGTGGTCGTCGACGAGTACGGCGGCACGGCCGGGGTGGTCACCCTGGAGGACATCGTCGAGGAGATCGTCGGCGAGGTCCGCGACGAGCACGACGGCCAGGACGTCCCCGAACTCGCCGCCGCCCCGCCGGAGGACGGCCGCCCCGCCTGGGACGCCGACGGCAGCTGCCGGGTCGACATCCTCCAGCGGATAGGCCTCGATGTGCCCGAGGGTCCGTACGAGACGGTCGCCGGGCTGGTCGCCGACCTGCTCGGCCGTATCCCGGCCGTCGGCGACCGCGCCGAACTCCCGGGCTGGCGGCTGTCGGTGCGCCGCGTCGGGCACTACCGCGCCGAGCGGGTCCGGCTCGTCAGGACGGGTGTCGTCGTGGAGGCTGCCCGATGAGCGTGCTCCAACTCCTGTTCGCCGGGCTGCTGGTACTGGCCAACGGCTTCTTCGTCGGCGCCGAGTTCGCCCTCGTCTCCGTCCGCCGCAGCCAGATCGAGCCCCTCGGCACGGCCAGGGCCCGTCAGGTCCTCTACGGCCTGGAGCGGCTGCCCCAGATGATGGCCGCGGCCCAGTTCGGCATCACCGTCTGCTCGTTGACGCTGGGCGCGGTGGCGGAGCCGACCGTGGCGAAGCTCCTGGAACCGGTCTTCGAGTGGATCCACCTGCCGCACGGCATGATCCACCCGCTGGGCTATGTGATCGCCCTGGCGGCGGTGGTCTTCTTCCACCTCGTCATCGGCGAGATGGTCCCGAAGAACCTCGCGATGGCCGCCCCGGAGAAGGCCGCGCTGTGGCTGAGCCCCGGCCTGGTCGCTTTCGCCCGCCTCTGCAAGCCGATCACCCTCGCCCTCGGCGCCGTCGCCCAGGGCATCCTGCGGCTCTTCCGCGTCGAGCCCAAGGACGAGGTCGAGGCGGTGTTCACCAGCGAGCAGCTCAACCGCCTGGTGGAGGACTCCGGCCAGGCCGGCCTCCTCGACCCCGAGGAGCAGGAACGCCTGGAGGACGCCCTGGAGCTGGGCTCCCGCCCGGTCACGGACGTCCTCCTGAAGCGCGACTCCCTGGTGACGGTCGGCCCCTCGGTCACCCCGGGCCAGGTCGTGGAGCTGACGGCCCGCACCGGCTACTCCCGCTTCCCGGTCGTGGCCGAGAACGGCGCCTTCATGGGCTACCTGCACGTGAAGGACGTACTGGACCTGGAGGAGTCCGAGCGGGCGGTGCCGCAGCAGCTGTGGCGCCCGATGACGACCCTGCGCTCCGAACTCCCGCTGGACGACGCCCTGACGGTCATGCGCCGCGCGGCGACCCACCTGGCCCAGGTCGCGGACGCGTCCGGCAAGGTGCTGGGCCTGGCGGCCCTGGAGGACGTACTGGAACTGCTGGTGGGAGAGGTGACGGATCCGGCGCACCGGGAGGTGCCGGAGGTCAAGGTCACCGAGCCGAGGGCGAGCGGAGCTCCGGAAGAGGCGCTGGCCAAGTAGTACGGCGCGGGGGCCGTTTCCGTCACATCGCCGACGGATCCTGCGGCCCCCGCCCCGACAGAACCTCCCCGTACGCCTGCATAAGGTCCGGCAAGCGCAGAGTCGACAAGTCGTCCCGCGTCAGCATCCCCGGGTAGGTCGACAGCCGAAGATCCCGGTACGCGCAGCTCTTCTCGTAGAGCGTCCGCAGGAACCGCCCGTTCCCCAGCTCGTCGATCCACCCCTGGTCCACTACATGCCCGGCGATCGACCGCAGCTCGTCGAGGGCCTCCTCGTCCCACACGTCACCGTTCTCATGGGCCAGCACCTCGCCGATGGAGGTGAGTTCGAGGGGCCGGTACGACGGGAAGTCCACCCGGGTCGTGAAGCGCGACGAGAGTCCGGGGTTCGCGGCCAGCAGCCGGTCCATGCCCTCGGGATAGCCGGCCAGGATGACGACCAGGTGATCCCGGTTGTCCTCCGCCCGCTTCAGCAGCACCTGCAAGGCTTCGTCGCCGTACGCGTCCCCCTTGCCGTAGCCGGAGTTGGAGAGCGAGTACGCCTCATCGACGAAGAGGACCCCGCCGATCGCGGAGTCGATGAGTTCGTTGGCCTTCACGGCGGTCTGCCCGAGGTACTCGCCGACGAGGTCGGCCCGCTGCGCCTCCACGAGGTGGTCGCCGCCGAGGAGGCCGAGGGCGTAGAAGACGCGGCCCAGGATGCGGGCGACGGTGGTCTTGCCGGTGCCGGAGGGGCCGGAGAAGACGAAGTGCCGCTTGGGCGGCTGGACCGGCAGGCCCTGTCCGGCGCGCAGCCGTGCCATGTTCAACTGGGCGGACAGCGCCTTGACTTGGCGTTTCACGGGCTCCAGGCCCACCATGCGCTCCAGTTCGGTGAGCGCCTCCTCGAGTAAGACGGGGTCGGTGGGGCCGGCGGGCAGCGCCTGGTTGGGGATCACCTTCTCGCGGACCGAGGGGTCGCCCACCGAGGGCAGCGGGCCGCCCGGCGGCAGATCGGGCTCGGGGAACTTGAGGTCACGGCCGTCGGCGCCGCCGAAGAGCGGGTCGAGACCGTCCGGTCCCTCCAGGACGTCCTGGGCGCCGGACAGCGCGATCGAGGCGAGGTCGGCTGCCGCGTCGTCGTATCCGTCGCCCTCGGCGATCGCGGCGAGCCGGGCCGAGGTGTCCATGAAGGCCGGGTCGACGCGGTGCACCGCGCGGTAGAGGGGGAGCGCGGCGGCGGAGCGGCCGGTGCCCTCATGTGCGCGGGCGAGCCAGTAGCGCAGTTCCTTGCGCTGGGGCTGTTCGCTGCGACAGCGCATCAGGGCCGCGGAGAGCAGCGGCTCCGCCTGGCCGAACATCTCCAGGCGCACCCGGGCCATGCCGCCGAACAGGCCCGCCTCGATACCCAGCAGGGGGTCGTCGATCAGCGGGTCGGTGTGCCGGACCAACTGGTCCCAGTCCTTGACCAGATAGGCCCGGCAGGCGTGCAGGAAGCGCACCTGCGGATCGGTGTCCACCGGCGGCAGTCCCGCCAACGCCCGGTCCAGCTCCGGGACATGGCGTCCGTCCAGCCAGTGCGAGGCGTGCGCGAGCAGCAGATCGCGCGGGCTCTCCAGCACCGGCTGCACCCACCAGCCCAGCCAGTACCAGGAGTTGAGGGTGCGCCGGTGCCGGGCGCGCTGTTCCCCGAAGCGCTCCCGGTGCCGGTGCATCCGCAGCAGCGCGGTCGTCGTGTCGACGCGCAGCGCGTGCAGACCGAGCCAGCCGTCGGCCATCCCCGGGTCCATCCGCACCGCGGCGCGGAACTCCTCCTCCGCCTGCGGATAGGCGCCCATCGTGTAGGCATCCACACCTCGCAGCCAGGCGAGGTCGGCCGGGGCCTGCGGGCCCTGCGTGCCGAAGTCCATCACGTCCCCCACAAACCGTGCCCCCGTTGGTTCGCCGTCGGGCCGTCGCCCGCGACTGCCTTGATCGAACCGCCTTGCTGCGGACCGGAGTTGCAACGGTGCGCAGAGCCGCCGTCCGAAGGTCGCACCGAGGGCATCGTACCTGCGGGGGTGCGGCCCATCGAAGGGTGCCGCACAGGCCGTTTGGCGAGGTGGGAGCAGATGGGGCGCACTCGGGACGGTGACCGAGGGTGAGCGAATCGCACCTCATGGCGTCCGGAAAAAGGAGTTGAGGGCAGAACGAAGCCCCCGATCACGGGGGAACAACCGGGGGCTTCGCGTCTGAGGGCGGCTTCGAGAGGCCGCACATTGAGAACGTAAGTCCTGTACGGCCCACCGGTCAAGCCGAGTTGAAGCACTCCTGGAAGTTCGACGGCGGGAGTCTTCACAAGTTCAGCACATTGCGGATGGTCCGTCACCCTGAGTGATTCCGTGGTCCGGTCCAACGGTTCCGGCGGGCCCCGGCAGCACCTCGTACCCCTTCTCTCGCTGCCGCACCAGAAGATCGGCGAAGGGGCGCGAGGGGTCCTCGGAGAAGTGTTCGAGCTCGGCCCGGACCCACCCGGCCCAGAAATCCCGCTGCTCCTCCCCGTCCCGCGAGCGGCCGCGCGTCCAGGACTCCTCGTGGGGCAGCTCCATCCACAGCAGCCGGGCCAGGTGCGGGCGCAGGGCCCGGCGGCCCGCGCCGACGCCCTCGACGAGGATCACGGGCGCCGGAGGCAGCGTGCGCGGCGGGCCGAAGCGGCGGGTGTGCCAGTCGTAGGGGGCGTAGTGCGCGCTCTCGCCGCGGCTCAGCGGCTCGACGACCTGGGTGAGGAGCCGGCCGGTCCAGTCGAACAGCTCGTCGTGGCTCGCGATGTCGTCGAGGTGCAGTACCGGGGCGTCGCCGAGGGCCGCGGCCAACAGCGCGGCGAACGTGGACTTGCCGGAGCCGGCGTGGCCGTCGACGGCGATCAGCCGGACCGGGCCGCAGGACGGGGGGAGCCGGCGGAGGTGGTCGGCTAGGGCGTGCATGGCCGGTTCCTGTGGCTTTCACGAGTCGGACAGGGGTGATCAGCACCTTAACCGCGGCCTGGGAGCCCCGCCGCAGGTCATGCCAGTGGTCCAGTCCCATATTCATGGGCGTGGCATGGCCCGAAGTGCTGGCATGACCATGCGGCTTTGGCCATAGTTGGCGCACAACAGGGCAGTGGACCTGCCCGGACTCGGACAACTTGGGGGTCATTCCGCCCATGAGCAGAGCCGAACAGCCGTCCCGCAGAACCGTGCTGGCCGCCGCGGTCGCCGCCGCGGTGGCCGGAACCCCGGGGGTCGCGGCCGCCGCCGACAGCGCGGAGCCCGACCAGGCCTCCGCCCGACTCGTCGACAACCACTTCTGGACGTCGTCCACCGACTGGCGCGGCGGCCTCACCAAGGGCGCCCGCGCCGTCGCCGGTGCCCGGCCGGGCGTGGTGATCGGCGCCGCCGCGGGCACCGTCGACTACACGGACCCGCACACCGGGAAGACGGCCGCCTGGGAGTACGCGACCTGGACGTCCCCCGTCCACAAGCTCGCCGTCCCCGCCACCGAGGCGATCGCGTCCTGGAACGCCCACACCCCGGACGGCACCTGGCTCCAGGTCGAGCTGAAGGGCACGTACTCCGACGGCACGGACACCCCCTGGTACGTCATGGGCCGCTGGGCCGCCGGCGACCAGGACATCCGGCGGACCTCGGTCGACGACCAGACCGACGACAAGAGCAGCATCTGGACGGACACCTTCGCGATCGACGACCCGGCCACGGGCCTGCGCCTCACCTCGTACCGACTGCGTCTGACCCTCTACCGCAAGCCGGGCACGAGGAAGACCCCCACCGTGTGGCGGCTCGGCGCGATGGGCTCCGACATCCCGGACCGCTTCACCGTCCCGGCGTCCACGCCCGGGCTCGCCCAGGAGCTGCTCGTCCCGCGCTACTCGCAGGAGATCCACGCGGGCCAGTACCCCGAGTACGACAACGGCGGCGAGGCCTGGTGCAGCCCCACCTCCTCGCAGATGATCATCGAGTACTGGGGCGGCCGGCTCACCCCGGAGCAGCTCGCCTGGGTCGACCCGACCTACGCCGATCCGCAGGTGTGCCACGCGGCCCGCTACACCTTCGACTACCAGTACGCAGGCTGCGGCAACTGGCCGTTCAACGCGGCCTACGCGGCCACCTTCGACGGGCTCCAGGGCGTGGTCACCCGGCTCGGCTCGCTCACCGACCTGGAGACGCTGATCGCGGCCGGGATCCCGGCCATAACGTCCCAGTCCTTCCTCAAGGAGGAGCTGACGGGCGCGGGTTACGGCACCTCCGGGCATCTGATGACGGTGATCGGCTTCACCGCCGAGGGCGACGTGATCGCCAACGACCCGGCCTCGCCCGGCGACGACGCCGTGCGGCGGGTCTACAAGCGGGCCGAGTGGGAGAAGATCTGGCTGCGGACCAAGCGGTACAACGCCAGCGGCAAGGTCGTCTCCGGTACCGGCGGCGTCTGCTACCTCTACTTCCCGGCGCGGCCGACCGCACGGCAGTGCAAGGCCCTCGCGGCGGTGGGCGTGCGCTGAGTCACACACCGGCATCGACCAAGGCCCCGGGAAACCGGGGCCTTTCCGCTGTGACCGACGTCTCTGCCGCAAAAGCCCCGGTCAGTGGCAAGGTGGACACATGACTGCGAACTCAGCCACCGCCACCCGCGTCCGCACCGGCGGCCCCAAGGAAGACGGCCCGAAGGTCCTTGAGCACGTCATGGGCTGGACCCTCGTCGTGGTGGTCGCGATGCTCGTGACCCAGCTCGGCCTGCTGTGACCTGACCGATAGTTGACCTGACATACTGCGGGTGTCCCGCCGCTGCCCGTTGAGACCAGGGTCGAAATTGAATATCAGCCAACAGCGCGACGCCGCCCGTCCCCGGGCGCGCGGAACAGAGCGTTCGGTGGCACGCCGCGCCGAACTCATCGCCATCGGGCGGAGGTTGTTCGCCGACACGTCGTACGACGCGCTCTCCATGGACGACATCGCCCGCCAGGCGCATGTGGCCAAGGGGCTGATCTACTACTACTTCCAGTCCAAGCGCGGCTACTACCTGGCGATCATCCAGGACTCCGTCGCCGACCTGGTCACCTTCGCGGCGAGCGGTGCCCAACTGCCCCAGGTGGACCGGGTCTCCCGCACGATCGACAGCTATCTGCGCTTCGCCGAGCACAACCAGGCCGCCTACCGCACCGTCGTCAGCGGCGGAGTCGGCTTCGACGCCGAGGTGCACGCCGTGCGGGACGGCGTCCGCGAGGCGATCGTCGCGACCATCGCCGACGGGGCGTACGGCCGTACCGACATCTCACCGCTGGCCCGCATGGGCCTGTTCGCCTGGGTGTGCAGCGTCGAGGGCGCCACGCTCGACTGGATCGACGGCCCGCCCCAGCTCTCCCGCGACACCATGCGCGAACTCCTGGTGAAGACCCTCGGCGCCTCCATGCGCGCCATCGAGGAACTCGACCCCGCCTACCCGGCCCCGGCACCGGCCCGCCGCGACACCTGATCCGGAGCGGCGGAATGGGGCGGAGGCTCGTGGTCCCCCGCCCCAAGTACTGCTCGGGCCCGGCTAGTTGATCGCCTTGATCAGCTCACCGCCCGTGGTGTCACCGCTCAGCTCCCAGAAGAAGGTGCCGCCGAGACCCTGCTGGTTCTTGTACGCCATCTTGGTGCCGATGGTCGCCGGGGTGTCGTAACTCCACCAGTTGGAACCGCACTTGGCGTACGCGGTCCCGCCCACCGTGCCGGTCGCCGGGCACTTCGTCTTGAGCACCTTGTAGTCCTCGATGCCCTGCTCGTACGTCCCCGCCGCGGGGCCCGTCGCGGTGCCGCCGGGTGCCGCCTGGGTGACGCCGGTCCAGCCGCGGCCGTAGAAGCCGATGCCGAGCAGCAGCTTCGAGGCCGGGATGCCGAGGCCCTTGAGCTTGGCGATGGTCGCCGAGGTGTAGTAGTTCGCCGTCGGGATGCCGGAGTAGGAGTTCAGCGGCGAGTGCGGGGCCGTCGGACCGGTCGAGGCCCAGGCGCCGAAGTAGTCGTACGTCATCGGGTTGTACCAGTCGACGTACTGGGCCGCGCCCGCGTAGTTCGCCGCGTCGATCTTGCCGCCGGACGTGGCGTCGGCGGTGATGGCCGCCGTGACCAGGTTGCCGGTGCCGAACTTCGCCCGGAGCGCCGCCATCAGGTTCTTGAACGCCTCCCGGCCGCTGGTGTCACAGGTGTTGCCGCAGGCGTTCGGGTACTCCCAGTCGATGTCGATGCCGTCGAAGACATCGGCCCACTTGGAGTTCTCGACCAGGTCGTAGCAGGACTGCGCGAACGCGGCCGGGTTCTTCGCGGCCTCGCCGAAGCCGCTCGACCAGGTCCAGCCGCCGAAGGACCAGATGACCTTCAGGCCCGGGTGCTTCTTCTTCAGCTCGCGCAGCTGGTTGAAGTTGCCGCGCAGCGGCTGGTCCCAGGTGTCGGCGACGCCGTCCACCGACTCGGCGGCGGTGTAGGTCCGTTCGGTCGCCGCGTAGGAGTCGCCCATCGCGCACTTGCCGCCGGTGACGTTGCCGAAGGCGTAGTTGATGTGGGTGAGCCTGGCGGCCGAGCCGGAGGTCTCGACGTTCTTGACGTAGTACTTGCGGTCGTAGGTGCCCCATTCGGTGAAGTAGCCGACGACCTTGGAGGCCTTGAGGGCGGGCTTCGCGGCGGGTTCCGCTGTCGCGGTGCCGGCGCCGGCGAGCAGCCCGGCGCCGAGGACCGCGCAACACGCGGCCGAGATGAGGGAGCGGACGGAGAGGTGCATCCGAGTGTCTCCTCGTGGGGGTGAGGGAACGGGCGCCGATTGGCATGAACGCGGTAAGGCGTTGGTTCGGAACAGTAGGAGGACTAGACCAGTCAGTCAATGGTTCGGACCAATTTCGAGGACCCGTGGATTCCGGGTCGGTTTCTTGAAGTAAGCGGTCGTTAACTGGTGACTCGATACCTCCGATCGGGCATACTCACAGCACAGAGCCGCTGGTCAACAGCTTTCGAGACCCGTAAGTGCGACCATCGGCCCGCCCTCAGCAAGACCCGGCGGAGCCGCCCCCATCCAAAGGCGCACGCCGATGTGCCCGACACAGGGAGGAGAGCGTCCTCATGCCCGACCGCGCCCCGCAGCCGGTGGACCGTCAACTGCCCACGGACGAGGCCCGGGAGTTGCTCTCGCTCGTCCGCGACATCGCGCAGCACGAGATCGCCCCGAAGGCGGCCGAGGAGGAGGACGCCGGACGCTTCCCGCGCGAGGTCTTCACCCTGCTCTCGCGGTCCGGACTGCTCGGACTGCCGTACGACTCCGAGTACGGCGGCGGCGACCAGCCGTACGAGGTCTACCTCCAGGTCCTCGAAGAGCTCGCCGCGGCCCGCCTCACCGTCGGCCTCGGCGTCAGCGTCCACACCCTCGCCTCCTACGCCCTCGCCGCCTACGGCACCAAGGAGCAGCAGGTCGAGCACCTGCCGGCGATGCTCGGCGGCGGCCTCCTCGGCGCGTACTGCCTCTCCGAGGCCTCGTCGGGATCGGACGCGGCCTCGCTGCGCACCAAGGCCGTCCGGGACGGCGAGGACTGGGTGATCACCGGCACCAAGGCGTGGATCACGCACGGCGGTATCGCCGACTTCTACACCGTGATGGCCCGCACCGGTGAGGACGGCGCCCGAGGGATCACCGCCTTCCTGGTCCCCGGTGACGCGCCGGGGCTGAGCGGGGCGGTGCCGGAGAAGAAGATGGGCATGAAGGGCTCGCCCACCGCCCAGGTCCACCTCGACGGCGTCCGTGTCCCCGACGACCGGCGCATCGGCGAGGAGGGCCAGGGCTTCGCGATCGCCCTGTCCGCGCTGGACTCCGGGCGCCTCGGCATCGCGGCCTGCGCGATCGGCGTGGCGCAGGCGGCGCTGGACGACGCGGTGGCCTACGCGACCGAGCGACGCCAGTTCGGCAAGCCGATCGCCGACTTCCAGGGCCTGCGCTTCATGCTCGCCGACATGGCGACCCAGATCGAGGCGGGCCGCGCGCTCTATCTGTCGGCGGCGCGGCTGCGGGACGCGGGCCGGCCGTTCGCCAAGCAGGCCGCCATGGCCAAGCTGCACTGCACCGACACCGCGATGAAGGTCACCACCGACGCCGTCCAGGTCCTCGGCGGGTACGGCTACACCGCGGACTTCCCGGTCGAGCGGTACATGCGCGAGGCCAAGGTCCTCCAGATCGTCGAGGGCACCAACCAGATCCAGCGGATGGTCATCGCACGTCACCTAGCGGGTCCGGAGACGCGCTGAACTGGCCCGGTCTGACCTGCGGCGCCGCGAGCCGCACCCACTCCGGGTCATGGCGCCCGGGCAGGGTCCGGCCGCGGTCGGCCCAGGTCCGCAGCAGATCCCGGTAGATGGGCGGATCCTGCTGCTGAGGCGGCGGAACCGATTCTGCGGGTGGCGGGACGTACACCCGGCGCTGACGCCCGGTCGCCGAATAGGTGGGGGTCATACCAGGGCAACGCGGTGACGGTCGGACAGGTCACCCGTCGACGGAATCGACCGTGAGTTCGCGAACGACATCTGGTCACCTCCAGAAGTCTGACGTACCGTCAGGCCACCCGCCTCCAGGGAGGTTTGCCGTGGCAGACGACCGTCCCGTACCGCTCGACGAGTACCCGGTGCACCAGGTCCCGCTCTCCATGCGCCACGTCGCGAGCGGCGACCGCAACGCCTACGACCGGTGCATCTTCCACGTCCTGGACCACGAGGGACGCGCGCTGCTGATCGTCGGCCTCGGGGTGTACCCCAACGTGGGGGTGATGGACGCGTACGCGACACTGCGGGTCGGGGACACCCTGCACGCGGTACGCGCCTCGGACGCGCTCGGCGAGGACCGGATGCGGCTGGCGGTCGGTCCGCTGCGCATCGAGGTCGAGGAGCCACTGCGACGCCTGCGCCTCGTCTGCGACGACGAGTCGTTGTCGTACGACCTGACCTGGACCGCGGAATTCCCCGCCCTGTGGGAGCCGCACCATGTGCAGCGCCGCGGCGCCCGGCTCACCCTGGAGGGGCGCCGTTTCGTGCAGGCGGGCGGTGTGGAGGGCATCGTGCGCGCCGGGGGCGAGGAGTTCCGTGTCACGGCCGGGGAATGGACCGGCACCCGAGACCGCAGCTGGGGCACCCGGCCCATCCCGGGCGAGGAGGGCGGCCGCCTCGCCGAGGAGCACCCCACCGAGGGCTTCCACTGGCTGTGGTGTCCCGTCCGCTTCGAGGACCGCTTCCTGATGGTGATCGTCCAGGAGGACGCCGACGGCTACCGCACCCTCAACGACGCCACCCTCGTCCGCCCCGGCCGGCCCGACCGCCAACTCGGCTGGCCCCAGCCGGAGATCACCTACCGCTCCGGCACCCGCGACCCGGTCAGGGCCCTCCTCTACCTCGGCGACGTACGCAAGCTGCAGCAACTGGAGGTCGAGCTCCTCGCCTCCTCCCCGCTGGCGATCGGCGCCGGCTACCCGCCCGCCGACGACTGGCAGCACGGCACCTGGCAGGGCCGCGGCTGGACCGACCGCCGCACCTACGACCTCACCGAGCCGCACCCCCTGGCCGCGTACGGCGTCACCGACCACGCCGCCCGCTTCCGCCTCGACGGCCGGATCGGCCACGGCATCTTCGAGCACGGCTCGTTCGGACGGCACGACCCGAGCGGGTTCACCGGCTTCGACTCGGTCGCACCGTAAGTCCGTTGCGCGACAAGGGGGTTGACCACATGACGACGGCACCGCGCCCACGTACCAGCACTCGCGACCCGGAGGACATCGCCCGCCGCCTCACCGCCTGGCTCGGCACTCGCCTGCCCGGAGCGAAGGCGGTCGGCGTCACCGTCCCCGAGTCCAACGGCATGTCCAGCGAGACCCTGCTCTTCGACATCGAGCACCCCGAACCACCCCTGCGGGCTTGCGCGTTGAGGCTCGCGGCGGACCCGGCGGCGTACACCGTCTTCCCGGTGTACGACATGGTCCGCCAGTACCGCACGATGCGGCTCGTGGGGGAGCGCTCGGACCTGCCCGTGCCGAAGGTGCTGTGGCTGGAGGAGGACCCGGGACCGCTCGGCGCGCCCTTCTTCGTCATGGAGCGCGTCGAGGGGCGGGTGCCGCCGGACGTCATGCCGTACACCTACGAGGGCAACTGGCTGCACGCGGCGAGCGACGAGGAGCGCGAGCGCCTGGAGGCCGCCTCGGTGGGGCTGCTGGCCCGGCTGCACGACCAAGTACCGGTGAAGGAGGCCGAGTTCCTCGCGCTGCCCGGTGAGGGTGACACGCTGCGCCGCCATGTCACCGCCCAACGCGCCTACTACGAATGGGTCGTCGACGGCGTCGCCCGCTCACCCCTCATCGAGGACGCCTTCGCCCGTCTGGAGGACCTGTGGCCCGCCGATCCGGGCCCGCCGGTCCTCAACTGGGGCGACGCGCGCATCGGGAACGTCGTCTACGACGGCTTCGCGCCCGCGGCCGTGCTCGACTGGGAGATGGCGGCGCTCGCCCCGCGCGAGGTCGACCTCGGCTGGAGCGTCTATCTGCACCGCTTCTTCCAGGACCTGACGGTCGCCTTCGGACAGCGCGGACTGCCGGACTTCCTCCGGCGCGACCGCGTGGAGGCGCGCTACGCCGAACTCACCGGCCACACACCGCGCGACATGGACTTCCACACGCTGTACGCCGCCCTGCGGCACGCCGTCGTCATGCTGCGCGTCGCCTACCGGCAGGTGCACTTCGGAGAGGCCGTCGTCCCGGCGGACCCGGACACACTGATCCTGCACCACGGCAGCCTGCGAGCCATGGTGCAGGGCAGCTACTGGGATTGAGCGACGCGAACCGATGCCCGCCGGACGCTCAGGCGGCCTGGCGCCGC
Source organism: Streptomyces sp. NPDC046909 (assembly GCF_040644695.1). Lineage (NCBI taxonomy): Bacteria > Bacillati > Actinomycetota > Actinomycetes > Kitasatosporales > Streptomycetaceae > Streptomyces > Streptomyces sp. NPDC046909. The sequence goes on along the minus strand of NZ_JBEYXC010000018.1, from coordinate 58,624 downwards.
ATCACGGGGACCCTCATGGGGCGCGAGCCCGGTCCGCCGACGTGCGAGAAGGGCTGCGTCCGCCAGTCGAGCCCCTGAGGGAGCGTCAACAGCAGGGCGGTGTCCTGCTCCTGGGGCTCCAGGTCCTCGTCCGCGGCACGCGCGTCGGAGGCGCGGCGGCCGGTGCCGGCGCAGACCGTGAGGCCGAACGGGTTCCACGGCGAGACGCACAGCGCGTGCTCCGGCAGAACCTCCTCGTCCGCCAGCAGCGCGATGGGCTGCGCGCAGTCCGGGCACACGACCCGGAACATCTCGAAGGTGTCGTACGCGTCGAGTTCCTCGTCGAGGGCGTCGGGTTCGACGCCCTCCGGCTCGGGCTCGGCGACCGCCTGGAGTCGCTTGGGCGCGGTACGACCAGGACGCTTAAGACTCTGCATATGGGTTCTCCCCCTCGGGCTGGGCCGTGAAGGCGCTGCGGCCTCGACCACAGCAAGCACTTCCCGCCCCGTCTCGGCGGTAATCACGAGAACATCGCGGAGACCGTTCGGGCGCTGTGGCGTTCGTCACATGCCACTCGCAGGTGCCCGGCGCGGCCGCTTTGTCCCTCAGAAGGCTCACAGACAACTCTCGGCCACATCACGAACCGGGTATGACCTGGGCTGCTCAGGTATCGGAGGAGATCAAGCGCACTGTAGGTTCTTGCGCCATGGAGGAGCTGGACCGTCAAATCGTGCAGCTGCTCGTCAAGGACGGGCGGATGAGCTACACAGACCTCGGCAAGGCCACGGGCCTGTCCACGTCAGCCGTGCACCAGCGGGTGCGACGGCTGGAGCAGCGTGGCGTCATCCGTGGGTACGCCGCCGTGGTCGACCCCGAGGCCGTCGGGCTGCCCATGACCGCGTTCATCTCGGTGAAACCGTTCGATCCCAGCGCACCGGACGACATCGCCGAGCGGCTCGCCGGGGTGCCGGAGATCGAGGCCTGCCACAGTGTCGCCGGCGACGAGAACTACATCCTCAAGGTCCGGGTGGCCACGCCGCACGAGCTGGAGGAGTTGCTGGCCCGGTTGCGGTCGTTGGCGGGGGTGTCGACGCGGACGACGGTTGTTCTGTCGACGCCTTACGAGGCCCGCCCACCGAGGATCTGAGGGGCGTTTCGTCGGCGGGTGCGGGTGTTTTGTGGCTGGTCGCGCAGTTCCCCGCGCCCCTAGGGGGTTGAAGGCGGCCCCTGTGCAAAGGGCCCGGCGCGAGGGGCGAGACTGGTGCCCATGAGTGAGCGCAGCGCCGAACCGAAAACCGTGCTTCTTCGCCGAGGCGAGGTTCACAGCCCCGCCGATCCCTTCGCCACCGCGATGGTCGTCGAGCGCGGGCAGGTCGCGTGGGTCGGTTCCGAAGGTGCCGCCGACGCCTTCGCGGACGGGGTCGACGAGGTCGTCGATCTCGATGGTGCTCTGGTCACGCCCGCGTTCACCGACGCCCATGTGCACACCACCGCCACCGGGCTGGCCCTGACCGGCCTCGACCTGTCCGACGCGCCGTCCCTGGAGGCGGCGCTCGCGCTCGTGCGGGACTTCGCCGCCGCCCGTCCGGACGACCGGGTCCTGCTCGGGCACGGCTGGGACGCGGCGCGCTGGCCCGGCGGGGAGGCGCCCACGCGCGCGGAGCTGGACGCGGCCACCGGGGGCCGTCCGCTCTATCTGTCCCGCATCGACGTGCACTCGGCGGTCGTGACCACCGCGCTGCTCGACATGACCTCTCTGGGGCGCCTGGACGGGCCGCTGACCGCCGACGCCCATCACGCCGTACGCGCGACCGCCCTGGCCGCCATCACGCCCGCTCAGCGCGTCGAGGCCCAGCGCACCGCCCTCGCCCGAGCCGCCTCCCTCGGGATCGGCTCGGTCCACGAGTGCGCGGGGCCGGAGATCTCCTCCGAGGACGACTTCACCGGCCTGCTGCGGCTCGCCGCCGAGGAGGCCGGACCTCGGGTCGTCGGGTACTGGGCGGAGCAGGATGTCGAGAAGGCGCGTGAGCTGGGCGCCCTGGGGGCGGCCGGTGACCTGTTCGTCGACGGTGCTCTCGGCTCGCACACCGCCTGTCTGCACCAGCCGTACTCGGACGCCGGGCACAGCGGCCTCGCCTACCTGGACACGGCCGCGGTGGCCGCGCATGTGGTCGCCTGCACCGAGGCGGGGCTCCAAGCCGGCTTCCACGCGATCGGCGACGCCGCCGTGACCTCCGTGGTGGAGGGGATGCGCGCCGCCGCCGAGAAGGTCGGCCTGGCCCGGATCCGCGCCGCCCGGCACCGCGTCGAGCATGCCGAGATGCTCACTGCCGAGACCGTCGCCGCCTTCGCCGACCTCGGGCTGACCGCCTCCGTGCAGCCCGCCTTCGACGCGCTGTGGGGCGGCGAGGAGGGCATGTACGCCCAGCGGCTGGGCGCCGAGCGGGCCCGCGCCCTGAACCCCTTCGCGGCGCTCCTGAAGGCCGGGGTGCCGCTCGCCTTCGGCTCCGACAGTCCGGTCACCCCGCTCGACCCGTGGGGCACCGTCCGCGCCGCCGCCTTCCACCGCACGCCCGAGCACCGCGTCTCCGTGCGCGCCGCGTTCACGGCCCACACGCGGGGCGGCTGGCGGGCGATCGGGCGGGACGACGCGGGCGTGCTGGTGCCGGGCGCGCCCGCCGACTACGCCGTGTGGCGCACCGACGAACTCGTCGTCCAGGCCCCCGACGACCGGGTCGCCCGCTGGTCCACCGACCCCCGCTCCGGCACCCCGGGACTGCCCGACCTGTCCCCGGGCGCGGAGCTGCCGGTCTGCCTGCGGACCGTGGTGGGCGGACGGACGGTGTTCGTACGGCCGGGCGAGTGATCTCCCGGGGTGGCGCGGCTCCGATCTGGCGCCGCGGCCCTGTCTCGCGACCTGCGCATCCTCCGCGCTGACCAGGGGATTGAGCGGATATCCGCAGGTCAAACGGCTGTTGACAGCCGACGGCAGGGGGCCGGTAGGTTCGGCCCAGTCCACCACCTGACGCCCGACCGGGGGACGTCCGTCAACTCGAGGCCGCGCCGCTGGGTCAGGGACGGTGTGCCGCACCGGGGCACCGCCACTGGGAGCCAGGCTCAGCGCCCGCGCCGCCGCGAGGGAACGTTCCGGCCGGTCGGGGAGGTGTGACCCGGGTGGGGCCCGGGCGCTCAGTAGACAACGGCTTTCGGTCGACCCGCAGCCAGCGGGTCCCAGGTCGGCCCGAAGGGTGCCGGGCCCCCATCCGCAGTACGCACAGCTGCCGAAAAGGGTGTTCTTACCCCGCTCTTGTTAAAACGACACCACCATACGAACGTCCTGTCACGTCGGTGCAGGCGGCGCCCACTATGGTGGACGCCTGCGTACGGACTGAAGGGGCAGCAGTGAACGACGGCGACGGGACCCTCGCGGCACACAGCCAGGGGAGGCAGTTCGGCCCGCTCGGCACGGCCTTGGTGATCATCCCGACCTACAACGAGTCGGAGAACATCAAGTCCATCGTCGGCCGGGTGCGCAAGGCCGTCCCCGACGCGCACGTCCTCGTCGCCGACGACAACAGCCCCGACGGCACCGGGAAGCTCGCCGACGAACTCGCCGCCGGCGACGACCAGGTCCAGGTCCTGCACCGCAAGGGCAAGGAGGGCCTCGGTGCCGCCTACCTCGCGGGCTTCGCCTGGGGCCTGGAGCACGGCTACGGCGTCCTGATCGAGATGGACGCCGACGGCTCCCACCAACCCGAGGAACTGCCCCGGCTGCTCACCGCCCTCAAGGGGGCCGACCTGGTCCTCGGCTCCCGCTGGGTGCCCGGCGGCCGGGTCGTGAACTGGCCCAAGTCCCGCGAGTTCATCTCCCGCGGCGGCAGCCTCTACTCGCGCGTCCTGCTCGACGTCCCCATCCGCGACGTCACCGGCGGCTACCGCGCCTTCCGCCGCGAGACCCTGGAAGGGCTCGGGCTCACCGAGGTCGCCTCCCAGGGCTACTGCTTCCAGGTCGACCTGGCCCGCCGCGCGATCAAGGCCGGCTACCACGTCGTCGAGGTCCCCATCACCTTCGTCGAGCGCGAGCACGGCGACTCCAAGATGAGCCGCGACATCCTCGTGGAGGCCCTGTGGCGGGTCACCACCTGGGGCGTCGGCGAGCGCGTCGGCAAGGTGCTCGGCCGCGGCACGAAGACCTGACAGCGGTCGTACGGCCGCACAGGCACCGCTGATCGTCTCCTTATCCCGACCTGAGCCGTGCCCAGGCACACTGGACGCATGACGACTGGCGCTCCGACCCCGACCTACCCCGCCCGGCCCCCGCGCTCCCGGCTGCGGACCTTCCTGCCGCTGGGGATCGCGGCGTGGCTGGTGCTGGAGATCTGGCTGCTGACCGTGGTGGCGGGTGCCACGAGCGGATTCGTGGTGTTCCTGCTGCTGCTCGCCGGGATCGTGCTCGGCGCGGTGGTCATCAAGCGAGCCGGCCGACGGGCCTTCCAGAACCTGAACCAGACACTTCAGCGCGGCACGGCCCCGGCCAGTGGCAGTGGCAGTGGTGGTGGCAACGGCCTGCTGATGCTGGGCGGCCTGCTCCTCATGCTCCCCGGCCTGATCTCGGACGCGGTGGGCCTGCTCCTGCTGATCCCGCCGGTCCAGAAGGCCATCGGCCGCCGCGCGGAGCGCACCTTCGAGCGCAAGCTCCGCGAGGCCGCCCCCGGCACCCTGGGCGACGCCTTCCAGCAGGCCCGTATGCACCGCCCGGACGGCAAGGTCGTCCAGGGCGAGGTCATCCGGGACGAGCCCGGGGACACGCCCCAGGAGCCGCGTCCTCCGCTGATGGGCTGAGTTCCGCTCGGCCCGCGCCGAACGCACGAGACCGCGGGCGCCGTACCTGAAGTACGGCGCCCGCGGTCTCGTTCTCGTGTTGTGTTCCGCCCAACCCGTGGAGGGGTTACGCAGACTTGCGGCTGTCCCGCGGGTGGATCGCGATGTTCATCGCCCCCGAGCGCAGAACGGCCAGGCGCTCCTCGAGGACCTCTTCGAGTTCCTCGCGGGTGCGCCGTTCCATCAGCATGTCCCAATGCGTACGCGCGGGCTTGGCCTTCTTTTCCTCAGGGCCGTCGCCGTCAACGAGGAGTGCCTGGGCCCCGCAGACCTTGCACTCCCACTCCGGCGGGATCTCCGCCTCGACCGAGAAGGGCATCTCAAAGCGATGTCCCTTCTCGCATGCGTACTCCACGGCCTGGCGCGGGGCCAGGTCGATGCCGCGGTCCGTCTCGTAGCTGGTCACCACGAGGCGCGTGCCGCGAAGAGCTCGCTCACTCATGAATCGTGCCTCCCGGGCTTGTCGCCCACAGGACAGGTGTCGCTGTCGTCGTCATCCGGTCAACGTCCGGTCGGCGGTAAAGATTCCCGTTCCGGGTCATGCGTCGCCGTCGTAGCCGCCCCTTGTTGTACCCACCGGCGCCCGGTTTGTCACATCTGCTAGCAGATGTCACCCAGCGTTTCGGCATCTTTGACGCGCAGTAACGGTACGCCAGGCAGGCCAAACGCGTACACTACCGCCCTTTCGCGTCGAACGCTAAATCTTCTGCGGAACGGGATTCCCCGCGTCGCCGATCGCCCGCCGCACCGGCACCCGGGCGAGCAGCACGAACCCCAGCACGAAGAAGGCGACCAGCGAGATGATCGCGTCCCGATAACTTCCGGTCAGCTGGTAGGTGATCCCGAACAGAAGCGGGCCCAGCCAGCTCATACCGCGGTCGCTCATCTCGTACGCCGAGAAGTACTCGGCCTCCTTGCCGGGCGGGACGAGATGGGAGAACAGGGAGCGAGACAAGGCCTGGCTGCCGCCGAGGACCAGGCCGATCCCGGCGGCGAGCACGAAGAACCAGACCGGTGCCCCGGCCGGCAGGAAGTATCCGGCCGCCAGCGTCAGCGTCCACGCCACCAGCGAACCGAGGATCGTGCGCTTCGCGCCGTACACGCGGGCCAGTCGGCCCATGCCCAGGGCGCCCGCCACCGCGAGCACCTGGACCAGCAGGACGGCGCCGATGAGGGTCGACTGGCCGAGGCCGAGTTCCTCGGAGCCGTAGACGGAGGCCTGGGAGATCACGGTCTGGATGCCGTCGTTGTAGACGAGGTACGCCAGGAGGAAGGAGAGCGTGAGCGGGTGGCGGCGCATGTCCCGGATCGTCGCCGCGAGCTGCCGGAAGCCGGGCGCGGTCGCTTCCTTCTGCGGCGTCCGGCGGTCGTGCAGCCTTCGGAGCGGTACGAGGGTGAAGGCGCCCCACCACAGCCCCGCCGACGCCAGACAGATCCTGACGGCCATGCCCTCCGAGAGGCCGAAGGAGTCATGGGCGGTGTAGAGGACGAGGTTCACCACCAGCACCAGTGAGCCCGCCGCATAGCCGAAGGCCCAGCCCCGGGAGGAGACCGCGTCGCGTTCCTCCGGCCCGGCGATCTGCGGCAGATACGAGTTGTAGAGCATCATCCCGACGGACATCGCCGCGTTGGCCACGATCAGCAGGGCGCCGCCGAGCAGATAGCGATGGCCGTCGAGGAAGAACAGGCCCGTCGTCGCCATGGCCCCCGTGTAGGCGGCCGCCGCCAGGAGCGGCTTCTTGCGGCCGCTGCGGTCGGCCGCCGCGCCCACCAGGGGCATCACCAGCACGGCCGCGATCACGGACAGGGACACCGAGTAGGCGAAGAAGGAACCGGCCCGCACCGGGATGCCCAGGGGATGGACATAGCCGTCCGCGTCGGCGGCGTCCTCGGCGACCGAGGTCAGATAGGGGCCGAGGAACACGGTGAGCACGCTCGTCGAATAGACCGAGCACGCCCAGTCGTAGAAGTACCAGCCGCGCTGCTCGCGCCGTCGCTCGGTGGCCTCCGCCACCATGGTGTCCGCGCCCATCCCGCCCCTTGCCGATCCCGCGCGCGGAGGGCGGCCCAGGGGTGCGGAAGGTCGGTCAGACCCAGACGCCCCGGTCCTCCATGACCTTGCGCAACGTGTCGATGTGATCGGTCATGATGCCATCGACTCCTAGGTCCAGGAGCCGGTGCATGCGCTCGGGTTCGTTGATCGTCCACACGTGCACCTGGAGCCCGTGCGCGTGGGCGGTGCGCACGAAGCGGTGGTCGACGACCTGGATGCCGTTCTGAGCCTCGGGCACCTGGGCGGCGACCGCCGAGCGGCGCAGCGCGGCGGGGACGCCCCAGGAGCGCAGCCGCAGATTGAGGACGCCTCGGGTGCCGTACGAGGTGGCCAGGCGGGGTCCCGCCAGCCGCTGGGCGCGGACGACCCGGGCCTCGGAGAAGGAGCCGACGCAGATCCGGTCCCAGGTGTTCGTGCGCTCGATCAGCTCCAGGAGCGGATGGAGGGCCGGCTCGGCCTTGATGTCGACGTTCCACCGGGCCTCGGGAAACGTCTCCAGGAGCTCCTCGAAGAGCGGCACCGGCTCCTTGCCCGCCACGCGCGCGTGCCTCACGTCGGACCAGGGCAGGTCGGAGATCCGGCCCGCCCCGTCGGTGACCCGGTCCAGGGTGGTGTCGTGGAAGGCGACCAGCTTCCCGTCGGCCGTCGCGTGGACGTCGGTCTCCAGGTACCGATAGCCCGTCTCGATCGCCTGCCGGAACTGGAGAAGGGTGTTCTCCAGACCGTCGGCCGCCCCGCCCCGGTGGGCGAACGCGATCGGGCCGGGGTGATCGAGGTAGGGATGGCGTATCCGGGTGCTCACCGAGGCAGTATGGCCCGTCGGGGTTGCCCGGTGGCAACGACCGTGCTGCCGTCCGATGCCGACGGGACGTCGAACACCCGCAGGAAGAGCTGGGCGAGCGGGCCGATGGACAGCGCGTAGAGGAGCGTGCCGACGCCGATGGTGCCGCCGAGCGCGAAGCCCGTCACGACGACCGCGATCTCGACGGCCGTCCGCATCAGCCGGATCGAACGCCCCGTGCGCTTGTGCAGCCCGGTCATCAGACCGTCGCGTGGCCCCGGTCCGAAGCGGGCGGCGATGTAGAGGCCGGTGGCCACACCGTTGAGCACGATGCCGGCCAGCATGAGGGGGATCTGCACGGCCAACGTGCGCGCCTCGGGAACCGCGGCCAACGTGCCGTCCATTGCGATGCCGACCACGAAGACATTGGAGACGGTCCCGAGCCCCGGCCGCTGGCGCAGCGGAATCCACAGCAGGAGCACCGCCGCGCCCACGATGATCGACACGACGCCGATCGTCAGGCCAGTCAGCTCGGCGAGGCCCTGGTGCAGCACGTTCCAGGGCTCCAGGCCCAGGCCCGCCTCGACGAGCAGTGCGGAACTCGCTCCGTACAGCGCGAGACCGACGTACAGCTGGATCAGCCGGCGCCCGAGCCGGCTCTTTGCGGACAAGTGATGCCCCCTGTGGTCGTGGTGGCCTGGTGCATGACACCCTGTGGCGTGGGTGGAGACATCATCCATGGCCAATTCGGGGAAGGTGGACTGATTTACATGGCGCAGTGGACCTCGGCGGTGGGAGCGGCGCAGCTCGCCCGGCTGCTCAACTCCCAGCAGGACCGTCCGGCGGGCCCCGGCACGCGCCGCCCGCCCGCCTACCGGGCGCTCGCCGACGGCGTACGCCTCCTGGTCCTCGAAGGCCGTGTCCCGGTGGCCGCCCGGCTCCCCGCCGAACGCGAACTGGCCCTGTCCCTGTCCGTCAGCCGTACGACGGTGGCGGCGGCCTACGAGGCCCTGCGCGCCGAGGGTTTCCTGGAGTCGCGGCGCGGCGCCGGCAGCTGGACCGCGGTCCCGGCCGGCAACCCCCTCCCGGCCCGTGGCCTGGAGCCGCTGCCCCCCGAGGCGCTCGGCTCCATGATCGACCTGGGCTGCGCAGCCCTCCCCGCTCCCGAGCCATGGCTGACCCGTGCCGTCCAGGGCGCCCTGGAGGAGCTGCCGCCGTACGCCCACACCCACGGCGACTACCCGGCCGGGCTGCCCGCGCTGCGCTCGATGATCGCCGAGCGGTACACCGCGCGCGGGATCCCGACCATGCCCGAGCAGATCATGGTGACGACCGGCGCGATGGGCGCCATCGACGCCATCTGCCATCTCTTCGGGGGCCGCGGCGAACGCATCGCCGTCGAGTCACCGTCGTACGCCAACATCCTCCAGCTCATGCGCGAGGCGGGCGCCCGGCTCGTGCCCGTCGCGATGGCCGAGGGGCTCAGCGGCTGGGACATGGACCGCTGGCGGCAGGTACTGCGGGACGCGGCGCCGCGCATCGCCTATATCGTCGCCGACTTCCACAACCCGACCGGTGCGCTCGCCGACGACGACCAGCGGCGGCAGTTGGTGGACGCGGCGCGGTCGGCGGGGACGGTGCTGGTCGCCGACGAGACGATGAGCGAGCTGTGGCTCGACGAGGGTGTCGAGATGCCGCGCCCGGTGTGCGGCTTCGACCCCGCCGGCTCCACGGTGATCACCGTCGGTTCCGCCAGCAAGGCGTTCTGGGCGGGCATGCGGATCGGCTGGGTCCGCGCCGCACCGGACGTCATCCGCAGCCTGGTCGCCGCACGGGCCTACGCCGATCTGGGCACGCCTGTGGTGGAACAGCTGGCGGTGAACTGGCTCTTCAGCACGGGCGGTTGGGAGCAGGCGGTGGACGTGCGGCGCGGACAGGCACGGGAGAACCGGGACGCCTTGGTCGCCGCGGTGCGGCGGGAGCTGCCGACGTGGGAGTTCGAGGTGCCCCGGGGCGGACTGACGTTGTGGGTACGGGCCGGGGGCTTGTCCGGGTCGCGCCTGGCGGAGGTGGGGGAGCGGGTCGGCGTGCGGGTGCCGTCGGGGCCCAGGTTCGGGGTCGACGGGGCCTTCGAGGGATACGTGCGGCTGCCATTCACAGTGGGGGGAGCGGTGGCAGAGGAGGCGGCGGTGCGACTGGCCACGGCGGCCCAGCTGGTGGAGAGCGGAGCGTCGGGGGGAGGGGAGTCGCCGCGCACCTTTGTGGCATGACGGTGACTGGATTCGCCTAAGGGGCGTGGGGAACTGCGCGATCAGCCCCCACGCACCCGCACTCGCATGACTGCCTACGGCGCTTCGGCGACTACGGCTTCGACAGGAACCGTTTCCGCGTCGGCTGGGGTGCTCCGCGGCGGTAGCAGAGCCAGCACCGCCTGCCGATCCGCATCACTCGTCGCGTCATCGTACGGATCGGGCGTGGACGGGACCTGAAGACGATGTACCGGCCCGGTGCCCAGGCGGGCGTAACCCCGGCCCGGCGCGGCATCGGAGATCAAAGTCGTCCGCGGAGGAGCCCCCAGAACCGCCTCCAGCTGCCCGGCCGTAGCCGGTCCCAGCACGACACGCGCGCGCGTGTGCTGCCGTACGGCATCGCTCAACGCGTCCGCGCAGTCGAACTGATCGGCCACCACCACCGTGACGTTCGCCGCACGCCCGTGCCGCAGCGGGACCTGGAGCAGGGACTGCGGGTCACGGTGGCCGTCGGCGGCGGCCAGGTGGGTGAACGCGCTCGGGCGGTCGAGGAGGATCCAGAGCGGGCGCTTGGTGTCGTCGGGGGGCTGGTGGCCGGCCTGGCGGGCCCGGTTCATGGCGATCAGGCGCCGTTCGGTCTCCGTGGCGGCCCACTCCAGGCTGGCCAGCGCGCCGGTGAGCCCGCACTCGACCGCGAGGACCCCGTCGCGGCCGGTGAGGCACGCGTACTCGCCGGTGCCGCCGCCCTCGACGATGACGACATCGCCGTACAGGAGGGCCTGGAGGGCGATGGAGCGCAGGAGGGTCGAGGTGCCGCTGCCCGGCTGGCCCATGACCAGCAGGTGGGGTTCGGTGGAGCGGATGCCGGTGCGCCAGACGACCGGGGGTACGTCGCGCTGCTCCTCGCCGTAGGTGAGCGGGAGGGTGCGCTGGACCTCGGTGGGGTCGGTGAAGCCGAGGACCGTCTCGCCGGGGGAGGTGACGAAGCGCTGGGCGGCGATGTCGGTGGGCAGCGGCGGCAGGACGGTGACGGAGAGCTGGTTGCCCTCCTCGTCCCAGGCGAAGCGGTACTCGCGGCCGCGGCCCGACTTGGCGTGCAGCAGCTGCTCGATACGCGCGCGTGAGTCGGCCTCGCCGTCCGTGAAGTACGCGGGGTAGCGGATCAGCAGCTGGGTGATGCGGCCCGTCCCGTCGAACTCGTACTCGGGGAACGCCTTCTCCCATTCGCCGCCGTGGGCGTAGAGGGGAGCCGGGTCCTCGGCGGCCGAGAAGTACGGCACGAGGGCCTCGTAGAGGGATCGCAGTCGCTGGGTCTGCGATTCGTCGGGGCCTTCCGGGGCCGGCGGGGTGCGGTCCCGGCCCTGCCAGGCTGCCGCCGCCATCAGGGTGATGACGGCGAGCAGCGGACCGTACGGCACGAGTGCCACGACCAGGACCACTGACGCCACCAGGAAAAGCAGCGGCCCGCGCTTGTCCTTGGGGGTGTCGGCCCACTTGCGCCGCCCGGCCGAGGCCAGCCGGCGCAGACCGCGTGTGATCGTGATCAGCGGGTGGAGGACGTCGGTGGCGCTGTCGGCCGCCGTCCGGGCCAGCTCCCGGCTCCGGGCGATCTGCGCGCTGCCTGTGCTCAGGATGCGGGGGAGGGGGCGCCGGGCCACTGCTGTCTCCTGATGGTGCGTACGGACGGGAGGGACGCCGCGTGGGGCGGCGTCAGAACTTGATTCCGCCGAGGAGGCTCGCGAGGCTCTCGCCGCCGGCTCTGATGCTCGGGGCGATGGCCGTGCTCGCCAGGTAGAACCCGAAGAGGGCGGCGACGAAGGCGTGGGACGCCTTGAGGCCGTCCTTGCGGAAGAAGAGGAAGACGATGATGCCGAGCAGGACCACGCCTGAGATGGACAGGATCATTTGGGATCTCCTGGTTCGCGGGGACAGTCACCATGAGTACTTCCAGGCTCACAGGATGTATCCATACGATAAAAGGTGCAACCGGGTGAATTTCGGAGGATTTCGCCCAGGTGGCTGAGTCGATTGAGGCCGGATGAGCAGGGGACTTGCGTCCGACCGGGTCAGTGGTGATCTTTACCTCCGGCACTTCGGGTCATGTGCCGCGCGAGCCAGTACCCTGGCGATTCACCTGAACGGATGTAGGAGAGGTGGTCCGGCCGATGACTGAAGCCCCCGACCCCGAGGTCGTGGAGCTGGCGACCAAGATCTTCGATCTGGCCCGGCAGGGGCAGACCGAGGCGCTCGTGGCGTACGTCGACGCGGGTGTTCCGGCCAACCTCACCAACGACCGCGGTGACTCGCTCGTGATGCTCGCCGCGTACCACGGCCACGCCGACGCGGTGCGCGCGCTGCTCGCCCGGGGCGCCGAGGCGGACCGGGTCAACGACCGAGGCCAGACCCCGCTCGCGGGGGCGGTCTTCAAGGGCGAGACGGATGTCATCAAGGCGCTTCTGGAGAGCGGTGCCGATCCGGCCGCGGGGACCCCGTCGGCGGTCGACACGGCTCGGATGTTCGCCAAGACGGAACTGCTCGAATTGTTCGGCGCACACTGAGTCGAACACTCTGACCAGCTAAAACACAGATAACGGGGGAGGCGGTACAGGGCCGCCGAAATTTCGGTCGCGGCAGATGTAAGTGCCGAGTCATCATGACGTCGTGATTCACGGACGCGATGGCTGGGCAGGTGTTGCCGCACCGCGCGGGCCGTGATGCGGTCCGCATGGGCCACCGACGAGAGGCAGAGGAAAATGGTCTACAGCAAGCAGGAAACGGCGGGCGCCCCGACGTGTTGTCACGCGGCCAGGTAATGCAAGATCCCGGTTGCGTCGACGCTTGATGTGAGGCTGTTTCCCATGTTCGAACCGGTCATAGCGCCCAGCGGTACGCTGCTCGGCCTCCTGCAGAGGGGTCGCGGCGACGGCACACTGCACGCGCTCACCGCCCCGCGCGCCGAAGCGCTCGCGGCCCTGAACCACTGTGTGCTGCGGGATCCCCGCCACGACTGGCAGGTGGAGAACCGCTCCCTCTACTACGCCCGTCTCTACCTCGACCTGAACGGCGAGCTGGACGAGATCGAGGCCCACCTCTTCGACGTCGAGGACCACTTCGACGACGAGGAGTCACGCACCGGGCTCGCCCTGGCGGTCCTCGGGCACCTCGCCTCCTACGGCAGGCGGGACGCGCTCGAACTGCTGCGCAGGTACGCCGCCTCGGGCACCAACTGGGCCTGGGCCCTGGACGAGCTGGCCCTCAGGGACGACGACGCCGGGCTGCGCGCCCTGGCCGCGCCCGTGCTGGCCCGCTTCGCCACCGACGCCGAGGGCGAGGCCGAACTGGCCGCCACCGTGCGCGACGCCTTCGAACCACGGCCCTGGCGGCTGTGGGCCGAGGATCCGCGCGAATCCATCGCCACACGCGTGCGTGCCGCTCAGGAGGCCGGCTGTTTCGACCGCTGGCAACGCCAGATGCGACCTACCGGGCCCCGTCCGGGGTGGAGCGTGCGGGCGGTCTTCGAGTGGGCCGAGCAGGGCGTCGAACGCGGCGCCGCGCTCCATGTGCCCGCCGCCCGCTGCCTCATGGCCGTCGCCGGACCCGAGGACCGGGCCGAGATCGTCGCCGCCGCCAAGGACGGCACCGAGGGCGCCCGCTGCACGGCGTTGCGCTACCTCGCCGACGGCAATGATCCCGACGCCCTCGATCTGATCGAGGCGGCTGTGATCACCGGATCGACGCCGGTCGTGGAGGCCGCCGTCGACGCCTTCGAACGTATGCGCAGTATCGCCGCCGTGGACCGCGCCCGCGGCTGGGTCCACCGGCCCGACCCGCTGGGTGCCGCCGCCGGACGGATGCTCGCCTGCCGCGGAGGAGCCGAGGACAAGGACCTCGTCCTCGCCGCCCTGCGCGAGGCCGTACGGGGCGAGGGGCCGGACGCACCGACCCTGTGGACCCTCGTCGACGGCACCGGACGGCTCGGCATCGCCTGCGCCGCCCCCGTGCTCCGCCACATCTACCGGGAGACGGCCTCGTCCCATCTCCGCGGCCGGGCCGCCCGCGCCCTCGCCGCCACCGACCCCTCCTACCCCACCGGCTTCGCCGTCGAATGCCTCTGGGACTGCGAGGAGACCACCCGCGAGATCGCCGCCCGGCACGCCGAGACCGGCGACGCCCGGGTCGTGGAGCAACTCCGACGCCTCGCCGCCGATCCGGCCGAGGAAGCGGAAGTCCAGACAGCCGTCCGCAGCCGCATCGGACCGGATGCGACCACCATGTGAAGGCATGCCCCCAGGGTGAACTCGGGGTGACCCGCGGGTCAGGCGCGCATGGACACGGCCTGACCTGCGCGGGTGCGGGGTGGAACGCTCATGGGACGTTCCCTCTGCGGAAAGATCCACTTTGACGCGAGCACGTCCAGCACGGCGACAACACCCCTATGCGTGTCGTCATCGTGACCGAATCCTTTCCCCCCGATGTGAACGGCGTGGCCCACTGCGCGCTCCAGACCGCCCGGCACCTCGTAGATCGCGGTCACTCTCCGCTCGTCGTCGCGCCGGCCACCGCGGCCGGTACCGGGCCGGGGGCCGACTCCCTCGCGCCGTGCCCTGTCGTCCGAGTCCCCTCTCTACCGCTTCCGGGCTACCCCGAGGTCCGGGTCGCCCTCCCCAGCCGGCGTGTCGCTGCGGCCATCACCGAACACCGCGCCGACATCGTCCACCTGGCCAGCCCCTTCGTCCTCGGCGTCCGCGGCATGGCCGCCGCCGCCCGGCTCGGCATCCCCGCCGTGGCCGTCTACCAGACCGACCTCGCGGGCTACGCCCGTACCTATGTGCACGCGGGCGAGGCGGCCGCGTGGCGCCGGATCCGCTCCGTCCACGCCGCCGCCGACCTCACCCTCGCCCCGTCCAGCGCCGCCCTGCACGACCTGGAGTCCCACGGCGTCCCGCGCGTGAAGCTGTGGGCGCGCGGCGTGGACACGGCCCGCTTCCGCCCCGCGCTGCGCGACGAGGCGCTCCGCCGTGAACTCGCCCCGAACGGCGAGCTGATCGTCGGCTACGTCGGACGCCTCGCCCCCGAGAAGCAGGTCGAACTCCTCGCCGGAGCGTGCGGCCTGGAGGGCGTCCGCGTCGTGGTGGTCGGCGACGGACCGAGCCGGCCCCAGCTGGCGGAGTCCCTGCCGGGCGCGGTCTTCCTGGGCCGCCGTACCGGCGACGAACTCGCCCGGATCTTCGCCTCCTTGGACGTCTTCGCGCACACCGGCCCCTTCGAGACGTTCTGCCAGACCGTGCAGGAGGCCATGGCCAGCGGGGTGCCCGTCGTCGCGCCCGCCGCCGGCGGCCCGCTGGACCTGGTCGCCCACGGGCACACCGGCTTGCTGGTCCCGCCGCGCGACGCGGCCGCCGTACGGGACGCCGTCTGGGCCCTGGCCGCCGACCCCGCACTGCGGAGCGCGTACGGCACCGCCGCGCGCGTGATGGTCGAGGGCCGCACCTGGGCGGCCGTCGGCGACCAGCTGATCGGCCACTACGCGAGCGTGCTCGCCGGGCGGCGGACGGCGGTGGCGGTGTGAGCGGGCTGCGGGTAGGGGGCGGGGGCGATGTGTCGCCGTTGCGCGTTGAGGGCGGTGAAGCCGTGAGGCCGTCGCGGACGGAGGGCGGTGAAGCCGCGACCCCGTCGCGGAAGCAGGGCGGTGGAGGCGCGACCCCGTTGCGCATAGTCCGGCTGGCGAACTTCGTCGCGCCCGCTTCAGGCGGCCTGCGCACGGCGCTGCGCGAGCTGGGCAAGGGCTTCAAGGCGGCCGGGCACGAACCGGTGCTCGTCGTCCCGGGCGAGCGCGTGACGGATGTCGAGACCGAGCAGGGCCGCGTGATCACCCTGCCCGGCCCGCTCCTGCCCGGCACCGGCGGGTACCGCGTGCTCGCCGACAAACGGCGGGTGGCCCGGCTCCTGGAACAGCTGGCCCCCGACCGGCTGGAGGTCTCCGACCGTACGACGCTCAGGTGGACCGGCAGGTGGGCGCGGCGGGCCCGGGTGCCGGCCGTGATGGTGTCCCACGAGACGGCCGACGGTGTGCTGCGCACCTGGGGCGTCCCGGAGGGCGCCGCTCGCAGAGCCGCCGACGCCCTCAACGTCCGTACGGCACACACGTACGCGCGCGTGGTGTGCACCACCGAGTTCGCCGAGCGCGAGTTCGTGCGGATCGGGGCGCGCAACGTCGTACGGGCGCCGCTGGGCGTCGATCTGGTCGAGCGGCACCCCGCGCTGGCCGACCCGGGTTTGCGTGCCCGGTACGCGCGCGTGGACGAGACGCTGCTCGTCACGTGCACCCGGCTCTCCGTGGAGAAGCGGCCCGGTACGGCGGTGGACGCCCTGGAGGAGCTCGTACGGCGGGGGCGGCGGGCGGTGCTGGTGGTGGCCGGGGACGGTCCGCTGCGGGCCCGGCTGGAGCAGCGGGCGCGCGGACTGCCCGTCGTCTTCCTCGGACATGTCTCCGACCGCGGGCTGCTCGGGGCGCTCCAGGCCTCCGCCGACGTGTGCCTGGCCCCGGGGCCTGCTGAAACGTTCGGGCTGGCCGCGCTGGAGGCGATGGCCTGCGGGACACCGGTGGTGGCGAGCGCCTCCTCGGCGCTGCCCGAGGTGATCGGATCCGCCGGGGCGGTCGCGGCGGATCACGGGGTCGCCTTCGCGGATGCCGTGGAGATGCTGCTGGAGCGGCCCTCGGGCGAACGCCGGGACGCCGCACGCGCGCGTGCCGAGTGCTTCGGATGGCGTACGGCGGTGGAGGCGTTCCTCGCCGCCCACGACGCGCCGGTCTCCGTTCCCGGGGGCGTCCGATGAGACCCGTTCGGTTCGTCGCCCTCGGTGACTCGCTGACCGAGGGCGTCGGGGATCCCGTCGGGGAGGGGTGGCGGGGGTGGGCCGCGCTGCTTGCCGGGGGGCTTGGTGGCGGGGCTGGAGACTGGGGTGGAGGCGGAGGTGATGTCGGCCGTGGTGACAGGGGTGGTGACGGGCCGGAAGGGTCCGTGGAGTTCACCAATCTCGCGGTGAGCGGGGCGCAGACGCGGGATGTGCTGGAGCGGCAGTTGCCGGCCGGGCTCGCGCTGCGGCCGGATGTCGTGTCCGTCGTGGTCGGTGTGAATGACACCCTTCGCTGCACCTTCGACATCCATGCGGTGGCCTCGCGGCTCGACGCCGTGTACTCGGCGTTCGCTGCGCAGGGGGCGGTGCTGCTCACGGCCTGTCTGCCGGATCCCGGGGCGATGCTCGGGCTGCCGGGGGCGTTGGCGCGGCCGCTGGCTCGGCGGCAGCGGGCGGTGAACACGGTCGTGCACGCGCTGTCCGAGCGGTACGGGGCCGTGCATCTGCATGCCGCCGAGGGGGCCTGGCTCATGGACCGGGGCATGTGGAGCGCGGACCGGTTGCATCCGGGTGAGCGGGGGCATCGGCAGCTGGCGGTGCGGTTTCACGCGTTGCTGGCGGAGGCGGGGCTCGCCCACGGGGTCGCGCCCTCGCCCGAGCCTGAGTTTCCGGTGCCCACCAAGTCGGCGAGTCTGTGGTGGTTGGCCACGGCGGGGACGGGGTGGGTGGCTCGGCGGTGTACGGATCTGTTGCCGCAGTTGATTCGGCTCGCGGTGGATGAGATGCGGCATCGGGCTCGGGGGACCAGTGCGGGGCTTGATCTGCGGGCGGCTGCTTCGGTTTCGGCGGCCTTGTCTGCTCTGTCGGTGACTGAGGCGGCGTAACCGTCTTTGTCTGCGGGTGCGTGGGGGCTGGTCGCGCCCACGCGGCGGTAGCCGCAAATTGGTACAGCCCCGCGCCCCTGGGCCTGTCAGTGCCTGCGCACCCCTATGAAGCGAACCGGCGTTCCTGGTACCGCCTGGGCTGCTGCCGGGAGGTCTTCTGCACGCACTACCGCGATCACTGGGTAACCGCCCGTCGTCGGGTGGTCCGCCAGGAACACCACCGGGCGGCCGTCCGGGGGCACCTGCACCGCGCCCAAAACCATGCCTTCGCTCGGGAGTTCACCAGGCACGGCCCGTTCCAGAGCGGGGCCCTCCGTGCGTAGGCCGATGCGGTTGCTTGCCGGGGACACCCGGTAAGTGCGGGACGTGAAGGCGTGGAGCGCTTCTCGCGTGAACCAGTCGTCGCGCGGGCCCATCGTCACCCGTAGGACGAGTTCCCCCGGGGGCGCCGGTTGCGGAGCGACGTCCACGCGTGTGTGGAGCTCTGTCGGCGTGCCCAGGGGGAGGACCGCGCCGTCTGTCAAGGGTGGCGGGCCGAGGCCCGACAGAAGGTCCGTGGAGCGGCTGCCCAGGATCGGGTCCACGGTGATGCCTCCGGAGACGGCCACGTAGGTGCGGAGGCCCGAGGTGGGTGTGCCGATGTTCAGGACGGCGCCGGCCGGGACCGGTACCGGGGCGCCCCAGGCGACCGGGCGGCCGTCGACCGTGACCGGGCAGGGGGCGCCGCCGACGGCCACGGTGAGTGCTGAACGAGGGCGTACGGCACAGCCGTTGAGGGTGGTCTCCAGGACGGCCGCGTCCGGAGGGTTGCCGACCAGGCGGTTGACGAGTGCGGCGGCGGGGCCGTCCAGGGTGCCGGAGCGGGGGACGCCCAGGTGGGCGTGGCCGGGGCGGCCCCGGTCCTGCACCGTCGTCAGCGCTCCGGCCCGGACGACGGCGAGGGCGCGGTCCGTCATGCCGCACCCACCGGAACGAACTTCACGCGCGTGCCCGGAGAGAGGAGGGCGGCCGGTACGCGCGCGTGGTCCCACAGCACCGTGTCCGTGGTGCCGATCAGCTGCCAGCCGCCCGGTGAGGAGCGGGGGTACACGCCCGTGTACGGGCCCGCGAGCGCCACCGAACCGGGTGGGACGGCCGTGCGTGGGGTGGCCCTGCGCGGGACGTCGTAGCGCTGGGGCAGTCCGGTGAGGTAGCCGAAGCCGGGGGCGAAGCCGCAGAAGGCGACGGTGAACTCGGTGGACGCGTGGATGCGGGCCACCTCGTGGGGGGCCACACCCCAGTGCGCGGCCACGTCGGCCAGGTCGGGGCCGTCGTAGCGCACGGGGAGTTCGACGACGTCACGCGCGCGTGGGGGAGCGGGGAGTACGGCGGTCGTGGTCAGCTCGGTGGCCAGGCGGGCCGGGTCGGTGAGGCCGTCGAGGAGGACCGTGCGGGCCGCCGGGACGATCTCGGTCACGGCCAGGGAGCCGTCCGCGCGGCGGCGCAGCAGCTCCGCGTGCAGCGCCTGGGCCTCCTCGCCGGAGGAGAGCTCGACGAGCAGCGCGCTGTCGCCGACGGGCAGTGCCCTCACGCTCATGCGAAGGCCTCCACGCGGATGCCCGACTCCGTCAGCCGCTCCCGGACCCGGCGGGCCAGGTCCACGGCGCCCGGCGTGTCCCCGTGCAGGCACAGCGAGCGCGCCCGTACCTCGATACGGGCGCCGGAGTGCGCGGTGACCGCGCCGTCCCGTGCCAGCCCCACCGAGCGCTCCACGACGGTCTCCGGATCGGTGACGACCGCGCCCTCCTCGCCGCGCGCCACCAGCGTGCCGCCCTCGGTGTACGCGCGGTCCGCGAACGCCTCGGTGACCGCCGGGAGGCCCGCCTTCCCGGCCAGCTCCAGCAGCCGTGAGCCGGGCAGGCCCAGCACGGGCAGGGCCGCGTCGGCGAGGAGCACGCCGTCGACGACCGCGCCGGCCTGCTCCTCGTCGTGCACGACCCGGTTGTAGAGCGCGCCGTGCGGTTTGACGTACGACACGCGCGTGCCCGCCGCGTGGGCGAAGACCTCCAGGGCGCCGATCTGGTACGCCACCTCGGCCGCCAGCTCGGCGGGCGGCACGTCCATCGCGCGCCGCCCGAAGCCGGCCAGGTCCCGGTAGGAGACCTGGGCCCCGATCCGTACGCCGCGCTCGGCCGCCTGCTCGCACACCCGCCGCATGGTGGCCGCGTCCCCGGCGTGGAAGCCGCAGGCCACGTTGGCGCTGGTGACGACGGACAGGAGCTGCTCGTCGTCGGTGAGCCGCCAGCGGCCGAAGCCCTCGCCGAGGTCGGCGTTGAGATCGATCGAGGTCATGGAACTTCCGTGTCTCCTTCCGGAACCGTCGCGTGGGCCGTCGTTCAGGCCACGCGGTACTTCTCGTCGCGGGCGTCGGTGAGGAACATCTGGCCCGGCGCGTGGGTGATGGCGAAGGGCGGGCGCGAGGCCATCACCGCGGCCTGCGGGGTCACTCCGCAGGCCCAGAACACCGGGATGTCGTCCGGCTGGAGGTCCACCGGATCGCCGTGGTCGGGGCGGCCGAGGTCCTCGATGCCGAGGGCCGACGGGTCGCCGCAGTGCACGGGGCCGCCGTGCACCGCCGGGAGCAGACTGCTCTCCCGGATCGCCGCGGACAGATGCTGCGGCGGCACCGGACGCATCGACACCACCATCGGGCCGTGCAGCCGTCCCGCCGGCCGGCACTGCCAACTGGTCTCGTACATCGGGACGTTGCGCCCCTGTTCCAGATGGCGGATCGGGACGCCCACCTCGGTCAGCGCCCACTCGAAGGTGAAGCTGCAACCGATCAGGAACGACACCAGGTCGTCGCGCCAGTGCGCCCGTACGTCGGTCGGCTCGTCCACCAGCTCGCCGTCCTGCCACACCCGGTAGCGCGGCAGATCGGTGCGCAGATCGGCGCCTTCGGCCAGGACCGTCGTGGGGGAACCGGCGTCCGTGACGTCCAGTACCGGGCAGGGCTTCGGGTTGCGCTGGCAGAACAGCAGCATGTCGTACGCCCAGTCCGCGGGCACCGAGATCAGATTGACCTGGGTGTGGCCCGCCGCGACCCCCGCGGTGGGGCCGGTCAGGCCGGCCCGGAAGCGGGTACGGGCGTTGTGCGGGCTCCACGCGTGCGCGTGCTCGTCGACGAGGGTCAGCGGGCGGTCGTCCGTACGGTTCACGCCAGCTCCTTCCCGCGCGTCTCCGGCAGGCCGAGGAGCGCCAGGGCGGCGATGCCGTAGCCGATCGCGCCGAAGACCAGCGCACCGCCCACACCCCAGCTGTCCGCCAGGAAGCCGACCGTGGTCGGGAAGACGGCGCCCACGGCGCGCCCGGCGTTGTAGGTGAAGCCCTGACCCGTGCCGCGCACCGCCGTCGGGTACAGCTCGGCCAGGAACGACCCGAAGCCGCTGAAGATCGCCGACATGCAGAACCCGAGCGGGAAGCCCAGCACCAGGAGCAGGGTGTTGGAGCCCTGGGGGATGTTGCCGTAGGCCAGGATGCACACGGCCGACAGGAGCGCGAAGAGCCAGATGTTGCGGCGGCGGCCGAGGCGGTCGGTGAGATAGCCGCCGGTGAGGTAGCCGAGGAAGGCGCCGGAGATCAGGAACGTCAGATAGCCGCCGGTGCCGACGACCGACAGGCCGCGGTCGCTCTTCAGATACGTCGGGACCCAGGTGGCGAGGGTGTAGTAGCCGCCCTGGACGCCCGTGGACAGCAGGCCCGCGAAGATCGTCGTACGCAGCAGGCCTGGCTTGAAGATCGTCGTGAAGGAGGTCTGTCCGGCGCTCTTCTCGCGGACCGCGATGGCCTCGGGCGCGTCCTGCACACGGCGGCGCATCCAGATGACGAGCAGTGCGGGCAGCGCGCCCGTCCAGAACATCACGCGCCAGGCCGTGCCGTCGTCGAAGACCGAGAAGACCACCGTGTACACGAGCGCGGCCAGGCCCCAGCCGACGGCCCATGAGCTCTGGATCGCGCCGAGCGTGCGGCCCCGGTGCTTCGCGCTCGCGTACTCGGCGACCAGGATCGCGCCGACCGCCCACTCGCCGCCGAAGCCGATCCCCTGGAGGGCGCGGAAGACCAGCAGCGACTCGAAGTTGGGTGCGAAGCCGCAGGCGACGGTGAAG
Source organism: Streptomyces sp. NPDC046909 (assembly GCF_040644695.1). Taxonomy (NCBI): domain Bacteria; kingdom Bacillati; phylum Actinomycetota; class Actinomycetes; order Kitasatosporales; family Streptomycetaceae; genus Streptomyces; species Streptomyces sp. NPDC046909. The sequence continues at coordinate 36,794 of NZ_JBEYXC010000018.1, read as the reverse complement.
ACCGCGTAGGTGATCACCGTGATCATCAGGGCCCGGACCCGGCCGACCCGGTCGGCCAGCACGCCGGCGAGGGCGCCGCCGACGCCGGAGGCCAGCAGGGTGACGGTGGTGAACAGGCCGGTCTGGCCGCTGTCCAGGCCGAAGTACGCGGCCAGCGCGACCATGCTCAGCGGCAGCGTGAAGTAGTCGTACGAGTCGAGGGCGTAGCCGCCGAACGCGCCGGCGAAGGCACGGCGGCCGCGCGGGCCGAGGGCCCGGAACCAGCCCAACGCCCCGTCGTCGGCGGGGCGTTCGGTCTCTGTGGGGTGAGCGGTGAGGGCCTGGGTCGGTGGAGTCGTGCTCATTGTGCACCTCGCAGTGGGAGGACGGAGGGTGCGGGACTGAGCCGTGCGGTGGGTGCGGGCGGTTCGGTGGGGGGTGGGGGGTGCGGTGGGGTGCGGGGCCGTGCGGTTTCGTAGCAAGGTAGGGGATCGTTGAACGATCCTTCAATACCCCTGTTGTTTCGTTCTCGTGTCTGCGGTTGAATTCCGGGCATGGCAGAGCAGCTGACCGGACTGGCCGACGACCGCGCCCTCCTGGGCCGCACCAGCACCGCGGAACGGGTCTCGGACATCCTCAGGAGCCGCATCGCCGAGGGCTACTTCCCACCCGGGACCCGGCTGTCGGAGGACAGCATCGGAGGCGCGCTCGGCGTGTCCCGCAACACACTGCGCGAGGCGTTCCGGCTGCTCACGCATGAGCGCCTGCTCGTCCACGAGCTGAACCGGGGTGTCTTCGTGCGGGTCCTCACGGTGGAGGACGTCGAGGACATCTACCGCACCCGGCGCCTCGTCGAGTGCGCGGTGGTACGGGGGCTGGGGGAGCCGCCGTACGTCTTGGAAGGACCCGCCGAAGCCGTGGCCGAGGGGCAGCGGGCGGTGCGCGAAGGTGACTGGAAAGCGTTGGGTACGGCCAATATCCACTTCCACCGCGAGCTGGTGGCGCTGGCGGACAGCGAGCGCACGGACGAGCTGATGCGCAGCGTCTTCGCCGAACTGCGGCTGGCCTTCCACGTCGTGGACGATCCGCGGCGGCTGCACGAGCCGTACCTCGCCCGCAACCAGCAGATCCTTCAGGCGCTCCAGGCGGGAGACAAGGGCGAGGCCGAGCGGCTGCTCGCGGTGTACCTGGAGGACTCGCTGGAGCGGGTGGTCGAGGTGTACCAGCGACGGGTCGGCGAGGACGGCTAAGCGCTCCGCTGGCTGTGCCGATATGCGGCTCCGCCGCGGGGCGGCGATGGGCCGTCGATCGTCTGCGGCGCCGTCGTGGCTGGTCGCGCCCGCGCGGCGGAGCCGCATATCGATACAGCCCCGCGCCCCTTCAGGGCGCTGCCCAACCGCAGCGAACTTCACCGTGACCGCTTAGCGTCCTGGGCGCATCGGGGTGCCGACCGGGACGGCGCATCGGTGCCGACCGTGACGCGGGGTCGCTTCTGTGACGTTTGGGTCGTTGTCAGACCGAGGCTCTAGTCTGTGCAGCGTGACTTCGCCTGCAACGACGGACAGTGTTCCGCCCCAGCTCAGCGTGGGGCCGCGCCCGGCACCGGGCCCGGCCGCCGACGAGGGACTGGCGCGGCGGCTGCGCGCGCTCGCGTGCACCGCGCCGTTGCACGACCTGGACGCCCGCAAGGCGAACCTCGCGGGAGAGTACTCGGTGTACGGCATGGCGGAGGTGGCCCTCTCCGCCATCGACCTGGTCACCCTGAACATGGACTTCGACACCGGCGCCGACCACGACCAGATCGTCGCCCGCCTCATCCCGCGCATCGCCGCCCAGGCCCCGCAGCGCCCCGTCGTCGAGCACGAGCGCGTGGCCCGCTGGGTGCTGGAGAACCTGATCAACGTCGGCAGCGTGGACCGCGGATTCCGGGCGGTCTACGGCACTTTCGCGCAAGACGGCACATATGTCCGGCGTGACTACGACTTCAAGCTGATCGAAGAGGTCCCCGGCCCCGGTGGCTCGGTGTATCTCCGGACGACCGACGAGGCGGTCAACGTCCTCGTCGGCGCCCTCGACACGGACGTCACCAGCGCCCAGATCGCCGCCGAGGTCAAGCTGGAGGTGCTGATCAGCCGCGGCCGCCTCGCCGACGCGCAACTGGCCGCCGAACAGGCCCGGTACCGGACCGTGCAGTACTCCGAGACCCTGCGCCGGGCCCTGGACGCCACCCGGCGCAACGTCCGGGCGGTGGACTGGCTCAACGCCGTGCCCGACATGATCACCGAGGCGCTCGACCATGTCGCCGACCGGTACCGCCACGAGAACGCGATCCTCACCAACATCCGCAAGGCACGCGACGAGTCCGAGGACCCGGAGCAGAAGCGGCGGGCCGCCGAGCTGGTCGACATCGTGAAGGACTGCATCCGCCGCCACACCCAGCTCCAGTCCCGCCTCCTGGAGGCCGGCCCGCTGTTCCGGGCCGAACAGGACCGGCAGGCCTTCGCCACGCCGATGACCACGTCGGGGATAGACCTCTACGGGCATCTGGTGTCCCCGCTGCTGCCGCTGCCCCTGGAGCAGGCCGTCCGGGTCACCGACGCCTTCTTCGCGCGCGGGACCGGACTGCGCACGCCGGTGTCGGTGCGGGTGGGCGAGCTCGTCGACATACTGCTGACGCCGCCGGTGGAGCGCGAGCACCTCGGCGCGGAGATGCCGGAGCCGGACCTCATCGCGACCCCGGACGACAGCCGGTTCAGCGAGGAGCAGCTGGCCTCGGCGATGGAGCTGCTCGATCTGCCGGCGGACGCGCCGCGCCGGTTGTCCGGGCTGCTGGCGGAGGCGCGGCGACAGGACCCCGATCTGCCGTACCTGGTGGCCCTGTTGGCCGTGCACGCGGCCAGCCCGGCCGTCGGCACCGCCTATCGGCAGGGCGAGGAGAAGTTGTTGTTCGCCGTGGACGACGGGACCGAGCTGGACGATCCCGAGTTCGGCGGGGCCGACCTGATCGTGGGGACCGCTCTGCTGGACGCCGTCGGGATGGCGGCGGACAGGACGGAAGCGGCATGAGCCGAGTGACAGCGCAGCGAGGAGAACGACCGTGACCGAGCACGTCGAGTGGAGTGAGCCGGAAGCCGGACCCGCGCCGGTCTCCACGGCCGTCACGCCCGCCGACGCCGCCGACGCGGCCCGGCTCGTCGCCTTCGGCCTGCAGCCCAAGCTGCAGCCCGCGCGCGATCAGGAGTACACCGAGCTGCTGCGGCGCTACCGCGAGGACCCGCCGTTCGCGCGGCTCGCCGACGCGGTGGCCGCCGGGCTCGGCCTCGTCGTCCTGGAGGTGTCCCCGCGCGCGGGGATGGCGGTGACCGCCGCCGAGGACTCCGTGTTCGCGGTGCGGATGGGGGACTACGCGCGTCGTACCTCCGCCGACGGCTCGGACCGGTTCCTGCACGGGCTGGCGCATCTCGCGGTGGCCGCCATGGCGTTCCCGCGGCCCGAGGACCTCGCCGACGACGGCTACATCGGACGGGTCAGCGTCAACGGCGTCGACGCCTTCGTCCGGCAGGCCTGCCGGCGCCTGGAGGAGCGGGCCGACGAGCTGGGCGAGAACACCGACCCCGCCACCGACGCCCCCGGCCTGGAGGCCGCCTGGCGGATCTGGGTGAGACGCAGCGCCACCGGTGCCACCAAGGACGCCCGCAGACTCGCGGGCTCCACGACCGGCATCATCGGCAAGGCCGTCGCCTTCCTCACCGACTCCGGGTTCCTGCAGCGCACCGGCGACGACAACGGCGGTACCTACCGGACGACGGCCCGCTACCAGCTCCAGGTGCGGGACATGGCCGGCAGCGCCGCCATGGCCGAGCTGCTGGAACTGGGCGTCGTCCCGGTCACCGACGGGACGCCGACGCTGCTGCCCGCCGAGGACACCGCCGACGAGCTGGTGGCCGATGCCGGGCTGCCGTTCCACACGGTTTCCTCGAACTGAACTCCCCCCACCTGCCGAAGACTTACGAGAGTCCGCCATGTACGAGCTGTCCCGGGTCCGCCTCTACTCCATCGGCCCCGCCGGTGCGCGCTACGCCGACACCGTGCTGGACCTGCGCGGCGTGGGCGCGGAAGTGCCCGACCCCGCGCCCACCCAGGCGGAGTTCTTCGAGGAGGAGCCCGTCGGCCCGCCGCGCCGCCCCGCGCCCGCCGGCGTGCTCTTCCTGGAGAACGGCGGCGGCAAGTCCGTACTGCTGAAACTGATCTTCTCCGTGATGCTGCCGGGTCACCGCAACACCCTCGGCGGCGCCAGCTCCGGCGTGCTGCGGAAGTTCCTGCTCGCCGACGACTGCGGGCATGTCGCGCTGGAGTGGCAGCACACCCTCACCGGCGAGTGCGTCGTCGTCGGCAAGGTGAGCGAGTGGCGGGGACGGCAGGTCTCCAACGACCCGCGCAAGTTCGCCGAGGCCTGGTACTCCTTCCGGCCCGGGCCCGGGCTGTCCCTGGACAACCTGCCCGTCGCCGAGTCCACCGCCGTACGGCCGCCCGTGGAGGGCGCCTCCGGTGCGCAGGGACGCCGCCGGACCATGAAGGGCTTCCGGGACGCCATCACCGAGGCGAGCAAGGCGTATCCGCACCTGGAGGTGCACTGGGAGGAGATCCACGACCGGTGGATCGAGCACCTCGGCGACCTCGGCCTCGACCCCGAACTCTTCCGCTACCAGCGGGAGATGAACGCCGACGAGGGTGAGGCCGCCGGTCTCTTCGCGGTCAAGAAGGACTCCGACTTCACCGACCTGCTGCTGCGCGCCGTGACCGACACCCGGGACACCGACGGGCTCGCCGACCTGGTCAGCGGCTTCGGCAACAAACTGGGCCGACGCGCCGAACTGATCGCCGAACGCGACTTCACCGCCGGCTCCGTGGACCTGCTCGGGCGGATCGTCGAGGCCGCCGAGGCCCGCTCACGCGCGCGTGACATCCACGCCGGGGCCGAGCGCCGTACCCGGACCCTGGCCCGGCGGCTCTCCGCGCGCGGCGCCCAGGAGCGGGTACGCGCCGCCGACCTCGCCCAGCGGGTCACGGCCGCCGCGTACGCGGTCACCCATGCCGAGGGCTCGCGGGAGCGCAGCGCGCTGATCGCCGCCGAACTCGCCTTCCGGCACGCCTCGTTGGCGCTCGCCGCCGCCGAGAAGTCCGCCGCGGCGCAGAAGCGCGAGCTCGCCGACGCCCGTACCCTGCACTCGGCCTGGCAGGCCGCCGAGGCCGTACTGCGCCACCGCGCCGCCGCCGACCGTGTCGCGCGCGTGTCCGCCGCGATCCAGGAGGCCGAGCGGGACGCCGCCCCCGCGCTCGCCGCCCGCGCCAAGGCCGCCGTCGATCTCGTACGGGCCCTGCACTCGGCCGCGGAGAGCGCCGAGGCTCTCGCCAACGAGGGGGAGGAGCGCTCCGCCGCCTTGCAGGAGGTCGGCGAGGCCGCGTACCAGGACTCCACCGCCGCGGCCACGGAGGCGCAGCGCGCCCGCAGTGAGGTCGGGCATCTGCGGCAGCGGCTGACCGAGGTCGAGCAGGAGACCGCCGAGGCGGTACGGGCCGGCTGGCTCGACGACAGCGCCCCCGACGCCGACCCCGCGCGGGCGGCCCTCGCGGCCAGCGACGCCGAGAAGACGGCCGTCGCCGCCTGGGACACCGCGCGCGAGGTGTCCCGGCGGGCCACCGAGCACGCGCGTGAGGCGGGCTCCGCGGAGTCCCGCGCCGAGCTGACGGCGGCGCGTGCGGCGGACGCGGCCACGGCGGCCGAGCGGTCGTACGAGGCCGAGAAGCGGCTCGCGGAGGCGTTGGCGGCGGAGCCGCGACTGGCGGAGCTGCTGAGTCTGACGGGCGGGTCGGGCGCTGCCGGTGCCGGGAACGGGGGAGTGCCGGTGCCCAGGGCGGGCGCCGACGGTGCCTCCGGCGGGCACGACAGGGCTCCGGGCGGGCGCGACGGGGCGAGGAAGGACGGCACGGCCGGGCGCGACGGCGCCGATGACGCGGCCGACAGCACCCTCACCCCCGAGGAACTCGACCGCTTCGCCGACGAGTTGCGCGAGCTGCTCGACGACGCCGTCTCCAGTGCCGAGCGGCATCTCTTCGAGCTGCGCACCGCCGCCGCCGACGACTCCCGGATCCTCGGCGCCCTCGGTGACGGCGGGCTGCTGCCGCCGGGCCCCGACGTGCTGGCCACCGTGGAGTACCTCGGCGAGCACGGCATCCCGGCGCTCCCCGGCTGGCGCTATCTCGCCCAGGCCGTCGACCCCGCTGACCACGCACGCGTGCTGGCCGCCCGGCCCGAGCTGGTCGACGGCGTCATCATCACCGACCCCGACACGCACGCACGGGCCCGCGAGGCGCTGAGCGAGGCGGCACTGCTCCCGCGGTCCGCCGTGGCCGTCGGTACGGCCGCCGCCCTGCTCGCCCCGACTCCGGCGGACGGCTCGGGGAGCGAGGCCGTCTTCCTCGTACCGCCGAACCCCGCCATGCACGACGAGCACGCCGCCGACGAGGAGCGGCAGACGCTGCGCGCGAGGGCGACCGAGCGCGACGAGGAGATCCGCTCGCTCGCGGCCCGGCTCGGCAAGGACCGGGAGCTGGCCGCGCGGCTCGCCTCCTGGCGTACCGGCTGTCCGGCCGGGCGGCTGGTGGAGCTGTCCCAGGCCGCGCACGACGCGCGCGCGTTCGCCGAGGAGTCGGAGGCCGAGCTGGCCGAGGCGCGGACCGTGCGGGCCGAGGCCGACGAGGCCGCCGCCGAGGCCCTACAGGTCCGCGATGAACGGCAGGAGGCCGCGCAGAAGGCCCGGCGCGCCGCTGACGCCCTCGCCGGGCTCGCCTTCCGGCTGCGCGAGCGGGCCGGCTGGCAGGTCAAGCTGCGCGAACTCGCCGACGAGGCCACCGAGTCCGAGGCCCGCGCCCAGACCTGCCTGGAGCGCGCCCGCGCCGCCGACGAGGACCGGCGCGCCGCCCAGCGGGCCGCGGACGACGCCCGCCGCACCGCGCGTGCCCTGCGCGCCGAGCGCTCGGAGATCGCGGGCGCCCCCGACGACGTACCGGAGAGCGGCGGCGACGATCCGAAGGCGTCGCTGCCCGCCCTCCGGGAGGCCTATCGGGCCGCCTCGCAGGTGTACGAGAAGGTCGGCGTCGGCGCCGACCTGCGCGCCGAGCAGGCGCGGGCGGAGAGCGAGTCCAGCGCGGCCCTCGCCGAGCTGGACCGGCTGAGCAACAAGGTCCGCACGCGCGCGGAGCAGCTGCTCCAGTCGCCCGACGGCTCCGACGGGCCGTCCCGGCAGGCCGCCGCCGCCCGTGCCGAGGAGCTCGTGCAGCTCCTGGAGACGCGGATGTCCAGCGCGAGCGAGCAGCTCGGCCGGCTGCGCGGTGAGGCCGAGCGGCACGCGCCCGAGGACGGCGAGGCGCACACCGAGCTGTCGGAGGAGCTCCAGCCCCGCGACGCCGAGCACGCGCAGGCGCTGCTGCGCACGGCGACCACCGAACTCGCCTCCCGCACCGAGGCGTTGACGCAGGCCCGGGAGGCGCACGCCGAGCTCCTCGACGCCCACCGCGCCGCCGAGGACGCGGCCGGAGGCTTCGACGAGATCGCCGCGATGCTCCGGGACCTGCTGCGCGAGCACACCTCGGACGAGGACCAGGAAGAAATCGAGGCGTACCCCGGCAGCCCGGAGGAGGCCCGGCAGTCCGCCGCCGAGGCCCGCCGTTCGCTGCGCGGCTGCGCCGCCGACCTCTCCGCGGCCGAGGGCGGCGTACGGGAGGCCAGCGACGTCCTCGTACGGCACGCCAACTCCACGCGCTACGAGCAGGTCCGCACCCCGGCGCGGCAGCAGATCCGCGAACTGCCCGCGTCGGCGCTGCCCGAGCACGCGCAGAAGTGGGCGGACGCCTTCGCGCCCCGACTCCGGGTGCTCACCGACGAGTTGGCGCAGCTGGAGCGGAACCGGGACTCGATCGTCGACCGGCTGCGCGGGCTTGTCGAGTCGGCGCTGGCGACCCTGCGGTCGGCCCAGCGGCTGTCCCGGCTGCCCGAGGGGCTCGGCGAGTGGTCCGGGCAGGAGTTCCTGCGGATCCGGTTCGAGGAGCCCGACCAGGCGACGCTGACCGAGCGGCTCGGCGAGGTCATCGACGAGGCGACCAGGGCGGCCGTGAAGAAGAACTCCGACCTGCGCCGCGACGGAATGTCCCTGCTGCTGCGGGGCGTCGGGGCCGCGCTGGAGCCCCGGGGTGTCGCGGTGGAGATCCTCAAGCCGGACGCGGTCCTGCGCGCCGAGCGGGTGCCGGTCGGGCAGATGGGCGACGTGTTCTCGGGCGGACAGCTGCTCACGGCGGCCATCGCGTTGTACTGCACGATGGCCGCGCTGCGCAGCAACGACCGGGGACGCGACAAGCACCGGCACGCGGGGACCCTGTTCCTCGACAACCCCATCGGCCGCGCCAACGCGACGTATCTGCTGGAGCTCCAGCGGGCCGTCTCGGACGCGCTGGGCGTCCAGCTCCTCTACACCACGGGCCTGTTCGACACGACGGCGCTCGCGGAGTTCCCGCTGGTCATCCGGCTGCGGAACGACGCGGACCTCCGAGCCGGGCTGAAGTACATCAGCGTGGAGGAGCACCTCCGCCCCGGGCTGCCGCAGCAGCCGCAGGCGGAGGAGGCGGTGCACAGCGAGATCACGGCGACGCGCATGTTCAAACGCCCGGCGCCGGCGACGCCCTGACGGGACCTTCGGACCGACGGCATCCTCAGTCGGACACCGCCGCTGGAGGCGCCCCCTCGGCGCTCTCCACGCGGTGGTCCGCGAGCACCCCCGTCCGGTGCCGCTGCACGAACCAGTAGTAGGCGAAACCGCCCCCTGCGATCACGCCCACGAACAGCACCGCGCCCCAGCGCAGGTACCAGTGGAACGGGGCGCTCGCGTTGTAGACCGCGGCCCGCGGCCAGATCAGATTGAGGGTCATCGCCGCGCCCCACACCACGGCTCCGATGTTCACGACGAGCCCCCAGCGGCCCAGCGAGAACCTGCCGTCGCCCGCCGGCCGCCACTTCCCGCGCAGCCGCGCGACCAGCATCGGCACGGTGACGCCCAGGTAGGCGAGATAGATCATGATGATGCCGATGCTGGTGACGACGGTGAAGATCTGCGGCTGGCGGATGTTGACCACCAGGATCGCCAGCGCCAGGATCCCGATGATCACGGTCGGCAGCACCGGCGTCCGGAACCGCGGATGGCACTTGGCGAGCTTCGCGGACGCGGGCAGGTTGTTGTCCCGGGCCATCGCGAACGCCAGCCGGATCGCGGCCGTGTGGACCGCCAGCGCGCACACCGTGACCGCGATCAGCACACACCACAGCATCGCCTTGCCGGCCGTCGGCCCGAGCACATCCAACACGATGTACTGCAGACCGTCCGTGGACAGCTTCTCGCCCTTCAGGCTGGAGACGCTCATCAGCGCCAGCAGCAGGATCAGACCGCCGAGGACGAAGGAGGCGACGATCGCCCGGATGATCGCCCGCGGCGCGTTCCGGGTCGGGTCCAGGGACTCCTCACCGAGCGAGGCGGCGGTGTCGAAGCCGTACATGACGTACGCGGACGCCAGCGAGGCCACGAGGAACGCGCCGAGATAGCCGGTGCCGTACCCCGCCCCGGTGCCGTTCGTCTCCATGACGACCTGCGGGCCGCGCGTGATGTGCACCGCGAACAGGACGATCAGTACGACGGTGGCGATCAGCTCGATGAACACGCCGGCCGTGTTGATCGTGGCCATCAGTTTGACGCCGAAGGCGTTCACCAGCGTGGTGAACAGGATCAGCACCGCGGCCAGGACGACCGCGTTGGTCGCCACGTCGTACTTGCCGGTGCCGTCCCCGATGATCTGGAACACGTCGGAGATCTGGGGGAGCGTCAGCTGGTAGGCGAGTGCCACCGCCGCGATCGACACGATCGAGGCGATCAGCATCATCCAGCCGGCGAGCCAGCCCAGATGCGGATTGCCGATCTTCTTCGACCAGTTGTAGACCGAGCCCGCGACCGGATAGCGGGCGGCCAGCTCGGCGAAGCAGAGAGCCACCATGAACTGGCCGACGAAGACCATCGGCCACGACCACCAGTAGGCGGGCCCGCCGCTGCCGTAGCCGAAGTAGAACAGCTGGAAGGTGCCCGTCAGGATCGAGATGTAGCTGATGCCCGCGGCGAAGGTGTGGAAGTTGCCGAGGGTGCGCTTGAGTTCGGGTCGGTAGCCGAACTCGGCGAGTTCGGCGTCGTCCTCTCCATGGGGCGGTCGGGCCGTGGTCGTCATGAGCGGACTCCTGCCTCGGGTCAGGTGAACTACCCACGGGGTGGGGGGTGTCAGTCGAACCATCCCTGCGGAGCCGGAGCCGTGTTGCGCCAGATGTGCTTCGTCTCGCGATATTCGGCGAGCCCGGCGGGGCCGAGTTCCCGGCCGAAGCCGGACTGTTTGTAACCGCCCCACTCCGCCTGCGGCACATAGGGGTGGTAGTCGTTGATCCAGACCGTGCCCAGCCGCAGCCGTCCCGCGACCCGGGCGGCCTTGGCCTCGTCGCTCGTGAAGACGGCGCCCGCGAGACCGTAGACGGTGTCGTTGGCGAGTCGTACGGCCTCGTCCTCGCTCGTGAAGCGCTCGACCGTGAGCACCGGGCCGAAGGACTCCTCCCGCACCACCGACATCGCCGAGCTGCACTCGTCCAGGACGGTCGGCGGATAGTAGAAGCCCTCGTCGAACCCGGGCCCGGTGGGGCGCGCGCCGCCGCAGCGCAGTACGGCGCCCTCGGCCAGGCCCGCCGCGACATACGCCTCGACCTTCGCGCGGTGGGCCGCCGAGATCAGCGGGCCGGTCTGCGCGCGCTCGTCGAACGGGCCGCCGAGCCGGATCGCCGACGCCCGGCGGACGACCTCGTCGACGAACCGGTCGTGCAGCGAGTCCTCCACCAGCAGCCGCGCCCCCGCCGAGCAGACCTGCCCGGAGTGCAGGAACACGGCGGTCAGCGCCATGTCGACGGCCGTGTCGAAGTCGGCGTCGGCGAAGACGACATTCGGATTCTTGCCGCCTAGCTCCAGCGCGACCTTCTTCACCGACCCGGCCGCGGCCGCCATCAGCCGACGGCCCGTCTGCAGGCCGCCCGTGAAGGAGACCAGATCCACGTCCGGATGCTCGGCGAGCGGCGCGCCCGCCTCCGGACCCGCTCCCAGGACCAGATTGCCGACGCCCGGCGGAAGCCCGGCCTCCGCCAGGAGCCGCAGGAGGTGGATCGCGGTGTGCGGGGTCAGCTCGCTCGGCTTGAGGACGAAGGTGTTGCCGGCCGCGAGGGCCGGGGCGACCTTCCAGGCCGTCTGGAGCAGCGGGTAGTTCCATGGGGTGATGAGCGCGCAGACACCGACCGGTTCGTGCACCACCCGGCTGTCGACACCCTCCCGGCCGGTGTCGATCACCCGCCCGGCCTCGCTCGCCACCAGCCGCCCGAAGTAGCGGAAGCAGTTCACGATGTCGTCGATGTCGTACTCGCTCTCGACGAGCCGCTTCCCCGTGTCCAGCGACTCGGCCCGCGCGAGGGCCGCCTTGTCGCGTACGAGGAGGTCGGCGACCCGCAGCAGCAGGTCACCCCGCTCCTCGGCGGAGGTGTGCGGCCAGGGGCCCTCGTCGAAGGCGCGGCGGGCGGCGCCGATCGCCTCCACCGTGTCCTTGCCGCCCGCCTCGTCCACCACGGCCACCAGCGACCCGTCGGCGGGACAGCGGATCTCGCGCGTGCCTCCGTCCATCGCGCCCCGCCACGCGCCGTCGACGAACAGATCCGGCATGGCAGCCTCCGCGCCTCTCGATCAGCCACCCGTGGAAGATCCCGGTGGGGTGCTCACCGGGAACACCGGTACCAGCCTTCCACGGGTGTGACGTGATCGCGGGGCGAGCCGGCCCTCAGGAGTGCGACAACTGCCCCGCCCCGCCGCGCCGCCGTATCCGCTCCTGCGCCCGCTCCGCGGACCGGGCCTGGCGTCGGGCCTTGCGCCGTTCGCGGCGCAGGGCCCGGGCGGTGCTGCTCGGGACCGACACGACGCCGTTGCGCTGGTTCCAGACCTGGCGGGTCACCCAGACGTCCAGGGCGCCCCACGTCGCCACCACGGTGCTCGCCACACTGCTGATGACCATCGGGAACGCCAGCCACGATCCGGCCAGTGTGCACAGGAACGCCACCATCGCCTGGACCAGCGTCACGGCGATGATCAGCACCGCCCGCACCGCCGAGGTGCGCACGGGATCGGGCATCCGGCGCCGCCGCGCGGGCTCATCGATCCACAACTGCCGGTAGTACGACTGCTCTTCGGCCGCGGCCTGCCCGGCGGCCCCGAGGCCGCCGCTGTCCCCGCGCTCCGGAATGTCGCGATCCAGTGCCTCGGGCCGCCGCTGTGCCGTCAGCCGTGCCGTCGCGTCGTCCGTGGGCGCCTCTTGGCGCTCCGCCGTGCCCATCAACGTGTCACTCCCCACCGCCAGCAGACCGCTCGCCCCGTGCTCGAACACACGGCTCCCCAGTGGCTGCCCGGCTTGCGCTGTTTTACGCCGCCAGGTTGCGGGATGCGGCACGTGTGGCCGATTCCGCCCCCATTTCCCGAAGAGTAGGACGAACGGCGCACCCCGAAGATTCCCTGGAATCGAAAAATTCTGGCCAACTGCCCAGCCATACCGACCGGATCCGTACGGGCACCGGTCGTGCGAAAGCGGGCGGCAATCTCCCGCAATGCCCGGACACCTCCCCATCTCGCGCCGCCGGTACGGAAGTTCGGCCTCCGGACGGGTCTTCGAGTTAACTGTGCGACGGTAGTAGGCTCGCGCCGTTTGTTGACGTACATGTGTACCCCCGGTCGGTGGGGTCCAGCTGGGGGAGGCCATGCGCTTTCGCGGGAAGTCGATCCGCCGGAAGATCGTGGCGCTGCTTCTCGTGCCGCTGGTGTCCCTGGCAGCGATCTGGGGCTTCGCCACGGTACTCACGGGACGGGCAGTGGCTCAGCTGTTCACCGTGTCGACGACCGTCGAGGATCTCGGCTACCCCACCGAGGACACCGTCCGCGTCCTGCAGCAGGAACGCCGTCAGACCCTCGTCTATCTGGCCGACCCGAGAGCCTCCGACGCGCTCGCCGCGCTCCGTGAGACCCGCACCGGCACGGACGACGCCATCGCCAAGCTCCGCGCGAACGCGAAGGATCCCGATGTCCGCGACGGGCTCGACCAGGACGACGAGGAACGCCTCATCGCCGTCCTGGACGCCTTCGACGGCGTCGACTCCCTGCGCCGCAGCGTGGAGGAGGGCGCCGTGAACCGGTTCCAGGCCCTCGACCGCTACAACCACCTGGTGGACCCCTGCTACGCCCTGCTGGCCGCCCTCGACGGGGTCGACAGTGTGGAGATGGACAAGCAGGCCCGCGCCCTCGTCAACGTGACCCGCGCCCGCGAACTCCTCTCCCGCGAGGACGCCCTGCTCGGCTCGGCCCTGGTGGTCGGCACCCTCACGCACGACGAGATCCGCGACGTCTCCGAACTGATCGCCCAGCGCACCCTGATGTACGACATCAGCCTGCCGGTGCTGCCCGCGGCGGAACGCGAACGCTACGACCGGTTCTGGAAGAACGCCTCCACCGCCGCACTGCGCTCCGCCGAGAAGACCGTCGTCGACTCCGAACCCGGCAAGCCGCGTTACATCAGCGCCAAGAGCTGGGACGCCACCGCCGGCAGCGTGCTCGACGAGCTCGCCACCCTCAACGACCAGGCGGGCGACCGTTATCAGGACCGGGTGCAGCCGGTCGCGATGGACGTCATCGTCAAGGCGGCCGTCGCCGGAGTCCTCGGTCTCGTCGCACTCCTCTTCTCGATCTTCCTCTCCGTGCGCATCGGCCGCGGCCTCATCCGCGATCTGCGCCAGCTGCGCCTGGAGGCCCACGAGGCGTCCGGCGTACGGCTGCCCAGCGTCATGCGCCGGCTCTCCGCGGGCGAACAGGTCGACGTCGAGACCGAGGTCCCGCGCCTGGAGTTCGACAAGAACGAGATGGGCGAGGTCGGCCAGGCCCTCAACACCCTGCAGCGCGCCGCCGTCGAGGCCGCCGTCAAACAGGCCGAACTGCGCGCCGGGGTCTCCGAGGTCTTCGTGAACCTCGCCCGCCGCAGCCAGGTGCTGCTGCACAAGCAGCTCACCCTGCTCGACACCATGGAACGCCGGACCGAGGACACCGACGAACTCGCCGACCTGTTCCGCCTCGACCACCTGACCACCCGTATGCGCCGGCACGCCGAGGGCCTGGTGATCCTCTCCGGCGCCGCCCCCTCCCGGCAGTGGCGCAAGCCCGTCCAGCTCATGGACGTCGTACGCGCCGCCGTCGCCGAGGTCGAGGACTACGAGCGCATCGAGGTCCGCCGCCTGCCGAGGGTCGCCGTCACCGGACCGGCCGTCGCCGACCTCACCCACCTCGTCGCCGAACTCCTGGAGAACGCCACGGTGTTCTCCCCGCCGCACACCGCCGTCCAGGTCCTCGGGGAGCGGGTCGCCAACGGCTTCACCCTGGAGATCCACGACCGCGGCCTCGGCATGGCGGCCGACGCCCTGCTCGACGCCAACCTCCGGCTCGCCGAGACACCGGAGTTCGAGCTCTCCGACACCGACCGGCTGGGCCTGTTCGTGGTCAGCCGGCTCGCCCAGCGGCAGAACGTCAGGGTCTCGCTCCAGCCGTCGCCGTACGGCGGCACCACGGCCGTCGTCTTCATCCCGGTCACGCTGCTCACCGACGACATCCCGGACACCAACGGCATCGGCTTCCGCCTCGACCGCCCCCAGCCCTCCAAGGAGGCCGAGCTGGAGGAGGCCCGGCGGTCTCAACTCGCCCAGGTGCCGGTGCAGTTGCCCGGTCTCTCGGGGGGACTCCTGGACGGTCCCGTCGAGTTGGAGGCCCCGGTCGACCTCGACGCGATCGAGGACTTCCCCGGCGCCCTCGACGACGAGGACAGCGAACGCGGCGGACTGTTCCGCCCGCGCCGTTCCCTGGCCCGCACCGACGACACCCGGGGCGACGAGCACCGCGAGGCCTCCGAGGACGATCTGAACGCTCCGGTGCCGCTGCCCCGCCGCCAGACCCCCAAGCTGGTCAGCTCGCACGGCCGTCCGGTCACCGAGCGGCGCGAGGAGACCGACGAGGAGTTCCCCGCTGGCCCGAACCGCTCGCTCTCCCCGACTCCGCCGCCCCTGCCCGCACGCAGACGCGCCACGGGTCCCCAGCGCCGCGCCACAGGCGTCGCCGACCGCCTCGACGAGCCGCGCTCCGAGCACCCGGCACCCGCGGGCCGCGAACTCGGCGGGACCCCGCCCGGCGCCCCCGCCCTTCCCCGGCGCACCCGGCGCGCCGAGATCGCGTCGAGCGGCGCCGGGGAAGCGACCGGGACGGCCCCCGGCGGCATCGCCTCCCGGCAGGGCGGCTCCGGGCCCGCACGGCCGGAGACCGGACCGGCCCCGGCTTCCGGCACCGCCCCGCTGCCCAAGCGCGTACGCCAGGCCAATCTGGCCCCGCAGCTGAAACAGAGCCCCACCGACCGACGTACCGAGGACAGCACGGGGTTCGAAGAGCGCGACGCCGACCAGGTACGCAGCCGCATGTCCTCGCTCCAGCGGGGCTGGCAGCGCGGCCGCGCCGAGAACGACGCCGCGGGCGACGACACGCACAGCGGCACAGCACCACGAGGAACTAAGGGGGACGGTCGATGACCGCACCGAAGACGACCGGCCACATCGCGACCAACAAGTCCGGCGAGCTCAACTGGCTCCTGGACGACCTGGTGGACCGCGTCGCAAGCATCCGCAAGGCCGTCGTGCTCTCCGGCGACGGGCTGGCCACGGGGGCGTCCAAGGACCTCACCCGGGAGGACAGCGAGCACTTGGCCGCCGTGGCCTCCGGGTTCCACAGCCTCGCCAAGGGCGTGGGCCGGCACTTCGAGGCGGGCAACGTCCGGCAGACGGTCGTCGAACTCGACGATGCCTTCCTGTTCGTGACCGCCGCGGGCGACGGCAGCTGCCTCGCCGTCCTCGCGGACGCGGACTCCGACGTCGGCCTGGTCGCGTACGAGATGACGCTCCTCGTCAAGCGGGTCGGCGTACATCTGGCCTCCGCTCCACGCACCGATCTGCCTCAGGGCGGGTAGTGGGATGACATGAGCACAGACGGTCAGGGAAGAAGCCACTGGTTCGACGACGAGGCCGGACCGGTCGTCCGTCCGTACGCCATGACGCGCGGCCGTACCACCAGTACGGCCCAGCACCGCCTGGACCTCATCGCGGTGGTCGTCACCGAGCCCGCGGCGGAGGACGCGGAAGGCGACCACACGCTGTCCCCCGAGCACGTGGACATCGTCGACCTGTGCCGGGACGCCCCGCAGTCGGTCGCCGAGCTGTCCTCCGAACTCGACCTGCCCGTCGGCGTGGTGCGCGTCCTCGTGGGCGACCTCGTGGACGCGGAGTTCGTCCATGTGAACCGGCCCGTGCCGCCCGCGGAGCTGCCGGACGAGAGCATCCTGCGGGACGTGATCAACGGCCTCAGGGCGCTGTGACCGGGTGCCCGCCGCCCCGAGCGGGCCGGGCGCCGCGACAGCCCTCCCGATATGATCTGACTGATCGTCGACCACCATCCGCGGACGGTCTCCCACCACTCTGCGGATACGGTGCCGAACAGCGCGATCGGGGAGACGGACGTGACGACTGGCTGGCAGTTCTGGGTCGACCGGGGCGGCACCTTCACGGACATCGTCGCCCGCCGCCCGGACGGCCGGCTGCTCACGCACAAGCTGCTCTCCGACAACCCGGCCCGCTACCGCGACGCAGCGGTCACCGGCGTCCGTGAACTCCTCGACGGCTCCCAGGACCCCGTGGAAGCCGTCCGCATGGGCACCACCGTCGCCACCAACGCCCTCCTGGAACGCAAGGGCGAGCGCACCCTCCTGATCGTGACCCGCGGCTTCCGCGACGCCCTGCGCATCGCCTACCAGAACCGCCCCCGCATCTTCGCCCGCCGCATCGAACTGCCCGAACTGCTCCACGAGCGGGTCGTGGAGGTCGACGAGCGCATTGCCGCAGACGGCACAGTCCTGCGCGCCCCCGACCTGGACAGCCTCACCGGCCCACTCCGGGAGGCGTACGACGACGGGATCCGCGCGGTCGCCGTCGTCTGTATGCACAGCCACCTGCACCCCGCGCACGAACAGGCCGTCGGGCGGCTCGCCGCCCGCATCGGCTTTCCGCAGATCTCGCTGTCCAGCGAGGTCAGCCCGCTGATGAAGCTCGTCCCGCGCGGGGACACCGCCGTCGTCGACGCCTACCTCTCGCCCGTGCTGCGCCGCTACGTCCAGCACGTCGCCGACGAACTCCAAGGCGTACGGCTGATGTTCATGCAGTCCAACGGAGGTCTCGCCGAGGCCGGGCAGTTCCGCGGCAAGGACGCCATCCTGTCCGGGCCCGCCGGCGGCATCGTCGGCATGGCCCGCATGTCGCAGCTCGCCGGCTTCGACCGCGTCATCGGCTTCGACATGGGCGGCACCTCCACCGACGTCTCCCACTTCGCCGGCGAGTACGAACGCGTCTTCACCACACAGATCGCCGGTGTCCGGCTGCGCGCACCGATGCTCGACATCCACACCGTCGCGGCCGGCGGCGGCTCGGTCCTCCACTTCGACGGCTCCCGCTACCGCGTAGGGCCTGACTCGGCGGGCGCGGACCCGGGCCCCGCCTGCTACCGCGGGGGCGGCCCGCTCGCCGTCACCGACGCCAACGTCATGCTCGGCCGCATCCAACCCGCCCACTTCCCCAAGGTGTTCGGCCCCGACGGCGACCAGCCCCTCGACGCGGAACTCGTCCGGGACCGCTTCACCGCCCTCACGCGCGAGATCCGCGAGCGGACCGGCGACGACCGCACCCCCGAACAGGTCGCCGAGGGATACCTCCAGATCGCGGTCGCCAACATCGCCAACGCCGTGAAGCGGATCTCCGTGCAGAAGGGGCACGACGTCACCCGGTACGCCCTCACCACCTTCGGTGGCGCCGGTGGCCAGCACGCGTGCATGGTCGCCGACTCGCTGGGCATCCGCACCGTCCTGGTGCCGCCCATGGCGGGTGTCCTCTCGGCGCTCGGCATCGGCCTCGCCGACACCACCGCCATGCGCGAACAGTCCGTCGAGGCACCCCTGGAGACCCCCTCGATGCCGGGCGTCCTCAAGACCGCCGACGACCTGGAGAGCGCCGCCCGCGCCGAACTCCTCGCCGAGGACGTCCCCGAGGACCGCGTCCGGATCACCCGGCGCGCCCAGCTCCGCTACGACGGCACCGACACCACCCTCACCGTGGAGCTGACCGAGCCCGGCGAGATGCGGCACGTCTTCGAAGAACGTCATCGCGCCACGTACTCCTTCACCCTCGACCGCCCGATCGTCGTCGAGGCCCTCTCCGTCGAAGCCACCGGCATCACACAACCCCCCGATCTCTCGGCCCTCGCCCCTTACGAAGGCCGCTTCGCCGCCCCGGACACCGTCCGCCTCCACACCGGCGGCACCTGGCGCGACGTCCCCCTCCATCGCCGCGAGGACCTCCCTCCCGGCGAAACCGTCACGGGCCCGGCGATCATCACCGAGGCCAGTGCGACGACCGTCGTCGACGACGGCTGGCAGGCCGTGGCGCGGGACGACGGGCATCTGGTCATGGAACGCACGGTGATTACGGAGAGTTCCCATATCGCCACAGAAGCCGACCCGGTTCTTCTCGAGGTCTTCAACAACCTCTTCATGTCCATCGCCGAACAGATGGGCGCCCGCCTGGAGTCCACGGCCCAGTCCGTGAACATCAAGGAGCGCCTCGACTTCTCCTGCGCCTTGTTCGACCCGGACGGAAACCTGGTGGCCAACGCCCCGCATATCCCCGTCCACCTGGGCTCGATGGGCACCAGCGTCAAGGAGGTCATCCGCCGGCGCGGCAGCGGGATGCGGCCGGGGGACACGTACGCGGTCAACGACCCGTACCACGGCGGTACCCATCTGCCGGACGTCACGGTGATCACCCCGGTGTTCGGCACGGAGCGCGCAGAGGACACGGAGAGTGACCGCAAGATCCTCTTCTACGTCGCCTCCCGCGGCCACCACGCCGAGATCGGCGGCATCGCCCCCGGCTCCATGCCCGCCAACAGCCGCACCATCGAGGAGGAGGGCATCCTCTTCGACAACTGGCTGCTCGCCGAGAACGGCTGCTTCCGCGAGGACGAGACCCTCCGCCTCCTCACCGAGGCGCCCTACCCCTCCCGCAACCCGAGGACCAACCTCGCCGACCTGCGCGCCCAGATCGCCGCCAACCAGAAGGGCGTCGACGAAGTCGCCCGCATGATCGAGCACTTCGGACTCGACGTCGTCCAGGCCTACATGCGCCACGTCCAGGACAACGCCGAGGAAGCCGTCCGCCGGGTCGTCGACGCCCTCGACGACGGCGAGTACGCCTACGAGACCGACTCCGGCGCCGTCATCCGGGTACGCGTACGCGTGGACCGCGACAACCGCTGCGCGACCGTCGACTTCACCGGCACGTCGGCCCAGCTGGACAGCAACTTCAACGCCCCGTTCGCGGTGGTCAACGCGGCCGTCCTGTACGTCTTCCGCACCCTCGTCGCCGACGACATCCCCCTCAACGACGGCTGTCTGCGCCCCCTGCGCATCATCGTGCCGCCCGGCTCCATGCTCGCCCCCGAACCCCCGGCCGCGGTCGTCGCCGGCAACGTCGAGACCTCGCAGGCCATCACCGGCGCCCTCTACGCGGCGCTCGGCGTCCAGGCCGAGGGCTCCGGCACGATGAACAACGTCACCTTCGGCAACGCCCGCCACCAGTACTACGAGACCGTCGCCTCCGGGTCCGGCGCGGGCGACGGCTTCCCCGGAGCGCCCGTCGTCCAGACTCACATGACCAACTCGCGGCTCACCGACCCCGAGGTCCTGGAGTGGCGACTGCCCGTCCGGCTCGACGAGTTCGCCGTACGACGGGACAGCGGCGGCAACGGGCGGTGGCGCGGCGGGGACGGAGCGGTGCGCCGCATCCGGTTCCTGGAGCCCATGACCGTCTCCACGCTCTCCCAGCACCGCCGGGTCCCGCCGTACGGCATGGCGGGCGGCGAACCGGGTGCGCCGGGCGCCAACCGTGTGGAGCGCGCGGACGGTACGGTCGTCCCACTCGGCGGAAGCGACGCGACCGACGTCGGCCCCGGCGACGTACTCGTCATCGAAACCCCCGGCGGCGGAGGCTACGGCCCACCGTCGCCCCACCCCCACCAAGCAGGAGAAGAGAGCGATGATCTTCGGGCGTTCTGAGCGCGGCAAGCCCCCGGTCGAGCCCGTCACGTTCAAGATCCTCGTGGCCGGCGGCTTCGGCGTGGGCAAGACCACGCTCGTGGGCGCGGTCAGCGAGATCCGGCCGCTGCGCACCGAGGAACTGCTCACCGAGGCAGGGCGCCCGGTCGACGACACCCGCGGCGTGGAGGGCAAGAACACCACCACGGTGGCCATGGACTTCGGCCGCATCACGCTCCGCGAGGACCTGGTGCTGTACCTCTTCGGGACGCCCGGCCAGGAGCGGTTCTGGTTCATGTGGGACGAGCTGTCCGAGGGCGCCCTGGGCGCCGTCGTACTGGCCGACACCCGCCGCCTGGAGGACTGTTTCGCCGCCGTCGACTACTTCGAGCGGCGCTCCATACCTTTCGTGGTCGGCGTCAACTGCTTCGAGGGATCGGCCCGTTACCCGGTCGAGGACGTCCGCCAGGCCCTCGACCTCGACCAGGACGTACCGCTGCTGCTGTGCGACGCCCGCGACCGCGAGTCGGTCAAGGAGGTCCTGATCGGTGTGGTCCGGCACGCGATGGCACACGCGGCGGAGCGCCGCAAGGCCGCCGTCACGACCTGACACGGGGCACGGCCCGTACCCCCGCCGACCGGGGTACGGGCCGCGTTTCGCAGCGCCACGCGTGCGTGCGGTTCACGGGAACGCACGCACGCGTGCCGCTAGTTCTCCCCGTCCTCCTGCCAGCCGAAGCTCTTCTCCACGGCCTTGCGCCAGTTGTGGTACTCACGGTCGCGCACCGAGGACTCCATGGCGGGGGTCCACTCGACGTCCTTCTGCCAGTGCGACTTCAGCTCGTCGAGGTCGTTCCACACACCCGTGGCGAGACCGGCCGCGTAGGCGGCGCCCAGGCAGGTCGTCTCGGAGACCTTGGGGCGGACCACCGGCACGTCGAGGACATCGGCCTGGTGCTGCATCAGCAGGTTGTTCTTGGTCATGCCGCCGTCCACCTTCAGGGTGGTGATGTGCACCCCGGAGTCCTGGAACATCGCGTCCACGACCTCGCGCGTCTGCCAGCTCGTCGCCTCCAGCACCGCGCGCGCGAGATGCGCCTTCGTGACGTACCGCGTGAGCCCGGTGACGACACCGCGCGCGTCGGAACGCCAATAGGGCGCGAACAGACCGGAGAACGCGGGCACGATGTAGGCGCCGCCGTTGTCGTCGACGCTCGCCGCCAGGGACTCGATCTCGTCGGCGGTGCGGATGATGCCGAGCTGATCGCGGAACCACTGGACGAGCGCGCCCGTTATGGCAATTGACCCCTCCAGGCAGTAGACCGGCGCCTCACTCCCGATCTTGTAGCCCATCGTCGTCAGCAGTCCGCTCTTCGAAGGCACCGGCCGGTTTCCAGTGTTGAGCAGCAGGAAACTGCCCGTCCCGTACGTGTTCTTCGCGGTGCCCACGTCGTAGCAGGCCTGCCCGAACACGGCCGCCTGCTGGTCGCCCAGCGCCGACGCGACCGGCACACCGGCGAGTTGACCGACGGCGGTGCCGTACACCTCGGCCGATGACCTGATCTCCGGGAGCACGGTGTCGGGGATGTTCATCGCGGAGAGGATGGACTGATCCCACTGGAGGGTCTCCAGGTTCATCAGCATGGTGCGGCCGGCGTTCGTCACATCCGTGACGTGCTGTCCGCCGTCCGTGCCGCCGGTGAGGTTCCAGATCAGCCAGGAGTCGATCGTGCCGAAGGCGATCTCGCCGTTCTCGGCACGCGCACGCAATCCCGGCACGTTGTCGAGCAGCCAGGTCGCCTTCGGACCGGAGAAGTACGTGGCCAGCGGCAGCCCCGTCTGCTCACGGAAACGATCCTGCCCGTCCGAGCCGCCGAGCTGGTTGGTCAGTGCCGCGGTCCGGGTGTCCTGCCACACGATCGCGTTGTGCACGGGCTTGCCCGTGGCGCGGTCCCACAGGACGGTCGTCTCGCGCTGATTGGTGATGCCGAGCGCGCTCAACTGGTCGGCGCGCAGCCCGGCCTTGGCGATCGCCCCGGCCACCACCGCCTGCACCTTGGACCAGATCTCGGTGGCGTCGTGCTCCACCCAGCCGGGCTTGGGGAAGATCTGCCGGTGCTCACGCTGGTCGACGGCGACGATCGCGCCGTCCTGGTTGAAGATGATGCAACGGCTGGAGGTGGTGCCCTGGTCAATCGCGGCGACGAACTTGTCCGTCATGACGTCCCCTTCGTCGGATGCTTCAGAACGCTGCGTTGAAGATGAGCCCGGACAGCGCTCCGCCGATCAGCGGCCCCACCACCGGGATCCACGCGTAACCCCAGTCCGACGTGCCCTTGTTGGGGATCGGGAGCAAGGCGTGGGTGATGCGCGGGCCCAGGTCACGGGCCGGGTTGATGGCGTATCCCGTGGGACCGCCGAGCGACAGACCGATGCCGACCACCAGGAACGAGACGATCAGGACCGTGGTGCCCGACGTACCGAGGCCCTCGGTCAGACCGAAGGCGAGGATCGGCAGCACCAGTCCGACAGTCGCGATGATCTCCGTGATGAGGTTCGCCACCGGATTGCGGATCGCGGGCGCGGTCGAGAAGATCCCCAGCGTCGGCTGCGCCTTGTCCTCCTCGGCGTTGGCCTGGAACTGGGCGAAGTAGACCAGCCAGCACAGCACCGCGCCGAGGATCGCGCCCACCATCTGTCCGGCGAGGTAGTAGGGAACCTGGTCCCAGTCACCCGTGTCGATGGCGATCCCGATCGTGACCGCGGGGTTGAGATGGCCCCCGGACAGCGGTGCTGCGGTGTAGGCCCCGGCCAGTACGCCGAAGCCCCATCCGAACGCGATGACGACCCAGCCCGCGTCCTTGGCCTTCGAGTAGTTCAGTACGACGGCGGCGACCACTCCCGCGCCGAAGAGGATCAGAATCGCGGTACCGATGATCTCACCGAGAAATACGTCTCCGTTGCTCATGGCGGCTCCTTGGCCCCGGCCCGGGGTGATCGACCCCGGTCCTCCGTGCAGGGTGCGTTTCCCATGGCGACTTCAGCCGAGGACAGGGAGGTCCCGCGCCCCGCCCGGCGTCCGTGACGAGCGTTGCCGTAGCAGCCGAATCGCCCGTGGGGGAACGGACCTTGACTCCGGTGGGCCCGCGCGGCGCAGTGCGTGGATACGCCGTGAATGTACGACGATGTCGACTGACACCGGAAGTGTTCACCGGTGTCCAGGGGGCGTCAAGGACGCGGACGGCAACGGTTGGCGGCACGTAGAAGCGCCTCAGGTCGGCCGGGTACCGAGCCGTACGGCGAACAGGCGCAGCGGGCGGCGGTGCCCCCGTGGGCGAACCGCTCAGCTCCGCCCCGGCTCCACCACCCCGCACCCGGCCGGGGCGGCGGAGGTCTCCGTACCGCGGCGCACCTCGTGTCCGGGCAGCCCCGCACGGCCGAGCACCCAACTCGCCCCGCCGATCGACTTCGCGGCCTTCTTCAGCGGCGCCAGACAGGCGGCAGCCTGCCGGTGGTTCGTGACGCTGCCGGGCAGGCACACAATCGTGGCCAGGGACAGCGACACCGGACGCCCGCCCGCCGACCAGGACGCGTCCAGCACCGAGGCGGCCAACGGATCGAGCCCCTCCGGATCGGCCAGGACCAGGAAGTCGTCCCCGCCGATGTGGCCCACCCGGGTGTTCCCGGACGCCGATTGCTGCAACGCCCGCCCCACCGACCGGATCAGCTCGTCGCCCGCGGCGAAACCGGCCCCGTCGTTGACCTGCTTGAAGTGGTCCACGTCCAGCCAACTCAGCGCGAACGTCCACCCGTCGGCGATCCGCCGGTCCACCTCACCGGTGATCGAGTCCGAACCGGGCAGCCGCGTCAGCGGATTGAGCCCCGCGGCCTCCTCGACCCGGGTCTCGGCGAGCGCCCGTACGAGGTCCGCGAGGCGTACGACGCCCACGCACCGCCCGTACCGGTCGACGACGGCCACGTCGTCCGACGTACGGTCCCGGCCGCCGACCGCGACCACGTCCAGGACCTGCCAGGCAGTGGCGTCGACGCCCACAGTGCGCGGTGGATCGCCCAGCTTGGCGGCGGGCCGGTCGGCGTAGAGGGCGTGGCCGTAGCGGCCGGACATCGACAGCAGGAAGCGGGAGCGGTGCACCGAGCGGACCGGTACTCCGTGCGCGTCCACGAGCAGCACGCCCGACACCTCCGGCGATCCGGTGAGCAGCGCCCGCACCTGGCCCGCGGAGGCGGTGGCGGGCAGGAGTGCGGCGGGCCGTACGAACTCCCGTACCGAGGGCCCCGACCACGGTGGTGCGGCGGCACCGGGGGAGCGGGGCGGAAGGTATACGTCCGCGGCGGGCAGCCGGGCCGGCGGGGCGAACAGCATGCCCTGTGCCAGCTGCGCGCCCGCCGACTCCGCGGCCGCGCACTGCAGTTCCGTCTCCACGCCCTCGACCGACAGCAGCGCCCCCAGCTGGTCGCAGAGCGTCCGCATCGCCCGCACCGCCGAGGGCCGGGTCAGCAGCGACGCGTCGAGTTTCACCAGGTCGGGTGCCATGTCGGTGAGCAGCCGCAGCGGTGCGTCGCCGTCGCCCACGCCGTCCGCGCTGATCCGGAACCCCTGGGCCCGCAGCGCACCCACCGCCTCCAGCAAGGCCTGCTGCGGCACATGCGTGTAGGGCGGCCCGATGTCGATCGTCACCTCCCACGGCAGCCGGCCCGCCTCGCGCACCGCGGCGTGCAGCGGGGTGAGCCCGCCGAGATCGGCGAGGGTGCCGGCGAACACATTGACGTGCAGCGGCAGCAGCGTCTCCTTGCGGGCCGCCGCCCGGACCGCCAACACGGCCAGCCTGCCGTCGAGTTCGGGATCGCGACGGGCCTCGGCCAGGATGTCACCGGCCTCCGGTCGGGCGAGTATCTCCAGCGCGGCGACCCCTCCGGTCGTCAGATTGACCACCGGTTGGAAGGCGAAGCGGAGAGTATCCGTCCAGGAGTGCACGGGAGCATGATGGCGCCGCTGGCGCACGCCGGAGCGCAGTTCATGAGACGTTCACGCAGGATTCCGGGGTGATCACGGAGCGTACGGGAAAGCCCTTGCCCCCTCCCGCGTGCCCGACGCCGCTCACCGCACGGCGACCACCGCCGACCCGTGCCCGAACAGCCCCTGGTTCGCCGAGATCCCCACGCGCGCGCCGGCCACCTGCCGGTCGCCGGCGCCACCCCGCAACTGCCAGGTCAGCTCGCACACCTGGGCGATGGCCTGCGCCGGCACGGCTTCCCCGAAGGACGCCAGCCCGCCGCTCACGTTCACCGGTATGCGCCCGCCGAGGCCCGTCGCACCCTCCCGCAGCAGCTTCGCCCCCTCGCCTTCCCCGCACAGCCCCAGATCCTCGTACCACTGCAACTCCAGCGCGGTGGACAGGTCGTAGACCTCGGCGAGGGAGAGATCCTCGGGACCGACCCCGGCCTCCTCGTAGGCGGCCCGGGCTATCGACTCCCGGAACGTCTCGTCGCCGGGCCCGGCCGCCACCGCGGAGTCGGTGGCGATGTCGGGCAGATCCAGCACCGTGTTGGGGTAGCAGGGCGTCACCGTCGACACCGCCCGGATCCGCACCGGCTCCGGCGCCCCGTGCCGCCGCGCGAACTCCATGCTGGACAGCACCAGGGCGGCTCCGCCGTCCGAGGTCGCGCAGATGTCGAGCAGCCGCAGCGGATCGGCGACCACTGCCGAGGCGGCGACCTCCTCGACGGTGACCCGCCTGCGGTAGCGCGCATGGGGATTCAGCGCGCCCATGGCGGAGTTCTTCACCTTGACCTGCGCGAAGTCCTCAGGAGTGTCCCCGTGCACGGCCATGCGCCTACGTGCGTACAGCCCGAAGTACGTCGGATTGGTCGCCCCCAGCACCCGGAACCGCTGCCAGTCCGGATCGTCCGGCCGATCGCCCCCTGCCGGCCGGAAGAACCCCTTGGGCGCCGCGTCGGCCCCCACCACGAGCACCACGTCCGCGAGCCCCGACAGTATCTGCGCCCGCGCGGTGCTGACGGCCTGCGCCCCCGACGCGCACGCCGCGTACACGCTGCTGACCCGGGCCCCCTGCCAGCCCAGTGCCTTTGCGAACGCCGCCCCGGCCACATACCCCGGATAGCCGCCACGCACCGTGTCCGCCCCGACGATCGAACCGACCTCCCGCCACTCGACGCCCGCGTCCGCGAGCGCCGCGCGAGCCGCCGCCACCCCGTACTCGACGAAACCGCGCCCCCATTTGCCCCACGGGTGCATGCCCGCACCGAGCACCGCCACCTCACCCGTCATGCCGTCACCCCCGTCGTCGGCCGCCACCGCCAGGTCGTCCACACCGTCTCCGCGTCCTCATGGAGCACACCGGGAACGACCTCCACCTCCATACCCACCGCCAGATCCGCGACGGTGAGCCCCGGAGCCCCCTGCCCCAGCACGACGATCCGCTCGGACTCCAGCTCCACAGCGATCAACGTGTACGGCTCCCACGGAAGTTCCGGATCGGTCACATAGGGTGACGGAGGTTTGTACCGGCTGTCGGTGTACGACCACACCCGGCCGCGCCGCGACAGCGCTACCTCCTCCAGTTCGTCACCGGGACACCCGGGATTGCGGCAGTGGAAGTCCTCACGGGGGAAGAAGACCGAGGCGCAGGCCGAACAGCGGGTGCCGAGGAGATGGAAGCCGTCCCCGTCACCGGCGAACCAACCTGCCACCACGGGCGTACGCGCGCGTGACACAGTTCCTCCCGGACATAGGATCTGACGGAACGTCAGAAGTGTGTCACGGGAGGCGGAAGATGGGCAGAGGCAGAGGCATGACACGACTCTCCAGCGCGGTACGAGCCTTGGTCACCACCCTTGCCGCCATGCTCACCGTGACCGCGGCCGCCACCACCGCCCGGGCGACACCGGATCCCACCGCGCCGAACGACTTCGTGGCGCTGAGAACCGTGGACCCCACGATCATCCAGGAGATGCGCTACTTCACCCCGCACAACTTCGTCGGCGAGCGCATCGACGGCTACGCGCAGCCCCTGTGCATCCTCACCCGCCCCGCCGCCGAAGCGCTCCACGAGGCCCAGACACAGCTGCTGCGACAGGGCTACACCCTCAAGGTCTACGACTGTTACCGCCCCCAGCGCGCCGTGGACCACTTCGTCCGCTGGGCCGAGGACCTCGACGACCAGACCATGAAGGGCGAGTTCTACCCGAACGTCGACAAGACCCGCCTCTTCGCGGACGGTTACATCGCGGAGAAATCCGGCCACAGCCGCGGCTCGACGATGGACCTCACCATCGTGAAGCTCCCCGCACGGCCCACGCGCCCGTACCACCCCGGAGAGACCCTCGTACCCTGCTACGAACCGCAGAGCGTCCGCTTCCCCGACAACTCCGTCGACATGGGCACCGGATTCGACTGCTTCGACACCCTCGCGCACACCCTCGACCCCCGCATCCAGGGCGAACAGCGCGCCAACCGGCTCCTCCTCAAGGGCACCCTGGAGGACCTCGGCTTCGTGAACCTGGCCGAGGAATGGTGGCACTACACCTTCAAGCCCGAGCCCTACCCGGACACCTACTTCGACTTCCCGGTGTCCTGGAAGTCCCTCAGGAGCTAACACCGGGCAACCCCCGGAAGACGCCCCTCCGTTGATCGGATACAGTCCGCCGCGTGTCCGAAACTCAAGCCTCCACCCCCAACTCCGCGCCCGACTCCCACTGTTCGAGCTGCGGAGCGCCCTACGGAGAGGGCGTCTCCGGCTGGCCCCGCACCTGCCGCACCTGCGGCGGCGTGGCCTACCGCAACCCGCTGCCCGTCGCGGTGGCACTCCAGCCGGTGTACGACACCAAGGGCACCGCCCTCGTCGTCATCACCCGAACCGTGGCCCCCGCGCGCGGGGGCGTCGCGTTGCCCGGCGGTTACATCGACGACCGCGAGGACTGGCGCCAGGCCGTCGTCCGTGAACTCAAGGAGGAGACGGGCATCGACGCGGAGGCCCGCGACGTACGCCTCGTCGACGCCATGAGCTCCCCCGACGGCCACCTCCTGCTCTTCGGCTCCCTGCCGGAACGCCCCGCCGACGGCCTGCCCACCTCCGCCGCGACGGACGAGACGGAGGGCTGGCACCTCCTGCGCAGGCCCGAGGAACTCGCCTTCCCCCTGCACACACGCGCCGTGAAGGCATGGTTCGAGGGCCGGTACGTCTGAGCTAGCGCTCCCCGAGTCCCCGTACCCGCACCGGGTGAGGCGGCGTGCTCACGCCGTCCTCACCCTCCTGCTCCACGACCACCCGCGCGCCCCGCCAACGCGCCACGTAACGCTCGATCTCGGGCTCGTCCCACCCGTCACCCGCGTCCGGCACGACCAGCCCCCCGCCGGTCCGCCCCCGAGCCGGCGCCCACACCTCCAGCTCCAGCCCGCCGTCCGCCCCGCGCACGGGAACGACCGCACCCGCGCGCGCGAGCACCGGAATCCGCGACAGAGGGGCGTCCACGAGGATCTGCCCCGGCCCCTGGTACGTCCGCTCCGTCACCGTGTCGTACCAGCGCCCCCGCGGCAGCTGCACCGCACGCCGGTCCGCCCCCGGATCCAGCACCGGCGCCACCAACAACCCGTCACCCAGCAGAAACGCGTCCTCACAGTCACGCAGCGCCCGGTCCTCCGGCGCCCCCCACCACAACGGCCGCACATACGGCGCTCCGGTACGCCGCGCCAGATGCGCCAGCGTCATGAAGTACGGCGCGAGCCGCCGACGTTCCACGAGCGCCACGCGCGCGTGCTCCAGTACGTCGGCCCCGAACTCCCAGGGCTCCCGGCGCCCCGCCCGCAGACTCGCGTGCGTACGGAACAGCGGCAGATACGCCCCCAGCTGGAACCAGCGCAGATACAGCTCGGGCGACGGACTCCCGTCGAAACCGCCCACGTCAGGCCCCGAATAGGGGACCCCGCACAACCCGAGCCCCATCACCAGCGACAACGACGCCCGAAGCCCCGGCCAGCCTGTGGCGACGTCACCGGACCACGTGCCCCCGTAGCGCTGCATACCGGCCCACCCGGAGCGCGAGAACACGAACGGCCGCTCCCGGGGAGCCAGTTCCCGCACCCCCTCGTAGGCCGCCCGGGCCATGCCCAGCGCATACACGTTGTGCACCTCGCGATGGTCGCCGCCACGCCCCTCCAGGGAGTGCCGTGCCGAACGCGGCAACGTCGACTCCCCGAACGCGGCGAACGACGTCGGCTCGTTCATGTCGTGCCAGAAACCCGCGAACCCCTGAGCGAGCCGTTCCTCGTAGAGCCGGCCCCACCACTCCCGTACGCGCGCGTGCGTGAAGTCCGGGAAGACCGACTCACCGGGCCAGGCCACCCCCCGGACCTGCCGCCCCGAGCCGTCCCGCACGAACGCGTCCTCGGCGGCCCCGCTGTCGTACACGGCATTGCCCGGCGCGGCCTTGACGGCGGGGTCGACGATCGACACCAGCCGGATCCCGTCCCGCCTCAGATCTTCGGCCAGCTGGGGCAGCTTGGGGAAGCGCTCCTGGTCGACGGTGAACACCTGGTGCTCGTCATAGTGGTCGATGTCCAGATGGACGGCGTCGAGCGGCAGACCGCGCTCCTGGTACCCCGAGACGATCCGCCGCACCTCCTGCTCGCTCCCGAAACCCCACCGCGCGTGATGGTGCCCCAGAGCCCATGCGGGAGGCAGCGCGGGCGCACCGGTGAGCGAGGCCCAGGCGAGCAGCACGCGCGCGGGGGTGCCCACCACCACCCAGCAGCGCAACGGACCACCGGACATCCGCAGCTCGCACGTACCGGCCCGGTCATGCCCGGAACCGGCCCCCTCCTCACCCTCCCGCAACGTCACCGTGCCGTCCCACGAGGTGTCGTGGAACGCCAGATGCGTGGCCGCGTCGGCCACCACGAGCTGCAGCGGCATCGTGATGTACAGCGGATCGTCGCCAGGACCGAAGGAACGGCGCGGATCCGTGTTCCACAGCCGGTACGTCCCCTCACGCAGCCGGGGGCCCGAAGCGCGCCCGCCGAGCCCGAAGAACCGCGCGTCCGCGGACACTTCCGAACGCTGCATCCAGCGCGCCGTCCCGCCCCCCGTCGGCTCCCACCACCGCGGCGGCAGATCCCGCCGCACGGTCACCCCACCCGGCGTCCGCACCTCGATCGCGCCGTGCCGCGAGACGACGATCGTCGCCCGCTCGGCCACCACCCGCCAGCCGCCGTCCTTGTCCGGCTCCAGCACCGCCCGGGGATCCGGCTCGGGGCAACGCCCCGCCAGCGCGTACGACGGCTCGGGACCTGCACCGTCCCAGCCCCAGAACACCGCCCCGTTCACGGCAACGGTGATCCGCAGCTCGGAACGGCTGAAGCGGACGATCCCACCACCGGGCCCCGGCTCAGCCCCCTGCACCGGCCCGGGCACCCGAGCCCGCTCGGGCACCCGCGGCGGCAGCCCGGCGGCATCGACACGCCGCATCCGCCACGAAGCCCGTACGGTACGCAACCCCTGGGCCGCCCCCGTCGAACCGACCACCTTTATCGAACGCACCAGGTCACGACCGTTCATGCTGCTCACCCTGCCACTGACCGCCCCACACGCGCGTGTCGTTCAACTGCCGTTCACCCGTGCCGGGACCACATCTTCACGACACGGACTATGTGGGGCGCACCCTGGTGTGGAAGTCGATCACATGGCATCGTCCGTGTCATCCGCGTCGCGCGCACACCCCAGCCCGTGCGCGGAAGACGCACACGACGCGCACAGTCCGGGAGCCGCCCCATGTCGACCGTGAACCCCCAGCCGCTCTGGCAGCCAGATCCGGAACGCATCGCCCAGGCGCAGGTCACCAGGTTCCAGACCTGGGCCGCCGAGCACCACGGCGCTCCGTCCGAAGGCGGCTACCCCGCCCTGCACCGCTGGTCCGTCGATGAGCTGGACACCTTCTGGAAAGCCGTCACGGAATGGTTCGACGTACGCTTCTCGACCCCCTACGCGCGCGTACTCGGCGACCGCTCCATGCCCGGCGCCCAGTGGTTCCCCGGAGCGACCCTGAACTACGCCGAACACGCCCTGCGCGCGGCCACCACCCGCGCGGACGAGCCGGCCCTCCTGTACGTCGACGAGACCCACGAGCCCCGCCCCGTCACCTGGTCCGAACTCCGCCGCCAGGTCGGCTCCCTCGCCGCCGAACTCCGCACCCTCGGCGTACGCCCCGGCGACCGCGTCAGCGGCTACCTCCCCAACATCCCGCAAGCCGTCGTCGCCCTCCTCGCCACCGCCGCGGTGGGCGGCGTATGGACCTCCTGCGCCCCCGACTTCGGCGCCCGCAGCGTCCTCGACCGCTTCCAGCAGGTCGAACCCGTCCTCCTGTTCACCGTCGACGGCTACCGCTACGGCGGCAAGGAACACGACCGCCGCGACACGGTCGCCGAACTCCGCCGCGAACTGCCCACCCTGCGCGCCGTCGTCCACATCCCGCTCCTCGGCACCGAGGCCCCGGAAGGCGCCCTGGAATGGGCGGCCCTGACGAGCGCCGACGTGACACCCACCTTCGAACAGGTGCCCTTCGACCACCCCCTCTGGGTGCTCTACTCCTCCGGCACCACCGGCCTCCCCAAGGCCATCGTCCAGTCCCAGGGCGGCATCCTCGTCGAGCACCTCAAGCAACTCGGCCTGCACTGCGACCTCGGCCCCGAGGACCGCTTCTTCTGGTATACGTCGACCGGCTGGATGATGTGGAACTTCCTCGTCTCCGGCCTCCTGACCGGCACCACGATCGTCCTCTACGACGGCAGCCCCGGCTATCCGGACACCGGCGCCCAATGGCGCATCGCCGAACGCACCCGGGCCACCCTCTACGGCACCTCGGCCGCGTACGTCATGGCGTGCCGCAAAGCAGGCGTGCACCCAGGCCGCGACTTCGACCTCAGCTCGGTCCAGTGCGTGGCCACCACCGGCTCACCCCTGCCACCCGACGGATTCCGCTGGCTGCACGACGAGGTCCGCGACAACCTCTGGATCGCCTCCGTCAGCGGCGGCACCGACGTCTGCTCCTGCTTCGCCGGCGCCGTACCCACCCTCCCGGTCCACATCGGCGAACTCCAGGCCCCAGGCCTCGGCACCGATCTCCAGTCCTGGGACCCCAGCGGCAAGCCCCTCATCGACGAGGTCGGCGAACTCGTGGTCACCAACCCCATGCCGTCGATGCCGATCCACTTCTGGAACGACCCCGACGGCAGCCGCTACCACGACAGCTACTTCGACACCTACCCCGGCGTATGGCGCCACGGCGACTGGATCACCGTCACCTCCCGCGGCTCCGTCGTCATCCACGGCCGCTCCGACTCGACGCTCAACCGGCAGGGCGTACGCATGGGCTCGGCCGACATCTACGAAGCCGTCGAGCGCCTCCCCGAGATTCAGGAATCCCTCGTCATCGGCATCGAACAGCCCGACGGCGGCTACTGGATGCCCCTCTTCGTGCACCTGGTCCCAGGAGCCACGCTGGACGAGGCCCTCCTCGGCCGCATCAAGCAGACCATCCGCGAACAGCTCTCCCCACGGCACATCCCTGACGAGATCATCGAAGTACCCGGCATCCCTCACACCCTCACCGGCAAGCGCATCGAGGTCCCCGTCAAGCGCCTCCTCCAGGGCACCCCGCTGGACAAGGCCGTCAACCCGGGCTCCATCGACAACCTCGACCTCCTCCACTTCTACGAGGACCTCGCCCGCAAACGCGCCTGACCGACACCGCCGCCGACTCATCGGGTCGGCGGCGGCGCCCGCCTCCCACCCCCGTTGTCAGTGCCGCCGGTTACTGTGAGTGAGCATTGATCGACTGCGCACAGGGGGAAAACATGGCGCACACCGACGACCAGACGATGCGACGCGTCCTGCGCCGCGAAATCGCCGGAACCATCGGCCTGCTCACCGACGAGCACGACTTCCGGACCATGCGGCGCTACCGCAGCTTCACCTTCGACGACCACACCCTGTATCTCCAACAGGTGGAGGCACTCCTCAAAACACGCGCCTCCCAGGGCACCCACACCGCGGTCGCCCTCTTCGACCCACAGGAGTACGCCGACTACTGCGCGGACACCGGCCTGGACCCCGACATTCCGTCCAGCCGCACCCGCTTCACCGCCGAACTCGCGACCACGGGCCCGTCCCTTCCCTACGACGGGCGCCCCTTGGCGGAACTCGTCCCCGACCTGATCGACGAAGCCGTCCGCCAAGCCACCTGGGAGTACGCCTCCACACTCCTGGCCCGCCTCGGCGCCTGCGCCTCCTGCGGTGAGGACATCGGCCGAGCAGCCTTCACCCGTGCCTCGGACTTCCTGGTCCGCATCCTCGATACGTCCCATCCGGGCGATCGACACCTCGTCTGCAGCGTCACGGTGACGCCGGAACCACTCACATCCGTGCTGCACGCCGACATCGGCGCCGACGGCGCCACACAACTCGACGAGGCGGAAGCCCTCGAATTCACCACGGTCCTGGCCCTCGGCCTCGCGACCCACAGCCCCGGCGGGCTCGTCATGCGGACCAGCACTCCAGGAACCACTGACCGCATCTACGGCTGGCGGCTCCGCGGAGAAGGACTCGAACCCCTCACCGCCGGCGAGGTCTTCGACGCCTACTGCACCGACATCGAATCCGGAGACCTCATCTCACCGGAATCGGACGTCGACTACTGCGTCCCGCCCGACCTCGGACCGACCGGCCCCACCCACGGTCACCGCCACTGAGCACGGAAAGGGGCGCCCCACCCGAAGGTGGAGCGCCCCTCAAGAAGCACCGACGACCGAAGCGGCCCGACTACTCGCCGGACAGCACCGCCTGAGCGGCACTGCGCGCCTCATCGGCACTGTCCGCCGCCCGGGCGGCCGCAGCGGCACGCTCGCACTGCGCCAGCGTGTACTTCGCCAGCGTCGCCCGCACATAAGGAATCGACGCCGCGCCCATGGACAGGGAGGTGACACCCAGACCGGTCAGCACACACGCCAGAACGGGATCGGACGCGGCCTCACCACAGACACCGCAGCTCTTGCCCTCGGCCTTCGCCGCCTCGGCGGACAGCGCGACCAGGTCGAGCAGCGCCGGCTGCCAAGGATCCTGCAGACGGGACACCGCACCCACCTGACGGTCCGCGGCGAAGGTGTACTGCGCGAGATCGTTCGTCCCCAGCGACAGGAACTCGACCTCCTGCAGAATCGAGCGCGCCCGCAGCGCGGCCGACGGAATCTCCACCATCGCGCCGAACTTCGCCCGCAGCCCAGCCTCACGGCACGCGTCGGCGAACGCCTTGGCATCCGTACGGTCCGCCACCATCGGCGCCATGACCTCAAGGTAGACCGGCAGCCCCTCAGCGGCCTTCGCCAGAGCGGTCAGCTGCGTACGCAGCACCTCAGGGTGGTCGAGCAACGTCCGCAGACCCCGCACACCCAGTGCCGGGTTCGGCTCGTCACCCGGCGTCAGGAAGTCGAGCGGCTTGTCCGCACCCGCGTCCAGCACACGTACGACGACACGACCCTCGGGGAACGCCTCAAGAACCTGACGATAGGCCTCGATCTGCTTCTCCTCGGAAGGAGCGTTCTTGCTGTCGTCGAGGAAGAGGAACTCGGTACGGAACAGCCCGACACCCTCGGCACCGGCCTCGACAGCGGCCGGAACGTCCGCGGGACCTCCGACGTTGGCGAGCAGCGGCACCTTGTGGCCGTCCGCCGTGGCACCCGGTCCGGTCGACGCCGAGAGCGCGGCCTTGCGCTCCGCGGCGGCGGCCTCCAGCTGCGTCTTCTTCTCCTCGCTCGGATTCACGAAGATGTCGCCGGTGCTGCCGTCGACAGCGATCACAGTGCCCTCGGCCAGCTCACCGGCACCGGGCAGCGCCACCACGGCAGGAACGCCGAGCGCCCGCGCCAGAATCGCGCTGTGGCTGGTCGGCCCGCCCTCCTCGGTGACGAAGCCGAGCACCAGAGTGGGATCCAGCAGAGCCGTGTCGGCGGGAGCGAGGTCACGCGCCACCAGGACATAGGGCTCGTCACTGTCCGGCACACCCGGCATGGGCACCCCGAGCAGACGAGCGACGATACGGTTCCGCACATCGTCCAGGTCGGCCACGCGCCCGGCGAGATACTCGCCGGCACCCGCCAGCAGCTCGCGATACGCGGCGAACGCGTCGTACACCGCACGCTCGGCCGTGCTGCCCACGGCGATACGCCGATCCACGTCCGCCATCAGCTCGGGGTCCTGGGCCATCAATGCCTGCGCCTCGAGTACGGCCTGGGCCTCGCCCCCCGCCAGATTGCCGCGCGCAATCAGGTCGGCCGCCACAGCCTCCACGGCCTGACGGGCGCGCCCCTGCTCACGCTCCGCGTCCTCGGCCGGAATCTGCTTGGCCGGCGGCTCGAGGACCGCCGTTCCCATGTGCCGAACCTCGCCGATCGCCACACCGTGGCTCACGCCGACGCCTCGCAGCGTTGTCTCCATCTCACCCGTCTCCGATAGTGCGGCGGGTGACGCCGCCGCGTTGGTTGCCACTACTTGCCGTCATACGACGGACTCGATGTCACTTCCAGAGGAAGAGACTGTCGCCGGCCTTCACGTCGCCGTCGTCACGCAGTTCGGAGAGCGCCTCGGCGGTGGCTTCGAGCGCCACGATCGGGCAGACGGGGGACTTGCCGGCGGCCTCCACGGCGGCCGGGTCCCAGCGCACGATGCCCTGACCGCGCGTCACGGTGTCGCCCTTGTTCACGAGCAGCTCGAAGCCTTCGCCGTTGAGCTGGACGGTGTCGATACCGAGGTGGGTGAGCACGCCGTGACCCTGGTCGTCGACGACGACGAAGGCGTGCGGGTGGAGCGAGACGATGACTCCGTCCACGGGTGCGACGGCCTCGGAGGCCTCACGCACGGGGTCGATCGCTGTACCCGGGCCGACCATGGCCCCGGAGAAGACCGGATCGGGCACGGACGCCAGTCCGATGGCGCGTCCTGCGAGCGGGGACGTCACGGTGGTCATGGGAAGCCTCCCAGGGGTGGAGATCGGTATGCGCCGTCACTACCTGTCCCGGAGGGCGCACTGTGAGCAGCGTATGTCATATGAACTGACGGTTCCGCATGGAAGATACCGCGTAGTGGTCTAGACCACCAGTCCAATCGATTTGCACGCCCTTCGAGGCCGCGTGTACAGTCGTACTCCTGCTTGAGGCCGAGCGGCGCTCCCAAGCGTCCTTTGCTCAGCAGCAACCAAACTTGTCAGATCCTATCTCGGGGTCACCTTCTGTGTGCCTGCGGGAGAGTGGTCAGAGGGCCGGAAACGGTCTGATAGAGTCGGAAACGCAAGACCGAAGGGAAAAGCCCGGAGGAAAGCCCGAGAGGGTGAGTACAAAGGAAGCGTCCGTTCCT